>NZ_CP044012.1:182500-782500 GCF_016864555.1 Sinorhizobium sp. BG8 | reverse complement strand
TCCTGTCCGTAGAGGAGCCGAGCTGTTTCATCTGCCCGGGGGATGGGGGATCAGTTCTCGTCGCTTGCCGTCGAGGCTTGCCAATCGATATGCAATTCCTCTCTGAAGGCGAATCTGACCAGGTGACGAACGACAACGTCCTGAAGCTGGACCATCTGCTCGTCGTCCGCAGATTCGAGCGAAATCGTCAGCAGATCGTTTGAAGCTTCCAGCCGGCACGTGCCCACGGTGAAGGAAATGCTTCCCGAGTTCGGGTCGAAGCTGACGGGCCGCTTATGGGCAAAATGCTTGCAGAGTTGCTGGAGGTAGCGACTTGCATTCGAGGTTTCGATCTTGGCGACGCTCAAGATTTGAGGCGTGATGGGTGATTGTTCGTTCATTAGCTGCGTTCCACGGTTTGTGCGGCCTGATCAAGGGCGGCTGCGATGGTCTCTGCGGTATCCTGGTCCAGGGGGCCGCGCTTGAAGCGCAGGCGCATTGCTAGCTTCAGGTTTTCCATCGCGCGCACCACCTGGGCCGGAACGCCGTCGCGGCCGGCGAAGCCGGAAGCCTTGCTGCGTGCCAGGAGTTCTTCGACTGCCGCCTGGTTTGCGACGAGGAAGGCCTGCCCCTCGGGCGTGATGCTGTAGCGCTTCCTTCCGCCTTCAGCGGCCTCAATCAGCGCATAGCCCATGTCGTCGAGCCAGGAGAGGGTGGGGTAGATGACGCCGGGGCTCGGGCTGTAGCTGCCGCCGAAACGGTCCTCGATGGATTTGATCAACTCGTAACCGTGGCTCGGCGCCTCGGCTATCATTGCAAGGATGAGCAAGCGAAGTTCGCCGTAGTCGAACAACCTGCGACCATGGTGCCCTCGGCGCCCATGGCCATGATGTTCGTCGCTGTGGCGACCCTTCGGTCGATCGTGAGATTCAAAATGGGGATCTTTGTGTTTCATGAGTTTCGATATAGATCTCGATATATCGAAAATCAAGATATATCGAAAAATATTCGTGCAAGACGGAAACGTGGCTCCGAGCGCAGCAATGAACGATGACAAAGGGCAGGCAGCCGACAGGTGACGGAAACCCGCGCCGACAAGAGGTGCGTCGTTTGTTTTGATGGGACACACAGGATCGCGCAAGCGCGTCGACGGCCCCGTCAACGACGCTCGAGGGCACTCCCTGTCAGGGACAGCAGATGAGTATCTAGATAAGCACCTTTCCCGGTCGTGTCGAACAACGGGACGGCGTGATGATGATCAAGATATTGAAATAAATATCTGTATTTATTTGCTAAAACGTTCTTGGTGCGTGTCTTTCAGACCGCTCTTCGCCCGAACTGCACCGACCCATCGGGCCGGTGCAGTCTTGCTCTCGTCAGGCGACGGTGGTTCAGAAGCTGACCGGACGGTCGCCTTCTTCGTCCTTGATGCGTGTCGGGAGGCCGATGCGGTTCAGGAGGTTGATGAACGGCTTGGGCGGCAGTTCCTCGACATTGACCATCTTCTTCGCATCCCACTCGCCAGTGGCGACCAGCATGGCGGCTGCGACCGGAGGAACGCCGGCGGTGTAGGAGATGCCCTGCGAGCCGACTTCGTTATAGGCTTCCTTGTGGTCCGCGACGTTGTAGATGAACACCGTGCGTTCCTTGCCGTCCTTGATGCCCTTCACGAAGTCGCCGATGCAGGTCTTGCCTTCGTAGTTGGGGGCGAGCGAAGCCGGGTCGGGCAGGCAGGCCTTGACGACCTTGAGCGGCACCACTTCGGAACCGTCGGCCAGCTTCACCGGCTGTTCGGAAAGGAGACCGATCGACTTCAGGACGGTGAAGACGTTGATGTAGTGATCGCCGAAGCCCATCCAGAAGCGCACGTCGGCGCCGTCCATGTACTTTGCCAGCGAATGCACTTCGTCATGGCCGCAGAGATAGGCGCGGCGGGTGCCGACGACCGGCAGGTCGTAGTCCTTGCCGATCTCGAACATCTTGTTCACCTGCCACTCGCCCTTCTGCCAGGAGTAGACGACGCCGGTAAACTCACGGAAGTTGATTTCCGGGTCGAAGTTGGTGGCGAAGTACTTGCCGTGGCTGCCGGCATTGATGTCGACGATATCGACGTCGGTGACCTTGTCGAGATACTCGTCCTTGGCGAGACGCGCATAGGCGTTGACGACGCCCGGATCGAAGCCGGCGCCGAGGACGGCGGTGATGCCCTTTTCCTCGCATTCGGCGGCGCGCTTCCACTCGTAGTTCCCGTACCACGGCGGGGTCTCGCAGATCTTGTTCGGCTCTTCGTGGATCGCGGTGTCGATATAGGCGACTCCGGTATCCATGCAGGCGCGCAGCACCGACATGTTGAGGAACGCGGTGCCGACGTTGATGATGATCTGGCTGCCGGTCTTGGTGATGAGCGCCTTCGTGGCCTCGATGTCGAGGGCGTCGAGCGCATGCGCTTCAAGCACGCCTGGCTGCTTCATCGCCTTCTTCTCGTGGACCGAGGCGATGATGGCATCGCATTTCGACTTGGTGCGTGAAGCGATGTGGATGTCGCCGAGCACGTCGTTGTTCTGCGCGCACTTGTGCGCGACGACCTGGGCGACGCCACCGGCGCCGATGATAAGCACGTTCTTTTTCATTATGGGGACCAACTCCTTCAAGTCCAATCGTCAGAAGCCTGCTGAGCCCTGTGGCTCAGGAAAGGCTGTGTTCGTAGTCCGCGTAGTCGAATTCGCGGACCGTCCTGAGGCTGCCATCCAGTTCCCGGATGGCGATTGCCGGCATTTTCACGCCGTTAAACCAGTTTTTCTTGACCATCGTGTATCCGGCGGTGTCCTGGATCGAGATCCTGTCGCCGACATTGAGCTCGTTCGGAAAATCGAACTCGCCGAAGATGTCGCCGGCCAGGCAGGACTTGCCGCAGACCATGTACCGGTGCGGTCCCTGGTTGGGGTGGACCTTTGCGTTTTCACGATAGATCAGAAGATCCAGCATGTGCGCTTCGATGGACGAATCCACCACGACAAGGTCCTTGCCGTTGTAAAGCTTGTCGAGCACGGTAACTTCCAGCGTGGTCGACTTGGTGATCGAGGCTTCGCCGGGCTCCAGGTACACCTGCACATCGTATTCGCCGGAGAAGCGCTTCAGGCGCTCGGCGAATTTTTCCAGCGGATAGTTTTCGCCGGTGAAGTGGATGCCGCCGCCGAGGCTGATCCAGTCCGCCTTCTTCAGGAGTGGGCCGAACTTCTCCTCGATCTGACCGAGCATGCGGTCGAACAGGTCGAAGTCGCCGTTCTCGCAGTTGTTATGGATCATGAAGCCGGAGACCAGGTCCATGACCGGTTCGACCTGCTTGAGATCCCACTCGCCAAGGCGCGAGAATGGGCGAGCTGGATCGGCGAGGTCGAAGCTCGACGAGGAAACGCCCGGGTTGAGGCGCAGACCGCGGATGATGCCGGAGGACTGCTTCTCGAAGCGCTGGAGCTGACCGATCGTGTTGAAGATGATCTTGTCGGCATGGGAGACGACCTCATCGATTTCATAATCGGCATAGGCAACCGAATAGGCGTGAGTCTCCTTCCCGAAGCGCTCGTGCCCGAGGCGAACCTCGTTGAGCGAGGATGAGGTCGTGCCATCCATGTACTCGCGCATAAGGTCGAAGACAGACCAGGTGGCGAAGCACTTCAAGGCGAGCAGGGCTTTGGCGCCGGAGAGTTCGCGCAGCCGCGCGATCTTCTCCATGTTTTGCAGGAGCTTGGACTTGTCGATCAGGTAGTAGGGCGTGGTGAGATGCATTTGAATTTGCCTGTTCGTGTGCGTTTTGGCTGCAAGGCTCGCCACCGGACCGTATCGGCGGGAGCGATGCGTCGGACCGTCTGGCGCGAAAGCGCAGCCGGTTCCGGTCCATCATGAATGGGAGAGGGCGCTTTACGTCGGAAGTGACGGCTGAGCGCGGCGGTTGGACAGCGCTTTGGCGCTGTTTCCTCGATTGCGCATCTGCGGCCGAAACAGGTCGAAGATCTGCGACATCATGGCCGTGCGCGGTTGGCCCGGCATCGGCAGACGTAGTTCGCTCGACCGCACCGCTATGGCGCGAGTCATGAAGAATTCTTCCGTTCGGGGGCATCAATCGAGCCCATCCCCGATTGGAAGAGGGCGTCGCTCGACATGGCGTCCTCTCCAACCAGCAGATGAAACCTGCAACAATGCGGGGGCTCTAACACATCATGGCCGCCGAATTCAACAGACCTCCACTGCAAAAGACCTTTCGGCGCCGGAACTTTCGGTCTGCGGGTGAATCCAGAGGAAGTCGAAGGCATATGATCCGCGCCGGAAAACAGCTGCTCGCCGGAAGCAACGCTCGGCGTTATGGTCGACCTGCGTCGTATTCCGGCGGATGAGTGCCTTGTTGTATGCCGCATGTCAGTCTAACGTATACTGAAACCAAGCCCAATGTGAAACCGCATGTCATCAAACTCCGACCGGGTGGACATCGCCCACCGCACCCTCCGCCAGGCGATCATCGAACAGGCCCTCAAAGCCGGCACCAAGCTGCCCGAAGACGAAATCGGCCGGCATTTCTCCATGAGCCGGACGCTGGTCCGTGCGGTCCTGGCGAAGTTGGAGGCGCAGGGCCTGGTCGATATGTATCACAAGCGCACGGCAACGGTCGCGCAGCCGAGCCTCGAGGAGGCGCGGGATGCCTTTGCCGTCCGGCGTGCCCTCGAGCGCGAGGTCATGAAAAGCGTGATGCGGCGCTGGAGCCCGGCAACGGAGAGCATTCTTCGCGACCACGTGAAGGAGGAGGAGGCCGCGCATGCCAAGGGCGACGTGCGGCTTTCCACCCGACTGGCAGGGGAGTTCCACCTGAAGCTCGCTGAGCTTTCCGGCAATGCGCTCCTCGATCGCTACCTTTCGGAGCTGGTCTCGCGTTGCTCGCTGATTCTCGCCATGTATAGCCGCCCGCATTCCAGCGAATGCGCGATCAGCGAGCATTCCGCACTGATCCAGGCGCTGCGCGACGGCGACGTTGAGGTCGCCGAGCGGCTGATGGACGAGCACCTCTCGTCGGTCGAGAGCAGAGCCCTTATTGCTGACGATCTCGGCGCAGAGCCGGATCTGGGATCCATCCTTTCGCGATATCTGAGCCGCACCGAGCTCTGACGCAGCCGTAACTTGCCGAGGGTGGCGACTGACCGCCATCACATGACGGCGCATTTTCAATCAAGTATACAAGAATCTGCCTAATAAGTAGACTTGGCTGACGTTTCCGGTTGTCACCCGAAGCGGCCTGCGGTCGTCGCGTGAGCCGAGAATTGTTATTTTTCCACGTGTTTTCAGCGGACTGTATCCATTGATGTAAACCATCTGGATGCGTCGATACGAATTGGCATTGGTATTGCATACATGATGATGATAATCATGTAGACATAAGATTGCTTATCATGTCGCCAACAATGCCTGCCGAAAATCGTCTCGAACTGCGCTCCATACGCAAGGTCTATCCTGCGGTGGTTGCGAACGATGGAATCGACCTAAGGGTCGCCGCTGGTGAGATCCATGCCGTCGTTGGAGAGAACGGCGCCGGCAAGTCAACGCTGATGAAGATCATCTACGGCATGGTGCGGCCGGACTCCGGCGACATGTTGTGGAACGGCAAGGAGGTGAAGATCGGTTCGCCCGCCGATGCCCAGCGTCTCGGGATCGGCATGGTCTTCCAGCATTTCGCACTTTTCGACACGCTGACGGTTGCCGAGAACATCGCGCTCGCAATGTCTGATCGCCCGCAGATTGACTTGCTTTCCAGACGCATCCGCGACGTCGCAACGCGCTACGGTCTGCCCGTTGATCCCGATCGCCACATTTACACGATGTCGGTGGGGGAGCGTCAACGCGTCGAGATCATCCGCGCGCTCCTCCAGGATCCGCAGCTCCTGATCCTTGACGAACCGACCTCGGTGCTCACGCCGCAGGCAGTGGAAACGCTCTTCGTCACGCTTAGACAGATCGCAGCCGCCGGCTGCAGTATTCTCTATATCAGCCACAAGCTGAACGAGATCCAGTCGCTCTGCCACCGGGCGACGATCCTGCGCGCCGGCCGTGTCACCGGCCTGTGCGATCCGAGCGGCGAGAGCGCCGCCTCACTTGCCCGGATGATGACGGGTGCCGATCTGCAAGGGCTTTCCGACCGCGCTGCGGTTTCAGGCGGGATCGCGCGCCTGGAGGTCCGGAACCTTTCGCTTCCAACGAACGATCCATTCGGTACCGCGTTGAGCGGGATAGACCTGTCGGTGCGCGGCGGCGAGATCCTGGGAATTGCGGGTGTTTCCGGCAACGGCCAGCGCGAACTACTGGCGGCGCTATCGGGGGAATCTGTTCTCTCCGATTACGACGCGATCCGGATCGATGGGCAACCCGCAGCGCACCTCGATCCCTACCAGCGCAGGGCGCTTGGCCTGTGTTCCGTTCCCGAGGACCGTCTCGGCCAGGGCTCCGTTCCCTCCTTGCCGCTGTCGGAGAACGTACTCCTGACGGCGAACCGCGACGGCACGATTCGGGGCGGCTTCATCCGTTTCGACCGGATTGCAGCCTTTGCCGAACGCTGCATCCGCAGTTTTGATGTGCGCTGTGGCGGCCCCGCGGCGGCGGCCGGAAGTCTCTCCGGCGGCAACCTACAGAAATTCATCATCGGCCGGGAGATCCTGCAGGAGCCGCGCGTGCTCGTCGTCTCTCAGCCCACCTGGGGCGTGGACGTCGGCGCGGCGCTGATAATCCGCCAGGCTCTGCTGGACCTGAGGGACCGGGGCGCGGCGATCCTCGTCATTTCGGAAGAGCTCGATGAACTCTTCGAAATCGCCGATCGCATTGCCGTTATCGCCAGCGGCCGCCTGACCGAAGCGCGCCCGAGGCAGGTCGTGACCCGCGACGAGATCGGCATCGCGATGGCCGGCAACGCCCGCACGAAGGAGCTCGCCGATGCGATTTGAAGCCCGCCCCAATCCCTCGCGGCTGATGGTATGGCTGTCGCCGCTCGTTGCGCTCGCGATGACCGCGATCGTTGCCATGGCGCTCTTTGCGGCGGCCGGACATCCGCCCCTTGAGGCCTTGGCCACATTCCTTTCAGCACCTCTCGCGGACATGTATGGCGTCGGCGAACTCCTGATCAAGGCCGCACCGCTGGTGCTGATCGCGGTCGGCCTTTCGATCGGCTTCCGCGCCGGCATCTGGAACGTTGGGGCAGAAGGCCAGCTCACCGTCGGCGCCATCTTCGCCGGCTACGTCGCGCTCCACTACGGACCCACCGGAGCAGCCTGGGTGTTGCCGGCGATGGTGGTCGCGGGTGCGATTGGCGGGATTGCCTGGGCCGCAATCCCGGCGGTCCTCCGCACACGGTTCAACGCAAGCGAGATCCTTGTGAGCCTCATGCTGAACTATGTGGCTGCGTTGTGGCTCTCATGGCTGATCTTCGGGTCCTGGCGTGATCCGGCGGGTTTCAACTTCCCCCAGTCGGAGCCACTCGCGCCGGCAGCACTCTTCCCGATCCTGCTCGAGGGAACGCGCGCCAATGTAAGCATCCTCTTTGCAATCGTCGCCGTCGTTGCCGGCTGGGTTTTCATGGAGCGCACGTTTGCCGGTTTTCGCCTCAAGGTGACGGGACTTTCCGAAGGTGCTGCCCGCTATGCCGGCTTCGGCGTGAAGCATGCGGTCTGGACCGGCTTGCTGGTCAGCGGCGCGGTGGCAGGTATCGCCGGCGTCGGCGAGATCGCCGGCCCGCTCGGCCAGATCTTTCCGACGGCTTCCCCGGGCTATGGCTACGCCGCAATCATCGTCGCGTTTCTCGGCCGGTTGAATCCGATCGGCATCCTTCTCTCCGGCCTCCTGATGGCGCTCCTCTACCTCGCCGGCGACCTTGCCCAGATGTCGCTCGGAATGCCGTCCTCGATCACCGGTTTGCTGCAGAGCACGCTGCTCTTCTTCCTGCTCGCAAGCGACGTGCTCGTTCAGTTCCGCATCCGTTTCCGCCAATCCGCCAGCGAGAGTGCTTCCGCATGATGGACCAGTTTGTTCCGATCCTTGTCGCCACGCTGGTGGCTGGCACGCCGCTTGTCTACGCCGCTCTCGGCGAACTCGTCGTCGAGCGGTCCGGCGTGCTCAACATGGGCGTCGAGGGCATGATGGTCATCGGTGCCGTGGTCGCGTTCATCGTGATGTCGGCGACCGGGAGCCTCTGGATCGCGATTCTTGCCGCCATGCTCGCCGCGATGCTGCTGTCGCTCATGTTCTCCGTGCTTGCCGTCAGCTTCCGCGCCAATCAGGTGGCGGTGGGCCTTGCGCTGACGATCTTCGGCATCAGCCTCGGCTCCTACCTCGGCAAGTCCTATGTCGGCATGGCGATCGTCGTGGAGCCCTCGTCCCTGAGCGCGATGGCCGCGGGTATTCCTCTACTCGGCGCCGTGCTGGGAGAACTGCATCCGCTCGTCTGGCTGTCCTGGCTCCTTTTCGCAGCGGTGTGGTTCTTCCTCTATCGCAGCCGGACCGGGCTGATCCTTCGCGCGATCGGCGAATCTCCAACCGCTGCCCGGGCGCTCGGCTATCCGGTCGTTGTGATCCGATACCTCGCTGGTCTTTTCGGCGGAGCAATGGCCGGTGTCGCCGGTGCCTATGTTTCTATCGTCTATACCTCGCTCTGGACCGAGGGGCTGATTGCCGGCCGCGGCTGGATCGCCGTCGCCCTCGTAGTCTTCGCGACATGGCGGCCCGGGCGCTGCTTTCTCGGCGCCTACCTTTTCGGGGGCGCAACCATTGCGCAGCTCTTTGCACAGAGCGCGGGTATCGGCCTGCCCTCCGAGCTGATGTCGGCGCTCCCCTATCTCGTCACCATCCTCGTGCTGGTGCTGATCTCCCGCAACGCCGCGCTGATGCGCCTCAGCATCCCCGCCTCCCTCGGTAAGCCCTTCGCATCCGAAGGCTGACCACCACTGCCGCATGCCCGACGACCAACACAATGACGAACCATATGAGAGGAACCAACATGACGACATTTTCCAGACGTGATTTCCTGAAGACCAGTGCCGCGGCGTCGCTCGCCCTCGGTGCCGGGATCAAGCCGCTCATCGCCGCCGACGAGGTCCTCAAAGTAGGGGTGATCCATATGGGTGCGATTTCCGATACCGGTTGGGAGTACTTTCAGGCCAACGCCTGGCGTGCGCTCGAAAAGGAGTTCCCGGAGAAGGTCAAGGTCACAGTGCTCGAGAACATTGCACAGGTCCAGGATTGCGAGCGGCTCTTCCGCCAGCTCTCCTCGCAGGGTCACAAGCTGATCTTCGGCACGACTTTCTCTCAGTACGCATCGCTCAAGAAGCTCGCGCCCGCGCTGACGAATTCGCATTTCGAGTGCTGCGCCGGGATTGACGCAGGCGACAACCTCGGCGTCTTCGAAGCGCGTCACTATGAAGGCACCTACCTCACCGGTATCGCCGCCGGCCGCATGACGAAGACGAATGTGCTCGGCTGGGTCGGGGCGTTCCCGGTGCCGCAGGTCATCTACAGCCTCAACGCATTTCTTCTCGGCGCCCGCAGCGTCAATCCCGATGTTGTGCTCAAGGTTGTCTGGGCGAATGCCTGGGTTGATCCGGCGAAGGAAAAGGATGCCGTCGCGGCTCTCATCGCGCAGGGCGCCGACGTGTTGTCCGGCAGCCCGAACACGCCGGTCCAGGGGTTGGCGGCCGAAGAGAAGGGCGTATGGTCGATCGGCAGCACTGGCGATTTTTCGGCATATGTGAAGAAGAAGCAGCTGGTTTCGTTCGAGCTCGACTGGAGCTACGCGCACATCAATGCGGCCAAGGCCGTCATGGCCGGCAACTGGGAGCCGTCCAGCCGTTGGCTGGGCCTGGGCGAGGGCGGTTTCGTCAAGATGACGACGAGCAGCCCGGATCTCCCGGAAACCGTTGCGGCAGAGATGAAGGCTGCGGAAGCCGAAATCATCAGCGGCAAACGCAAGCCCTTCTCGGGCGAAATCAAGGATCAGTCGGGCACGGTCCGCGTGGCGTCCGGGCAGTCCCTGCCAGACGCGGAAATCAAGGGCATGACCTGGCTTGTCGAAGGCGTCCAGGGCACGCTGCCGCAGAACTAGTCACTCCGCCGGGTCCCGCGGTTCGCGGGGCCCGGCCAACACTATACAAATTGCAAGGGAGGTGCCCATGGGCACGATTGAAACGCTTTTCACGAATGCGAAGCTCGCAGACGGTTCGCTCACCAACATCGGCGTCGCCGGCGGCCGCATCGTGTCGATTGCGCCGGCGGGTTCCGCAGTCCCGGCATCGGCCGTTCACGACATCGCCGGCCAATTGCTCGTACCGAGCTTCGTTGAGGGGCATATCCATCTCGACACGAGTTTCTATGGAGATGCGTGGATACCGCACAAGCCCTGCACGGACGGTTTCGACGTCCATGAACGCGTCGCCTTCCAGGCAGAGAACATGGCGCAGGCGGCTCCGATGGACGAGCGGGCGCGCAATCAGCTCGATCTGTGCGTGTCGAACGGCACGCTGCAGATGCGCAGCCATGTCATGGTCGACGGTACTGTCGGACTGAAGTCGCTCGAAGCGATCCTGAATGTCCGGGACGAATACAAGGGCATCATCGATATCCAACTCGTCGCCTTTCCCCAAAGCGGCATTCTCAAGAGCCCCGGAACGCCAGAGCTTCTCGACGAAGCGATCGGGCTCGGCGCGGATCTCGTCGGCGGCCTCGATCCGGCAAGCTTCGACCGTGATCCGAAGGGGCACCTCGACGTGGTCTTCGGGGTCGCCGAGAAACGCGGCGTAGACGTCGACATCCACCTCCATGACGCAGGTACGCTCGGCGCCTTCACGATCGAGGAAATCTGCACGCGGACCGTGGCGCTCGGTATGCAGGGCCATGTCGCCGTCAGCCATGCCTATGGACTGGGCGATCTCGCACCGGACGCACAGCGGCGGATTGCGGCGCGTATCGCCAAGAGCGGTGTGTCGATCATGACCAACGCGCCCGGCAACCACAATTTCCCTCCGGTGGCAATTTTGCGCTCCGAAGGGGTGACGGTCTTCAGCGGCAGCGACAACATCCGTGACTCATGGTGGCCCTATGGCGACGGCGACATGCTGCGCCGCGCCGAGATCATCGGCTACCGCTCCGGCTTCTACACCGACCCGGAACTCGCTTCGGCCTTCGACGTGGTGACGGCGTCGGGCGCAAAGGCGCTGCGGCTGGAAGGCTACGGTATCGCGGTCGGCGCCAAGGCGGACTTCGTCACGCTCGCCGCCACGCATGTTCCGGAAGCGGTGGTCGCCGTTCCGAAGGGCCGCAAGGTCTTCAAGGAAGGGCGCCTCGTCGCCGAAAACGGTGCGGTGATCCGGTGAACACGGCGCTGCCGCCGCTCGGCCGAACAGAGAGCGCCGTCTCGCGGAAGGGGATGGTAACAAGCCCGCATGCCCGCGCAAGCGAGGCGGGTGCCGCCGTGCTCCGCCGCGGCGGCAATGCCATCGAGGCGCTCGTCGCCGCAGGCGCGTCGCTCTCGGTGCTCTATCCCCATTTCTGCGGCCTCGGCGGGGACGCAGTCTGGATGGTGGCCGATCGCGGCGGCGACGTAAGCGCATATCTCGGCATCGGGCAGGCAGGGGAGCGGGTCGAAGGGATCAGCGAGATCGCAGCCCGAGGACCCGGCTCGGCTCTCACCACCGCCTGCCTCGTGGATAGCTGGGACGCTCTGCTTTCGCATTCTGCCGCGCGGTGGAACGGAAATCTGACGCTCGCGACCCTGCTCGAAGATGCAATCGGATTGGCGGAGGAGGGCTTCGAGGTGAGCCCCTCACAGCGCTTCTGGCATGCTTTCCGCCGTGGTGAGAGTTCGAAATGGCCCGGTTTCGACGAACTCTTTGTAGCTGACGGCATTCAGCGGCAGCCGCAGCTTGCGCAAACCCTTGAGGCCATCGGCCGGCAGGGCCCGCGCGAGTTCTACGAGGGTGAACTGGCGGTGCGGCTGGCACAGGGCCTTGCAGCAGCCGGCTCGCCGCTGACCGCCGCCGATCTGGCGAAGACCCGGACAAAGGTGGAAAAGCCGCTTTCTCTCACCTATCGCGATCACACACTGTTCGCGCCACCGCCGCCGACCCAGGGTGCCACGACGCTTGCGATCATGGGCGTACTGCAGCACCTGTCCGTTTCGAACGAGGCGCCGGACAGCGCTCAATTCTACCACTGCCTCATCGAGGCGGTGAAGCAGGCCTTTCTCGATCGGCAGCGCATAGCCGATCCCGACTTTGCCGAAGTGGATACTGCCGGGCTTCTTGATTGCGACCGGTTGGTCGCCAAGGCGAAGTCGGTCGACCCGGCAAGGGCGATGTCGTGGCCGCACGCCTACCGCCAAGGGGACACGGCCTTTCTCGCGGCGGTCGATGCACAAGGCAGGTCGGCCTGTGTGCTCCAGAGCATCTACTACGACTGGGGCAGCGGCGTTGTGGTAGGCGACACCGGGGTTCTCTGGCAGAACCGGGGCTCAGCCTTCAGTCTCGATCCGCACAGTCCCAATCGCCTCGAGCCGGGCAAGAGACCGTTCTACACGCTCAATCCGGGGATCGCGCTCAAGAACGGCCGGCCTCATCTGGTCTATGGCACACAAGGAGCCGATGGGCAGCCTCAGACACTTGCGCTGCTGCTTAGCCTCCTGATCGACCATGGCCTCGATCCGGCAGCCGCACTCTCCCGTCCCCGCTTCCTGCTCGGAAAGACATTTTCCGACCGTCGCGACACCCTGAAGCTGGAGGAGAACCTTGGCTCCGGCTGCGTCGACGCATTGTCCGAGAAGGGACATGAGGTCGCCCTGATCGATGCCTTCAGCCAACTTGGCGGCCAGGCCGGCATCATCAGGATAGCGGACGATGGCGGGATGGACGGTGCACACGATCCCCGCAGTGATGGCTGCGCCATAGGTCTCTAGAGTTCTTCCATGTCCTTCGATCTCATCATCCGCAACGCCCGCATCGACGAAACAGGCCCTCTGGTCGACATAGCCGTCGTCGGCGGAAAGATAGCCGCTGTTGGATCCGGTTTCTGCTGCGAGGCGGTGGAGGAGGCCGATGCGGCAGGCCGCTTCGCCTTTCCGGGCTTCGTCGATAGCCACATCCATCTGGACAAGGCCTGCATTCTCGATCGCTGTTCTGTCTGCGAGGGAACCCTTGCCGAGGCGATCCGCGAGACGGCAAACGCCAAGGCCGGGTTCGAGGAGGGCGACGTCTATGCACGCGCCGCCCGGGTGGTCGAGAGGGCGATCAGCCATGGAACGACGCGCATGCGAACCTTCGTCGAAATCGATCCGCGGACGGAGTTCCGGTCCTTCGATGCGATCAGGCGCATCAAGGCGGACTATGCTTTCGCTGTCGACATCGAGATCTGTGCCTTCGCGCAGGACGGCCTGACGAACGAGCCCGAGACGCTCGCCCTGCTCGACCGGGCGCTGTCCGATGGGGCCGACCTCCTCGGGGCTGCCCTTACACCGATCCGGATCCCCGGCGTCATGTCGAGCTTGTGTTCGAGCTGGCTGAAAAGCATGACGTGGCCGTGGATTTTCACCTGGACTTCGACCTCGATCCGGCGAACACCAACCTGCCGGCGGTGATTGCGGAGACCGTGAAAAGAGGCTGGCAGGGGCGGGTCGCGATCGGCCACGTCACCAACCTCTCCGCCATGGCGCCAGAAGATGTTGCGACGGTATCCATCCAGTTGGCCGAGGCCGGCATTGCGCTTACCGTTCTGCCGGCCACCGACCTCTTCCTCAACGGTCGCAACCACGACCGGCTGGTGCCGCGGGGCGTGGCTCCCGCCCACCTTCTTGCCGCCGCTGGGGTTGTCGCGTCCATTGCCACGAACAATGTCCTCAATCCGTTCACGCCGTTCGGTGACGCATCCCTTGTCCGCATGGCGAACCTTTACGCCATCGTCGCGCAGCTATCCCGGCCGGCCGACACCGCTGCCGTCTTCGATATGGTAAGCAGTGCCGCCGCGCGCTTGCTGGGTGCGCCTTACGGGCTGAAGGTGGGAATGGACGCGGACATCGTTCTGCTCGACTGCACCGGTCCGGACGCCGCAGTACGGGAACCGGCGACCGTTTCCGCCGGTTGGAAGCGAGGCCGCAAGAGCTTTGAAAATGGCCCGCGTGTCATTCACCGACTGCCCTGCAAGGTCGCCTGACGAGGAGGTGAGGGTGTCTCGTTCTCCGTGCGAATGTTCGTCCGCTCGATGGCGCCGCCTCGAAAATCTGCGATCAGTCTGGCGTGGTGTTCTTGTATGAAAAATAGGCTGGAATTCGTCTTGACTACAAATTAGGCCTGCACTAGCGTTGACCACAACATGGCGTTGAACGCCGAAGGCAATAGGGCCCCGTATCCGCACTTCCTGCGGACGGGGCTTTTTTGTTGCCTTTCGGATGAGGGACGCGCCGACCGCCACACCTGGGTAATCGTGACTGTGATGAACCGCAGCAGAGTGCCGATTTCAATTCTCTACTCCACCACGGGCTCCTATGCCGCGTTGGGTCGGGATGCCGTCGCCGGGGCGATGGCGGCAATCTCGGAAATCAACGTGGACGGACGCTACGATTTTCAGTTCGAGCCCTCTTTCGATGATCCGGGCGGGGATGCTGAGCGTTATGCCCAGATGGCCGAGGCGGCGATCAGGCAGAAGTCCTGTCGGCATATCGTCGGGACGATCACCTCATGGAGCCGCAAGGAAGTGCTGCCGGTGATCGAGCGCCACGGCGCGCTGCTCTGGTATGCCTTCCCCTATGAGGGATACGAGGCAAGTGACCGCGTGGTCTACCTCGGGGCCTGTCCGAACCAGCATCTTCTGCCCTTGTTCGACTACGCAATGCCCGAGTACGGAAAACGCCCGTATTTCGTTGGCTCCAACTACATCTGGGGCTGGGAAATCGGCCGCATCGCGCGGGAGATCACTGAAGCCGCAGGCGGTGAAGTTGTCGGCGAACGTTTCATGCCGCTCGGATGCGTGGACGCCGAACATATCATCGCAGACATCAGACAGAAGAAACCCGACTTCGTATTCAGCTGTCTTGTCGGTGCGTCGAGCACCGCCTTCATCAAGGCCTATGCCGAACTACGCGAACGCGATCCGGAGTTCGATGCTTCGCGTAGGCCGCTCGTGGCATGCAATCTCTCGGAAAGCGATCTCGAGGAACTCAGCCCTTTCGCCCGTACGGGGCACATCACCACGGCCATGTACTTCGATCAGTTGCCAAGTGAGGGAAACCTGGCCTTCAAGGCGAGACTTGCCGCCAACAACCGCGCCGGGCGCCATGTTCCCGAGTCCTTCGCCCTTGCCTATATGGCGGTGTCGATCCTCGCACAGGCCATCACAGATGCAGGGACCGACGATCCGGACGTGATCCGCAAGATCGTGACACAGCGCAATTTCGATACGCCACTCGGTCCGCTCGCGGTGGATCCGCGTACGCATCATGCGGATCTCAGGCCGTACATCGGGCGATCGAACGGGGATGGCGAGTTCGAGATCTTTTACAGCGCCGAGGCTCCCATCGCGGCAGATCCGTACTTGGTGCGATCGGTACGATCCGTTCACGGCAGCGGGAAAGCGTTGACGCCCGACCTGAAGGTGGTGAGATGACGCGCTTCCAAAGACCGACATTCTCCACGTGGCGCGCAGTGATCCTTCATCGCCCTCATCCTGCGGTCGATGCCCTCAGCCGACAACTTGAATCGCTGCACATCCGCGTCCGCGTGGTTTGGCCCCGGCTCGACGAACAGGATGCGCAGGCTGACGTGGTGTTCTTTGATGCCGACATGGGCCACGACGAGCAGTTTCCGTGGCCGAGCGGCTTCGCTCCGATGCCGTTGATCGCGCTCGTGGGCTCGGAAACCCCCGGTCGCGTCGAATGGGCGCTGGCGCAAGGATCGAATGCCCATCTCCTGAAGCCGATAGGCTCTACGGGTGCCTACAGTGCGCTCCTGATCGCGGCACATGCCTATGAGCGAGCGATCGCCGACGCAAACGTCATCCGCACGCTCGAGGCGCGCCTGAAGCAAAGACCGATCGTGGTCCGGGCGGTGATCCATCTCATGCAGAACGGATATGCGGGCGAGGTCGAGGCCTTCAAACGACTGCGCGCAGTCGCCATGGATTGGGGCATGACGATCGAGGAGGCCGCCGAGGCCATCTGCCGGAGCGATAAACGCACGCGCAACAGCGCATGAACAGGCGAACAACCAGAATACCTTTTGCACAATGGAGTGAATGACGTGTCGATTGTTGAAGGCTATGCACCCTATGGATCCTATCAGACCTGGTATCGGGTAACGGGTGACCTCAAGTCCGGAAAGCCGCCGCTCATCGTGGCCCACGGTGGACCGGGCTGCACTCATGACTATGTCGACAGTTTCAAAGACATCGCAGCGAGCGGTCGCGCGGTGATCCACTACGACCAGGTCGGCAACGGCAAGTCTACGCACCTGCCTGAAAAGGGCGGAGATTTCTGGACGGTCAATTTCTTCAAGAAGGAACTGCACAATCTCATTGACCATCTCGGGCTGCGTGGCGGCTACTGCTTGCTGGGCCAGTCCTGGGGCGGCATGCTCGGCGCCGAGTTCGCGGTGGATCGGCCGGCCGGCCTGAAAGCCCTGGTGATCGCGGATTCCCCCGCGTCGATGAAGACCTGGGTTTCAGAGGCGAACCGCCTTCGCGAGGAGCTTCCTGCCGAGGTCCAGGCCGCCCTCCTCAAGCATGAGGCGGCCGGAACCACCGACAGCGCCGAATACAAGCAGGCGACCGAGGTGTTCAATGCGCGCCACGTATGCCGCGTCGTTCCGGTGCCGCCGGAAGTGAAGCGCACCTTCGATGCAATCGAGGCAGATCCGACCGTCTACCACACGATGAACGGTCCCAACGAATTCCACGTTATCGGCACGATGAAGGAGTGGTCGATCGTCGGCCGGCTGTCCACGATCAATGTCGCGACATTGCTGATTTCCGGCGGGTACGATGAGGCCACCGAGGCCTGCGTCCAGCCGTTTGCCGATGAAATTCCGGATGTGCGCTGGCGGATTTTCGAAGAGTCCAGCCACATGCCGCATGTCGAGGAGCGCGAGGCCTGCATGGCCGAAGTCACCGCCTTCCTCGATGAGAAGGCGCCGTGAAAGAAGATCCGCCCCGCCGGTGCGGTTGAGCATGCCAAACAAGAACAGAGGGAACGAAAGACAATGACATCTACGATTTCGAGGATCTCACGATATGCCGGCGCGCTGTGCGCCGGCCTGCTCCTGGCGCAGACCGCGCTTTCGAGCCCGGCGCGCGCCGACGATCGCGCCCAGCTCATGGCGGAACACCGCGGCGGAACGATCACCCTTGCCGCGGTCTCGGCGGCCGGCACCGTCGACCCTGCCATCAACTACACTGCCCAGTTCTGGCAGATCTATCAGATGACCTATGATGGCCTGCTGAAGTTCAAGCAGGCTGGCGGCACGGAAGGCCTGAAGATCGTGCCCGCGATCGCCGAGGCGATGCCTGAGGTCAAGAACGACGGCAAGACCTATGTCTTCACGATCCGCAAGGGCATCAAGTTCTCGAACGGCAAGGACGTGACACCCTCGGATGTGCTGGCCTCCCTCCAGCGCATCTTCAAGGTCAAGGGGCCGACGACCGGCAGCTTCTTCAACGGCATCGTCGGGGCCGACAAATGCATTGAGAACGGCGACACCTGCACGCTTGACGGCGGCGTGATTGCCGACGACGCGGCCGGTACGGTGACCATCAATCTCGTCTCTCCCGATGCGGAGTTCTTCGCCAAGCTCGCTGTTCCGCATGCAAGCATTCTTCCGGCCGATGCCCCGACCCAGGATGCCGGCACGACGCCGATCCCGGGCACCGGCGCGTACATGATCGACAGCTACAATCCGAACGACAAGATGGTGCTCAAGCGCAATCCGCATTTCAAGGAATGGAGCGTAGACGCCCAGCCTGACGGATATGCCGACGAAATCGTCTACAAATTCGGGATGACCGAAGAGGCAGTGATCAACGCCATCATCAACGGGCAGATCGACTGGATGTTCGACACACCGCCGGCCGACCGTCTCCCCGAGATCGGCGCGAAGTACGCAGATCAGATCCGCATCGACCCGCTCGCCGCCTTCTGGTACGCGCCGATGAACACCAATCTGCCGCCCTTCAACAACGTCAAGGCCCGCCAGGCCCTGAACTACGCGCTGGACCGCGACGCCCTTGTCGGCCTGTTCGGAGGCGAAGTGCTCGCCCAGCCCACGTGCCAGATCCTGCCGCCCGATTTCCCGGGCCACACGGATGACTGCATCTATACCGTCGATCCCGGCCCGACCTGGTCGGAAGCGGACATGGACAAGGCCAAGCAACTGGTCGAGGAGTCGGGCACGAAGGGCCAGAAGGTGACCGTCATCGCCGAAGACAATGCTGTCTCGCGTTCGATCGGCACCTATATCCAGAGCGTGCTGAGCGAGCTGGGCTACGATGCCTCGATGAAGGCGATCTCGCCCAACATCCAGTTCACCTACATCCAGAACACCAGCAACAATGTCCAGATCAGCATCTCGCAGTGGTACATGGACTATCCGGCACCCTCTAACTTCCTCAATGTTCTGTTGTCTTGCGACAATTTCCATGAGGGCAGCGACTCGTCGATCAACATATCCGGCTACTGCAACAAGGACCTGGACGCCGAGATGAAGGCGGCCATGACTCTCTCCCTGACGGATCAGGACGCCGCCAACGCCAAGTGGGCGACGATCGACAAGGGCTTCATGGAACAGGCGCCTCTTGCACCCCTGTTCACACCGAAGAGCGTGAACTTCACCTCCGCGCGGCTCGGCAACTACGTGTTCAACAAACAGAACCGTTGGATCGTATCCCAGTCCTGGGTGAAGTAACTTGCCTCAACGACGCGACAAGCGTCCGGACGGCGGCATCGCAGCATGATGCCGCCGTCTGCTGCACGGAATCCCTGTATCTGAGGCACGGGTCCCGTTCAGTGCCTGCATCCCGAGTTTCTCCCGAAGGGCGTGAAATGAACGCAGTATCCCCAACAACGCCCGTGGCGACAGACAAGGCCGATGCGCTGACGCCGAGCGCGGGCTCTGGCCCTTGGCTGCGCGCATGGAAGCTTCTCAAGCGTGACAAGCCGACGGTGGCTGCAGCAGTCCTGCTTGTCATCATCATCCTGTCCAGCCTGGCCGCGCCACTCTACGCGCGCCACGTCGCCGGGACCGATCCATTCCGCTCCAATCTCAGCGGCAAGATCATGCTCGACGGCAAGAAGACCAAGATCATGCAACCCTCGACCGAAGGGCTCGGGCTGGGTGTGACGCCGATCGGGCCGACATGGACCGCACGCTACTTCCTGGGAGCGGATACCCAGGGGCGTGACGTCGCTGCGCGACTACTCTATGGCGGTCGAAATTCACTGGTGATTGCCGCGTCTGCCACGGGGATCTGTCTGGTGCTCGCGGCGCTGGTCGGGATATCCGCCGGCTTCTTCGGTGGCGCCGTAGACATGGTCCTGTCCCGTCTGCTCGAGATCCTCTGGGCGTTTCCCGTCTATCTCCTCGCCATCTCGCTCTCGATCGTTCTCATCTCGAAGGGGATCACGATTGGGCCTGTCGAGATCACCGCGGACAGCCTGCTGCTGCCAATCGGCATCATCGGCATCATCTATGTGCCCTATGTCGCCCGTCCGGTACGCGGCCGCGTGCTGGCGCTGAAGGAAGGCGAATTTGTGCTGGCGGCGGTCGGTCTCGGCATTCCCGCCTGGCGAATCCTGCTGAAAGATATCCTGCCGAATGTCTCGACCATGCTGATCGTCTTCATCCCCTTGATGATGGCGCTCAACATCGTCACGGAATCGGCGCTCTCCTTTCTCTCGATCGGGGTGCAGGCACCCGATGCGAGCTGGGGAACGATTATCCAGGACGGACAGACGCTGCTCTACACCCGCCCGGTCGTGGCGCTGGCCCCGGGTATCGCAATCGCTCTGACGGTGCTTGCGCTCAACGTTCTGGGCGACAGCATCCGCGATGCGCTCGACCCGCGCACCAAAATAGTCTGAGGGCGGGCAATGGTTTTCGCTATATTCCAACGACTGAGCCAGATGCTTTTCGTCATGTTCGGCATTTCGGCCCTGGTGTTCCTGATCTTCTTCGCGACGCCCGGCTCGGATCCGGCCGCACGCATCGCCGGACGCAATGCGTCGCAGGAAACGGTAGCTGCCGTGCGCCACGAATTTGGCTTCGACCGGCCCTTGCCGGTCCAGTACGTCATCATGATGAAGCGGCTATTCGTGACGCAGGACCTCACCTCTTTCGTCAATCGGGGAATGAGGATCGTACCCGAGGTCGTTGCCGCCGCGCCTGTGACCCTGGCGCTCGTGTTCGGAGCGGCCGTGCTCTGGTTGCTGGGCGGAATATCGGTCGGCGTCGTTGCCGCCATGACGCGCGACAGTCTGGTCGACCGCGGCCTGATGGTCCTGTCACTCATCGGCGTATCCATGCCCGTCTATTGGCTTGGCGAGGTCATGAACCTGATGTCGCAAAGCCGCCTTCACGACACCTGGCTGTTTTCCTGGGTGCCCGCGCTAGGTTACAAGCCGCTGTTCGAAGACCCGGCCGGCTGGTTCAAGACACTCATCATTCCCTGGTTCACGCTCGCGGCCCTCTATATCGGTATCTACGGGAGGGTTCTGCGCGCAAGCCTCGTAGAGGCCTATCAGGAAGATTTCATCCGTACTGCGCGCGCCAAGGGGCTGAGCCCGGCCAGGGTCATGCTCCGTCATGCGCTGCGAACCTCGCTCATTCCGTTCGTTACAATGTTCGGGCTCGATTTTGGTGCGCTGGTCGGCGGGTCGGCTTTGTTGACGGAAGTGGTGTTCGGCCTCAATGGCGTTGGCCGCCTGACCTACCAGGCGCTTCTTAACCTCGACCTACCGATGATCCTCGGGACAGTGATGTATGCGTCCTTCTTTGTCGTGCTCGCAAATGCCGTCGTCGACATCGTCTACGTCCTGATTGATCCGCGCGTGAGGGGGAACTGACCATGCAGCCCGTGGAAACCCCCTGCTTCTCGATGTAAACGGCCTGTCGGTCTCGTTCGCCACGGACAAGGGCGTGGTTACAGCGGTCGATGACGTTTCCTTCAGTGTGCGCGAAGGCGAAATCCTGTCGATCGTCGGCGAGTCCGGCTCGGGCAAATCGGTGACGCTGCTCTCTCTTCTGGGCCTGCACGATCACAAGACGACCAAAGTCCAGGGAGCGGTCGCCTTTCGCGGCAAGCGGATACTGGAGATGCCCGTGCGCCAGATGCGCCGCATTCGCGGCAAGGAAATCGGACTGATTTCACAGGATCCGATGACGGCGCTGACCCCCGTCTATACGATCGGATGGCAGATCGCCGAACAGATCCGCGCACACGAGAACATTTCCATGCGGGCCGCGCGAGCGCGTGCGGTCGAACTGCTCGCAGAGGTCGGCTTCGGCAATCCGGGAGAGGCGGTCGACCGCTATCCGCATCAGCTCTCGGGCGGAATGCGCCAACGCGCCGTAATCGCCATGGCGATCTCCTGCAATCCGGCGCTTCTGGTTGCAGACGAACCGACCACTGCACTGGACGTGACCGTGCAGGCGCAGGTGCTTGATCTGCTGCTTCGCCTGCGCAAGGATTTCGGCTCGGCGATCATCCTCATCACCCATGACATGGGTGTCGTGGCAGAAGTCGCGGACCAGGTGGCGGTCATGTATGCCGGCCGCATCGTGGAGCGGGGCGCGACGCAGGATATCTTCTCCCGTCCGCTTCATCCCTACACTTGGGGCCTGATGGCATCGATACCGCCGCTGACAGGCGCTCGGCCCGATCGCCTGGTGTCTATCGGCGGCATGCCTCCGACGCCGGGGAACATTCCGAAGGGATGCGGCTTCGAGCCAAGATGCCGCTTCTCGCGGTCCGAGTGTGCCGTACGCCCGCCTCTCCGGCGACAGGGTGAACAGACCGGCCTCTGTGTGCTCGACGGCGAAGAACGCGACCGGTTGCGCCGCAACGTCATTTCCCTGGAGGAGCCCGCATGAGCGCGCCACAAACGATCCGCCCGCTTCTCTCGGCCAAGGCTCTGACCAAGAATTTCACCGTCGGCAAGACCATGATCCCCGGATCCGGCCGCAAGCTGCATGCCGTGGACGAAATCAGCCTCGAGGTCTATCCCGGCGAGACCCTCGGTCTGGTGGGCGAATCCGGGAGCGGCAAGTCCACGCTTGGACGGTGTCTGACGCGGCTCTATGACGTGACTTCCGGCAGTCTGACTTTCGATGACGTCGACATCTCCAGGGCGGACGGGCGCGCTCTGAAGCCGGTGCGCCGGAAGATGCAGATGATCTTCCAGGATCCATCCGCCTCGCTCAACCCGCGGCGCAGGATCCGCGACATGCTCGGTGAGGTCCTGAAGGTCCATGCCATGCGCCGGGGTGCGGCTCTCGACGAGAGGCTCGCGGAACTCATGGAGATCGTCGGCCTGAGACGTGAATACCTCGATCGTTATCCTCACGAGTTTTCAGGTGGTCAGCGCCAACGAATCGGGATCGCCCGGGCTCTCGCCGTGGAGCCGCTGCTGATCGTCGCGGATGAACCCGTCTCCGCGCTCGACGTTTCTGTCCAGGCGCAGATCGTCAACCTCTTTGCCGATCTTCGCGAGCGGCTGAACCTCACTTACGTATTCATCGCCCATGATCTTGCCGTCGTGCGGCAGGTCTCCACGCGCGTTGCGGTCATGTATCTCGGGTCGATTGTCGAGATCGGCGAGACGGATGCTCTCTATTCCGCGCCGCGGCATCCCTACACCCAGGCGCTCCTCTCGGCTATTCCGCAGCCGCACAATCTGGGCAAGCGCGAGCGCATACTCCTCACGGGAGAGGTTCCGAGCCCGCTCGATCCGCCGAAGGGATGCAAGTTTTCCACGCGTTGTCCGCGTGCCCAGGGTCTCTGCCGCCAGACGCGTCCGGTGCTTGCCTCCGGATTGGATGGACATGGCGTCGCCTGCCACTTTCCTCTGGAGTAAGTCGGGTGTTGCCCGTCACAGTCCCCAGATGACGGATTCCTCGTGCCGCTTGATCAGGTGTTTCAGGTTGTCGAAACCCGAGCGCACGAAATCGGCGAAATGTTCCACGGCAGGCGTTCGCGGCGCATCAATCCTCTTGAGGATCGCCAATGCCCGTTCGGGGTGCGGAATGCTGATCGGGAGCGCCGTGATCGACTTCTCCCTGCGCAGCGCGAAGACGACGCTGTGCGGCATGACGGTCAGGGCATCGGCTGCTTTCAGGTAGTTGAGCACGGCCATCAGCGAGCCTCCGGAGTAGCGGATCTTGATCTCCGTCGCGCCGAAGGAAAGAAGAAGCGCCCTGAGATCGGTCAGCAGCGGACTGCCCGGGGGCGGCGCGACCCATGGACAATCCAGGAGATGGCCGGGTTGCAATTTGCGCTTCATGAGGAGCGGATGCGTGACGCGGCATGCGATAACGTTCCGGCCGGGCAGAATCTGCTGGAACTCGAGACCCGAGCCCTCGTCGAGAATATCGATCGGGCAAATGGCGAGATCGATCTGGTCGGCCTTCAGGGCGGCGCGGAGGTCGGGGAAATAGCCGTAGGTCTGATCTATGCGCACGTCCGGATGCGAGCTCTGGAATTCGGCGCAAAGCCCGGCAATCAATCCGTCCATGAAGAAAGGTGTCCCGCCGACGCGGACCACGCCGCTCTTTCCGACGCGGAAGCTCTCCACGAGGTCGGCGGCCTTGCGGGAGGCCGCAAGCATTACAAGTCCGTGCTCTGCAAGGGAAAGACCAAGCGGGGTCGGCTGCAACGGGCGCCTTCCCTTGAGGAAAAGTGGTTCTCCCAATCGTTTCTCGAGCATCGACAGTGTGCGGGAGACTGCCGGCTGGGCGAGGCCCAGCAGGGCCGCGCCCTCTGTCACGCCCCCGGTCTTGACCACCGCTGCCAACTGGATGAGATGGCGTTCATCAATCTTCATAACGGATTGTTATATTGAAGCTGAACAAAATCATCAATCCTTTCTCCCCCGGCTGCTAGTGTTGCATTTATCGACGCAGCCGACCTGGGAGGAGAAGCATGTCGCCGGGTGCCAAGGCACTTACATTCAGCGAAGCGACCTCGTCGGACGCCTTCGCGGAGCGTTTTTCCGGCGGGAGAGACGACAACCTGGCTCAGCTGATCGCTGCGGTCGTCACCCATGTCCACGATCTCATAAAGCAGTTCCGTCCGACGAAAGACGAGTGGCGCAGCGTCATCGAATTTCTGACCGAGGTCGGGCATGCCAGCGACGAGCGCCGGCAGGAATGGGTACTGCTATCCGATCTGATCGGCGCTTCGGCTCTCGTCGAGGAAATCAATTCGCGACGCCCCAAGGGAGCGACACCCAACACCATCCGCGGCCCGTTCTTCCGGGCGGACGCACCCGAGAGGGCGCAAGGCGCCTCGATTTCGCTCGACGGCAAGGGCACGCCGCTTTTCTTCAGCGGTCGCGTGCAGGATCTCGACGGTCTCCCGATCGCCGGTGCCGAGGTCATTACCTGGCAGGCGAACGCAGAGGGGATCTACGAGAACCAGCAGCCCGATCTCCAGCCCGAGCACAATCTGCGGGGCCTGTTCCGGACCGATGCGGAGGGGAGGTTTCACTACCGCTCCGTCATGCCCGGCGGCTACGGGGTACCCGACGACGGGCCAGTCGGTCGGCTTCTGTCCGCTGCCGGTTACCCCTTGCGCCGGCCGGCGCATTTGCACTTCGTCGTCCGTGCCAAGGATTTCGAGCCGATCACAACACACCTCTATGACGCGGGAGATCCGCATCTCGCCGAGGACGCGCTTTTCGGTGTCAGGCCGGAACTGATCAGGCCATTCGAGGCGGTCCGCGAGGGGCAGGATGCAAGGTCTGTGGACTTCACCTTCGTGATGGTCAGGGCAAGGACGGGGAGGGGGACATGAACCGGGATTTTTCCTATGCGGGAAGTCCGGCACGCATCGTCTTCGGTGAGGGCAAGCGAAAGACCGTCGCCGATTGGATCGGTAAGGCGGGATGCAGTCGCGCGCTCGTCATCTCCACGCCGCATCAGAAGGCCGATGGGGAGGCACTTGCTCGCGAAATCGGGCCCCTGGCGTGTGGCGTCTTCGCCGGCGCTGCCATGCATACCCCGATCGAGGTGACCGAAGCCGCGCTGAAAGTGGTCTCGGAGACCAATGCGGACTGCGTCGTCTCGCTTGGCGGCGGTTCGACCACGGGCCTCGGCAAGGCGATCGCCTATCGCACGGATCTCCTGCAAATCGTCGTTCCGACCACCTATGCCGGTTCGGAGGTGACGCCGATCCTTGGTCAGACACAAGCCGGCCGCAAGACGACCGTCCGGCACGAGAAGATCTTGCCGGAGATCGTCATATACGATCCGCTTCTGACCCACGGCCTGCCGGTCGGCATGAGCGTGACCAGTGGCCTCAATGCCATGGCACACGCCGTGGAAGGGCTCTATGCCCAGGATCGCAACCCGATCTCCAGCCTCATGGCTGTCGAGGGCCTGCGCGCTTTTGCAAGGAGCCTGCCGGAGATCGTGAGGGAGCCGAACGGGGCGGAGGCCCGCAGCGAAGCGCTCTACGGCGCCTGGCTCTGCGGCACGGTGCTCGGCGCGGTAGGCATGGCTCTGCACCACAAGATTTGCCACACGCTCGGCGGTTCCTTCGACACGCCGCATGCCGAGACCCACGCGGTGATGCTGCCGCACACTGCGGCCTTCAATGCCGCTGCGGCGGCCGATGTGCTTGCGCCATTGACGGAGATCTTCAAAGGCTCGATCGGCGGCGGGCTCTGGAATTTCGCGAGCGCGATCGGCGCGCCGCTGTCGCTCAGGGATTTCGGTCTTACCGAGGCGGATCTCGACAAGGCTGCGTCGATCGCGGTCCAAAATCCCTATTGGAATCCGAGGCCGATCGACCGGGCCTCGATCCGCCAGCTTCTGCAGGACGCATGGGAGGGCAACCGCCCGGCCGATTGAGACTTTTTGCGTGAATTTTTGGGGGCGCGCTCTTTGGGAGGAGAGACGATCATGGGAGGAAACATGTTCACGAGACGCGAATTTCTGAAGACATCGGCGGCAGGCGGCGCTGTCCTTGCCGCATCCGGTCTCGCCGCGCCGGCAATCGCTCAGGATGCTGCGATCAAGCTCGGCTATGTCAGCCCGCAGACCGGCCCGCTTGCGGCCTTTGGGGAAGCCGACAAGTTCGTCATCGAGAATTTCTTGGCAACCATGAAGAGCCAGGGTCTCAACTATGAGGTCATCGTCAAGGACAGCCAGTCGAACCCGAACCGCGCCGCCGAAGTGGCGAAGGAGCTGATCGTCGACGACGAGGTGAACCTCATCCTCGTTTCCTCGACGCCCGAGACGACAAATCCGGTTTCCACCACTTGCGAGGCCGAGGAAATGCCCTGCATTTCCACCGTGGCGCCCTGGCAGCCCTGGTTCATCGGCCAGCAGGGTAATCCCGGCGACCCGGCGTCATGGAAGCCGTTCAACTACGCCTATCACTTCTTCTGGGGGCTCGAGGACATCATCGCCGTCTTCACCGGCATGTGGAGCCAGATAGAGACCAACAAGAAGGTCGGCGGACTGTTCCCCAACGATGGTGACGGCAACGCCTGGGGCGACAAGGTCGTGGGCTTTCCGCCTGTTCTCGAAAAGCTCGGCTTCACGCTCACCGACACTGGGCGCTACCAGAACCTGACCGACGATTTTTCGGCCCAGATCAACGCCTTCAAGCAGAGCCAGACGGACATCCTCACCGGCGTCATGATCCCGCCGGATCTGACCACGTTCTGGAACCAGGCCAAGCAGCAGGGCCTGAAGCCGAAGATCGCCTCGATCGGCAAGGCCCTGCTCTTTCCGCAGACAGTGGAAGCGCTTGGGGATGCCGGTCACAATCTTTCGACCGAGGTCTGGTGGACGCCCAGCCACCCGTTCAAGTCGTCGCTGACCGGCGAAAGTACGGCGGACGTGGCAGCAGCCTTCACCAAGGCCACGGGACGGCCCTGGACGCAGCCGATCGGCTTTGCCCATGCGCTCTTCGAGCTGGCGGTCGATGTGATGAAGCGCGCGGAAGATGTGGGCGAGGGCGATGCGGTCGCCAAGGCCATCGGCGAAACGAAACTTGACACGCTGGTCGGCCCGATCGCCTGGGGCAGCGACAAGCTGCCGCCCTTCGCGCAGAAGAACGTCGCCAAGACACCGCTCGTCGGCGGTCAGTGGCGGCTGAAGTCCGGCGGTGGATACGACCTCGTGGTCGTGGAAAACAGCCTCGCACCGAATGTCCCGCTTGGCGGCAAGCTCGAAGCGCTCTCCTGACCCAACGGGCCGTCCCGTCGATGGCGGGGCGGCCTAATTCCAACCGGAGCCGACCATGGCGATACTGGAACTCAAAGCTGTGTCGAAATCCTTCGGGCTCTCGTGGTCGCCGAGAACATCAGTTTTTCCGTGGAGCACGGCGAGGCACTTGGCGTGATCGGACCGAACGGTGCGGGGAAGTCGACGTTGTTCAACCTGATCAACGGCAACCTGCCGGTCGCGAGCGGCGAGATTTACTTCGACGGTCGGGACGTCACCGGCATGCCGCCGATGCAACGCTGTTTCGCCGGCATGGGCCGGACCTTCCAGATACCGCAACCCTTTGAACGTCTGACCGTCTATGAAAACCTGCTGGTGGCGGGTGCCTTCGGTGCGGAAGCGCGCGAGAGCGAGGTTACCGATCTCTGCGCGGAGATTCTGGTGGAAACGGGCCTGGTCGCAAAGGCAAATGCGATCGCAGGCTCTCTCACCCTTCTCGAACGCAAGCGCCTGGAGCTTGCGCGCGCACTTGCGACCCAGCCGAAGCTCCTGCTGCTTGACGAGATTGCCGGTGGCCTGACGGAAGGCGAGTGCCGGCAGCTTGTCGCGACAATCAGGCGCGTGCACCAGCGCGGCATGGCCGTGATCTGGATCGAGCACGTCCTCCACGCGCTGACCGCGGTCGCCGAGCGTCTCCTCGTCCTGAACTTTGGACGGATGATCGGGATTGGCGAACCGGGAGCAATCATGGCGTCGCGCGAGGTGCGCGAAATCTATCTCGGCATGGAGGTTTGATGACGACCCTCATCGAAGCAAGCGGGCTGACTGCCTTTTATCGTGACTTCCAGGCGTTGTTCGGCGTGGATCTCCGGGTCGATGCCGGTGAAACGATCGCCGTGATAGGCGCGAACGGCGCGGGAAAGTCCACCCTGATGCGCTCGCTTGCCGGGGTTCTGCCGAATGCAGCTGAGATGATCCTGCATCGTGGTGTGCCGATTGGAGCGCTTGCCGCACCCGATGTCATGGCGCGCGGCATCGCACTCGTGCCCGAGGGCCGCAAACTCTTTCCGTCGCTTACTGTGGAGGAAAACCTCCTGATCGGCTGCTATGGGCGCAAGGTCGACGGCCCTTGGACGCTCGACTCCATCTACGAGCTGTTTCCGGTCCTGCGGGAGCGCCGCCGCAGTCCGGCGACGGCTCTCTCCGGTGGCCAGCAGCAGATGGTTGCGATCGGGAGGGCGCTGATCTCCAATCCGGAGGTGCTGCTTTGCGACGAACTCAGCCTCGGGCTCGCGCCGGTGGTCATCAAGGATATTTATGCTGCCTTCCCCCGCATACGAGCAACGGGTGCTGCGATCGTCATCGTCGAGCAGGATATCGTCCAGGCATTGAAGGTAGCCGACCGGGTGTATTGCATGATGGAAGGGCGCATCACCCTGACAGGCCGACCGTCCGATCTCTCGCGATCTGAAATCCACGCAGCCTATTTCGGAGCTGACGGCCATGAACTGGCTTGACACTCTCCTTCAGGGCGTTCTCCTCGGCGGGCTTTATGCCCTGTTTGCCGCCGGTCTCAGCCTCGTTTTCGGCATCATGCGGCTCGTCAATCTTGCCCATGGCGACCTGATCGTCTTTTCCGCCTTCCTCATCCTCCTGATGGTCTCGTGGCTCGGCCTGAACCCGTTCCTTGCCGCTCTGATCGCAGCGCCGCTGATGTTTGCAGCCGGCTGGATGCTGCAATACCATCTGCTCAACCGCACGCTCGGCAAGGATATTCTCCCGCCATTGCTCGTTACCTTCGGCCTGTCTATCGTCATCCAGAACGGTCTTCTGGAGGGGTTCACCGCCGACAGCCGGCGCATCTCCGTCGGGGCGCTCGAGACGGCCTCTGTTCCGATTGCCGGGCTCAGCGCCGGCGCGATGCCGCTCTTCACCTTCGCGTCTGCCATCATGTGCATCGTGGCGCTCAACTGGCTTATCTACCGCACCCCACTTGGGCGTTCTTTCCGGGCGACTTCGGACGATGCCGTAACGGCGGGTCTCATGGGCATCCGCCCGGCCAGGATTTTCGCGGTCGCGATGGGGCTTGCAATGGTGGTCGTGACGATTGCCGCGCTCTACCTCGGGACGCGCGCCAATTTCGATCCGACCGCGGGACCGGCGCGTCTGATCTACGCTTTCGAGGCGGTGATCATCGGTGGCCTCGGCTCTCTTTGGGGAACGCTTGCCGGCGGCATCATACTCGGGGTCGCCCAGACGGTTGGTGCGGCGATCAATCCCGAATGGCAGATCCTTGCCGGGCACATCGCTTTCCTGCTCGTGCTCCTCTTCAGGCCTCGCGGTCTCTTCCCCCGGGCCGTGGATTGAAGCCGCCATGACGACAGGTCTCGAAACAATGACGAACCCGGACCTCACGCAAGAGCGTTGGCGCGTGGAGACGCGGACCCGGCTGTCGACCCTATTCGCCGGCTTTGCCGTGCTCCTGCTGGTCGCACTCGCGTTCGCGCCCTTTCTCGTCTCGCGGGGTGTGGTGCAGGACCTGTTCTTCATCTTCACCATGCTCGTGCTTGCCCAGAACTGGAACCTGCTTGCGGGCTACGCGGGCCTGATTTCGGTCGGCCAGCAGCTTTTCGTCGGCTGCGGGGCCTATGCGCTGTTCGGCCTCGTGATCCTGCTCGGTGTCGATCCCATCCTCGCCGTTCCGCTCGCCGGTTTATTCGCCGCGACCATCGCGGCGCCCACCGCCTTCTTCGCCTTCCGGCTTCATGGTCCCTATTTCGCAATCGGCACCTGGGTGATCGCGGAGGTGGGTCGTCTGCTTTTCGCCCAATGGAAGTCGCTTGGCGGTGGCACGGGGACGTCGCTGCCGCGCGACGCGACGCGTGACATGTTAGGAGTTCGATTGCTGAATGACTGGTTCGGCATGAAGTCCTCGACCGCCGCCGACGCTCTGGCCTATTGGCTGGCCCTGTTGGTCGTCGCCGTGACCGTCGCCTGCGTCTACAAGCTTCTCAGGAGCAAACAGGGTCTCGGGCTTGCCGCCGTGCGCGACAACGAGACTGCTGCCCGGGCGCTCGGGGTCGATGCCCGCCGGCTCAAGGTCGCGGTCTATCTTCTGACCGCCTTCCTTACAGGCGTTGTCGGCGCGCTGATCTATCTCCAGAAGGCACGGATCTCGCCGGATGCGGCCTTCTCGCTCACCGACTGGACCGCCTATGTGATCTTCATCGTGGTGATCGGCGGCATCGGTACGATCGAAGGACCGATCCTCGGTGTCGTCGTGTTCTTCCTGATGCAGAATGCGCTCTCGAGCTATGGCTCCTGGTACCTGATGCTGCTCGGCGCGCTCGCCATCGTCATCATGCTTTTCGCGCCGCGCGGGCTCTGGGGCCTGATCAGCGAGCGTACCGGCATCGAACTCTTTCCTGTCCGCCGGATCCTGAAAGGCGGACCCATCCAAAAAAAGACAATGGGAGGGCCAAATGGCTGACATCACCACTGACGTTCTGATTATCGGCACCGGGCCTGCGGGCTCGGCGACCGCGGCGTTGCTTGCGACCTATGGTCTCGAGCCGTTGGTGATCAACCGCTATCGCTGGCTCGCAAATACCCCGCGCGCCCACATCACCAACCAGCGCACGATGGAGGTACTGCGCGATCTCGGCCGCGACGTGGAGGACGAGGCCTACATCTTCGCGACCGAGCAGGATCTGATGGGCCAGAACGTGTTCTGCACCGCCGTCGCGGGAGAAGAGATCGGGCGCATGCAGAGCTGGGGCAATCATCCCCTGTCGCGCGCCGAGCATATTCTGTCCTCTCCGGGCCGGATGAACGACCTGCCGCAGACCTACATGGAACCGCTTCTGTTCAAGACTGCCTGCTCGCGCGGCGCGCAGGCACGCATGTCGACGGAATATGTGAGTCATGTGCAGGATGCCGAAGGGGTCACCACCGTCTGCCTCGACCGACTGACGGGCAAGGAGCTCACGATCCGCTCCAAGTTCCTCGTCGGCGCGGATGGGGGAAATTCCAAGGTCGCCGAGCACGCAAATCTCTCCTTCGAGGGCAAGATGGGGGTCGCGGGTTCGATGAACATACTGTTCGAGGCTGACCTATCGAGATACGTCGCCGACCGACCCTCGGTGCTCTATTGGGTATTGCAGCCCGGCGCCGACGTCGGTGGCATCGGCATGGGACTGGTGCGCATGGTTCGCCCCTGGCACGAATGGCTGATCGTCTGGGGCTATGACATCAACCAGCCACCTCCGGAAGTCGACGATGCATTTGCCACGAAGGTCGTGCGCGACCTCGTCGGCGTCCAGGACCTGCAGCCTAAGATCAAGTCGGTCTCGACCTGGACGGTCAACAACATGTACGCCACGACCATGGCCAACGGCCGCGTCTTCTGCATGGGAGACGCAACGCACCGCCATCCGCCTTCCAACGGGCTGGGTTCGAACACCTCGATCCAGGACGGCTTCAACCTCGCGTGGAAGCTCGCCATGGTCATAAGAGGGCAGGCCGGCATGGGACTGCTCGACAGCTACCAGGCGGAGCGCGCTCCGATCGCCAAGCAGATCGTCACCCGGGCAAACAAGTCCATCGAGGAGTTCGGGCCGATCTTCAAGGCGCTCGGCCTTCTGGATTCGGTCGACCCGGTAAAAATGCAGCAGAACATGGATGCCCGCTGCGATGACACGGCCGCATCCGAGCGCCAGCGGGCAGCGATCCGCGATGCGATCGCCTACAAAGTCTACGAATTCGACGCCCATGGCGTGGAGATGAACCAGCGCTACAGGTCGAATGCCATCGTAACTGATGGTCAGCCGGAGCCGGGCTTCGAGAAGGACGCGGAATTGCACTATCAGCCGACCACCTGGCCGGGAGCGCGCCTGCCGCATGTCTGGCTATTCGGTCCGGACGGTCAGAAAGTGTCGAGCCTCGACATCACAGGCCATGGTGCGTTCACCATCCTGACTGGAATTGGCGGTGACGGCTGGATTGCGGCGGCGAGGGTTCTGTCGAAAGAGTTCGGGTTGCCCATCGTCGCCCACACGATCGGTCCCCGCCAGGCATGGCAGGATTTCACCGGTGACTGGGCACGCGCGCGGGAGATACGGGACTCGGGTGTGGTGCTCGTCAGGCCTGACCATCATGTCGCCTGGCGTAGCGAGGCGGCTGCCGTCGATCCCGAGAGGGAGCTGCGCCGCGTCATGAAGGCAATTCTGGACAGGTGAGGCGAAAATGAACGCGCACGAAAAGGGTTATTTCACCGAGGAGAACTCGGTCGAAGTCGTGACGGGAAGAAACGCCAATGCCAGCAGCGAGCGGCTCAAGCAGGTGATGGAGGTCATTACCCGCAAGCTGCACGAAGCGGTAAAGGAGCTGGAGCCGACACAGGATGAGTGGATGGAGGCGATCCAGTTCCTCACCCGAACAGGCCACATGTGCAACGAATGGCGCCAGGAGTTCATTCTGTTGTCTGACGTGCTCGGTGTGTCGATGCTGGTCGACGCGATCAACCACCGAAAGCCCTCGGGCGCCTCGGAGAGTACCGTGCTCGGCCCCTTCCATGTGGCGGACGCCCCGGAGCTGCCGATGGGGGCAAACATCTGTCTAGACCGCAAGGGCGAGGACATGGTCATCGGCGGACGTATCCTGGATACGGAGGGCAGGCCCATTGCAGATGCCGTGATCGATGTCTGGCAGGCGAACGACGAAGGCTTCTACGACGTGCAGCAAAAGGGCATACAGCCCGACTTCAACCTGCGCGGCGTCTTCCGGACGGGAGAGGATGGACGATACTGGTTCCGCGCGGTCAAACCGAAGTTCTATCCCATTCCGGACGACGGTCCCGTCGGCCAACTTCTCGGATCACTGGGCCGGCATCCCTACCGGCCTGCGCACCTACACTATATCATCAGGGCCGACGGCTATGAGACGTTGACCACCCACATCTTCGACCCTCATGACCCGTACATTCATTCGGATACGGTCTTCGGGGTGAAGGAAAGCCTGCTTGCGGAGTTCGAGCTGACGAACGATGCCGTCCGGGCGCGGCAATACGGTTTCGAAGACCGTTTCTGGGAGGTGCGGCACGATTTTGTCCTCGCACGTGTCGGTCAGCTGAGATCCTAAGTACCTGCGGCGGGAGGTCGCCCGGAAGCTTTAGCCTTGCATGCGTGCCGAAATCAGTCGGGGTGCGCCGTGCAGGACGCGACGAGACTTGCGGCACGGCGATCCCGTCGAGATGCCACGCAGGCTAGCCGCGCACGTGGGGCACCTTTCGCCCCGCGCTTCTCATGGCTGCCTGACGAGTTTCCCTTCCTCGGCCTTGAAGTAGTACTGGCTGGCGACGAGCCATCCCTTCAGCGGCCGTAGCGGCGGGATGCACGTGAGCAGCATGAACGGGACCGATGTCAGCAAGTGTACCCACCAGACCGGTGCGTATACGACTTCGAGCCAGACGGCGAGCAGGACGCTCGGGACGCAGGCAAAGCAGATGACGAAGAACGCCGGACCGTCGGCCGGGTCCGCGAAGGAATAGTCCAGGTCGCACACCTCACAGCGCGGAGCCAGCGTGAGGAAACCGTTGAACATATGGCCTTGCCCGCAACGGGGGCAGCGGCCACGAATGCCGGTCTGTACCGGCGGTAGGGGCGGATAGCGATCATCCATGGCAGTCACCTTCAATTGATCATTGATCGGAAACATACCACATCTTGAATGGATATATGTATGCAACATTGTCGCATCCGCAATGCAGCCATTGCGGTACGTCTGGTCGCGTCAGAAGAAGGATCCAGCCAATTCTGGCGAGCCTTCGAGAGCGTGCGCCATGAAATCAAGGGCCTTTGCCAGTCGTTCCCTGGTTACTGGGCCACCGAGACATACGCGGACGGCTTCCGCCGGTATGCCTTCGACGGTGAAGGCGTCGCTTGCGACGACGCCAATGCCGGAACTGCGCATGTGTGCCGCGAAGGTCGAGCGCGTCCAGCCGTTGGAGAGCGGTAGCCAGATGTTGAAGCTGGCCGGATCGGCGCTGTAGCTGTCCGCGGGCAGGGCAGCGGCGGCCATCTTCTGGCGTTCGGCGGTTTCCTTCCGAACGAACTGGAGAATGGCGTCAGCCGTGCCTTCCTCGATCCAGCGTGTCGCCAGAGCAATGGAAAGGGGAGATGCCATCACGTTGGTTGCCCGCATTGCCGATACAAACGGCCAGACCACCTTGCTGTCAGGGGCCACCACGAAGGCGAGTCGCAGCCCGGCCCCGATGCACTTCGAGAGCCCGCCGATGTGCCAGGCGAGATCCGGTGCCATCGCCGCAAGTGGTGGCGGCGGATCCTGCAACACGAACCCATAGGCATCATCTTCGATGATTGGCAGATTGAACTTGCGGGCCACGGCGCAGATTTCCCGGCGCCTCGCCTCGGAAACCGTGAGGGTGGTAGGATTTTGAAGCGTGGGATTGAGGTAGAGGGCCCTGGGGGAGAGTTTCCGGCAGGCTTCGTCCAAAGCGTCTGGAATGATGCCGTGCCCGTCCATTGCAATGCCCATGAGGGACAGTCGTAGTTGCGCGCAGATCGAACGGATGCCTGGGTAGGTGACGTTCTCCGACAGGACGGTCTCTCCTGGCTTTGCGAGCGCGCTCAGGATAGCGAGCAAGGCCGGATGGGCGCCCGGGGTGACGAAGATACGCTCCCGGGAAGGAGTAAGGCCTCGGCGCTCTAGCCAGGATGCGGCGGCGTCCCTGTCGGCAACCGAGCCGCCGAAATCCTGATAGCGCAACAGCGGTACGAGGTTGGAGGCGACCGCGCTCAGCCCCTCTCGCATGCGTTCGAGAAGATCGGGATCGTCGGGCTCCGGCGGCATGTTCATCGAAAAATCAGCCGCCGCCGCCCTGCGCGGATCTGGTGCGGCGTCGAGCGAGAAGCCGGGCACAACCCTTGGTCCGCCGCCAGTGACGAATGTGCCACGACCGACCTGTGTATCCACCAGGCCGCGCTTGCGGGCCTCGACATAGCCGCGCGCGACCGTGGTGAAGTCAATGCCGAGCTTCCTGGCAAGCTCGCGTTGTGGCGGCAGTCGGTCACCGGAGACAAGGACGCCACTGCGCAGGTCTATCTCTATGAGGTCCGCAATCGCCATGTAGCGAGGATTGCTGCTGAGCGTGAGATCGGGGAGCCAATCCGACATTTTCATCCTTGCGATCAGAGAGTCGATAATTGACTGTATATTGTTGCATGCACTGCTGCCAGCAACAAATTTGTCGCGGCCGGATCGCGGCCAAAGAATGATCGGATTCCCGCGCGCTTGCTGACCAGGATGCACGCCCCCGGAAAGCTCTGGGACGCCGTTTCGTCTTGATGGTTGAATGGTGTTGCGTGCTGCGCAGTGCGCCCCGGTGCCGGGAAGTGTCCGGCACCGGGGCGCACCGCAGATTTTCGTCTCTCGACCGCTATGCTTCCGTCAGGAAAGACTTTAGTGCGGCAAGTTCTTCCGGCCGGATTTCGTGGCCGCCGGGATGATAGCTGACCTCGATGCGTGCCTTCTGGGAGGCGAAATACTCTGTCAGCCGCTCTGTGATCGGCAATGGGCAGATAGGATCGCGCCGGCCGGCAGTCACCAGGATCCGCCGGTCTCTCAGCGTGTCGTTCGGCTGTGGCGTCCAGGGAATGAGCGGGTGAAGCAGGGCGGCGCGGTCGAAGAGGTCGGCGTGCTTGAAGATCACGGAGGCAAGGATGTTTGCGCCGTTAGAGTAGCCGAGACCGTAGATCGGACGCCCTGGATTTGCATCCTTATGCGCAGCGATGAAGGCGGCCATTTTCTCCGTGCGTTCCGCCAGGTCCTCCATATCGTAAGAGCCTTCGCCCGTTCGGCGAAAGAAGCGCAGGGCTCCATGTTCGGACACGTCACCGCGCGGGGAGATCAGGCCGGCGTCGGGTAGAATCTGACCGACCAGTTCGGAAAACTGGTACTCGTTTCCGCCCGTGCCATGGAAGGCAAAGACGATGGGTGCATCGGGACCGGGCGCCAGTACCAGCGCCTTGTAGGATTCGGTGCTCATGGTGGCAATCTCCATCGGGCGGTGCCAGGGGGCACGCCCTTGTAAGTGGTTAGTCTTTGATCGGTGCGAGTTCGTCGGTAATCTGCTGGCGATAGGGCTCGTAGCGTTCGGGAAGCTTCAGAGCCTCGCCGAGGTGGTTGGTGTCCTCGTCGCGGTCGAAGCCGGGTTCGTTGGTGGCGATCTCGAACAGAACTCCGCCCGGTGTGCGGAAGTAGATGGCCCAGAAGTAATCCCGGTCTATGACGGGCGTGACCTGATAGCCGGTATCCATCAATGCCTTGCGCACTTCGAGCTGAGCTGCCCGGTTCTCCACGGCAAAAGCGATGTGGTGGACCGAGCCCGCACCCAGGCGTGCCCCGTCTGCCTGGGGAAGCGCCTGCAGATCGATGAAGTCGGCGCCATTGCCGCCGGGGATCGCAAGCCGAGACCAGTCGCCTTTGCTGTCGACCTCCTGATAGCCCATGAAACCGAGAAGTTCCCGCGTCGCACCGGCGTCCCTGACGCGCAGGCTGGCGCCATGGAAGCCCTTGATCGCGTCGTCGCCACCGATTTCCGTGTTGCTCCAGCCGACGCGTCCATCATCCACTTCGATCAGTGCAAAGCCATCGTTGTCCGGTCCCTTGAAGCGCAAGTGCTTCTCACCAAACAGTTCGCCTTCGGAAAGGCCGGTCACGCCGAGTTTCGAGAGCCGGTCCTTCCAGTAGCCGAGCGTGTTCTTCGGTATCGCGAAGTAGGTCTCACCCACTTCCCCGGTGCCGGGGCGCCCCTTGGCAATGTGGGGGAAGGGGAAATAGGTCATTACCGAGCCCGGTGTGCCGACTTCATCGCCATAGTAGAGGTGGTACACATCCGGCGCATCGAAGTTGACGGTTTTCTTGACCCGGCGCAGGCCGAGCGTCTTGGTGAAGAAGTCGTTGTTCTGCTGGGCGTTGGCGGCCATCGACGTAACGTGATGAAGGCCTTTGATCTGGTTGAGCATTGTAGTCGTGCCTCCGAATGTGCGGGTTGGGACGTTTTCTGAGGCACAAGATGGGGCAGGTTACCGAGAATATGAATAGCAATAATATTGACAATATTATTGCAATAAATGAAATAGTCGATCATGAACGATCTCAACGGAATTCGCATCTTTTTGGCGGTGGCACAGCAGCGCAGCTTCGTGGCTGCGGCTCGCCAGCTTTCGATGACGGCACCGACCGTAACCCGCGCTGTCGGAGCGCTGGAGGAGCAGTTGGGCGTGCAACTCCTCCTGCGCACGACCCGGCAGGTGTCACTGACCTCGGCCGGTGCCGTCTACGCCGCGCGCATCGAACCTCTCGTCAGGCAGTTCGATCAGGTTGCCGAGGAGGTACGCGAACAGCACAGTGATGCCGTGGGCCTGATCCGCATCAACGCGCCCCTGTCGCTCGGCCAGCACCTCCTGCCCGATGTCCTCACCGGCTTCCGGGTGGAGTTTCCGGGTATGAGCGTCTCCCTGTCCCTCACGGACCGGTTCATCGACATCGTTTCAGAGGATTTCGATCTCGCAATTCGGGTGTCGGAACCGCCCCGCGACAAATCAACGATCTGGCGCAAGATCTGCCGGGTCCGACGTATCCTGGTTGCCTCCCCCGGCTATCTCGCGACCTTTGGAACGCCGAGAACGCCGGAGGACCTGGATGGCCACACCTGCCTTGCCTATGACGAGGAGGCGATCAGCGAGACCTGGGAGCTCACAAGCGCTGGGCGGACGCGCAAGGCGAGGGCCGGCAAGCTGCTTGCCGCCAACAATGGCGAGATCATCGCGAGGCTCGCCGAAAACGGCGAGGGTATCGCTCTCCTGCCGCACTTCATCGTCGAGGACGCCCTCGCGGCCGGCAGGCTGGAGCAGATCCTGCCGGACTGGAAGCCTCCGGAACTCTGGCTCACGCTCTATTATCCGCCCTATGACAGACTGCCGATGCGCCTGACCAAGTTCTCGGATTTCTTCGAGAACTACGTGACCCACATTCGTCCCCTGTAAGACGCGAGGCCGGGGGTGCGCGAACGAGGCAAATGTTTTCAACCATGTCTTGTCGCATCTGGCGCATTTCTGGCAAAAGGCGAGCAGAAGCGACAAGAAAACGGGATCGGCCGAGCGCATTCTGGCTTCCGCAGCTACGACAGAGGCCGGTTCCGCGGGCTCGTGGGATCAAGATCGCCACGGGCGGGAATCGCGTCCCTGGCTATCTGCTGGAAGCTTTGGGAGCACGCATGCGTTTTGCCGGTGACATGTGCCCCATGGTGGGAACGGATTCAGCCGGGAGGTGGACGTGATCCGAAGTGCAGGGATGGAAGAGAGCGTGGGAGCGTTCTTCGGGCTGGCGGATTCACCATGCCTTCTGGCGCAACCGATACGGGACGGCCGATTTTCAGTGACGCGCTTGCGGTGCCGATTGAAACCCGAGGCGGGTCAACTGGTGTCCTTGCCGCCGGACGATGCCTACTTCCTCATGCTCTATCTGAAGGATGCCTATCATCGTGACCTCGCGTCCGACGGGTCCGAAAGCGAGATCCGTCGCTATCGGCAAGGCACCATCTGCCTCGTCGATCTGGCCCACGGCGCCAGTATCCGCCTCTCAAGCGATCTCGATTCGCTTGCATTTTACGTGCCTCGCACGCTGTTTCGGGAAGTGGCCGAGTTTTCCGAGGCGCCGAAGGCGGCGCGGTTGCGCTGCCGCCGTGGCGAAGAGGACGACATCATGCGTAACCTCGGCGACGCCATTCTGCCGCTCTTCGAGGCGCGGGGGACAGCGCATTTGGCGGTGCTGCAGCATATCGCGATCGCGATATGCGCGCATTTGCTTCACAGCTACGGGGAGGCGCCCACGGATGGGGATGCTCCTTCGACAGGCCTGACGGTCTGGCAGGAAAAGGCCGCCAAGGATTTCATCATCGATCATTTTTCCGACGACATCTCCATGGCCGCGGCGGCTTCCGCCGCCGGCATGCCCATCGATGATTTCTCTAGAGGTTTCAAAGACGTAACCGGACATACGCCGCATCAATGGCTCATGCGGTACCGAATCGGACGGGCCAAGCAATATCTGTCCGAGCATCTCCTGCCGCTGCAGGATGTCGCAAGCCGATGCGGCTTCGCTGATGAGAACCAGTTCGCCAAGGTGTTCACGCGGGCGACTGGCCACACGCCTTCGGCCTGGCGCGCCCGTTGGCTCCAGTGATAAACCTGTCCGGAGGTGCGTCTGTTGGGGGTCGTGACGTTGCGGACTGAGGATGCGTTTGTATTTCAGCGATGAACCGTTGTAGCATTCGCGCACCATGGAGCGGCGCAAGCCCCAAGCCGGAACCCGAGAGACGCGAGACGATGAATCTGCAGGGAGGAACGAAGGCCGCGAATCAGGCGCCGGGCCCGATCACGCGATCGGTGTCCTCGGGCGACATCCTGGTCACGAGGACCTATTCCGATCGCTCCGATCTCGATGTCGCGCCCGCTATCCCATGCGCCGAGGCCTTCAGCGTCATCGTTCAGCTTCGCGATTTCGATTCCCATCGGCTGTGGCGCGGCAGTGAGCTTGTCTACGAGGGCGGCCACAGCAAGGGGGTGCTCGCGATCGCCGACCTGAGAGACGAGTGGCGGTGCCATCATCTCTCACCGTTCGACAATGTCCGCTTCAATATTCCCTTCGCCCGGATGCGTGCCTTTGCGGAGGAGGTTGGCCGGAGCGAATACCTTGCGCTTGCTTGCGTGCAGGGGCGCAAGGACCCGGTCATGTTTGGTCTGGCGCAGGCGCTGTTGCCGTCACTCGAAGATCCCGAGCATGCAAACAAGCTGTTTCTGGAACAAATCAATCTTGCCGTGCTGGCGCATCTCAGCCAGACCTATGGCGGCCTGCATTTCCCCGCCGACAGGAAGGGCACGCTCGCTCCCTGGCAGGAGAGGCTTGCAACGGAATTTCTTGCCGCACATTTCAACAGGCCATTTTCGGTCGGCGAACTGGCTGCCCAGTGCGAACTGTCGCGCAGCTATTTCAACAAGGCGTTCAAGGAGAGCTTCGGGCGCACTCCATCGAGGTGGCTGACCGAATACCGGGTCGCTCGGGTCAAGGAGCTTCTGCTCGAGGACGCGCCGATCGCGGAAGTTGCAATCTGCTGCGGCTTCGCCGATCAGAGTCATATGACGCGCGTTTTCACCGCCTTGACGAAGGAAACACCGGCGCGTTTCAGGCGCAGGAGCAGATCCGGCTACACGCCGGTGGAGCAATTCCGGGCAGTGTGAGGCCAAACCGCTTCGTGGATCCGGCTCGGTATCCCGGACTGGCATTCACCAGCACCGTTCCTCCGGGCCAAGGCGATGATTCCATTTGAGGAACCGTCGCCCTCTCGTGTCGGATTGTTCAAAAGAGGCGATTTTCGTACAAGAATGTCGCCCTCCCGGCGGCGATCATCCGACGACATGCCATGAATCGGCGACACATTTTCATCTCTTGTGCTGGGAACAATCGAACATGCGGCGCCGCCATTGCCGACCAGTTCCTCGACGTGCGCAACTCAATCTGCGGGATCAAACGGCATGACGGGCACATCTTCGATTCTTTCGGTTCCCCTGCCGCGCGACAGCCTTGGTTGTTCTCTCAATACGTTGGCCGAGGACCGGACGATTGAAGGCAGGAACATGACCTTCCATCGCAAGAAGGCCGCGATGGCGCCGCCAGACAGGGTCAGTACGCCCGCGACGGGCCGGGGTACCTTCTGGGCCTCTCCGTCTCGGGCGGCCATAGACGCCGGATCTTCGAGCAGCATCATTCGACCGTGCACGATTTCGAGGAAAACGCCGTCTATCTTCGGAACTTCTCTGATGCCTATCAGGCGGATTTGAGCGGCTCCTTCGACTTCGTGCTGCTCGAACTGGGACACAGTGCGATCGACCGGATCGCGCATGAGGCTGACCTTGCCCGCGTCAGCGAGCTGGAGTGCTTCGTCGGGCGACCCGATCCGGTGCTAGGCGGCATGATGGGTGCCCTGTTTGCGACCCTCGACGGGCGTGCCGACAGGAGCGCCCTGTTTGTCGACCAGCTTTCGGTGGCAATCGGCATCCATGTGGTGCAGCAGTACGGTAACGGCCAGACCTCAACGGCAGCAAGGGGGCGCAAGCTCTCCCATCACGCGCAGTCGGCCATGAAGGATCTCGTTCAGAGCAGGCTCAACGGCGATCTCGCGATCGAGGACCTCGCGGTGGCATGCAATCTCTCGCAGGCCACATTCCTTCGTGCTTTCCGCGAAACCATGGGCAAGACACCCTACCAATGGCTCATGCAGCAACGAATTGAAAAAGCTTACGATTTTCTCGAATTCTCACGCACGCCGCTCAAGGAGATCGCGACAGCCTGCGGCTTTTCGGACCAGAGCCATTTCACGCGCGCCTTTGTCCAGGCGACGGGAACAACGCCCGGAGCCTGGCGGCGGAGCAGGCAGTCATAGCGCCAAACCGTGAAGCCGGCCGGGCGGCGTGGCCGGGCCGGCAACGATCAGAATCTTCAAAAATGCCTCTTTGCCTACAAGAAACGGATCGTACCGGAAGGCATAGTCGGGACCCAGTTGGAAACCCTGAACCAATGAGGCCAAGACCATGACCCTTTCCGCCACGCCGACGCCCGGCAACCTTCTCGTTTCGCCGAAGGATCACACGCTGATCATGATCGATTTCCAGTCGCAGATGGCCTTTGCGACCAAGTCGATCGACGCTGTCCTGTTGCGCAACAACGCCGCGCTGGTCGCAAACGCGGCCGTTGGCTTCGGTGTCTCGACCATTCTGACGACCGTTGCCGAAAAGACCTTCTCCGGTCCGATGTTCGCCGAGATCACGGAGGCCTTCCCGGGGCAGAAGCTTCTGGACCGCACGTCCATGAACACCTGGGAAGATGCTGCCGTCATCGACGAGGTCAATCGTATCGGCAAGAAGCGCCTTGTGTTCTGCGGACTGTGGACCAGCGTTTGCATCGTCGGCCCGACGCTTTCGGCTCTGGACCAGGGCTTCGAGGTCTACGTGATCGCCGATGCGTGCGGCGATGTTTCCGACGAGGCTCACGAGCGTGCGATGGACCGCATGGTCCAGGCCGGCGTCCGGCCGATGACCTCCCTGCAATACATGCTGGAATTGCAGCGTGACTGGGCTCGCACCGAGACCTACGACATGACGACCGGCATCGCCAAGAAGTTCGGCGGATCGTACGGGCTTGGCATCATCTATGCCAAGTCGATGTTCGGGGCGTCGGAAGGACACTGACATCTGTCGGCCATTCGGCCGAATGCCGTTCCGATCCGCTCAGTGCTGATCGGAACGGCCACCGCAATCCGTGAAGGAAACTACGATGAAGATGTATCTCCTTTCGCTCGGAGCCGGACTGCTCGTCGGCATAATCTATTCGCTCCTGAACGTCCGATCCCCCGCACCACCCGTTGTGGCGCTCGTGGGTTTGTTGGGCATCCTGGTCGGTGAGCAGGTCGTGCCATTCGCTCGCACGCTCTGGAACCGGGAGCCGGCAATTGCGTCTTGGATCCACCACGTCAAGCCGCACATGTTCGGGCATCTTCCGAAGGGAGGCTCGGTGAGCGCCGACGTAACGACCGAGGCGACGCGCTCCAAGCGGAACGCAAGCTGATGCCGACGCGCCGTACCATTCTCGGCGCGGCATCGGCCCTTGCCCTGCCAGCCCTCTTTTCGCCGGCGCGTGCCGCCGGCCCTGAATCGACCGGAGATGCTTCCATGACGCCCGACCTCATTCTGCACCGAGGCCTGATCACCACTCTCGACCGTGCAAAGCCGGCAGTGTCGGCCGTTGCCATCAAGGATGGCAAGTTCCTGGCCGTCGGGGAAGACAGCGAGATCATGGCGCTCGCAGGTCCGGACACGAGGATCGTCGACCTCAAGGGGAGACGCGTGCTGCCGGGTCTCAACGACAACCACACCCACGTTGTTCGCGGTGGACTTAACTACAACATGGAACTTCGGTGGGACGGCGTGCGCTCGCTGGCCGATGCAATGGACATGTTGAAGCGGCAGGTCGCGGCAACGCCCGCACCGCAATGGGTTCGCGTTGTCGGAGGCTTCACCGAGCACCAGTTCGCGGAAAAGCGATTGCCGACGATCGAGGAGATCAATGCCATTGCTCCAGATACACCGGTTTTCCTTCTCCATCTCTACGACCGTGCCCTGCTGAACGGCGCCGCGTTGCGCGCCGTCGGCTATACGAGGGACACGCCGAACCCGCCCGGCGGCGAGATTACGCGCGATGCCAACGGCAATCCGACCGGATTGCTGCTCGCCAAGCCCAATGCCGGAATTCTCTATTCGACGCTGGCCAAGGGACCGAAGCTTCCCTTCGACTATCAGGTCAATTCGACCCGTCACTTCATGCGCGAACTGAACCGGCTCGGCGTTACCAGCGTCATCGATGCGGGTGGCGGTTTCCAGAACTATCCGGATGATTATGCCGTCATTCAAAAGCTCTCCGACGAAGGGCAAATGACGGTGAGGCTCGCCTACAACCTTTTCACGCAGAAGCCGAAACAGGAGAAGGAGGATTTCCTTAAATGGACCTCCTCCGTGAAGTACAAGCAGGGCAACGACTATTTCCGACACAACGGTGCCGGCGAAATGCTGGTGTTCTCGGCGGCGGATTTCGAGGATTTTCGTGAGCCGCGACCCGATATGCCGCCGGAAATGGAAGGCGAGCTCGAGGAGGTCGTGCGGATTCTCGCGGAGAACCGGTGGCCATGGCGATTGCATGCGACCTACGACGAAACGATCAGCCGCGCGCTCGACGTTTTCGAGAAGGTCAACCAGGATATCCCGCTCGAAGGCATCAACTGGTTCTTCGACCATGCCGAGACGATCTCCGAGCGCTCCATCGACCGCATCGCAGCGCTCGGCGGCGGCATCGCCGTGCAGCATCGCATGGCCTATCAGGGCGAGTACTTTGTCGAGCGCTATGGCCACGGCGCCGCGGAGGCCACCCCGCCCGTCGCGCGCATGCTGGAGAAGGGCGTGAATGTCTCTGCCGGCACGGACGCCACGCGCGTCGCCTCCTACAATCCCTGGGTTTCACTTTCCTGGATGGTGACGGGCAAGACGGTCGGCGGCATGCAGCTCTATCCGCGCCGCAACTGCCTCGACCGCGAAACGGCTTTGCGCATGTGGACCGAGAAGGTCCAGTGGTTCTCGAACGAGGAGGGGCGCAAGGGAAGGATCGAGAAGGGACAGCTTGCCGACCTCATCGTGCCGAGCAAGGACTTCTTTGCCTGCGCCGAAGACGAGATCTCGTTCCTCACCTCGGATCTCACCATGGTCGGTGGACGGGTCGTCTATGCCGCGGGCGACTTCGCCCCTCTTGACGACAACCCGGTGCCCCCAGCAATGCCGGACTGGTCGCCTGTGCGTACATTCGGTGGCTATGGCGCATGGGGCGAGCCGGAAGGGGCTGGCAGGAACTCGCTGCGGCGAACGGCCATCGCGTCCTGCGGTTGCTCCAGCGGTTGCGGCGTTCATGGCCACGACCATGCGGGCGCATGGACATCGAGGCTGCCGATCGCCGATCTGAAGGGTTTCTTCGGCGCTCTCGGCTGCTCGTGCTGGGCCGTCTGACAATAGAATCAAGAGAGTTCGCGAAGGAAAGACGAACATGCCGACAATGGAAGCAAAACTCGCGAGAGTCTGCACGCCGGTATTCACCAGCCACCCGGTTCGCTGGCTCGGGCTGCTTCTGCTCTGCTCCGCCTATATCCAGGGCGGGTTGTTCAAGCTCTTTGATTTCGGAAGCGCCGTCGCGGAAATGGAGCATTTCGGGCTGCTGCCGGCCAGGCCCATCGCCGCCGTGGTCATTCTGTTCGAGCTTGGAACGTCGGCGATGGTGATAACCGGCTTCTGCCGCTGGATCGGCGCATTGGCCCTTGCCGCCTTCACTCTGGTCGCCACGTTGCTTGCGCTACGCTTCTGGGAAATGCCCTTGGGGCAGGAGCGCTTCATGGCGACGAATTCCTTCTTCGAGCATCTCGGCCTCGTCGGCGCGTTTCTTCTCGTCGCCTGGTACGACCTGCACAAATGGCGCCGCGGAGAGGGCGACTGGAGCTGATTGCCGGCTGGATCCCGCGCGCATTCACTCAAGACATAGCCTACAAATGCCGGAAGGATACGCATGAACGACAAGGCTGCAGCACCCACCCCAAGCGGATTCGCTCCTCTGCGGCAGCGCGTCTTCGCCGTGCTCTGGATTGCAACGGTGGTCGGCAACACCGGTAGCTTCATCCGCGACGTTGCCAGTTCCTGGCTGGTCACGGACCTCTCGGCGTCACCGGCGGCGGTCGCCATGGTCCAGGCGGCGGCCACGCTGCCGATCTTTCTGCTTGCGATACCAGCCGGTGTGCTGTCGGATATTCTCGATCGTCGCAAGTTCCTCCTGTTCATCCAGTTCTTGCTGGCGAGCGTCAGCATCACGCTGCTTCTCCTGTCCGCCTCCGGGCTCCAGTCCATCACCTCGCTCGTCGCACTCACCTTCGTTGGCGGCATCGGCGCGGCGCTGATGGCGCCGACCTGGCAGGCGATTGTTCCGGAGCTCGTCGCGCGGCAGGACGTCAAGAGTGCCGTGGCGCTCAACTCGCTGGGCATCAACATTTCCCGTGCGATCGGTCCTGCGGCCGGTGGTTTGATCCTCGCCTCGTTCGGTGCGGCCGTCACCTACGGGGTCGACGTCATCAGCTATGTGTTCGTCATTGCCGCACTTGTCTGGTGGAAAAGGCCAGCCGCCGCCGATGACGCGCTTTCTGAGCGCTTCCTCGGAGCTTTCCGGGCGGGGCTGCGCTATGCGAAGGCGAGCCACGAACTGCATGTCGTCCTGCTGAGGGCTGCGGTCTTCTTCGCGTTTTCCAGTTCGGTCTGGGCACTCTTGCCGCTCGTCGCGCGCAATCTCCTCGGGGGAGACGCCGGTTTCTACGGTATCCTGCTCGGTGCAGTCGGTGTGGGCGCGATTGGCGGGGCTTTGCTGATGCCGAGGCTCAGGCTCCGGTTCGACGCAGACGGCCTGCTCCTTGGAGCGGCTGTCGTCACGGCGCTTGTCATGGGCGTGCTATCGCTCGCGCCGGCGAAATGGGTTGCCGTCCTGGTCCTGCTTGCACTGGGCGGCGCCTGGATCACGGCACTGACGACGCTTAACGGCGCTGCCCAGTCGATCCTTCCGAACTGGGTGAGGGGGCGTTCGCTGGCGGTGTATCTGACGGTGTTCAACGGGGCGATGACGGCCGGTAGTCTGGCCTGGGGTGCCGTCGCGCAGATGCTAGGCATATCCACGACGCTCGTGATCGGCGCTGTCGGTCTCTTTATCGCGGGAATCGTATTTCACGTAATCAAGCTGCCGAAGGGCGAAGCGGACCTCGTGGCCTCGAACCATTGGCCCGAACCGTTCATCGCCGAGACGGTCGAGCACGACCGCGGCCCAGTTCTCGTGCTGATCGAATACCGGGTCGATGCGGCAGACCGCCCGGCCTTCCTCGACGCGCTGTTCCGCCTATCGGGCGAGCGGCGCAAGGATGGGGCCTACGGTTGGGGCGTGACCGAGGACACCGGAAATTCGGAGCGGATCGTCGAGTGGTTCATGGTCGAATCCTGGGCGGAGCATCTGAGACAGCACAGGCGTGTCTCCAAGGCAGACGCCGATATCCAGGCGGAGGTTCAAGCCTATCACAAGGGACCGGAGAAACCCGTCGTGCACCATCTCCTGTCGGTCGATCGGCCGCGTCACGGGCGAGGTCACAAAGCGCACTGAGGGATAGTTGTTTGCGTCCGGGCGCGAGGCCTATCATCCAAAACGCGATCGAAAGCATCAAGAACGGATACGGACACAGCTGTAATGTCGCGGCCACGCAACGGGAGGGCGAGTGGGTTGCGGCGTACTCGATACTCTTCGGAGCAGCTTTCCATGTCTGATTTCACTCTTCCCCTCTCGCGCCGGCAAACCCTTCTTGCAGGTGCATCGCTTTCGCTCGTCATGGCCGCACCGGCAATAGCAGCGCAGAACTCAACCTCGAACCAAAGCAAAGGAACGGTTTCCATGAGCCAGGATTTCATCAAGACCGAGGACGGCGTCGAGATCTTCTACAAGGATTGGGGCAGCGGCCAGCCGATTGTCTTCCATCACGGCTGGCCCCTTTCCTCCGACGATTGGGACGTGCAGATGCTGTATTTCGTCCAGCAGGGCTATCGCGTCATCGCCCATGATCGTCGCGGGCATGGCCGTTCGACCCAGGTCAGCGATGGCCACGACATGGACCATTATTCGGCTGACGTCGCCGCACTTACCAACAAGCTGGACTTGCGCGATGCCATCCACATCGGGCACTCGACCGGCGGCGGCGAGGCTGCGGCCTATGTCGCGCGTCACGGCAAGGGCCGTGTGGCCAAGCTGGTGATGGTCGGCGCGGTTCCGCCACTCATGGTCAAGACTCCTGCAAACCCTGGTGGCCTGCCGATCGAGGTCTTCGACGGTTTCCGTGCTCAGCTTGCCGCCAATCGTGCCCAGTTCTTCCTCGATATCCCCAGCGGCCCGTTCTACGGCTTCAACCGTCCGGATGCGAAGGTCTATCCCGGCGTCATCCAGAACTGGTGGCGGCAGGGCATGATGGGAAGCGCCAAGGCGCACTACGAGGGCATCAAGGCCTTCTCCGAGACAGACTTCACGGAGGACCTCAAGAAGATCGATGTCCCGACGCTGGTGATGCACGGTGACGACGACCAGATTGTGCCGATCGACGATTCAGCGCGCCTCGCCGTGAAGCTCCTGAAGAACGGCACGCTCAAGGTCTATGAGGGTTACCCGCACGGCATGCTGACCACCCAGGCGGATGTAATCAATCCCGATCTGCTGGCCTTCATCAAGAGCTGATCATATACGCCGGCCCAAGGGTGCGATGCACGATGCGGGCCGGCGGTTCCGTTGTATGAGAATTGCCGTTCGCCGACGGCTCAGCCGAGATACTCTATGATTTCGAGCCCGGCGTTGTAGTCCGTTGCGTAGATGAGGCCGTTCCTGTCGACGAAGACGTCGGCGGACTGGATCACCTTCGGGCGTCCGGGGCGCTTGTCCGTCATCGTGTTTGGTGCGGCAGGCACGAGCGCGCCGGTTTCCCGCGGATGATAGGGATCGGAAATGTCGAAGGCGCGGATGCCGGCGTTCTGCCAGGTAGCGAAGATCAGCGTGTCGGACACGAAGGAACCGGGCCGGTTCTCGTGCAGGTTATGCGGTCCGAAATGGCCGCCCTTCTTCGCATAGTCGATCTCGTTCGGTATAGGAAAGGTCGAAATGCTGATTGGGTTCGTCGGCTCGCGGATGTCGAAGACCCAGGTGTGCTTGCGCCCGTCCTCCTCATTGTCCAGCACCGCTTCGTCGGCAACGACGAGCAGGTTGCGGGCGGGAAGGGGCAGGGGCGAGTGGGTGCCTCCGCCATAGGGCGGGCACCAGTTGTGGTGCTTGATGAGCTTCGGGCGTGCGTGGTCCGTTATGTCGAGCAGGGTAAGCCCGCCATCGCGCCAGCAGGCATAGGCCGTGTTGCCCTCGACCAGAGCGTGGTGAAGCGCATGCCGACGTCCCTCGGGTGCGTTCGACGTTTCGCCGGCCGCCCTGTTCATGCCTGGCAGCCACCACCGGCCGACGAGTTCCGGCCTCGTCGGGTCCGCCATGTCGATGGTCACGAATATGTAGTCCGTGAAGCCGTCGAGCAGTGCCGAGGCATAGGCATAGCGGCCGCCGACATACCAGAGCCGGTGAAAGCCGATGCCTTCGACATCCAGTTGTCCGATCCTGCGTGGCTTGTCGGGCGTGGAGATGTCGTAGACGGTCATGCCCGCAGTCCAGGCACGCTTGCGACCCTTGCCGGCCAGGGTGTCGCCCACGGACTTCGTGTAATAGGTCTTTTCGTCGGCAAAATTCTCGACATCGGCGAAGAGATCGAGGGCATTGATCACCAGCAGAAGATCATCATGCGTCTGGAGGTGGATGTTCCAGGTGTTGGCCGGAGCCGGCACGTAGGTTGCGGCGCCCGGGTTCTTCGGGTCGCGCACGTCGACGATCGAAAATCCCTGCGACCATGGGTGGGCCACATACGCAAAGCCGCGATGCACCATGAGCTGCAGCCCGTCTCCGCGGCCTCCGATGTCGGAATGACCGATCAGTTTCATGTTTCGGGCGAAGTCGGGTGTCGGAATGCTCATGGCGGTCACTTTCGGTGGAAACGGTGAGGGTGCCGCTTGGGCGGCGGCACCCTTGATCTGCGCGAGAGGAGGCCTACTTGGCGACCGGAATCCAAGAGGCGGTCGCCGCATCGCTCTTGAGGAAGGCGGGGAATTTCTGCTGCAATTCCTCGATCGTCGAAATCTCATTGTTGACGAGATCGTCGCGCGTAACGAGCGTCGGCTGCAGAAGGACCGAGCGGCCTGGGAACTGGCCGGCGATCGCAAGAGAAACCGCACGTACCGAGACCTCGCCCACGACGGCGGCATTGGTGGCAGCGGTGGCGGCCCAGGCGCTGTCCGGCTCGGCCATCAGCTGTATATCGGCGGTCGAGATGTCGACGCCGTAGATCTTGACGCTGGAAGCGACGCCGAGTTCGTCGATCGCGAGCTTGACGCCCTTGGCGAATTCGTCCCAGGGCGTGAAGATTACCGAGATGTCCGGGTTGGCGCGCAGGATCGCCTTGGTCTGGTCGGCGACGGAAGCCGGCACCGTGTCGTTGACGACGCCCCAGACTGCCTTTTCGGTCAGGTTGTGCTTCTTGACGAAATCCTGCCAGACGGCATAGCGGCGATCGAGCGGTGCGAAGCCGGCCACATAGACGGCGCCGCCAACGAAGCCGTCGCCCTTGTCCTTCACCGCCTGTTCGAGCACGAGGCGTGCCATGTCGGCATCGCTCTGCTCGATCTGCGGGATCGCGGGATTGTCGAGGTTCACGTCATAGGCGACAACCTTGATGCCGGCGTCGAGCGCCTTCTGGGCGACGTCCTTCAGAACCTCTGGGCGGCCGTTGTTTATGATGATGCCGTCGACCCCGAGATTGATCGCCTGCTCGACGAGGCTGCGCTGCGTGTCGTTGTCGTTGCGGGCCTGGGAGACGGTCAGATTGATGCCGAGCGCATCCGCCTGGCGCTTCACGCCGGCCTCGAAGGCCTGAAGCCAGTCGCCGGAGCCGAGGAAACTGACGACCGCAATATCGACGTCTCCCTTGTCGAAGGGAGCGGGTGCGCCTTCGATGCCGGCGGAGAGAGCCTGACTTGCGAGAAGCGTGACGCCAGCAAAGGCGCCCGTGAGGGATCGGATCAGTCTGTTCATGGTGTCTCCGTTCGTTGTTTTTCGTTTGATTGCCGAAGCGTCTCGCGGCCTTCCGGACTCCCGAGAGGCATGTTTCTCAGGTTTTGGCGCGGCCGACCCCGTAGGTCAGCGCAAGCGCCCCCACGAGGACCGCACCTTTGACGAAGTCCTGGGTGTAGTAGGGGGCGTTTAGCATGGTCAGTCCGTTGAGCAGAACTCCGACGAACACCGCTCCGACGATGGTTCCAAGCACGTTCGGTCGCCTGAGGCCGAGCACCGCAAAGCCGATCAGGGCGGCAGCGACGGAATCCATCAGCAGCGAAGCGCCGGATGATACGTCTCCACGGCCGACGCGTGCTGCGACCACGATGCCGCCGAGGGAGGCCAGCGTGCCCGAGATGACATATGCGAGAGCCTTGAGCCGGTCGGTCTGCCCCCCGGCAAGGCGGGTCGCAAGTTCGTTACCGCCGGTGGCAAAAAGCAGACGGCCTATTCGGGTCCGCTCCGTCAGAACGTGGAGGACGACAGCGACAACGAGCATGATGGCGACGGGGAGTGGCACGACGCCGAACAGGCTGGAGCGCCCGATCATTAGAAAGAGCGGGTCGTACTTGCCGATGGCGGTCGTGCCATCAGGCAGTATCAGGCCCGGCGAAATCGAGCGCCCGGCTGTCGGGATCAGTTGAAGGCCGGTCAGCAGGAACATCATCGAGAGCGTCGCAAGTAGGTCGGGGACCTTGAGGCGCACGATAAGAACCGCATTAAGAAGACCGACAGTCGCGCCAAGAAGCAGCACCAGCGGGACCGTGGCGGCAAGGCCGAGGCCCCAGACGATCATGATGTAGCTAGCCGCCATGACGCTCGAGGCGGCGACAGCTCCGATCGAGAGGTCGAACCCGCCGACCGCCAATGTCACTGTCACGCCGGCCCCGAGAATGGCCACGACCGACACCGCCTGCAATATGCTCATCAGGTTGTTTATGTTGATGAACGCCGGCTGGGAGATCGTAAAGGCGACTATAAGCCCCAGAAGCAGGATGAAGACTGCGCCGGCCCGTAGGAACTCGCGCGCAATGTCGAGGGATGACGTAGCGGGTGCAGTTTGACCTGCGTTTTCCTTGACCGATTTCATGATGTGCTTTCCCCGAGCTGCTGGCGAGGCTCGCCGGGGGCTCGTTGTTGCGTAACGTGGTGGTGGTTCATGACGAGAATCCGATCGGCAACCTCTATGGCTTCCTCGGGATCTGATGTCGCAATCAGCGTGGCGCGGTCAGTGTGGCTGCGGATCGCGGTGATGATGTCGTGGCGTGCGCCGACGTCGACGCCCTGGAAGGGCTCGTCCAGCAGCAGAAGCCTGGCAGGTTCTGCTTCCCAGCGTGCAAGGACCACCTTCTGCTGGTTGCCGCCTGACAGGGTCCAGACGGATGCGGCAGGCCCCGAGGCACGGATGCCGAGGCGCGAGATCGCTGCCTTCGCCTTGCTGCGCTCGCGTTCCGGGGCCACGAAGCCCGACGGGTACCAGCGCCGAAGGTGCGGCAGGCTGATTGTGGCAGCGATGGATTCGCCCGGCCAGCCAGCGGGGATCAGCGACGAGCGATGACGGTCTTCGCCTGCCATGGCCACCCCTGCCTCGATTGCCTCGCGCGGGGTTCGGGGGGCGTAAGCCTTCCCATCCAGCAGCATCTCGCCTTCGGCAAGGCGGCCACGCCCGAAGATGGCCGAAAGCAGCCGGCTTTTGCCGGCGCCGAGGACACCCGTCACGGCGACAACCTCGCCGCGTCTGAGTGTGAGGTCGAACGGGCTGCTCGCCGGCAGTAGCCGAGCACCGCGCATCTCGAGAACGATCTCGCTGTCTGCACCGCGAGCATCGGGTCGTGCTGAAGCGAGCGGTCGACCGATCATCGCCTCGATCGCCGCATCAAAGTCGATAGGCCTGTCGAAGCTCTCGATCGCTCGGCCGCCGCGCAGCACGACGGCTCGATCCGCAAGTGCCTCCAGATCCGCGGTGCGGTGGGATATGTAGAGGATTGCCAGCCCCCGTCGCTTGAGCTCGAGCAATGTCTGGAAAAGCCGTTGCGATTCATTCGCCGACAGGCTCGCGGTTGGCTCGTCGAGAATAAGCAGTTCGGCCTTGTTGGCGAGCGCGCGGGCGATCGCGACGAGTTGGCGGTCCGCCGTGGAGAGGTCGGCAAAGTCCCTGTTGACCGGCAGGTCGAAACCGGCTTCGGCAAGCATTGCCTCTGCTTCCCGTCGGATGCGCGCCTTCGACACGAAGAGGGGCTGGCGACGGTCTACGAAGCGGTTGAGAAGAAGCGCATCGGCAACGGTCAGTCCGGGTATGCCGACGAGATCGGTCGATTGGTGCACGGTCACGATGCCGGCGGCGGTCGCCTCAGCCGGCGTGCGCGGCGCGAAGGTTTGGCCCTTGAATGTCAACTCGCCGCCATCAGGAGAAAGCACGCCTGAGAGGATCTTGACCAGGGTGGATTTTCCCGCGCCATTGGCCCCCATGAGTGCAAGAATCTCGCCGCGCTCCAGTGTCAGTGACAGGCCGGAGAGCGCCACGGTCGATCCAAAGGATCGCGAAAGGGCATTGGCATGCAGGAGGGACATCGATGCATCGTATAGGTTGCGGATACCGCTCTGTGCTAACGGATCGAAACGCGGAAACAAGAACCCATATTTTGTTCCATTGTCTTTGAAAGGAAAAATTTTCCAATGGCTTAGTGCGGCGACTTTCTCAACGCCAGCGAGGCCAGCTTGTGTGTTTCGATCAATCTACGGTAAAAGAAAATAAATTGCATAGATTTTATAGAAGATAGTTGCCTCTTCCTTTGGATCGGAGCGTTGAATGGGCATCATGCAGTGAGATAGCGCCAATCCTTAAGGAGGCCTCACGATGATGAAAAACGACCCGTCGGTCGCCACATTGATCCTTCCCGGATTGAATGGATCGGGCAGCGAACACTGGCAGCGACACTGGGCCCGCGACCGGCCCGATTGTCGTGTCGTGGAGCAGGACAACTGGACATGTCCGGATCTTCGCAAGTGGCTGGCTCGTGCAGAGGAAACGATCGAGAGAACGCCCGGTGTGTGGCTGGTCGCCCACAGCCTCGGATGCGTCCTTGCCGCCAACCTCGCCAGCAGCCGTGTTGCGCAAAGAATCCGAGGAGCATTGCTTGTCGCGCCCTGCGATCTCGAAATCACCGAAAGGCTTCATCCCTGCGTGCTGTCATTCGGGACCATGCCGCAAGCGAGACTTCCGTTTCCGAGCCTCGTCGTCGGTAGCTCCAACGATCCCTACATGCCGCCCGACAGATTGCGCTCGACGGTTCGCCATTGGGGAAGCACGCAGGTCGGTATCGGTCCTGCGGGCCATATCAATGTGGACAGCGGCTTCGGGCGGTGGACGGCCGGATATGATCTCTTCGACCGTTTCGTCTCGGCGGCGGAAAGGAGCAGCGGCCCGGACCAGGCCTATGATGCCGCCTATTCAAGGGCACTGGCGGGTGTACCCGTGCCGTTTTGCGAAGGTGCCGCCGTCAGGCGATGATACCAATCTCGGGTGGCTCCACGCGCTGCCATATCTGGGCAGAGCACGCCCTCTCCGGTTCGGGGCATCCGGCGCCTCGGCGTAAGGACCGCGCCTTTAGCGATGTGCGGCCCATGGCACGAGGCGCTTTTCCACTAGCCTCGCGACGTATTCCAGAAGGATCGCTATCAGGGCAATCACCACGATGCCCGCAATGACGACATCCGTCACGAGGAATTGTGCTGCCGACTGGATCATGAAGCCAAGTCCGCTGGACGCCGCAACAAGTTCGGCCGCGACCAGTGTCGTCCAGCCGGCGCCGAGAGCGATGCGGATTCCGGTGAGAACGGAGGGGAAGGAGCTTGGCAAGATCACTTGAAGCAGGACCTGTCGGGGCGTTGCACCAAGGGCGCGCGCGGCATTCACGTGGTCCTTCGACACGGATCGCACGCCCGCCGAGGTCGACAGAATGACGGATGGCAGCATCGAGAGGGCGATCACCGTGATCTTGGAGGCTTCGCCGATGCCGGCCCAGATGATGATGAGGGGAAGGTAGGCGAGGGGCGGAAGAGGGCGCAGGAACTCGACGATCGGGTCCAGGATCCCCTTGCCGACGCGGCTCGTACCGATGGCGAGACCCGCCGGAATTCCGATCACTATGGCCGCCAGCAGCCCGCCGAAAATGCGGTAGAGACTTGCGCCGACGTGTTCGGCGAGCGTCGCATCGACGAAGCCGGTGACAGCCAGGTTGTACCCTGCCACAAGCACCTGTCTCGGCGAAGGCAGGAACACGGGGGAGACCAGCGCGTAGGCCGAGGCGACGCTCCACAGGGCAAGGATCGCGCCGATCGTCACCGCCGAAATGACGTAGACGGGTACCGGCCGCGAGGGCCGGACTATTGGCTGCTCTGGAGCTTGCACCCCCTGCTGCAGGACTTCGATTTCCGTGGAGAGGGTCACGCGGCCACCTCGTCATCTGAAAGAGTGTGGATCAGACCGGTCAGACCGGCGTGCATGCGCTTGAAAAGCGGAGATTCCTTCACCGCAACAATGGATGCGCCGGACAGGATCTCCTTGTTGAACCCGGCCTCGATCTCTGCGGCGAGGCGCCCGGGATTGGGCGACAGGACGAGGATGCGGGAGCCGAGCAGCAGGGCCTCGTCAATGCTGTGAGTAATGAGGAGGGCGCCGGCCTTGCTCTGGTCCTTGATGCGCAGGATGAACTCCTGCATGCGCGTGCGCGTCAACGCATCGAGTGCGCCGAGCGGCTCGTCGAGCAGTAGGAACCGCGGCTCCGCCGCCAGAGCGCGGGCGATGCCGACGCGTTGACGCATGCCGCCCGAAAGCTCCCAGATGTTGCGATCGCCGGCATGGGCGAGCCCCACGAACTCGAGCAGCTCCTGCGCCCGCGTCCGGCGATAGGTCTCTGACATACCCCTGAGCTTCAGGGGAAATGCGATGTTCTCCCTGGCGTTGAGCCACGGATAGAGCGCATCGTCCTGGAATACGACCGCGCGATCGGCTCCGGGTCCCCGAACCTCAACGCCATCGACGGAGACCGTGCCGGAGGTAGGCTTGATGAACCCGGCCGCGAGGTTGAGCAGGCTCGTCTTGCCCGAACCCGACCGGCCGATGATCGCAACGAGTTCATTGGAGCCGATATGCAGGTTGATGTCATCGAGAACGAGGCCAGCCTCGCCGCGATCACCGTTCCGCGGTGGATAGCGCAAGGAAACGTTGCGAAACGACAGTGTACTCATGGCATTTCCTTTCCGGTGATCCGAGCCGTCCGGCAAGCCAGCAACCCGGCTGCGCCAAGCGCATCCGGGCCGCCGTCCGCCGCCGTTTGTGTGCCTCAGTAGGCGAGCTTAGCTGCGTCTGTGACCCAGCGGGATGTGACGTAGGGGCCGTAGTCGGGCAGAGCAGCAGGAATCTTACCCTGCTCGAGCAGGAAGGCCGAGGTGGCCGCGACTGCCTTGACGGTGCCGCCGCCAAGCAGAGCTTCACCTGCCTGCTCTTCGAGCGTCGGGAAGGTGTAACCCTTCAGCAGTGCGGGAACTTCATCCTGCTTTGCGCCGGTGAGGCGAGCGATTTTCTCGGCCTCCGGCGAGGTTGCGTTCCAGGCTTCCGGCTTCGCCCGGTACGCCGCTGTCGCATCGCCGGTTACCTTGACGAAGGCGGTCACGACGTCCGGATGCTCCTCGGCAAATTTCTTGCTGACGATCCAGGCGTCGAATGTCGGCCCGCCCCAGTTGCCGACGTCCGCCGAGGTCGCGAGAACCGTACCGGACTTCTTGAGTTCGGCGAGGACCGGATCCCAGACATAAGCGCCATCGATATCGCCCCGCTCCCATGCGGCGGCAATTTCCGGCGGCCTGAGGTTGAGGATTTCGACCGACTTCGGATCGATGTTCCAGTGCTTGAGCGCCGTCAGCAGGCTGTAGTGTGCCGTGGACACGAAGGGTGTCGCAATCTTCTTGCCGGCGAGTTCTTCCGGCTTGGTGATCGATTTGACGGCCAAAGCTTCGGCTTCGCTGATCAGGCCGACGACATAGATGGTCTCGATCGGAAGCTCTCGGCTGGCGGCAGCAGCCAGTGGCGAGGACCCGACGTAGCCGATGTCGAGTGCACCGGAGGCGATGGCTGCGATGACATCCGCGCCGCCGTCGAATTTCTGCCAGTTGATTTTCGCGCCGGTGACCTTTTCGTAGGTCCCGTCGGCCTGCGGTACGCGCGACGGCTCGACGATCGGCTGGTAGCCAATGTTCAGCGTCACTTCAGCTGCACTGGCCTGGCTCAGCTGTGCGGCCAGGGCGATGGCGGCAGTCGCCGCCATGAGATGCCTGCGGGTGATTTCCATGATCCCTCTCCTTCAACATTGCGTCGGTTCCAGAGGTGTTCCACACCGATCGCTGAAATCAAGATTATATAATCAATAAATTTAGTAGAGAAATATTCGTCTCATTTTTCCTGCGCCTCGCGTTGGATTTTCTGTCGATCCCTGGAGAAGACGAACGCTGAGCTTCGGGATGCCGGCATCGAGAAGCGCCGCCGAGGGAAGCGCGGACGATTGAAGGAAATGCCGCCCCATGCCCTCCGCGCAGCGCGCTTGTCGTAGCGACGGCTCGCTGAGGTGGCTCCTCGCGAAGATCGATCACAGTGAGAGCATCTCTCTTCTCATCTGCCACCGCGGGGCGCTCCGTGACGCGTGCCTGTCCTGCAAACCGGACGACTCGCTTCGGGCGCTTAAACAGGCTCGAGTGCGGCTTGGCGATGGAAACATGGAGCCGGATTTTGCGGAAAGCGCCGGTGATTTGGAAAAATCTATCTGTTGCAATCAATAATTACACATAATCTATAGAGTATTAGAAATCGGAGTCGATGGGGACTGAAATGACTAAAGACAGGCAAGATGCAACTTTCAACCGGCGGGATCTCCTGAAGCTATCGGCTGTCGGCGGAGCCGTCATTGCTGGTGCGAGCCTCGTGGGCGCACGTCCAGTTTTCGCAGCGGAAGAATTGTCCCTGAAGGGCAAGCGCATCGGTATCAGCACCGCCGGCACGGACCACTTCTTCGACCTTCAGGCGTACAATGCCCAGGTCGAGGAAGTGCGGCGTCTCGGTGGCGAGCCTATCGCCGTGGATGCGGGCCGCAACGACGGCAAGCTGGTTTCCCAGCTTCAGACGCTGATTGCTCAGAAGCCCGACGCGATCGTCCAGTTGCTCGGAACGCTCAGCGTCATTGATCCGTGGCTGAAGAAGGCGCGAGACGCGGGCATCCCCGTATTGACGATTGATGTCGGTTCCACCAACTCGCTCAACAACTCCACCTCCGACAACTGGGGGATAGGCAAGGATCTCGCCCTCCAGCTCGTCTCCGACATCGGCGGCGAGGGCAACATCGTCGTCTTCAACGGCTTCTACGGCGTCACGCCCTGCGCGATCCGCTACGACCAGCTGGTTAACGTCGTGAAGTACTTCCCGAAGATCCAGATTATCCAGCCGGAACTGCGCGACGTCATTCCGAATACGGTTCAGGACGCATTCACGCAGATCACTGCAATCCTGAACAAGTACCCCGAGAAGGGCTCAATCAAGGCTATCTGGTCGGCCTGGGACATCCCGCAGCTGGGCGCGACGCAGGCGCTGTCGGCCGCCGGGCGCACCGAGATCAAGACGTACGGCGTCGATGGCAGCCCGGAAGTTCTTCAGCTCGTCGCCGACCCGAACTCTCCCGCAGCAGCGGACGTCGCGCAGCAGCCGGCGGAGCTCGGCCGCACGGCCATCCAGAACGTCGCCCGCTTGCTCGCCGGCGAAACGCTCCCGCGCGAAACCTATGTGCCGGCGCTTCTCGCCAACAAGGCGAACGTTGGCGAGGTTTCGAAGAAGCTTGGCATCGGCTGAACCAACGCCGAACCCTTCCGCGGGTCCGTGCCCGCGGAAAGATTCATCTGCGGGTTGAAGGGGATTTGCCATGGTAGAGAGAGTAGTTCCTGCGGGCGACGGCGACATCGTCCGGCTGAGCGGCATCGTCAAGCGTTTCGGAGGCGCGCAGGCGCTCGCCGGTGCTTCGCTTGCCGTCAAGCGCGGCACCGTCCATGGCCTCGTTGGCCAGAACGGCGCCGGAAAGTCGACCCTGATCAAACTTCTCGCCGGTCTTCACGAGGCCGACGAGGGCACGATCGAGATCGACGGAACTGCTTTCGATACCTTGACGCCGCATCTCGTCGAGGAACTCGGCATACACTTCATTCATCAGGACCGATTGCTCGTATCGACCTTTACGGTCGGTGAAGCTCTCTTTCTGGGCCGCGAGCCGAGGATTGCCGGCACGCCGTTCCTCGACCGCAAACTGATGCGTCAAAAGGCCGGCGAGATCCTGGAACGCTATTTCGGGCTCCGTCTGCCGAACTCAGCTTTAATCGGCGATCTTTCCGCAGCGGAAAAGCAGATCGTCCAGATCACACGCGCGCTTCTTCACGAACCGAAGGTGCTCGTGTTCGACGAACCCACGGCGGCCCTGGTTCGTCGGGAAGCGGAGATCCTGTTCAGGCTCATTCGCCGCTTGCGCGATGAGGGCATCACCATCATCTACATCTCGCACTACCTAAACGAAATCGAGGCCCTGTGCGATACGGTGACGGTGCTGCGCAACGGTCGCGACGTCGCTACATTGCCGATCCGGGAGACATCGGCCGCTGAGATTGGCTCCCTGATGGTCAACCGGGACATCGTCGACCTCTACCCCAAGCCGTCGGTCGAACGCGGCGGTCCTCTCCTGAAGGTCGAGGGGCTTTCGCTCTCCGACCGGTACTCCGACGTTTCCTTCACTCTCCACAAGGGTGAGGTCATCGGTCTCACCGGCCTGGTCGGATCCGGAGCCAAGGAGGTCGTGAGAACGCTGTTTGGACTGGAGGCGCCCACAGCCGGACGGGTCGAGCTCGGAGGCGAAAACGTTTTCGTTGCAAACCCGGCAAAGGCTGTTCGCAAACGGCTTGCTCTCGTCCCCGAAGACCGGCGCCGCGACGGCGTTGCACTCGGCCTTTCGGTTACAGAGAACACAACGCTTGCCAGTCTCGACCGCTTCAGCCGTTTCGGGCTTCTGGACAAGCATGCAGAAAACCAGCAGGCCGAAAGCCTCATCAAACGCCTGCAGATCAAGACCGATGGCGCGCAGGCACTGGTCAGGACGCTTTCGGGCGGCAACCAGCAAAAGGTTGCCGTCGCCAAATGGCTGACCCGCCGATCGGAAATCTTCCTCCTCGACGAACCGACCGTAGGTGTCGATATCGCAGCGAAGGTCGAGATTTACGGCCTGATAGGCGAACTCGCGGCGCGGGGTGCCGGCGTCCTCGTCCTCTCCTCCGATATCGACGAACTGCTTGGCATCACGGATCGCGTGCTGGTGCTTTTCAGGGGCCAGGTCACGCGCGAATTCCTCTCAGAAAAAACGAAGCCCGATCAGATCCTGGCGGAGGTGACGGGTGCTTCGGAGACGTACAGACATGTCAGCTGAAATACCCTTTGCAGAGCCGCTCGCGGCGCACCTGCCACAGGCACCGAGGGCAGCGCTCGGCCGCAGGTTGGCGACACTCGTCCTGCGCGGCGGTTCGCTTGCCGTTTTTGTGGCGGTCCTCGTCTTCTTCTCGCTTGCGGCACCGTTCTTCCTGACCATCGGTAACATAGGCAATGTGCTGGCCCAGTCGGCGATCGCAGGCGTGCTTGCCATCGGTCTGACGATCGTCGTCATTGCTGGCGGTTCGAATGTCGTGACGGGCGGCATCGATCTCTCGCTCGCTGCGAACATGGGCCTGAGCGCCGCCGTCTACGCGACATTGGCGCAGGCCGGATACGGCGATCCGGTCGCTGTCCTTGCGGCGCTCGCCACGGGCATTGCGATCGGCATCGTCAACGCCGCAGCGGTCACTCTTGCAGGCATCGTGCCGTTGCTTGCCACGCTTGCCGTGATGAATGTCGTTGCCGGCGTGGAACTCGTGCTCACTCAGAACACCGTGATCCCCGCATCGACAGATCTTCTTGCGGCGCTTTCGGCGATAGGGCCGTATGGGATTCCCGTGCTTGCCTATGTTCTGCTTGTCTTTGCTGCACTGGTTGCTGCGGTGGTCCAATACACGCCCTGGGGGCTTCGGCTTTATGCGGTCGGCGAGTTTCCGGAGGCGGCGCGCGCCGCCGGTCTGCCGGTTCGGCGCTATCTTGCCGCGTCCTTCGTCGTGAGCGGTCTTTGCGGGGGGGTAGCGGGCATACTCTCGGCATCCTACCTCAGCGGGAGCACGACAGGCGCCGGGGAAATGCTGCTTCCGGTCGTAGTCACTGCGCTCCTCGGCACCGTGTTTTCGCGCCGGCTCGTTCCGACCGTCACCGGCACTCTGCTGTCGGCGCTCTTCGTCGGCTTCCTCGTGAACGGCTTCCAGCTTCTCAACATTTCCAGCACGCTGGTCAGCGGCGTGCAGGGGCTGCTGATCCTTGTTGTGGTTTCTGCAACGACCGTGTTGCGGCGCCCGGAGTCCCATTGACATGACCGATAAGAAAATCGCTCCGGCCGGGCGGGCCGTCCCTTCGAGATTGCTTCAGGCGGGCGCACACCACGCGCTCATCGCAGCTCTTGCGATCGTCTTCGCGATCTTTGCAGCGCTGGCCCCGGGGTTCCTCACAGGCCCCAACCTCCTCAGCGTGCTCGTCAACAACTTCGCCCTGCTTGCCATCGTTTCCATCGCCATGACCTTTGCCGTGTCCGCCGGCGGCATCGATCTGTCGGTCGGCACCGCGATAGATTTTGCAAGCTTCGCCTTCGTCTCTCTCGTTCTCGCTGGCCAGCCGATCGCGCTGGCGGCGGTGGGTGGTTTGGCCGGCGGAGCCGTTGTGGGCATTTTCAATGCGTTGCTGATCGCCGGCATCGGCGTGTCGCCATTTCTGGCGACGCTTGGCACACTCTTCGTCGGACGCAGCATCCAGCAGCTGCTGACCAATGGCGGAAACCCCGTTTACCTGCCGCCCGCCGGTGTCCCGGAAGCCTTTCGCTTCCTCGGGCACGGAGCGGTTGCCGGAATTCCCGTGCCGCTCATCGTGGCCTTCGCAGTGGTCGGGGCCTCGTGGATCATTCTGGCGCGAACGCGTTTCGGCAGGGTGACTCTGGCCTCGGGAATACAGGCTAGCGTGGTGCGCCACTCCGGCATTGCGCTACCGGCGCACACGGCGGCCACCTACCTCCTCGTCTCGATCGTTGCGGCGATCGCCGGCCTGATCGTAACGTCCACCGTCACCGTGTACATCCCCTCCTCGGGCAACGCCTTCCTGCTCAACGCCATTGGCGCGACCTTCATGGGAACGACGTTCGACCGCGATGGCCGGCCGAACATTCCCGGCACCGTGCTCGGCGTGCTTCTGCTCAGCATCGTGGCCAACGGCCTTCTTCTCAGTGGTCTGAACTTCTACTGGCAGCAAGTCGCGACCGGACTCCTGATCTTCTCGGTCCTTGTCGTCGGTTTCGCCCATCGCAAGGCTGCAAGCCGCGCCTGACGCCTGCGGCTCCCAACGCCCTGAAAGGACTTTTGAAATGAGCAGTGCACACCAACTCTCGCAACCGAGCCTGGATGCCCACCGGATTGCCAGTGAAGAGGAGGCGCTTGCTGTCGCACGGACGCTCGCAGCCGATTTCGAGCCGGGTGCGAGCCGCAGGGACATCGAGCGCTCTCTGCCCCATGAGGAAATGGACAGGTTGTCCGCCTCGGGGCTTCTCGGGATCACTGTCCCCGCTGAATATGGCGGCATTGATGTTTCAAACGCGGTGCTGGCCGAAGTGACCGCAATCCTGTCGGAGGCCGACAGCTCGATTGGACAGATTCCCCAGAACCACTTCTACATCCTCGAAGCTCTCCGCCACGATGGCAGCGAGAAACAGAAGGAGTTCTACTTCGCGCGCGCACTTGCCGGAGATCGCTTCGGAAACGCTCTTTCGGAAGTCGGCACCAAAACGGTCGGGCACTACTCGACACGGATTGTGCCTGATGGCGCGGGATATCGCATCAGCGGGCGAAAATTCTACTCGACCGGCGTGCTCTTCGCCCATTGGGTGGCAATCTTCGCACTCGACCCCAATGACAAATTGACCATGTCCTTTGCGCCGCGGGAGGCGGAGGGGATAGAGATCGTCGACGACTGGGATGGTTTCGGACAGCGTACGACCGGTAGCGGCACGACCGTCTTGCGCGAGGTGTATGTGCCGGCTGATGCCGTGGTGCCGCACCACAAGGGCTTTGAGCGTCCCGGCACGATCGGTTCCGTCGGACAGATCATCCATGCTGGAATCGATCTCGGCATTGCGCGTGCAGCGTTTCGCGAGACGCTCGACTATGTCAGGCAGAAGGCGCGGCCCTGGACGGACAGCGGGGTGGAACGGGCCGCCGACGACCCCTTGACGATCGCCAAGGTGGGGCAGCTTGCCATTCGCATAGAGGCGGCAGAAGCGCTCGTGGAGCGTGCCGGCCGCAAGGTCGACCAAGCGCAGGTAAGCCTGACGGCGGAGAGCGCCGTGGAAGCCAGCCTCTCTGTCGCAGCTGCCAAGGTGCTGACCACCGAGATTGCAATCGAGGCGACGAATACGCTTTTCGAGCTCGCCGGAACGTCGGCGACAAAGAGAGGGCTCAATCTCGAGCGGTACTGGCGGAATGCCCGGACCCATACGCTGCATGATCCCGTGCGGTGGAAGTACCATGTGGTGGGGAACTTTCATCTGAACGGTATCGCACCTCCGCGCAGCGGCGCTCTCTGAAACAGTCGCACCAGACGCGTGTTTGGCAGGAAGGCCGCGATCGGGCGACGATCGCGGCCTTTTGCTTGGCTGAGTTCGCCATCGGCGCAGCATCCCTTGCAAGTCGTCTGCCGGGTCTCGTAACGCCGTTGGGAGCCAACGGGTCCGGTCCGAAGATACTTGAGAATGATCAAATTTCCATGGAGTTATGTCTAATATATTGAAATCTAATATCTAATTTCGACGCAAAATAGAACAAAATTCCAGAACAGTTAAATTCGATCAGAGGTAATTAACGTATTTTTATCGCGACCCATACAGATCTGAGGGAATATTGTTCATTATTACTTGGTGTATTTATGACGCATGCGAGATTTTACGATCAGAGAATTTCACTACACCGCCTGATCCATGAACGCGCCGGAAACTTCGGCCTATTGAGCGCACTCCTTCTGCCGCTCCTGCTCGTGGCCGTCGGCGGGGCGCTCGACTTCATTCGTGCCTTCAACGAGAAGGAACAGTTGCAGAGCGAGATCGACAGCGCCATGCTTCTCGCCGCCAAAGCCGAGGGTGCGGATGCCCAGTTCGAAGCCGCAAAGTCGATGCTTGCGACGAAGACCGGCGAAGATATCGACATCGAGGAGTTGCTGAACGTCAGCCAGAACAGCGATGGCAGCGTCACCGGCACCTTCGATGCCTCGGTCAAGACCTACTTCCTGCAACTCGTTGGCATCGAGACCCTGCCGATCACCGTGAGTGCGACCGCAATTGCCAGCGGAGGTTCCAACGCTGGTGGTGGCTGCATCTATGTACTTGGTAGCAAGGGGCAGGACGTTCTGATCAACTCGGGCGCGAACGTTCACTCGGACGCTTGCGAGGTGCACGTGCAGTCCAAGGCCTCGCCTGCGTTCATCATGAACTCGGGTTCGAAAATAGAGACGGCTCGTTTCTGCGTGCGCGGCACAAACTACATCAAGAACGGCGGCACACTCACCAACCTGGAGGTCGGCTGCATTCCCGACTGCGATCCGTATGAGGGCGAGCTGACCGAACCGACCGTTCAATCCACCTGCACCACAAGCGGCTGGAAGGATGGCACGTCCCACACGCTGAAGCCTGGGGTGCATTGCGAGACCGGCTTCAACGGCAGCCCGACGATTACGTTTGAGCCGGGTCTGCACATCATCAAGGGACGCATGATAATCAACAGCAATGCGACCGTGATTGCCAAGGGCGTCACCTTCTATTTCCCGGATGTATCGAGCGAAATCCGCATCAACGGCGGCGTGACGTTTACGGGCGCCGCGCCGACCAGCGGTACCTACAAGGGCATCCTGATGTTCGAAAAGACCAGCGACGCGACCAACAATGCCAACAAGCAGCAGTACATTTTCAACGGCTCGAACGGAGAGGTGCTGGAAGGCATCATCTACCTGCCGAACCGCGACGTGACCTACAATTCGACCACCAACCAGGTGAGCCGGATTTCGCTGGTGGTCAACACGATGATCATGAATTCCTCAAACTGGCTGATTGAGCCCTACACGGGTGGCTCCGACAGCGCGGCCTCCGGTACGGGAGTGCGGCTCGTGAAGTGACATCGGAGCCGAATGGTCCAGCCTGTGTTTAGCGCCGCAACCGAGTGTCGATCGCGGCGCTTCAATTCCAGGCGAGAATTGCAGGTGCTGTCACTTGCCGGGAGACCGACAGTCAGAACAACGCCTCAGCTGTAAAGGCTGACAGGTGGAATCCGCGCATTGAGTGCAAAGTCGCCGACCTCGCGCGCCTTGTAGAAAACCGGATCGTGCAGTGAATGGGTCCGGACGTTGCGCCAGTAGCGGTCGAAGCGGTAGTGAGAGGCCGTGGCGCGCGCGCCCATCAGCTCGAAGATCCGGGACGTGATGTCGAGTGCGACATGGGTCGAGTGTATCTTCGCGGCATAGGCTTCGATCGCGGCCTCACCTCGTGCCCTCGGGCTCACTGCACGGCCCAGGGCGAGCGCAGACTGGACGTCGGCCGCGGCGGTGTCGGCAAGAGCCGCCGAAGCCTTGAGCGCGGCACGGAACTCGCCGATGCGCTCCAGTATGTATGGATCCTCGCTTGCAGCCGTCACACCGGATGTGATCCACGGCCGCGTGGTTGTCCGGACATAGTCGATCGCCTGCTCGAGCGCGCCTTCGGCCGTTCCCAGATAGAAATTCACGAAGACGAGCTGGATGAGCGGCGTGTTGAAGGTTGCCTGCACCGGGGGAGGGCTGTCTTTGCTGGCGAGCGGCAGGATGAAATCACTCTCATGGACGGGGAAGTTACGGAACTCAACGCTACCGCTGTCCGACAGGCGCTGGCCGATATTGTCCCAGTCGTCGTGCGCAAGGTAGCCGGGGCGATCGGTCGGAACCACGAAGTTCGCGATCTGGTCCCCGAGTTCTGCGCTGACGTTGATCCTGTCTGAGACATGCGCGCCCGTGGAGAATGTCTTCCGGCCGTTGAGCAGGTAGTGGTCGCCATTGCGGGTCAGCGTCAGGCCGGGATCGCGCGGATTGACGGCGGCACCCCAGTAGAGCTTGCGGGCAACCGTCTCTGCCCCGAGTTCCCAGGCCTTGTCCGGATCGTCGGCGGCCCAGTAGATGTATTGGCTGTTGACGTAGTGATAGCCCAGCAACTGCCCTATGGAGCTGTCGCCGCGCGCCAGGATGCGGACGAGACGCAGGCCGTCCACCCAGTCGAGGCCGCCCCCGCCGATTTCGGCAGGATGAAGCGCCGTCAGCAGACCGGTTTCCTTCAGGCGATCAATTTCATCGTGGGGCGGCTTTCCTGCAAGATCCAGCTCCGCGCCGCGGCGCGTGAGGTCGGCAGCGATCTCCCTGGCTTTTGCAAACAACCTTTGGCGATCGTCCTGGGGCGCCGGCTCCTTGAGAAGATGCAGTGCATTCATGGCTATGTTCCTGTTCTTGTGAGAGCGGTCATGCGCAACGATCGAGCCGGGGCATCCGAATGCCCCGGCAGTGAACGATGCCGTCAATAGAGTTGCGCGGGAATCCACGCGGCCGTCGCGGCGTCGCTCGCGCTGAAGGCCGGAACTTTCTCGGCCAGTTCCTCAATCGATTTGACGCCCGCTTCCCGCAACGATGCCTGCGTCAGCAGTGCCGGCTTGACGAGGATCTGGGCGGGAACATCTTCTCCGGCAATTTCAAGCGCGGCGGCACGGATCGAAACCGCGCCGACGACCGCTGGATTGGTCGCGACCGTTGCCACCCAGGGGCTTCCTTCCTCGATGATCTCCTGGATGTCAGCGGTCGAGACGTCAGCGGAATAGATCTTGATCTTGTCCGAAATGCCGAGATCGGCGGCGGCCAGTTTGACCCCGCGGGCAAACTCGTCATAGGGAGCGAAGACGACGTTGATATCCGGATTTGCTGTAAGCGCCGCCTTGGCCTGGTCAGCCGTACTCGTGGCCGTCGTGTCGCTGACATTGCCGAAACGCGCTTTTTCCACCACGCCCGGATTGTCGGCCTTGAACTTCTCCCAGACCTCGTTGCGGCGGTCGAGCGGGGCAAAGCCTGCGACATAGACGTAGCCGGCCTTGAATGCGTTTCCGTTGTCCTTCGCGGCCTGCTCCAGAGCGATGCGGGCAAGTTCGTGGTCACTCTGCTCGATCTGGGGAATGGCGGGGTTGTTCAGGTTGACGTCGAAGGCGACCACCTTGATGCCGGCATCGAGTGCCTGCTGGGCGACGTCGCCGAGCGATTCCGGTTGGCCGTGGTCGATCACGATGCCATCGACGCGGAGGTTGATCGCCTGCTGGACCTGGTCGCGCTGTTCCGCGGCGTTCTGCCGTCCGGGAAACACCCGGAGATCGATGCCGAGCGCCTTGGCCTGTGCCTCCGCGCCCGCCTGGTAAGCCTGGAAAAAATCTCCGGCGGAGATATAGGATATGAGCGCCACCTTGACGCCGCCCTTGTCAAAGGGGGCAGGCGCCCCCGCCAGACCCTCGGCTCCGGCGCTGTTATAGAGCGCCAGTGTTGCGATACCTGTCGCCAATAGTGTTCTGATTGTCTGTCCCATGCATGGCTCCCTAAACGCTGCCGACCGGTTGTCGGCTTCCGCGCTCACGGCGATCGCGGTTCAATTCATGATAAAATCTACAGATTATATGGCTAAATACGATATTCCAAACTCGAACCCGTGGAGCGAAAAATATGCTGCGGCTTCGCCTTCTCTGGAAAAGATGAACGCGCAACAGCATCGCTGCCCCATTGGAACACCGGAACCGCCACTAAGGATAAAAGCGGCCAACGAGAGGTAGGCCCTGCCTTACCGGCGGATGGCGATAGGGAAATTTCCCCGATCGATCCGATATTGGAACGAAATAACTCTACTAAAAACATCGAATACAGCAACAATTAAAGCGTGACCTCGATAGGACACGCTTCCGCGACGCAGGGCGCGGACTTGTAAAAGGAGGTATTCGATGTCGCTTCACCAACCGCTGCGCAAGACGGCAGAGGACCCGCACTCCTCCCTGCCGGATCGCCTTTCCGCCGTAATCGACGAACTCATCTCCGAACTCGAATCCTCGCGTATTGCCCAGAAAGCCGCCGGCCTCGGCACGGTCCTGCCTCTCCCGGTACTACCTGACCAGGACGGAAACTCCGTCGATCTCAGCGAGCTTGCAGGCGAGGGCGCGCTCATCATCACTTTTTATCGCGGTGGCTGGTGCCCCTTCAGCAATGCGAGGCTCAGGGAATTGTCCGAACGGTCCGCTGAGATCGCGGAACACGGAGCACTCCTCGTCGCAATCAGCCCGGAGACTGCGGACAATGCGCGCAAGACTGCGCTACGCAACGGGCTTGGTTTTCCGCTGCTCGGCGACAAGGGAAACCGGCTTGCGCGTGAACTCGGGCTTGTCTTTCCGCTGCCAGAGAACATCCGGGCGCTCTACCACGAGACCGGTGTCGACCTTGCCGGATGGAACGACGACGCCCGCCACGAACTGCCAATCGTCGCGACCTACATCGTCGATTCCAACGGTACCGCGCGCTGGGCGCTTGTCGATGCCGACTTCACCCGGCGCGCCGACGCTGCCGGCATAGTTGCCGCGTTGAAACGCGCTCCCGCCTGATCCTTCCACGCTCACCACAAAGGAACTCTCATGACAACGAAAAAACATCATGCCGAAACACTCGCCCTCCACGCCGGCTGGAGGTCAGATCCGGCGACCGGCGCTGTTGCCGTCCCGATCTACCAGAGCACGTCCTTCCAGTTCCGCGACACGGAGCACGCCGCCAACCTGTTCGCGCTAAAGGAACTCGGTAACATCTACAGCCGCATCGGGAACCCGACCGTCGACGTGCTCGAGCAGCGGGTCGCCGCGATCGAGGGCGGTGTTGCGGCTCTGGCGCTTGCTTCCGGGCAGGCGGCATCGGCATTCGCGATCCAGAACCTGGCCCGGGTCGGCGACAACATCGTCAGCTCGACGGATCTTTACGGCGGCACCTGGAACCTCTTCGCCAATACCTTGAAGGATCAGGGCATTGAGGTCCGCTTCGTGGACCCGAGCGACCCCGAGAATTTCAGGAAGGCAACGGATGAGCGCACGCGCGCCTACTACGCCGAGACACTCCCCAATCCAAAGCTCACGGTCTTTCCGATCGGCGAGGTGGCCGCGATCGGACGGGAATTCGGGATCCCGCTGATTGTAGACAATACGGCTGCGCCGCTCCTTTCCCGCCCGTTTGACCATGGTGCCGCCGTCGTCGTCTATTCGAGCACCAAGTATCTCGCCGGCCACGGCACATCGATCGGTGGTCTGATCGTGGACGGGGGCAATTTCGACTGGGCGGCGCATCCGCAGCGGCAGCCGGCGCTGAATACACCCGACAAGAGCTACCATGGTGCGGTCTGGTCGGAGGCCGTGAAACCGCTCGGCCCGATCGCCTATATCATCAAGGCGCGCGTAACCCTGCTTCGCGATCTCGGGGCCTCCTTGTCGCCCTTCAACGCTTTCCAGATCATCCAGGGGATAGAGACCCTTCCATTGCGCATCGAGCGCCACGCAAGGAATGCCGAAGCGGTGGCGGACTATCTCTCGAAGCGGGCCGAGGTCGTGCGGGTCATCCACCCCACGCAACAGACGGGCCTCGCGCGCGAGCGGGCGGACAAGTATCTGAAGGGAGGCTACGGCGGTCTCGTCGGTTTCGAACTGAAGGGCGGCCTTGAAGCGGGCAGGCGTTTCATCGACAGCCTGGAGCTATTCTATCACGTCGCCAACATCGGTGATGCGCGCAGCCTCGCCATTCATCCAGCAACCACCACGCACTCGCAGCTTTCGGTCGAGGACCAATTGGCGAGCGGCGTATCGGAGGGATACGTCCGATTGTCGATCGGCATCGAGCATATCGACGACATCCTTGCGGATATAGAGCGCGGCCTCGATGCCGCATCCGGACTTGCGGACGGACGCAAGGTCGCCTGATCGCGGCAGTGAAAGAAGCCGCCGGGATGAGAGACGGCGGCTTCACGTCCCATGATGCCGCCGTGCTGACATGGCGCGGGTTTGCGCAATGGCATTCCGTTATGTAGTATATTAAAAACATAGATTGACTTTGCATTGTGGCCGAAGGCTGTATCCTGCCTGCCGGCAACAGGGCCACCCTGCACACCTACCGAAAAGCTGGAGACTTCCCATGACCCGCCAAATTCGCTTCAACGCCTTCGACATGAATTGCGTTGGCCACCAGTCGCCCGGCCTGTGGGCGCATCCGCGCGACAGGTCGTGGCAGTACAAGGACCTCGAATACTGGCAGGATGTGGCCCGCACGCTCGAACGCGGCATTTTTGACGGGATCTTCATCGCGGACGTCGTTGGCTATTACGACGTGTACAAGGGCTCCAATTTCCACGCCATTCACCAGGCCGCGCAGATCCCCGTGAACGATCCGCTGCAGCTTGCCGCACCGATCGCGCTTGCCACGGAGCACCTTGGCATAGGGATCACCGCCTCGACCTCGTTCGAGCATCCCTACACTTTTGCGAGGCGTCTCTCGACGGCAGACCACCACACCAAGGGGCGGGTCGGCTGGAACATCGTCACCTCCTATCTCGAGAGCGGCGCGAAGAACATTGGGCAGGGAGGGCTTCGGCGGCACGACAACCGCTACGAAGTCGCGAGCGAATATGTGGACGTGCTCTACAAGCTGTTCGAAGGCAGCTGGGAGGAGGGGGCCGTGCTGCGTGACCGCGAGCGGCGTATCTTCACCGATCCCACGAAGGTCCATGAGATCGGCCACAAGGGCAAGTTTTTCGAGGTTCCCGGCTATCACCTGTGCGAGCCTTCGCCGCAGCGCACGCCGGTCCTCTACCAGGCGGGTGCTTCGGGACCGGGCAAGGCCTTCGCCGCCGCCCACGCCGAATGCGTCTTCGTCGCCGCTCCCACCAAATCCCTGCTGAAATCCTATGTCGCCGAGATCCGTGCGCAGGCCGCTGCAGCCGGCCGTGATCCGGGCAAGATCCTTATCTACAATCTGACGACGCTGATCGTCGACGAGACCGACGCCAAGGCGGACCAGCGCTTCAATGACTATCTGAGCTATTCCTCCTACGATGGCTCGCTGGTCTTTCTCTCCGGCTGGAGCGGGATCGATTTCGGCCAGTACGCGCCGAGCGACCTGCTCAAGAAGGTCGAAACCAACGCCATCGTCTCTGTCGTCGAGCACTTCGCCGGCAAGGACAAGGCCTGGACGGTGGAGGAGCTTGCCAAGTGGGGTGGCATCGGCGGTCTTGGACCGGTATTCACCGGCTCGCCGGAGACACTGGCCGACATCCTGCAGGACTGGGTCGAGGAGACCGACGTCGACGGATTCAACCTTGCCTATGCGGTGACACCCGAGAGTTTCGAAACCGTGGTCGACCTGCTGGTACCGGAACTCCAGAAACGCGGAGTCTATCCGACCGCCTACAAGCCCGGGACGTTGCGTGAAAAGCTGTTCGGCGAGGGGCCCTATCTTCCTGCCAACCATCCTGCCAACGTTTTTCGCGACATCGAGGCCTACAAGCGTCGCCAGGCCGAACAGGACAAGTCCTCGCCGCCGCTCAGATCTGTCGGATCATGATGCCGCATTCGCCGAAGCCGACAGCTCAGTTGCCGAACGGTCACGGCGTATGAAGAAAGTAGGAATATGTGATTGGTAAAGGGCGTTTGTTCTCTTGCAGGATCGCTTATAAATAAAATATACCGGATTTATGTGGTTTTATGACATTGATGCCTGGAGCGCAGAAAACGCTCCGGGCTCGTGCGTTGATGGAACAGCCGGTAACTGTGGTGAAATTCCACGGAGGCTACGTATGTGCTCGTGGGGACAAAGGCCCGTGCCAGCACCCCCGATGGAAAGCAGACAGAGATGTTGACGAAAAAAGGCAAATACGGACTGAAGGCTCTCGTGGACCTGGGGCGCCTGCCGCCGGGAGAGACTGCTTTCGTCAGCGAGATCGCCCTCAGGAACAACATTCCTAAGAAGTTCCTCGATACGATCCTGCTCGAGCTGCGCAATGCCGGTCTGCTGCGCTCAAAGAAGGGGCCTGGTGGTGGATATTCACTGTCCCGTCCCGCTTCGGAAATCCGAATCGGGCATGCCGTCCGTGTTCTGGACGGCCCGCTGGCGCCTATCCGTTGCGCCAGTCGTACGGCCTACGAAGCCTGTGAAGACTGTGCCGATCCCGAAACCTGCCAGGTTCGGCGGTCGATGACGGATGTCCGCGATGCGATTGCATCGATCCTGGATACCATGACGCTCGAGCAGTTCGTCTCCGTTCCCGGCGCAAATGAAGCGCTCGAGGACGACGCCGTCGAACAGCGGGTCGGTAGAAGCAGGGCCTGAGCCCCTCGACGTCAATCGGTCAGGGGTTCAAATCCACCATAACGGCCGTTGTTGTAGACAAGCGACTGGCCGTCGCCGAGCGTGATCTGGACCACGCGCCCGATCACGATTCCATGGCTGTGGCGCTCGATGATTTCTTCCAGTTCGCAGTCGATCGCCGCAAGGGCGCCGACGAGTACCGGCGCACCGCTCAGGCGGGTCGTCCACGGGGCGCCTTCATAACGCGCTTCGCCCTTGACGCCGCCGATGCCTGCAAAGCGGTTGGCCACGTCCTGATGCTGGCTCGCCAGGATGTTGACGCAGAAATGGCCGTAGCGACGGATTACCGGATAGGTCGACGAACTGCGGTTAATGTTGACGATCATCGTGGGCGGATCGACGGAAAGCGCGGTGGCCGAGGTGACTGTGGCGCCAGTCCGTTCGGATCCGGCGCCCGCGGTAATCACCGATACCGCTCCGGAAACGCTCCGCATCGCTGATTTCAGAAGGGTCGGGTCAGGGGTTGGGGCAGTGCCGTGTGTCGTGCCCAGGCCACTTCGTATCAGATTGGCCACGTTCATTGCGCATCTCCATTTCGAGGTCACGCCATTGGCGTTGTTCTTGTAACGACAATGAAAGTCCGGAAATTTGTTGTCAACTAAATTTATGTAATTTATGATTTTACCCTGAGGCCTGTTGCCCATCATCTCCGGTGAAGAGCAGGCAAACATCAGGAGTCTCGATACATGACCAGCGTCCCAGAGAAGATCAATGTCCTGTGGTTTCTACCGACCCACGGGGACAGCCGCTATCTTGGTACGGCGCTCGGGGGGCGGAGTGTCGACCTCCCGTATCTGAGACAGATCGCGCAGGCCGCTGACGCGCTCGGCTACTATGGCGTCCTCATTCCGACAGGCCGCAGTTGCGAGGACAGTTGGGTCGTGGCCTCCGCGCTCGCACCGCTGACCGAAAAGCTGCGCTTTCTCATTGCGGTGCGGCCGGGCCTGCTATCGCCGACGCTTGCTGCGCGGATGACCGCGACGCTTGACCGGATCTCGAACGGGCGCGTGCTTATCAATGTCGTGACCGGCGGTGACCCTGTCGAGAACAAGGGCGATGGCATCCATTTGTCCCATGAGGACCGCTATTCCGTCACGGAGGAGTTCCTGGACATCTACAAGAGAGTGCTTTCCGGGGAGGTTGTGGACCACAAGGGCAAGCACTTCGAAATCGAGGATGGACGACTGCTGTTTGCGCCGGTCCAGACCCCGCATCCGCCGCTCTATTTCGGCGGATCGTCGGGCGTCGGCCAGCAGGTGGCGGCCCGGACCATCGACAAATACCTTACCTGGGGCGAGCCGCCGGCGGACGTGGCAAAGAAGGTCGCCGAGGTTAAGGCGCTTGCCGATGCCGAAGGACGCGAGGTGAGTTTCGGTATCCGCCTTCACGTGATCGTGCGCGAGACAGCCAAAGAAGCATGGAAGGCCGCTGACGAACTGATACAATACGTCGACGACGCAACTATTGAGGCAGCCCAGAAAGTGTTTGCCCGCATGGATTCCGTAGGTCAGAGCCGTATGAGCCGGCTGCATGGCGGCCAGCGCGACAAGCTGGAAGTCAGCCCGAATCTGTGGGCGGGCGTGGGGCTCGTCCGGGGCGGCGCAGGTACCGCACTCGTGGGCGATCCGGACCAGGTGAAGGCCAGGATCGAGGAGTACCGTCAAATCGGCATCGATACGTTCATTTTTTCCGGCTATCCGCATCTGGAAGAGGCCTATCGCTTCGGCGAACTGGTGATGCCGCACCTGCCCTTGAGCCAGCCTCTTGCCGGGCGGAAGTCCACCGTCAATACCGGGCCCTTTGGCGAGACCATCGCCGGCGACTACCGCCCGACGCTCAAGGCGTCGCAGTCGTGACGGCGGAAGTCCGGGACCCGACCATTGTCGTTGTAGGGGGCGGTTTTACCGGAGCGGCTCTTGCCTATCATCTGGTGCGCCACCACGGTGCCGCGGCACAGATCGTGGTGTTCGAACCGAGGCAATCGCTCGGCGCCGGGCTCGCCTACGATACGGATGAGGACGTACACCGTATCAACGTGCCTGCCGCGCGCATGACGCTCGTTCCGGGCGATGACGAGCATTTTCTGCGCTGGCTGCATGAAACGCGTTCGGTTGAGCAGGACCCCGGGTCCCTGACGCCCACCGGTCACGTCTTTCCCCGGCGCAGCGTTTTCGGCCGGTATGTCGCCTCCCAACTCGAACCCTTGATTCGCGAAGGCAGGGTCCAGCACAGGCAAACCCGTGCGCTGTCGGTGGAGAGACAACAGAATAGCCGATGGCTGGTCTGCGGCGAAGACGGGCAGACGCTTGAGGCCGATATCGTCGTTTTGGCCACGAGCCATCCGAAGCCGCAGGCGCCGGCCGGCATGGACCGGGCGCTTTCGGGCCACCCACGTTGCGTTCCCGATCCGACGGCATCCCGGGCACTCGCCGCCATTCGGCCCCACGATCGCGTTCTGGTGGTTGGTGCGGGGCTGACCTCGGCAGACGTCATCGCAACACTCGCGGCCGGCGGGCACGAAGGAGAGATTCTTGCCGTATCCAGGCGCGGCCTGCGCTCGCGAGGGCACAATCTCGATGTCCAGGAACCGTTCGGCGATTTCATGGATCCGCCCGTTCGCACGACCTTGCAGTTGCTCCGGCGGGTTCGCGCCGCGGTCTTCGAGGCAGCTAACGAGGGAGTGACCTGGCACGCCGTCTTCGACCGTCTGCGCGCCCAGGGCGGAGAGATCTGGCGCTCGCTCCCGGTCGTCGAGCGGCGCCGTCTCGTGAAGTTCCTCAGGCCCTACTGGGACGTTCATCGCTTTCGCATCGCGCCTCAGATCGAATCCGTCATCGAAGCGAAAATCGCCGCAGGTCGCCTGCGCTTCCAGGCGGCGTCCATCGCGGGCATCGAAAGGTCGGCGGACGACACGGTGGTCGTTCGGCTCCGTCAGCGACATCGCGGCCAGATCCGCGAGGAACGATTCGATTCCGTTGTCGTTACGACGGGCCCGGGTCATGGAAAGATCCTCGAAAGCCAGCCGCTCCTGGTCCGGCTTGCAGAGGACGGCTTCATCAAGGCTGATCCCGTAGGCCTCGGAATTGCGGTGGATGACGACAGTCGTCCAACCGGTCGCGATGGCGGGCCAGTTAACGGGCTGTACGTGGCGGGCCCTCTCGCGCGCGGCACTTTCGGTGAACTGATGGGGCTGCCTCAGGTAACGGAGCACGCCTGCTTTGTCGCGGACCGCGTCGCAGATGATCTCCGCCTTGACATAGAGGAGGCCGAGGCCGGCGAAAGACGGCGCGCCATATAGCCGGAGCGTTTACTTCAGGCTTACGAGCCGTCCGGAGGAGTGTCGCGTAGGCTCGCCAGGTGCCGCAGGCCTGCGTCCTGGACAAGGGCGGCAATATGCGTCGGACAATCCACGCGGTCGTGCGATGCCGGCTTACCTGAGTCGAGATGGTCCAGGAGGCGACGGGCATCGGACGCGGCTTCCGCGGCTGTGACACAGGCCGCCGTTGCAGCGAGATAGGCTGTAACTCGGTGTCGCTCGGCCGATCCGATCTGGGCCGCATCGAGAGCACGACCGGCATTTTCGATCGTGGCCTCGGCGGCGGCCAGACGAACTGAGAGCGCGCCGATTTCGGGGGCATGAGCCTCGGATCCCGCCACGCTCGCGCCGTCATCGCCGGCTGCATGGAGCGCGCGCTGAAAGCGCCGCCGGCCAGCGCCGAGCAGGTTCGCGGCTTCGAGAAGCAGTTCCAGCGCATCCGGCACGTCGGGCTTTGCCGGATTGACGGCGCGAGGAAGCAGGACGTCGACGATGGCAGGGAGATCCGTGAAGACGACCCGCTCCATCTGCGGCATCCTTGCGGATGCTGCCTGGTAAACGTTTGCGGGATAGCGCAGGCCCTTGAGGCGGGATGGAAGCAGCAGGGTTATGGCCTTGTTTGCGTCATTGTGGGCCGGCACGAGTAACCAGTCGGCCTCGCTGGCGGCCGGTGTGCAGTAGCACTCTCCGTCCAGATGCCAGCCAAGACCGTCGGTAGCGATCGACAGGCTGTCCTGCTCTCCGTCTGTCTCGCCGGGAGGATGAGCCCGGGCCAGGCGGGCACCGGCAAGCGCTGCCGAAAACAGGGTCTCGCGCTGGCTCTCGGTGCCATGGCTGCGCACCTGCTCGATCCCGACCAAATGCGCCGCCACGATCGCGCCGAGCTTGGAGGACTGTTGTGCGAGGATAGAGCAGACGTCGGCCAGTACGGTATTTGAAACGTCGATCCCGCCGTGCTCGGTCGGCACCGAGACGCCCAGCAACCCGCAGCGGGAGAACAGCTCCAGCAGCGTCGCTTCGTTCTCGGGCGCAGCTGTCGCCGTTTCGGGTGTAGCGAAAAGGCCGGCGACGGTTCTGGCGACCGCGATGGCCTCGTCTTCCGTTGCGATCAGCGCCGCCGTGCGGGCGGGACGCTCGAACACTGGTGAGATCGTACCCATATCGACCGCTCCTTACGAAATCGGGTTTCGAGAGGCACAGGCTTTACAGCGATGAAAAGATCATATTCTATAAAGATTGTATAGATTGTTTTTGTTATCTAGACGCGTATTTGAGGCGAAAACACCGCGCGGATTGCCGATTTCAAGTCTATAAAAGCTATGTATTTAATCGTTAGTGAGCGCGTGCAAAAGCCGCGTTCGACCACTCGGGAGCCGGCGTTTGCCGGATAGGGGGACAAGATGATTTCACTGCGTTCTGCGTTTCTCGGCCTGTTCGCCGCGACATTCGCCGCTATCGGTGCCGCCAGGGCGGCCGACATTTCCGAGATCCGTCTCGACTGGGCAACCTACAATCCGGTGAGCCTTATTCTCAAGAAGGAAGGCCTGCTTGAGAAGGAATTCGAAAAGGACGGCATCACGATCACGTGGGTGCAGTCGGCGGGCTCCAACAAGGCGCTTGAATTCCTGAATGCGGGCTCGCTCGATTTCGGCTCGACCGCGGGAGCGGCTGCCCTGATCGGCCGCATTAACGGCAATCCGGTCAAGTCGGTCTACGTCTATTCGAAGCCCGAATGGACGGCTCTTGTGACTCGGGCCGACACCGGCATTTCCAAGGTCACTGACCTCAAAGGAAAGTCAGTGGCCGTAACGCGTGGCACCGATCCGCACATCTTCCTTGTGCGTGCGCTCGCCGAGGCTGGTTTGAATGAGAAGGATGTCACACTCGTCTTGCTGCAGCATGCCGATGGCAAGCTGGCGTTGCTTCGCGGCGATGTCGACGCCTGGGCGGGACTCGATCCCTTGATGGCGTCCGCCGAGGTGGAAGGCGGCGCCGTGCTGTTTCATCGCAATGCCGACAACAACAGTTGGGGCGTGCTGAACGTGCGGGAAGAGTTCGCGCGTGAGCATCCGGATATCGTCAATCGGGTCATCGCGGCCTACGAAAAGGCTCGCGCCGAGGCGATCGCCAACCCGGACCAGTTGAAGGCCACGCTCGTGGAGGTGACCAAGCTGCCGGATGCTGTCATCGCGCGCCAGCTCGAACGTACGGATCTCAGCCATTCCAGGATTGGCGACGCGCAGCGCGCCACGATCGAGGCGGCTGGTCTCGCCCTGCAAGATGCGGGCGTTCTTCCCGCGGACGTGGACGTGAAGTCTGTTACGGGCGAACTCATCGACACCAGCTTTGGCCCGCCGCTCGGCCAATGACATCGACACGCATTAAGCTTGTGGAAGGAGAAAGGTGATGGGCCTTCTGGATGTGGGCGTCGGCGTCGCTGCCACGGCGGAGTCCGCCAGCCGGCCTCCCCGACCTGCGCGTTGGGGTCGGTTAGCGGCCGCCCTCGTCCTTCCGGTATCCGCCCTGATCCTTTGGGAGATATTGGTGCAGACCGGATTTTCGTCCGGTCGGCTCATGCCTCCACCGTCGCGCATCGCCTCCACGCTCCGCGAACTTTCGGTAAATGGCGAATTGCCACGGCACATTTCCGTGACGCTGTGGCGGGTGTTCTGCGGTTTCCTGGCAGGGGCAGCCGCAGGCACGCTTGCCGGAGCGCTCACCGGCTATTCGGCCCGGCTTGCGCGCTATCTGGACCCGACGCTCCAGGCCTTGCGGGCTATTCCCTCCATCGCGTGGGTTCCCCTTTTCATTCTCTGGTTCGGCATTTTCGAAACGTCGAAGATCGCGCTGATCGCGGTCGGGGTCTTCTTTCCGGTCTATCTCGGGGTGAGCGGCGCGGTGACAGCGGTCGATCGCAAGATCGTCGAGGTGGGCCGCGTGTTCCGGCTCTCGGGGCCGGCTCTACTCCGCCGCATCCTGTTGCCTGCTGTGTTGCCGAGCTACATCGTGGCGCTGAGGGCGGGTCTCGGGCTTGGCTGGATGTTCGTCGTCGCGGCTGAATTCATGGGCGCGTCGGAAGGGCTTGGCTATCTGCTGGTCGATGGCCAGCAGCTCGGCAAGCCGGACCAGATCCTGGCGGCCATTCTCACCTTCGCGGTGGTCGGCAAGATCACCGATACCCTGCTCGTCATGGGCACCAGACCTTTCCTGCGCTGGCAGGACAGCCATCGTCGCGAGGCCTGAGAAATGCTGGAGCTCCAGACACTCACGAAGGTGTATCAGAACGGCGTGCACGCTCTGGACAATTTCTCGCTGACGGTGGCGGAAGGCGAAATCGTGGCTGTGATCGGCGGATCCGGCTGTGGCAAGAGCACGCTGCTGCGTCTGGTCGCCGGTCTGGAGGAGCCGTCCCGCGGACGGGCAGTGCTTGACGGGCAGCGACTCATCGAGCCGCATCCGCTCGTCAACATCGTTTTCCAGGAACCTCGGCTGCTGCCGTGGCTCACCGTTGCAGGCAATGTTGGCTTCGGCCTGGCTGGCCTTCCTGCGGTCGAGCGGGCGGTGCGCGTCGGCGAGGCACTGGCAAGTGTGGGGCTGCAGGGCTATGGCGACCGCTGGGTCAAGGAGCTGTCCGGGGGGCAGGCTCAGCGTGTGGCGATCGCCCGGGCGCTGGTGACAACGCCCGCGGTCCTGCTCTTGGACGAGCCTTTCTCGGCGCTAGACGCCTTGACGAGAGCAGACCTCCAGGACCACCTGGCCGATCTATGGGCCGAAACGGACACGACCATGCTGCTTGTCACGCACGACATCGAGGAAGCGGCCGTGCTTGCCGACAGGATCATCGTGATGCGACCGTGGCCGGGCCGGATTCTCGAGGAGATCGACAATCCGTACGCACGCGAGCACGACCGTACCTCGCCCGAGGTGGAAGACGTCAAGCGTCGGCTTATGGTCGCGCTGAACCTCTCGCTTGGCAGGAAACAGGAGCGGCTGTGGACAGATCAAGCCGCTGACGCCCGCTCGTAAGGATTCAGGTCAACGAAATCATCAGAATAACGTCCTGAAGAAAACCGTCGGCCGTCTTAGCCCGACATCGCTCCGGGTGCGGCGTGGCCGAGCCTTTCCGAGACCTCCCGCGCCGCCGAAAGGAGGCTTTCGAGATAGCGCTCGCGGTTCTTCAGGCCATCCTCCTTCGGCGTCACCAGACACAAGGTCGCGGCACATTGACCGCCTGCCTGGAAGATCGGCACGGCGAAGCAGTGCGTGAAGTTCTCGACCTCGCTGTTGAATGTAAAGTAGCCGTCCTTGGTCGCCTGCCGGATCTCGGCAAGGAAGCGCGCGTGGTCTAGCTGCTTGCCGCTCGGCAGCACGAAGTCCTCGGGAGGAATGAAGTCGAGGATCGCCTTGTCGCTCATGTGGGACAACAGCAGCCGACCGGAGGCTGTCCAGGGAATAGGTACGAGTTCACCGATGTTCGACGAGATACGGAAGGCGCGGACACCCTCGCGCATCATCGCCACCGTATACTTGTTGCCTTCGAGCAGACACATCTGCGCGGTCTCGCGGGTCTGCTCCGACAGGCGGACGAGCATCTCCTCGCATTCGCGCATCAGGTCGAACTGCTCCGCATAGGCCGTTCCGAAGAAATAGAGCTTGCGGCCGAGAAACACCCGGCCGTCACCACCCTGGTAGTCGACAATGCCATGGCGCAGCAGGAGATTGATCAGTTCGTAGACGGATGAGCGTGGCGCGCCGATCTCAGTCGCGATTTCGTTTGGGCGCATCGGCTGGCGCTTGGTGCGCAGAAACTCCAGGATTTCAAAGGCGCGGTCGAGGCCGCGCGTGCGCCGCGATACCATGTCTTCTACGCCTTCAGCCATTCGATCCGTCCTCGCCAAGAAGTAAGCGCGCGACCTTTGCAAGCCGCGCCCGGCATTTCAAGCCCTGTCCGCCCGATAGGCGATGCAATCGACTTCAACCTTGCAATCCACCATCATGCTCGACTGTACGCAGGCGCGGGCGGGGGATTGGTGCCGAAGTACTCGGCATAGACTCCGTTGAAGCTCCAGAAATCACGGGGGTCGTCGAGCCAGACGCCGACACGCACCACATCGTCCACGCTGTAGCCTGCCTCATGCAGGATGGCGATGAGGTTTTCGATTGCCTTGCGGCTCTCGGCGACAATCCCGCCGCGAACGATCTCTCCCTTTTCCATCGGAACCTGCCCCGAAACATGGAGCCAGCCGTTAGCCTCCACGGCGCGGGCGAACGGAAGGGGCTGACCGCCGGCTCCGGTCTCGCCGGCGCCATAACGCTTGATGCTCATAAGCTTTTCTCTCTTCTGCTTTCTGTACTCTGTCTTGGAGCGGAATGAGCGACTGGTGTCGCCTTATCCGCCCCGCGCCATCAGTTGAAACTTGATGTCCGGAGGAACTCGGACAGCCGTTCGGTCTTCGGGTTGACGAACATTTGCTTCGGATCGCCTTCCTCGCAGATCACACCCTGGTTCATGAAGATCACCCGCGAGGAAACCTCATAGGCGAACCGCATCTCATGGGTGACCAGCAGCATGCTCATGCCGTCGGCAGCCAACCCCTTGATGACCTGCAGCACTTCTCCGACCAGTTCCGGGTCGAGCGCCGAGGTGACTTCGTCGAACAGCATGAGACGCGGGTTCATGGCGATCGCGCGGGCAATTGCGACACGCTGCTGCTGCCCGCCGGAAAGCTGGCCCGGATAATGGTCGGCGCGGCTCGCAAGCCCCACCCGGTCGAGCCATTTCTCGGCGATTGCACGCGCTTCGTCCCGCGCCAGCTTCTTCACCTTGACGAGGCCGAGCATGACATTGTGCGCGGCGGTCATGTGGGGGAAGAGGTTGAACTGCTGGAATGCCATACCGGTCAGGGCGCGCTGGCGGGCGATGTCCCGCTCGCTCTTGCGCCTGCGGATGCCGCCGGTCAGCTCGTAGCCGATCTCCTCGCCTTCGAGCAGTATCCTTCCGCCCTGGAATTCTTCCAGCATGTTGATGCATCTGAGCATCGTGGTCTTGCCTGAGCCGGAGGAGCCGATGACCGAGATCACCTCTCCCTCGTTCATGGTGCAGTCGACGCTCTTCAGCACCTCGACGGCGCCGTACTGCTTGCGGAGACACTGGATTTCGAGAAGTACCTTGCTCATGGATCGAGCCCTTAAGACGGAACGGCGGTCTTGCGCTCGACGTACTTGCCGAAGTGCTCGATACCGTAATTGACGACGAAGTAGAGAAGCCCTGCGAAGAAATAGAACTGCAGGCTCATGAAGTTGCGCGAGATGACTTCCTGCGTGCGCAACAGAAGCTCGGCGACGCCGATCACTGAAAGCAGGGTTGATGCCTTGACCATCTCGGCGGCCGTATTGACCCATGCCGGCAGGAACTGCCGAAGCGCCTGCGGCCAGAGCACATAGGCAAAGGTCTGGCGGAAGGTGAGGCCGATCGCCTTGGCGGCCTCGGTCTGCCCCTTCGGAATTGCCTGCAGGCCACCACGTACGATCTCGCCGACATGCGACGAGCAGAAGATCGCGAGCGCCAGCACGCCAGCCTGGAACGGCCCAAGTTCGACGCCAACAGTGGAAAGCACATAGTAGCTGGCGAGCACCAGCACGAGCACCGGCGTTCCCCGAATGAAGTCGGTGTAGCCGCGCACGAGGAGGCGTAGGGCGCTATTGCCGTAGACGAGAGACAGGCCGACGAGCACGCCGAGCAGGGAACCCGCTGTAATCGACAGGAGGGAGATCGACACCGTAACGCCGAGCCCCTTCAGAATGACGAAGCGTGCGATCCAGAGTTGATCCAGAAAAGCGAAGAAATCGGTCATGAAGTCACCTCGGAACCGAGAGCCGGCGCTCGACCATGCGCATCAGCGCGGCGAGCAATGAGCAGGTGGCGACGTAGAGCGCGGACGCGACGATCCAGGTCTCGATCACGCGGAAGGTCTCGACGTTGATCTTGCGCGCTTCGAACGTGAGCTCGGGGACCGCGATGGCGGCGGCCAGCGACGTATCCTTGAACAGCGAGATCACGGTCGACGAAAGCGACGGCAGGACATTGCGCAGCATCAGCGGCACGATGATCGACACGCGGATCTGCGTGGGCGTCAAACCTATCGCGAGCCCGGCCTCGGTCAGACCTCTCGGGATGGAAACAAGACCGGCGCGAAACACCTCGGCGAGATAGGCGCCGGAATAGATCGACAGCACGGCCACGAAGCTTTCGATCTTGCCCAGCCTCACTCCCATCTGCGGTAGTGCGAAATAGACAAAGAGCACCAGGACGAGGATCGGCAGGTTGCGGATGATCGTCACGTAGCCGGCGGCCGGGCGCTTGATCCATCCTCTTCTGGCGATCAGCGCAAAGGCCACGAGAAGACCGATCACGGCGCCGATAAGGATGGAGATGAAGGCGAGGCCCAGGCTGAGCAGCAGGCCCTCGATCAATTGGTCGAAGCTGCGCCAGACGGCGGCGAAATTGAGCGTATAACCCATGGCGTCCTGCCGTAGAGGGTTGATATGGGGGACGAAGGGCGAACCCTCCGTCCCAACGGGTCTGAGCCTGCTTGGCCTTACTTGTACTCGACCGGGAACCCGATCTGCGGCGGGGTGAGATCCTTGCCGAACCAGGTCTTGTAAGACTTGGCATAGAAGTCGAACTCGACGCCCGTCATCGCCTCATGAAGGGCAGTGTTGACGAAGTTCAGCCAGTCCTGGTCGCCGCGCTTGACACCGCAGGCATAGGTCTGCGGGTTCCAGCCGTATCCGGCATCCTTGTAGCGGCCGGGGTTCTGGGTCATGTACCAGGCGAGCGACGACTGGTCGGTCGCGGCCGCATCGGCGCGGCCGGATTCGAGCGCCTGATAGATCAGGTCCACGGATTCATACTGATCCACCGTCGCCTCGGGCAGGGCGGCGTGCACCATATCCTCGGCATAGACGTTCTGGAGCACCGATACGGTCACCGAAGAGCCTGCCGCCTTCAACGCTTCGTAGTCGGCATACTTGCCGTCCCCCTTCAGCATAAGGCCGACGCCTTCTCGGTAATAGGGAATGGTGAAGGCGATCTGTTGCGCCCGCTCGCCGGTCACCGTCATGAACTGGCAGGTGAGGTCCACCTTGTCGGTGGTGATGTTCGGAATGCGGGCATCGGACGACTGGTTGACGTACTCGATTTTGTCGGGGTCGCCGAAGAGCGCCTTGGCGACGATGCGGCCCATGTCGACGTCAAAACCCTGGAGCTTGTCTTCAGCGCTCTTGAAGTGCCACGGCGCATTGGTGCTGCCGGTGCCGAGGACGAGGTGGCCACGGGCGAGGACCTCGTCGAGCTTGCTCGTAGCCTGCTGTGCTGCTGCGGGAATTGCGGAAAGAAGGAAGGCGGTTGCCAGCGAAAGAGCGCCGGCGCGGAGCGAAGTGATCATGGTGTTCCCCTGTGAACGGTCATCTTCAATGTCCAGTATTGCGGACATGTGTCTGTTTTACTGGATTGACGTATTGAGCTCCACCATGCATAGATTGTCAAGGGCAAGAGGCGAGGGATTCTGCGCACCCGCATGCGGAGCTGTTTCACTTGCCCGAAATCGCGCCAGCAGCACTCCGGAGATTCCATGAGCAAGATCGCCCCGACACTTGAGAGCCTTAGTACCCCGGTAGTGCTGGTCGATCTCGAGGTCGCCCGCCGGAACATCGACCGCTTTCAGGCCTATGCGGATACACACGGACTGAAGCTCCGGCCCCACATCAAGACCCACAAGCTGCCGGCCATCGCCGAGATGCAACTGAGGGCAGGGGCCGTGGGCGTGACTTGCCAGAAGGTGTCCGAGGCGGAGGCGATGGTTGCCGGCAGCCCTGACATCCGCGATGTTCTCATCACCTACAACATCCTCGGCGCGGAAAAGCTGAAGCGTTTGACCGGGCTTGCGCGCAAGGTGGCGCTCAGCGTCGTTGCCGACAGCCAAACGGTGGTTCAAGGGCTGTCGGCCGCCTTTGCCTCCGAACCGACGCCGCTCCGGGTTCTGGTCGAGTGCAACACAGGGGCAGACCGTTGCGGCGTCCCGACGCCCGAAAGTGCAGCGGCGCTCGCGAAATCGATCGCCGGAGCCCCCGGCCTCGTCTTCGGCGGCCTGATGACCTACCCGCCGGCAAACGGCGAGCGGGCGGTGGAAGCGTATATGTCCAAAGCGAAGAGCCTTATCGAGGCGGCTGACATTGCTGTTCCCGTCATCACTTCCGGCGGAACGCCTTCGATGATGCACGCCGCCGAAGCGCCGACAACGACGGAATACAGGCCCGGGACCTATGTCTACAACGATCGCTCCCTTGTCGCGCGCGGGGTGTGCGGCTGGGAGGATTGTGCGCTCACGGTACTGGCGACGGTCGTCTCGGTGCCGGCACCCAATCGCGCCATCATTGATGCCGGGAGCAAGACGCTGACGTCGGATCTCCTCGGATTGTCCGGCTTCGGGCACATCCTCGGCAGGCCCGACATTGCCATCGATCAGCTATCGGAAGAGCATGGCCGGCTGGTCTGCGACGGCCCGATCGGGTTGTCTGTCGGCGACAGGCTGCGCATCGTTCCGAACCATGCCTGCGTGGTCACCAACATGGTCGACACGATCCAGATCCTGGAAGGTGGATGCCCCTCCGAAGTCTGGCCCGTGGCGGCACGCGGCCGCATCGTCTGATCCCAAACGTGGCAGAGTCCAGCTGATCCGCAGTTCGGGGGGATGAGATACAATGGGGCGATCGAAGCCGCGCCGCGCCCGCCCGGCGAGGTCTATTCCTTGACCATCAGGTCGCCGATGATCTTAGAGAGACCGTAGAGGCGTTGCTCGATGATCGTCGGCACCTCGCAGACATAGGTCAGGGACTGCACGCGCTCCTCGAAGATGCGGGTTTCCCAGGACAGCTGCTGGGTACCCTTATCGATCTCAGCCGGATTGGAATCGGGTGCCGCTCGCATCTTGTCTAACCCTGCCGCCTTGGCGCGCAGATCGCTGGCAAGGTCCCTTTGCTTCTGGGCGTAGCGCGAAATGCCGGAGATAACATGCTCGCGCTCCGCGTTGAGCTTGTTGAAAACATCCATGAACAGCTGCGCGAGTTTCGCGTTGACCTGATCGCGCGGAAGGCTGGCGACATAGTCGGAAACCTGTCGCTTTGCTTCCTCCATCGGGTTGCGACGCTGAACCAGCAGGGTTGTGAGGTCCGAGATCTGCGCGTCCCGTGGCCAACCTCCCGCGGGCTCGACAATCTCGGGGCCGGTCCACACCTGCCCTATCGAAAGCTCGGGGACTTTTCGCTGGATGCAAGGCCATTCGGGGTCATGCGATACCGCGCCGTATCCCGCTTGCGGCATGGAGAGGGCACCCACCAGGGCGGTCACTAGAAGATATCGATTCAATTACCGGCTCCCGTTTCCTGTTTGCGGATGATGAGACCACGCGACGGATCATAGGCGACGATGGCGGCCCCCAGGAAAAGCAGAGTGACGGACACCACCACGGCAAGTGAAAGCCATTCGATCTCCCCGTAGAAAGCGAAGCGGACGAGCTCCACGGCATAGGTGAACGGGTTCAGACGACAGATGTCGTAAAGCAGGGGGCTCGATTGCTGGATGCGCCAGAGCGGATAGAGCGCCGACGAGGCGAAGTACATCGGGAAAATGACGAAGTTCATGATCCCGGCAAAATTCTCCAATTGCCGGATCAGCGACGACAGCAGCATTCCCAGAGCCCCGAGCATCATCCCGGACAGGAACAATGCGGGCAGGATCAGGAAATAGCCGGCAAACGGCGCCTTGACGCTCCAGAACCAGGCGACGAACAGGAAGGCGTAGACCTGGACGATCGACACGGAGACGCCGGCAAGCAGCTTGCAGACGAGCAGGTACCAGCGCGGGAAGGGACTGACGAGAAGGGTGCGCATGCTGCCCATCTCCCGGTCGTACACCATCGAAAGCGACGACTGCATCCCGCTGAAGAGAAGGATCATCCCGCATAGGCCGGGCGTGATGTAGACCTCGTAGAGGACGTAGGTCTTGTAGGGCGGGATGATCGAGACGCCGAGCACCTGCCGGAAGCCAGCGGCAAAGACGAAGAGCCACAACAAGGGGCGTACCAACGAGGAGATGAAACGCTCCTTCTGGCTGAAATAGCGAAGCCCCTCGCGGACCAGAATTCCCTTCAGGCAGACGAGATATTGGAAGAGGCTGAACCCCGTCCATCGCTCCCGCGCAAGCCCGATGTCGCCGGTCATGTCGCTCATGCTTTTCCTCCCGCCGAACGGATGTCGGCGATCCCGGTCAGTTTCGAGAATGCCTGGTTGATGTTCTCGCTGCCAGTGCGCAACAGGATTTCGCCGACCTGACCATTCGCCACGAGCCGGCCCTTGTCCAGGACGACGACCTGGTCGGCATGGCTCACTTCGTCGATGAGGTGCGTTGCCCAGAGAACGCTTACGCCGGCCTCTTGCACGAGCTTCCGAATGTCTTCGAGGATGGTCGCACGCGAGCGGATGTCGAGCCCTACGGTCGCCTCGTCGAGAAGCAGCAGCGAAGGGCGATGCAGCAGGGCGCGGATGATTTCGACGCGCCGCACCTGCCCTCCCGAAAGACCGCGAACCTTGTCGTTGAGGCGGTCGGCAAGATCAATGGAGCGCAGTAGCGCGTCCATCCTTACACGGGCCTCCTTCGCGCCAATGCCGTGTAGGGCCGCGTGATAGACGAGGTTCTGCCGCACGGTCAGGTCGAGATCCAGCGTGCGTGCCTGGAAGACGATACCGAGATGCCGCAGCGCATGACCGGACTGGCGGATGATGTCCTGGCCAAAGATCCGGATGCTCCCGGTTCTGGCGGAAAACAGGTGACTGATGAGGGAAAACAGCGTGGACTTGCCCGCGCCGTTCAATCCAAGAAGCACGGCGAAGCATCCCGGCGCGATGGAAAAAGACACGTCGTCGAGCGCCCTGCGGTCACCGTAGCTGTAGCTTACCTTCTCGATCTCGAGCGCAGGAACGACTGCAGCTTCCTGGCTCTGGGGAATGGTGGGACGGATAGGCTCAAGCATTATCGGATGCCTTTCGCTGACGAGGGCATCGCCCACGCCAGCATACCAGTTGCAAAACGGCGAAGGTCGATGGCTACTTGATGATGATCTTCCCCGTCATGCCCTTGTCCGCGAGATCGGGAACCGACCATGTATACTCGCCGGGCCGCACAGCTGTGAACTGGACGCTGATCGTCCCTTCCGAATCGAACTCGAGCCACGCGGGCGCGCCGTTCATGTGCACCTCTAGATCGTTGATGACGATCTGGTTCATCCAGACATTGCGGAACAGATCGGTCTGGAACTTGTATTCGAGCCCCGCCGCCGAGGTTATCTTCCAGCGATACCCCTGACCGGAGACAAGTTCGAAATCCTTCTGGTTCACCGCGTAGCTGTCGTCCTTCGATCCGAGGATCAGCTCGGGAACGTTCTTGCTGGCTCGGGTGACGGCCGCCGGCTGTTCGTCGCCATCGTCGTCATCCTCCTGGGCAAAGGCGTAGGGTTGGATGCACAGAACACCAATCAGCGCGGCGAAAGCGAGTATTTTGGACTTCATCATTCTTCTCCTCCTCTAAGAACTTTGATGCAATTCAGTTCGGTGCCACGACCACTCCCCAGGGCATGGCGCCGACGGTGACGGATTTTATCGGCTCGTCCGTTGCCGTATCGATAAACGTGATGTCGTTCGAGAGCCCGTTGGTGCTGATGATATATTTGCCGTCCGGCGTGAACGCGAGCTGCCAGACCCTCTGGCCAACGAGGATGTATTTCTCGACTTCGTAGGTTTCGGTGTTGACCACTGCGACCCGGTTTGCCGGGCCAAGGGCGACATAGGCCTTCTTCCCGTCCGCCGAAATGCGCAGGCCCACCGGCTGGATCGCTTCCGACCGAATTCCCTGGATTTCGAAGGTGATCTTCTTCTTGACCTCGCGAGTGGCGTTATCGACAACGGAGACCGTCCCGCCGATTTCGGACGTTATCCACGCCTCGGATCCATCGGGCTTGAATTCGGCGAAGCGCGGGCGCGCATCGACCAGCACGTTGTTGACGATCTCATGGGTCGACGTGTCGATGAAATGGGCCATGTTGGTCGTTTCGGACGTGTTGACCATCGTCTTGCCGTCCGGGCTGATGCCCATGCCCTCCGGCTCCACGCCAACCGGTATCTCTGTGATAAGGCTGCCTTTCTCGACGTCGATCACCGTGACGAGATTGTCGTCCTCATTGGCGACGTAGAGTGTCTTGCCGTCCGGCGAAAGCACGAACAGCTCCGGATCCGGCCCGGAGGGCAGGGAGCCGATGATTTCATGTGTCGCGGTGTCGATAACCTCGACCGTGTCGTCATCGCTGGCGCAAACATACAGATGCTTCCCATCGTGAGAGATGGTGATGCCGCGCGGCCTCTGACCCACATTGATCGTCTTGACCACCTCCATGGTGGCTGAATCGACCACCGTAACCGTATTGTCCTTTTCGTTGGAAACATAGATCGCATTGGCCCAGGACGGCTGGGCATAGGCTAAGGCCGCCGCCGTGCCGAGGCATAATATCGGATACCTGCGCATTCTTCTCCTCCCTGCAATTTCTAGTTTAGCTTACAGGCCGTTTCCGGTTGGTCCACTCCCAAAGTGTCGAGTTCGGAAAATTCGTGAAGAAATCCCTCCTGCGGTGAGGTCGAGACCACTCCCCTGCCATCGCCAAGCAGGATCGGCTGGCGCAACTGCCAGTTCCACCGGCGGAATGTCACCTTCTGCCCCTTGAAGGCTGCAACGGAGAAGTTCTCGGCCTTGATGAACCCCTCGATTTGCTCCGGGGCATTGCTGTTCGTGCGCGTCACGGCTTCGCCGAGTATGCGTGCCGCGGTCCACGCCTGCATGTCCTTGGAGAGCATTCGCCGCCCGGTCGCTTTCTGGAAGCGATTCTGGATCTGCGATCCACCCCATTGTTCGCTTGCCGGATGCCAGGAGCCGGGAATCAGCCCGGCCGTTCCCGCGACTGGTCGCGGGGTCCATGTGCGAAAGGGGACATAACTCCCGAAGACTTCGCTCTCGTCAGCCACGATGACGACGTCGTGCTCGGGAAGACCCTGCGTGAAGACCGGCATCTGCTGCTGCACCTGGATAACGCCCGTATCGGTTCTGCGAGCCGAGCCGGTATCCTTGTAGAGGCGCTCCTCCACGATCGTTGCGCCAAAGCGGCTGGCGGAGCGGCGGATTGCATCGGCGAAAAGCTGGTCTCCCTCGTGCGAGCCATAGAGCAGGACCCATTTCGGCCACTGCTTCCAGACGAGATACTGGGCGAGACCGTCGGCAAGCATCGTGCGGGTCGGAGCGGTGTGGAACACGTTCGAGCGGCATTCCTCCTCGCGCAATATGTCGTCCGTTGCGCCGACATTGAACAACAGCACGCCGTTTTCCTTCGCCACGTCGGCGATTGAAAGCAGCTGTTTCGCTGCGATGTCCGTGAGAACAAACTTGTCGCCCCGTGCGAGCATTTCCTTGAAAACGGGCACGATGTCGGTCCCGGGTTTCACTTCCGTCACGTCGAGCTTGAAGGACTGCCCTAGGAACTTGCCGGTCGTGTTGTTGTCGTTGATCGCGACCGTCGCGCCGGCCACTCCCTCGTCGCGCGGCGGCACGTCCAGAACTGAAAGCGCAAGTTGCGGCTCGTAGGCGCGCAGATATCCGATCCGGATCTCTATTCCCGCCGGCTCGGCCGGCTTGTCTTGCGCAACCACTGGCGGCGCATTGACGATCATCGAAAAAAAGGCGAGAAAAAACGCTAGAGTATTCGGCACCGTACTCTTCATGACCATACCAAATCCCGCTCGCCGACCGTATTGGCTCGACGAGCTGTTCATGCATGAAAGGTGCCCGCAATGTTTGTACCCAATTCCGCCGCAATCTCAACCCTGCCTCTCAACTTTCGGTTTACGCTCACGGAAATTTGTGCCGCGAGGGGAGACGTCTGATGACGATGATGCTGGCGAGCGTTCGAGATTGCCGGGAAGCCGACATCGTGCTGCGGGCTGGAGTCGACGTCATCGATCTGAAAGAGCCCTCTCGGGAGCGCTGGGGGCCGTCGACACGCAAACGATCGTCGACGTGGTGAAGTTCGTATCCGGCAGAAGGTCGGTGAGCGCCGCCTGCGGTGATTTTCCCATGGAGAAGAGGGCAGTCGCGGAGAAGGTCCTGGAGATAGCGGCCACCGGGGTCGATTTCATCAAGATCGGATTTTTCCCGTCGGAGCAGGCGATTGCCTGCGCGGACGCGCTTTCCGACATTGCGCGCAGCAAGAAGCTGATCGCCGTACTCTTTGCCGATCACCGGTATGAAGGCGGAATGCTGGCCGCTTTGGGTGAGATCGGCTTTCACGGTGTCATGGTCGACACCGATGACAAGGCGAAGGGGCGGTTGCTTCACCACCTCCCTCCGGACCGCATCGCGGCATTTGTCGAGGACGCTCACCGGCACGGCATGATGGTTGGGCTTGCCGGCTCGCTCGAGGCGCCTGACATCCCGCGCTTGCTGCCCTACGGGCCCGATTTCATCGGCTTTCGCGGGGCCTTGTGCGGTGGGCAGTCCCGAAGCAGCGAGATCGACGCGGAGTCAGTAGCGAAGATTCGCGCGCTCATCCCCCAGGAGCAGCCGCCGGAGGCCGTGTCGCGGGTCGACTATCAACTTCTAGCGGCGCGCGGATACTTCCCTGATCCGGCCGATGCCGGACTGGGCACGGATCAGATCTTCGTCAGGGATTTCGTTCTTCCGGTCGAGATCGGCGCCTACAGCTTCGAGCATGGGAAGACGCAGAAGGTACGGTTCGACGTAACCGCCGACGTGCTGCGCGTCACCCGCAATCCCGAGGACATGCGTCATGTCGTGTCCTATGACCTCATCATGGACGGCATTCGCTCGATCGTGGGCCGTGGCCATGTCGAACTGGTCGAAACCCTGGTCGAGCAAATTGCAGCACTCGTTCTCGAAAGTCCGCGCGTCACCCGGGTTGTCGTACGGGCCGAGAAGCTGGAGCTTGGTCCGGGAGGTGTCGGCGTCCAGATCGAGCGAACGCAGGAAAGCATTCGGGCCTCGAAACCCTCGCCTGCCCATACCGAGGGATCGAGAGGAGGGCGGGGCGCGGCATGATGAGCCCTCTCGTCGTGAAGCTCGGGGGGAGCACGGCGGGACGGCCGGAAATGGATGCCTGGATAGAGGCCCTGGCTTCCGCGACATTTCCATTGGTCGTTGTGCCGGGAGGTGGTCCTTTCGCCGATCTCGTCCGTTTCACACAGAAGAGCATGCGATTTTCGGACGCGGCCGCGCACGAGATGGCGATCCTGGCCATGGAGCAGTTTGGAATCGCGATTGCCGAGCGGCATGAGCGCTTGTGTACCGCTCGTTCCCAAGCGGAGATTGAAAGCGCGCTCTCCAGAGGAAGGGTGCCGGTGTGGCTGCCGTCCGCAATGACCCGCGCAGCGCCGGAGATCGCACAATCCTGGGATGTCACGTCCGACTCGCTTGCCGCCTGGCTTGCTCGCCGGCTTGGCGCCGGAAATCTCCTCCTGATCAAACAGGTTGATGTCGATGGCGTCATGCCGAACCTTGAACAGCTGGTTGACAAAGGCATTGTCGATGCCATGCTGCCGCAACTTCTTGGGGAGGAGGTTGCATTGACTATAGCCGGGCCGGCAGCGCTGAAGGCGCTGCGCTCACAAGTGCCGATGACGGAGGTGCCGGGACGCCATATACTCCATCGCCAGATGGCCGAAGGAGAAATCGGTCGATGACAGTGCTTCGAACGCCCCGTTGGGCATGGGTCCTCACCGGATCCGGCCATTTCTTCGTGGAGAGTTTCGAGCTCATTCGCGAGCTCGATCATTGCGACATCTTCGTTTCAAAGGCAGCAGACGAAGTTCTGAGGATGTATCGTCTCAAGCTGGAGTTTCCCGAGACGATGCGCGTCCTGCGTGACAAGACGGCGAGCGCGGTCCCGGTCGGCGGCCTCTATCACGGTGACTATCATACGGTGGTGGTGGCGCCGGCGACGTCGAACACAGTGGCGAAGTGCGTTTGGGGAATCTCCGATACGCTTGCGACCAATGTCTTCGCACAGGCAGGAAAGTGTCGCGTCCCTTCAATCGTCTTTGCCTGCGATACGGCGCCTGAACTGGAGACCATGGCACCCGAAGGGATGGTCAAGGTCTATCCAAGGCCGATTGACCTCGAAAATACCGCACGGCTCAAGACGTTCGACTACACGACTGTCGTGGAATCCCTCGCCGAGCTGAAGGCGGCCATTGCCCTGCGGCGGGAGGCGATCGCCGAGGATGACTGAACATCTCGTCTTCCTCACCGGACATCTCGCAAAGGCCAGGCTTGAAGGGATCCTGGCCGGGCTGGGAAAGACGCCGTTCACCTGGGAGATCGTCGATATCGGCGTGAAGGTCGCCGCGCTGATGACCGAGGAGATCATCCTGCGACGTCTGCCGCGCACAGTGACGGCCGACCGCTTCGTTCTGCCCGGCCGCTACCGAGGCGATCTCCAGCGGCTGAGCGATACCTTCGCGGCACCCTTCGTGCGCGGGCCTGACGAGGTTGCCGACCTGCCCGCCTATCTGGGACGCGCCGGCAAACCCGTCGATCTCAGCCGGCACGACATGCGCATCTTCGCAGAGATCGTGGATGCTTCCGCGCTGCCGATCGAAAGTCTTCTGGTGCGCGCCCGCAGCCTTGCCGCCGCGGGTGCCGACGTGATCGACCTCGGCTGTCTTCCGGATACGCCCTTCGACCACCTGGCCGAAGCAGTACGGACGCTCAAGGCCGAGGGGCTTGCGGTGAGCGTCGATTCTGCCGACACCGGAGAACTGGAACGCGCGGCGGAGGCCGGGGCTGACTACTTGCTGAGCCTGAACGAGGACACGATCGGAATCGCTGCAGCCTACCGTGGCACTACGCCCATTCTCGTTCCGGCAATCCCCGGGGATCTCGAGTCTCTTGGTCGTGCGATCGATGCCGCCCGGGCCGCCGGAATAGCCTTCATCGCCGATCCGGTGCTCGATCCCATCCATTTCGGCTTTGCCGCGTCGCTGGGGCGCTTCATCGAGGCTCGCCGCCGATGGCCTGACGTAGAGATGATGATGGGTACCGGCAATCTCACCGAGCTGACTGACGCTGATTCAGCCGGCGTCACTGCGATCCTCTCGGGGCTCTGTTCGGAGCTGTCGATTGCCAACGTCCTGGTGGTCAACGTCTCCCCGCATACGGTGAGGACGGTTGAGGAGCATGACCGGGCGCGCAGGATCATGTTTGCCGCGAAACAGGACCGCTCCTTGCCCCGAGGCTACGATCCGGGCCTTCTGCAGATTCACGACCGCAAGCCGTTCGCCAGCAGCCTCGAGGATATCGGCGCACTGGCCGGCACAGTGCGCGATGCCAATTTCAGGATCATGACGGCCGAAGACGGGGTGCATGTCTTCAACGTCAAGGGTCATTGGACGCACTCGGATGCGTTCGAGCTGTTTCCGTTTCTCGGTGTCGAGGAGGATGGAGCGCATGCCTTCTATCTGGGCGCGGAACTGACGAAGGCTGAGATCGCCTGGAAACTCGGCAAGCGCTACGCTCAGGACGAGCCGCTCGCGTGGGGGGTGGCCGTGCCCGAGCCGGAAAAGGATCGCACGCGCCTTGCGGAAGCCGGGCACACGTTGCGGGCACGGAAGGACTCGGCATGAGCTACATCCGGGAAACGATCGTGACGACCATCGGCGCCGACGGGACCGTCCACATCGCGCCGCTCGGGATCATCTCCAAGGATGATGGCTGGATCATCGCCCCGTTCCGGCCGTCAAGGACCCTCGACAATCTCGCCGCCGTGCCCGTTGCCGTCGTCAACTACACCGACGACATGCGGATATTCGCCGGATGTCTGACGGGCCGCAAGGCGTGGCCCCTGGTGAAGGTGGACGGCTGTCCGGTGCCGCGGCTCGAGGCGGCTCTCAGCCATTCCGTCCTCGAGGTCGTGTCGGTCGAGGATGACGGCGTTCGTCCACGCCATTTCTGCAGGGTCGCCTCCGAAGGCTGTCACGCCCCGTTCCTCGGGCTCAACCGTGCCAAGGCTGCAGTACTCGAATTGGCAATTCTCGTCAGCCGGCTGCACATGCTGCCCAAGGAAAAAATCGACTCCGAGATCGCCTACCTGACCATCGCAATCGACAAGACCGCCGGCCCGAATGAACGTCAGGCGTGGGATTGGCTGATGGAACGTGTCCGTCAACATGCGGGGGAGACCTGACGGAGCTGGCGTCGCTCTCCTCCGGTCCGTCGTCAACGCTTGTTCGCAGTCTGCGCGATGTGCGACAGGCCGAGCAGCGCTACCGCCGCTGCCGGTCCGGCCTTGCTTGCATCGTCGCGCGCCTCCTGCGTTGCGGGAATGAGCGAGCCGAAATCGATGAAGGGCCGATTGAGGCGCTCTGCCAGGCGGCGGATCTGGGGCCGCCCGATTCCCGCACCGACGACCGGTGCCGACCGTTCCGTCCGCGCGCTCGCAAGCACCCGGAACGCCGCATCATGGATCATCCGCAACTGGTGTTCGCTGAACCAGCTGGCGATGTCCGTCCACTCCTCGTCCTCCAGGTCACTGCTGTCGCGCCCTATCATGCGGGCGAGCCGACCGATCGATCCGGAGACCGTCTTTTCCCTCCGGTCCGCCGTCGGGTAATGGTCGTCGTGCTCGTCGAGTATGCCCATGATCCGCGAAATGTCGGCGGTGTTGGCGAAGTACTCGTTCATCAGCGGCGTCATCGCGCCGCGGACAGGCACCCTTTCGGCAATCCCGATCAGCGCCGAGCGCGTGAAGCCGGTGTAGACAAGCTCCCCGGTGAGAAGCCGTTCAGCGTCCGAGTACCCGCTACTCGCCAGCTTCCCGCCGGCCAAGGCGAGAATGTCGGTGGTCGTGGAACCCATATCCACAAAGAGACCTTCGCCAACGCGTTCGGCCGTCAGGGCGGCCGTCGCATGCCAGTTGGCGGAGGCAATGTCAGGCCCAAGCGGGCGGGCGCCAGCAATATCGGAGAACCCCGCGCGGCCCGCGTAGATCAGGCTTCCGTCCACGCCGAATTCTGTCTCGATGAAGTCGAGCAACTGGCGGATCCCCTCGTCGCGCGACGGAAACCCGTCGGAGAGCTCGCCGGTCATGGTGAACACGTTGATTGCACTGCGATCGACCAATGGTCCAAGCTCTTGCAGGGCGGCCCTTACCTGATCCAGACCAAGCCACATCGAGGCTCTGATCGTTCTCGCGAGCGTGATCCTGCCGCCATCGGCCCGCGCCACCTTCAGATGCGCGCCTCCGATGTCCCAGCCGATCACAGTCCTCTTTTCAACGGCTGCAATTGACGCTTTCATACCCGTCGTCGTTTCCCATTGAGATTGAGCATGTGATTATCGTTCCAGTACTCGACATGAAAGATGGCCTCGTAGTGCGCGCGCATATGGGGGTGCGCAACGCCTACAGGCCCATAGAAACACCATTGAGCGCCACTGCCGACATAGCGGATGTGGCGGCTGCCTTGCGGCAGGTCTTTCCGTTCCCCGCCTTCTACGTTGCTGATCTCGATGCCATCGAAAACGGAGCCCGGCCGTTGCAGGCTGCTGAACTGTTGGCAGGGTTGCGGCCGGCGCCGGAAGTTTGGCTCGATGCCGGGTTTTCCAGCAGCGACGATATCGCCGCCACTCTCGACAACGCGCGCACGCTCGCCGTGCTCGGCTCCGAAAGCCAGGTGGACACCGGTCTCCTGCGCAGGTTCGGCAACAATCCCAGGCTCCTGCTTTCCCTCGATTTCCGGGCGAACGCCTTTCTCGGACCACCGGAAATCCTCGAACAAAGCGAACTCTGGCCGGGCACCGTGATCGTGATGACGCTTGGCAAGGTTGGGGCAGGGGATGGACCGGACTACGACGTGTTGCGTAAGGTCAAGACCCGCGCAGGCAACCGCGCCGTCATTGCCGCAGGTGGCGTCCGCGACGCGGCTGATCTTCGGCGACTGGAAGTTATGGGCATTGCGGGTGCCCTGGTCGCCAGTTCGCTCCACAACGGGGCGTTGAGCGAGGCCGACATCTCCTCCTTCATGGGACCGTCCCAAGCGCGATGACAATAAAAAAAGGACTCCGCCACCACGCCATCCTTCCGTTCCTTCACTTTGCCCGTAGGAGCACGTGAGGGAGACGGAAGGACGTCGCGATGGCGGAAGCCCTATTCCGCTTTCCGATGCTAGATGCATTTCAGTCTTCAAAAGCCGAGCAGCTTTGCCAACCGGCGCATCAGGCCACCTGTTTCAACCGGGGGCTTGTTCTGAGCGGGGTTGTCCCGTTCCTAAGCACCGAAGGGATGCTTGACGGAGTCGCGCTGGGCAGTGGCTTCCGCGGCAGTTGGCTTGCCTGTGACGGCGCGCTGAATCGCTTCCTTGGTTGCCTCATAGTTGTATTTCTGGATCTTCGCGTCGTCTTCGGCCTGCCAGTGGATGAACACACCGACGCAGATGAACACGTCATCGGCTTCGTCGGCCGGGATCGTGCCGTCCGCGACACTGTCCTGCACGGCCTTTGCGACTGCATGCTGAGCGGGACCGAACATCTGCACGGCCTGCTTGGCACCCTTGATCGTGACCTTGTTGAACATCACGGTGTTCGGCTTGCATGCCAGGTTCGGGGCGATCACTGCGAGCAGCGACGTGAACCCATCCTTGTTGTTCGTCAATGCGTGGCAAAATGCCGACTCGACGGCGCTGCCGCGCGGCCCGATCAGAAGATCGATATGCGCAACTTCATTCCCCTCCCCAACGAGGGATTCACCAACCAATACCTTGTTGATCTTTGCCATGGCCCAATACCTCCCTGTACCTTTTGACCAAATGGTTTTGTCCAAAGATTGCCGTACCTCGAGACACGACTCTCGATGGACAGCTATCCTTGTTCACAGCACCCTTTTGGCTGGGTCGGTTGGCCAGATAGCAGCGGATGGAATGTTCCCGCCGCTGAAATTCAAGCATTTACGTTTGCACATTGCAAGGCGAAGTTGACGCCTGCCGCAAAAAGCGTTGCCACGGTCAGATCGGCTGAGGTTCCGGGGTTCAAACCGCTGGCTTTCAAGCGGGAATCGAATGCCAGGAGGGTACGCTCCCGGGCCTTCGTGTCGCTGGTCCGAGCGATTTCCCTGAAGATGTCTTCGGCCTGCCCGCGCACCTCCTCGGCGATGACGAGGCCATGCTTTCGCGCGATATGGCTGTCGGGAAACGTGGACAGCATTTGGAGGTAGACGAACACGGTCGGCCACATTCCGGTTTCGCCATCGGCGAGCGCCTTGGCGTGTGCCGACAGTCCGCCGGCGAATATGTCGGCAAAGCCCGTCGCATACTGCCTGGCGACGGAATCGCGATGCTCCGCTTGCCGCATCGCCTCGACGAGAGAGCCGACCGGCTCGTCGTTGACATCGTTGGTCTCGGATTTGCCGAGCCCGCCCGGGTTTGCGAGCCGGATGGCGGCAAACACGTCGCGTGTGTCGCGATCGTCCATCGCACCGATGACATCCTGCAGGCTCTGCCGAAGATCCAGGGACGCGATCTCGGCCGCCTTGGCCAAAGGGGCACAGAGCAGCAGTATGCCGAGATTGGTGTTGGTGCCGACCTTCTCTCTCGTTATGGAGGCGGAGGCGAGAACACGTTCGCCGACGGAAGCATCGGGAAAGGTGATGGGCGCCGCCGTGATCTCGGCGCTCTCCAAGAACTGTTGCGCCGTCATGTGGTGGCCGTCCGCGAAGCGATGAACGTTTCCCGGCTTCAGCGCATCGATTTCGGCCCTGCATGAATCGACATAGATAGAGGCGATCTGTTCGCGCGACAGCATCAGGCCGCCGATCTTTCCCGGTTGGCCGAGTCGATCCGGGCGCACATTGCCGCGGCGATTCGTTCGGCGATCCGTACGGGCACCACCGATTGCAAGCCGGTCCAGGCGGGCATGCTGTTGACCTCCAGAAGCTGGAGGCCGCCGTCGTCAGCCTGCACGATGTCGATGCCCGCGAAATCGGTGCCGATCGCCCTGGCCGCGGCGAGCGACAGCTCCTCGAGCTTGTGATGGAGCAGGGCCGCGACCGGCCTCGCCTTCGCGCCTCGTGCGATGTTGGTGATCCAACTGTCCGCGCAGCGCTCGATCATTCCGAGGATTTCTCCGTCGCACACGAAGACCCGGTAGTCGCGATAGGGCGGGGCGGTGCGCTCAACGAAGCGTTGCAGGTAGTATGTATCGTCGATATCGGCCGGGTCGGGCAGATCCTCGACGGAGTGGATGAGCTTCAGGCCGCGCCCCTGCGATCCGAAAAGCGGCTTGAGGACCAGTGGACCTTGCGACGCCTCGCGATCGACAACGACCTTCGCATTGTCGAGTCCCTCTACAGCGAAGGTTTGGGGAGTCGGCAGGCCCGCCTGGGCCAGCAGGAATGTCGTCATCGATTTGTCGACGCAGCGCTCGATTGCTTTGGCTGAATTCCAGACCGGCACGCCCATATGGGTAAGCGCGTGTAGAATGCCGAGACGTCGTGTGATGGCCTCGAAGCTCCCGGAAGAGATCGAGCGCACGACAACGCCGGCCGGAAGTGCTCCGTCGAAGGATGGTATCGCTATCCCGGAGGGGTAGCGCGTGTCGAAGGCAATATCGGCGAGTGGGCAGAAGAAGGGATCCGCTCCGAACCCCTTGAAGGATGCGCAGAGTTGCTTGACCTGCTTGTCAGGCTTGTCGGACACGATGAGTATGCGGCCCGCGGATAAGTTTTCAGCCAAGGGACTGCTCCAACATTTCCAGATTTCTGCGGCCGGTTCTGAACGTATCGCCGGTTTCGATCGCCGTCACGATGACCTCGGCAGGACTGAACAGATGCGGATCAATCGCATAGAAGTCCCCTTGAATTTCTCAAAGATGTTCGAGAACGGCGCGCCGTAGTCGCGCGACGAGGTGCTCGGCAGTTGCTCCGCAAGGTCGCGCGCGGCGGCGGCGCTTCCGCGAACGAACAACTGTACGAGCCCGCCATAGATGATCGCGTCGTTCGTGCGTCCCATCGCCGTCAGGAAATCCGGGTGGGGCGCGGGAACCGGAGCAGTCCCCATTCCGTCGACGATTGAATCAAGGGGAAATGCAGGTCATGCGCCTTGTGCAAGGCCACTTCCAGCACGCGCCCGACGATCTGCGTGCAGCCGGTGAGGCTCTGGGTGGGGGCATAGATGAAGGTCAGGTCTTCCGGCTTTAACCCCGTTGCAGCCGCGACCTTTTCCACGATGGCCTGCGGTGGCGGCTTGTCGGTCTCCAGCACGATGACGGAGGATGCGGCTTCATCCTCCCTGTAGGCGATCTCGTCGAAGAGCGGTTCGACCCTGGCAAGCGCCCGGACAGGCCCCGATCCCATCGCGAAATACTTCTCATGCGACAGCCGCCAGCCGGCATACTGGCTGCCGAGGCAGGCGAGCACCGGTCGAGACGATTGAACGTCGATGCTGAGAGGCCAGCGTTCGCTGTACCGGTCGAGCGTCACGGCTGCTTTTCCGAGGCCGCCCATGCAGATTTCGACGACCCGCAACCCTACTTCCAGCCCCCCGGGGCTGCGTGAACCGGCGTCGATCCGATGCTCCCCGAGATTGCCGCGGCTGTGCTCGACGCCGTACCGCTCTGCGTCGGCGATGATCTCATCGACGATCTTCTGGGCATTTCTGTTGAGGTGGGCTCTGTTGTCTTTCATTGGAACTCCCCTTTCCAATGCTTCGCCAAGTCCTTGATGCGATGCTTGACGGCGCGCTCGGCGCCTGCCGCGGAGCGGGCTCGCGCCAGTACGGTACAGATGGGGTCGTCGAGCTGAAGCGTGGTGCCGGGGCTCTGGTGATCCGCCGTCATCTCCGGCCAGTCGATCTCCGGGAAGCGGTCGATGGGATGCGCGGCATAGGCGATCGCCGATGCGACGGCACCCCTGTAGGTCGGTTGCGGTACGCTTTGTCCGCGCACCGCCCGCAGATGCTGGGTGAGCAGCGGCGCCTCGTCGGTATCAAAGATGTCGATGGTCGCCCCTGGCCGCGGATTGATTTCGATGAGGTGCAGGCCGTCTTCGGCATCAATGAAATCGGCACTGCAAAGGCCAAGGAGACCCGTCCGGCGGGTCAGCTTATCGAGCCAGGCGGCGATACGTGTCCTCTTGCCTTTGGGGAATCTTGCGAGCCGCACGGCGCCGCCATAGCGAAACGGCGAGGTGCTGGACGGCGAGGTCCATTGCCGGCTGAAACCGACGATCTTGGCGCGCCGTCCGTCCGCGACGAACAGCGCCGAAACGCTCTGCCCGGCGACGAACCGCTGGAGGTACTGACCTTGCGCCAGTTGGTGCTGCCCGGCATGCCGCACATGGGAGCCGCCGGCACCGCCGCCAAGCTTGTTCAACCAGCCGTCCATGCTCTCCGGGGCACTGAAGCGGATTTCGGGATGCTGTATGCCGATCTCCGCACAAAGCTCGGACAAGGACTGTGGATCCTTTACAAACCGGAGCGTGGCCGCGCTGTTGCCGGCCAGCGGAAATGCCTTTTCGAGCACCTCCACGATTTCAGGTTTTCGCTCGAAACCCGAGCCATAGACCAGCGCCGCAGGCATTTCGCCTTGCGCCAACGCATGCAGGGTCGTCGCTATCTGCTCTCCATCGATCCCTTCTGCGAGAGACCCGGAGAGTCGCGCCGTCCGTTCGGCAAGATTTACGGTGTCGGCGTCGCAGAAGAGGTCCGCCACAAGCGGGCGATAGCCGGCACGGCGTGCCGCCGCCGCCAGGGAACGCCCTGAAATGGCTGCGATGAGGACAGAGGGGCTATTTGGCGATGCTGCGTGCAAGGGTGAATGCATCCCGAAAATCGTAAATGACCGGCTTGTCGGCGGCGATCATCTGCTTGAACAGGCCGGCTTGCGTCTTGTATTTGACGTTGCCGATGGAGAGCGGACCGATGCCGACGGCGCTTGTCGCATCCAGCGGTTCCGCATTGGCATTGACTGCCAGTCCTTCGATGCCGGCGGGCGGCACGGCGTTCACGTCCGCCGCAACAATCAGGTTGGATGCCTGCCGGATCTGTGCAGCCGAGATCACCTGGACGCCGGCTCTGGCGGCGGAAAGCACGACTTCCGCACGCTGGAGCAAAGCGGTCTTCTTTTCGTCGGTCGATCCGTCCTCCGGCCGGACGGTGACGCCGAAGCGTCCATTGATCGATTGCGCCACGTCGGATGCTCGGGTCAGGCCGTCATGACCCGCCACCGTCACGTCCGCTCCCTCTTTCGCGCAGATCACTGCGGTGCAGTAACCGACCACTCCAGTCGCGCCGAAAATCGTAACCTTCGTGCCTGAGAGCGTGCGGCCGTCATGCTTTGCGAGCGCCTTCTCGACCTTCGCGACCATGGCGGCAGCGGTGGTGAATGAGCCTGCCGGATCGGCGAACACCGAGACTTCGAAGGGCGGCACCATCGCCTTCTTTGCCGCATCCAGCATGTCGAGTGCGACCGTCACGTCCTTCCCGGCGAGAAAGATGCCCGTGGCGACGCCCGCGTCCGGCGGACGGGAGAAGATCGCGTCCTGTACGAGATTGCCGACATCGGCCAAGGTCACCCCCGTGTAGGGGATGACGCTGTCATATCCTGCATCGAGCGCCATGTTGACGTCGAAGGGGCTCATCTGCTTGAGAGGCGTGAGCATATGTAGAATGGTTTTGCGGCTCATGTCGCCTGGCCCTCCCGCTAGTTGTGGCGCTCGTGTTCCATCGCGAAGCGGGGCGGTGTCACCGAGCGTATAATCTTCGCGCCGCCATTCCTGCCGCCCAGGATCCGGATGGTCGTGCCCGCTTCCGGCCGCGCGGCGGCAATGATCCGCTCGGCCGCGGCCTGGGACGCAGCGAAGGCAAAACCGGTCGGGCCCCAGGAGCTTTGGCCAATCCCGACGGCGCCGGCGGCCGCCAACTGCGTCAGGGTCGCCTCCACTGCAGGGCTCGTGAAGAGCCCGCCTTGCGCCGGGGCGAAATAGTTGCCGACTTCGCGCTGGATCGCCGTCACTGCGTCGCCGAAGGCAAGAATGTCTTTCTCGATCAGTGCGGGCATGATCCCCATCAGGACATGGCGGCATATCGCCGCCGAACTCGTGGCGGGGAAGGAGGGCAATTCACGGAACGCGCTGATCTCGGCCTCGCCGTGGATGCCCTGGGCGCATCCGTCGAAAACAAGTATGGCCCGCCACTCCTCAGGAAAGTGCTGGCGGGAAATCACCGTCGGCGTCTGGTCGCGGCTGCCCTTGCCTGCATCGAGGATGAGGCCGCCTTCCTCGAATGCCGCGACGCCTATGCCCGAGCGCGTGCCGCGCCCGAGGAAAACGGCGTCCGCGCTGACGTCGAAGGGCAGACCGTGCAGGGTACGCAGTGCGGCGGATACGGCGAGCGCGAGCTGCGTGCCGGATCCAAGGCCGGCATGGTCGGGGATCGCTTCATGAACGACGATGCGATGGTGGCCGGAGAGCCCGAGGTGAGGCCCGAGCTTGGCCAGGTGATCGAGAATGCGGGCCGTTTCCTTCCCTTCAACCGTCGTCTCGGCGGCGCGAGCAATGGTCAAGCGGGTGGAAATGCCTTCCAACGGCAGTCCGATGCTGCCGAACCTCAAGCCGGTCTTTCCCGGAATATCAAGGAAACCGAGATGCAGGCGAGCGGGAACTTGTATGGAGACGGAATCCGACATCAGCTCTGGTTCTGAACTTTTCGATAATCGGGCCCGAAATCATGTTATCTTTTTTTAAACGGGGCGCAAGCCGCACGGCGAAAGATTTGGGAGCGACGAAGATGAGCGCAGACGAGGCGAGCGGACGCAGGAAGGAACGCGTCTATACCGAAGACGAGATCGTGGCCAAGTTGAAGGCGGACCTTCCACACTGGCGCTACGAGAACGGCTGGATCCGCCGCAAGTACAAGACGCATGGCTGGAAATCGACGCTGATGGTCATCAATACGATCGGCCACCTGGCGGAGACGGCATGGCACCATCCCGACCTGAAGGCATCCTATGCCTGGGTCGAGGTTCTGCTGATGAACCACGCGGCGAAGGGCGTGACGGACAAGGATTTCGAGCTTGCGCGCAAGATCGAGGACGTCGTGCAATGGCAGCCTGGAACCGAAGGCGGCTCGCTCGAAGGCACGCCGGCGACCGACCAGCGATTTGCCTACATCAAGTATGACTGATCGCTGAAGGCTGACGCCGGTGCTGAATTTTCCCCGGCTGGCAGACTTCACATTTGCGGAAAATGGGCTAACTTCACCGTGGCACCAGAAAGTCGCGGAGTGGGATGGTTGCATGGATTGGCGGCCGGAAGGTTGCTCTTGAGGACGCGATTCAGCAAGCCTCGAAGCTTCTGGCATCAAGCCGTTGCCCGGTGTTTTCAGTCGATTCGGATGTTCACGGATGTCGCAGCGTCATTGCGCTGGCAGAGCGCGTGGGCGCAAGCTACGACCATGCGAACGGCCGTGACCTAGTCGACGAGATCGCGCTTCATACCAATACTGGCGGCTTCTTTACGACGGCAACCGAGGCCCGGCGGCGTGCCGACCTGATAATCATCGTCGGTGACATACCGCAGCTTCACCACGACCTCCTTCTGGGTATTGCGTCCTCCAAGCCCGACCTTTCGCAGGGGCACAAGCGCCGTTGGTTCCACATGGCGGGGGCCGGTTTCGAAGCGACTGACAAGCTGGCACGCAAACTCAAGGCAGTTTTGCTCGAGGCCGAGGGCCTCCCTCTTGGTGTGGCGCTGGGTGTGTTGAGAGCAGAACTTGCCGGCCGGCAGTCATCCACGACGGTGTCGAACTCCGAGGCGTTGCGGGATGCGCTGGCCAAGGCGCACTTCCCCGTCTTCATCTTTTCGCGAACCGGCGATCCGGGTGGATTGGCGATGCTGCAGGGGCTCCTTACGGATCTGAACAAGAGTCGGCGTGCGACGGCGCTTTTCCTCCCGTTCGACGACGATGCTTGGGGCATGGTGCTTGCATCCGTGTGGATGACGGGGCTGCCGCCGCGCACGGGGTTTTCAACCGGGCTACCTGTCTACGATCCATGGCTCTGCGATGTGGAGCGAATGATAGCTAGTGGCGAGGCGGACCTGCACCTGTGGGTCAGCGAGCGCGACGGCGAAAAGCCTGCGAGGGCAAGCAAGTTGCCGACCATCGTCATGGGGCGAACCGAGCGACCGATTGCCGGATCTGCAGTGACATTCGGCATAGGGCGGGCAGGGGTCGACCATGATGGCGTGGTTTACTCGAGCCGGACCTCGGCGTTCAGGGCCGTCACGGCCAGTACTTCCTCCAATCTGCCGCGCGTTGCCGATCTTGTGGCGCAGCTTGCGTCCGGATTGCCCGGTGGGGAGGTCTTGCCATGCTGATCCGTCTTTCGGGGGAGAAGTCGTCGATCCGCTGAACGCCGCTACGGGCAAGCGGGACGTCTGGATCGAGGACGGCCACATCGTGGACAAACCTCAATCGCGACGGGCAGACAAGACCTACGACGTGTCCGGCTGCATTGTGATGGCGGGTGCGATAGACATCCATTCACATATCGGCGGCGGCAACGTGAACACGGCTCGCCTGCTGCTGCCCGAGCAGCACCCTGCCCATATGAAACGACCGCTGAACACTCCACTGTCGAATGCCGGATGGTCCACGTTCAGCACCGGTTGCCTCTATGCCCGCATGGGTTTCACCACCGTTGTCGAGCCGGCGATGTCGCCCACGAGCGCTCTGCACACTCATCTCGAGCTTGCCGATATACCGATCATCGACAAGGCGACGCTGGTGATCCTTGGCAATGACGATTTCCTGCTGTCGATGATCCGCGACAAGGCGTCGACGGACATGATCGATGACTACGTGGCGTGGACGGTCGGGGCGTCGAGGTCGCTGGGTGTGAAGGTGATCAATGCCGGTGCCGCGGCCGCGTTCAAGGAAAACGTACGAGCATTCTCCTTCGACGACATCGTGCCCGCCTATGGCGTCAGTTCGCGCAGGATCGTGAAGACCCTGCAGGAATCCGTCGGACGCCTCGGCATTCCCCATCCGCTTCATGTCCATGCGAACAATCTCGGTATCGCCGGCAGCGCGGCCACGGCCGCGGAGACGATCCGCTCGACCGAAGGACAGCCGCTCCATCTCGCCCATTTACAGTTTTACGGTTACGGCACCGAGGGTCGTCGCCAATTCTCGTCGGAAGCTGCCCGTCTCGCCGAACAGGTCAACGGCAATCCCGACGTCACGATCGACATTGGCCAGGTGATGTTCGGCCAAACAGTTACCATCTCGTCGGACGTGACGCGGCAGTATTCCGGCATGAAGAATGCCAGCCCAAGAAAATCGGTCATCATCGACGGGGACGGCAATGGCGGCGGCATCGTGCCTTACCGCTATCGGAAAGACTATTACGGCTCGCTGCAGTGGGCGGTGGGGCTGGAGCTTTTCCTGCTGATCAATGATCCGTGGCGCGTCTTCTTCACCACCGACCATCCGAACGGGGCGCCGTTCACGGCCTATCCCGACCTCTTCGAACTGTTGATGTCGCGTGACGTGCGGAATGCGAAAGCCGCCGAGCTCGACCAGTCGGCTCTTGAGTTGACGACGCTTGCCTCGATCTACCGCGAATACACGCTGGACGAGGTCGCGATCATGACGCGCTGCGCGCCCGCCCGGCTGCTCGGCCTTTCCGACCGCGGGCACCTCGGGGCCGGCGCCATCGCCGACGTCGCCGTCTACAGGAAAAGCCCGGATATCGCGAAGATGTTCCGCGATGCGGCCCTCGTGTTCAAGAATGGCGATCTCGTCGTGGAAGACGGGGTCGTCACGCATTATCGCTGGGGAAGGGCACTTCGCCTCAATCCGCCACCGGACAGGGGCATCGTCAAACGCATGCAGGCATATCACGAGGACCGCTATGGGCTGTCGCTCGACTGGTTCACCTTTGCGGATTCGGCGATTGCCCGCGAGAACCCGTTTGCGGAGGTCGCATGCAGAAGCTGAGCCGCAACGGAATCGAGATCGACGACACATTTGCGGAAGCGTTCGGCATGCGGGCGACGGCGATTATCATCACTGCTCCTTCGCTGAAATGGGCGCGGCAGGCGGCTATCACCATGACGGGATATGCGACCTCGGTCATCGGCTGCGGTTGCGAAGCGGCCATCGACATGGACATTCCCGCCACGAAGACACCCGACGGGCGGCCGGGCTGCCGCGTGATGATCTTTGCTATGGGGACCGATGAACTGCAGAAGCAGCTGAAGAGCAGACTCGGACAGTGCGTCCTGACCTCCCCCGGCAGCGCGTGCTTTGCCGATCTTGAGGGAAGCGCAATGCTCGACCTCGGCTCATCCCTTCGATATTTCGGCGACGGCTGGCAGATCTCCAAGAAATTCGGCGGACGACACTATTGGCGCGTGCCCGTGATGGACGGCGAATTCCTGTGTGAAGCGAAAACCGGAATGACGAAGCTGGCCGTCGGCGGAGGCAACCTCCTGATGCTGGCCGCAGACGCAGAGAAAGCGCTCCGGGCCGCCGAACGCGCGGTCGAGGCGATCGAGAAAGTACCGGGCGCCATCATGCCGTTCCCCGGCGGGGTGGTGCGTTCAGGCTCCAAGGTGGGCGGCAAATACAAGGGCATGATGGCTTCGACCAACGATGCCTACGCTCCGACGCTCAGAGGCGTCGTCAAGAGCGCGCTCGGGCCCGAGATCAATTCGGTGCTGGAAATCGTCATCGACGGCGAGACCAGCGACGCGGTGGCCTCCGCGATGCGCGCCGGCCTGAAGGCCGTGATCGATCTCGGTCCGAAACGTGGTGCCCTGCGTATCAGCGCCGGAAACTATGGGGGAAAGCTCGGTAAGTACCATTATCACCTCAGGGACCTCCTGCCATGAAGCCGATCACCTTCACCCTGCGGTCCGAACCCGAAGAGAGGCTGGATCTGTCGGCGCTGATCCCGGAGCGGCTTGCTGGCATGTCCGCCGCCGAAATTGCGAACCTCACGGTCGGCACGAGCCGCACACCGGCCAAGGTGGGAGATCTTTTCAAGGTCACCGGTGCCGATCCATCGGGCATCGTCTTTCACGGCGGGAGCAAGAGGTTCGATCGCATCGGCTCGGAGATGACGTCCGGCAGCATCCGGATCGCCGGCGACGTCGGCGCTTACGTGGGGCGAAAGATGGCCGGGGGAACGCTTGTCGTCGAAGGCGAGGCCGGCCCGCAGGCGGGCTCAGGAATGCGCGGTGGCCGCATCAACATAACGGGGAACGTCGGCGACGGAGTGGGCGCGCCCATGGCAGGTGAAGTCCAGGGCATGACCGGCGGTCTGATCGTCGTCGGCGGCAGGGCCGGTGACCGTGCCGGCGAACGAATGCGACGCGGCATCATCGTCTTGCGCAAGGGGTGCGGAGACTACGCCGGATTAGGCATGATCGCGGGCACGATCGTGGCGACCGGTCGTGTCGGTCTCTATCCCGGCCACCTGATGAAACGGGGCTCGCTGCTGTTCGACCGGCGGCCCGCCAATCTCTCGCCGACCTTCATCGATTGCGGGGTGGTCGATATCGGCTTTCCGGCGCTTTTCGACCGCTACCTCCTCAAGGAAAAAATCCTCGACCGGCCGCTGCTGGGTACCAGACCTTCGCGCTATGGCGGCGACAACGCGGTCCTCGGCAAGGGTGAGATCATGTTCCGTCGCAGCGGTTGATGCTGTCGGCGTGTGAGGGGTGCAACTAGAGCTGTTCGTTGGTTGCGGGGTAGAGCTTGTGGAAGAACGGCAGGCATCGCGCACCCTTCGTGCGCAGAAATTCCTGGAAGGCGGCCATGGCGGGGGAGATTGCCCTGTCCGTGCGCGCGACCGAAAACCATTGGCGGCGGATGGGCAGGCCGACCACGTCCAGCACGACCAATTTGCCGAACTCCAGTTCCATCGCGATGGTATGGGCCGAGATGAAGGCGATGCCGAGATCGGCCATGACCGCCTGCTTGATCGTTTCGTTCGAGGACATTTCCGTGCCGAGATCATCGAGCCTGCCGGGGATCTCGCTGAAGAAGATCTCGAGCGAGATCCGGGTGCCGGATCCGGGCTCGCGGACGAGAAAATGTTCCTTGGCGATCTCCTCCTTGCTGATGTCGCGCCGCTTGGCGAGCGGATGGTCGGGTGCTGCGATCATCACCAGTGGATGATCGCCGAACACGGCGGAACGCAGGGGGAGGTCGCGCGGCGGGCGTCCCATGAGCGCAATGTCGACTTCGTGGTTCCTCAGCTTGGTAATCACCTCCGCCCGATTGCCGATCGCCAGGCTGATCGCAATGTCGGGGTGCAAACTTCGAAAGGTCGCCATCATGTGAGGAGCGAAGTACTTTGCCGTCGACACGACGCCGAGAGCAAGCGTACCCGCCCGCAGACCCTTGATGGCGTCGATCTCGTCGTCGAGCTGGCGCAGACGCTCTCCCACCATCTGCGCGGCATCGACGAAGACAAGCCCGGCGGCGGTCGCACGCAATCCTTCATTGGTCCGGTCGAAAAGGATGATGCCCGCGTCGTCCTCAATCTGCTTGAGCTGGATGGTGACCGCAGACGGCGTCAGGCGAAGCGCATGCGCCGCACCGGCGATCGTTCCGTGCTTCATGATTTCCTGCGCCGCGCGCAGATGCCTGAGCGTCAGATTTTTCATCCGAATAACTTAATTTTTTTTACGTAGTAAGTAAATACAATAAATTTTACTTATGAGGCGGTTTTTGGTTCGATACAACCCTGCCCGGGGAGAAGAGATCAGAGGGCGGGGAGGAACTGGCCATGATTGCTTCGACGCTGGATGCGTATCTGAACTCCTATATCGCGCGCCGGGAACCGTTCGGCGAAGCTGTTGCTTCCACCATCCGCCACCTGGCCACGGCCGCGCTCAAATTGCGCAACACCATCCATCAGGGTGTTCTTGGTGCAGGCTTCGCCGACAGCCATGGGCATGTCGGCGGCGGCGGAGATGCCCAGAAGGACCTCGACATTTTCGCGGACCGCCTGTTCGTCGACGCCATGCGTCAGGCGCCGGTGCGTACCTACGCCTCGGAGGAGCTCGAGCACGCCGTCCTTCTCAATCCGGCGGCTCCGCTCGCGGTCGCTCTAGACCCTCTCGACGGCTCGTCGAACATCGACACGAACGTGTCCATTGGGACAATCTTCTCCATCCTCCCAGCGACTGGAGATCCGGTCGGCGAGCGGGATGCCTCCTTTCTCCAACGGGGGGTCGTTCAGCTCGCTGCCGGCTTTTTCATCTACGGGCCGCAACTGGCTCTCGTCCTGACGATCGGGAGCGGAACGCATATCTTCATCTTCTCGTGGCAGCTCGGAACATTCGTCCAAGCCTATGAAAGCGTGAACATTCCCTCGCGCACCCAGGAGTTCGCGGTCAATGCGAGCAACTACCGCCACTGGGACGAAGCGGTGCGTCTCTATGTCGATGATTGCCTGAAGGGAGCGGAGGGTCCCCGCGGGAAGGACTTCAACATGCGCTGGATCGCGGCCGTGGTTGCTGACGTCTACCGCATCCTGGTCCGGGGCGGGGTCTATCTCTATCCGGGCGACCGTCGCAAGGGATACGGCGAGGGCCGTCTGCGCCTCATCTACGAGGCCAATCCGATCGCCTTCCTCGTCGAACAGGCGGGTGGCTCGGCCACGGATACCGTCGACCGAATTCTGGATCTCGTGCCGACGAGCCTGCACCAGCGCGTCCCGCTCGTTTTCGGCTCGACCCGGGAGGTGGAGCGCATCGGCCGCTATCACACCGAACCCAGCAACATCGGGGAACGGGCGCCGCTGTTCAGCAATCGCGGCCTCTTCAGAGCTTGAACGGGAGGTTGCCCGCATGTCGGCTAAGCACCCCATAATCACCATCACAGGATCTTCAGGGGCGGGAACAACGTCCGTGAAGAAGATCTTCGAACAGATTTTCCGTCGCGAACAGGTCGAGGCGGCCTTCATCGAGGGCGATGCGTTTCATCGCTATGACCGCCAGGCGATGAAGGAGAAGGTCGCGGAGGAGGAAAGGAACGGCAATCCCAACTTCACCCATTTCAACGTCGAGGCCAACGACCTGGAAATGCTCGACTCGGTGTTCGAGGAGTATGGCCGGCGCGGCACGGGTCGTACCAGGACCTATGTGCATGACGAGGAAGAGGCTGCGCAGTTCGAGATGCCGACCGGTTCCTTCACCAAATGGCGTGAGTTTCCACCCAGCACCTTGCTGTTCTACGAGGGGCTGCACGGATGCGCGGTCACGGACAAGGTCAATCTCGCCCGGCATGGCGACCTGAAGATCGGCGTGGTTCCCGTCATTAACCTGGAGTGGATCCAGAAAATTCACCGGGACCGGGCAACGCGCGGCTACTCGACCGAAGCCGTCATGGACGTGATCCTGCGGCGGATGCCGGACTATGTCCGTTACATCACGCCCCAGTTCACGCTGACGGACATAAATTTCCAGCGCGTGCCGATCGTGGACACGTCCAATCCCTTCGTGGCGCGCTGGATACCGACGCCGGACGAATCGATGCTTGTCATCCGCTTCGCGCGACCGCGCGGCATCGATTTTCCCTATCTGCTGTCGATGATCCACGACTCGTTCATGTCGCGGGCGAACTCCATCGTCGTCCCCGGCAACAAGCTCGATCTCGCCATGCAGCTGATCCTGACACCCCTGATCATGCAACTGCTCGAACGCAAGAGCCGTGTCTCCTGAGGATGAAGCCGATGAACGTCAACACGCAGATACGGGAAGAATCCGTCGCCGCCATCGTCACCGAAAGGGATATGGCCAATGCGATCCGTGCATTGGCAATGGATGGAGTTCAGAAGGCAAACTCCGGCCACCCGGGCATGCCTATGGGGATGGCGGACGTCGCGACGGTTCTGTTCAACAGGTTCATCCGCATCGACCCGTCCCATCCTGATTGGCCGGACCGCGATCGTTTCATCCTGTCGGCCGGGCATGGTTCGATGCTGCAGTATGCGCTCCACCACCTGATCGGCTACCAAGACATGCCGATGGAGGAATTGCAGCGTTTTCGCCAGCTCGGAGCGAAGACGGCCGGGCACCCCGAATACGGCCACGCCCTGGGCATCGAGACGACGACAGGTCCCCTGGGGCAGGGAATTGCGACCGCGGTGGGCATGGCTCTTGCCGAACGGATCGCCAATTCCCGCTTCGGAAATGATCTCGTCGATCACTTCACCTATGTCATCGCCGGAGACGGATGCCTGCAGGAGGGCATCAGCCACGAGGCGATCGACCTCGCCGGACATCTGAGGCTTTCCCGGCTGATCGTACTCTGGGACAACAATTCCATCTCTATCGACGGGGCGACCAGCCTTTCCACCTCGATGAATCAACTGGACCGCTTCGAGGCGGCCGGGTTCGATGTACAGGACGTGGATGGGCACGATCACGATGCGATCGGCCGCGCGATCTCCAGAGCGAGAAACTCGAACAAGCCGTCGCTTATCTCCTGCCGGACGATCATCGGCAAGGGCGCGCCCAATCTGCAGGGATCGGAGAAGACTCATGGCGCGCCGCTCGGCACGGCCGAGGTCGAGGCAGCAAGGCAGGCATTGCCGTGGCCGCATCAACCGTTCGAGGTTCCCGAACCCATCCGGGATCGGTGGAGAGAAATCGCCGCGCGGGGTGCTGAAGCGCAACGCAACTGGTCGCACCGGATCGCGGCGTCTCCCCATGCGCCCGCCTTCGCTCGCTCCATGGCCCGGGAGGTGCCGTCTGCGCTCTATGGGGCACTAAGGGACTTTCGCAGGGAGCATCAGGAAAAGGCAACCAAGGTTGCGACCCGCAAGGCGTCTGAGATGGTTCTCGGCATCATCAATGCTGCAACCGACCTGACGATCGGCGGCTCGGCCGATCTCACGCATTCGAACCTGACGCTGACTGCGGGGATGGATTCGATCGGACCGGAGAATTTTGCCGGGCGATACATCCACTACGGCATCCGCGAGCATGGCATGGCGGCCGCGATGAACGGTCTCGCTCTCCATGGCGGTTTCATCCCGTACGGCGGGACCTTCCTTGTCTTCGCCGACTATGCGCGCGGCGCCATGCGTCTTTCCGCCCTCATGGGCCAGCAGGTGATCTACGTGCTGACACACGACTCGATCGGGCTTGGAGAAGACGGGCCTACCCACCAGCCGATCGAGCATCTGGCAATGCTGCGGGCGACGCCGGGCATCTTGGTGATGCGTCCGTGCGACATCGTAGAGACGGCCGAATGCTGGGAGGTGGCGCTAAAGAACAGCGGCCGCCCGAGCGTGCTCGTCCTGTCGCGGCAGAACCTGCCGATGTGCCGCGCGGCGCACAGCGAGGAGAACCTCGCCGAACGGGGAGGCTACGTGCTGCGCGAAACGGAACTGCCACGTGCCGTCACGCTTATTGCCTCCGGCTCGGAAGTAGAGATCGCCTGTGCAGCGGCGGACATGCTTGCCGCCGACCACGGGATTGCCGCTGCCGTGGTCTCGATGCCGTGCTTCGAGCTCTTCGAGGAGCAATCGCCGGAGTACCGACGGAGCGTCCTGGGGACGGCACCGCGCATCGCCATCGAAGCCGCGGCACGGCTGGGTTGGGACCGGTACATCGGTGAGAACGGCGTCTTCATCGGGATGAACGGCTTCGGTGCGAGCGCTCCGGCTCCAGACCTCTATCGCCATTTCGGCATCACGCCCGCTGCTGCCGTAGAAGCTGCGCTGAATCTTGTCCGCTGAAATTTACCAGGCGCGGAACGGGACCGTCCCGCACGAGCGCTCAACTGACGAATACGAAAGGAAAGGCCTATGGCCCGCATAACGCTCCGACAGTTGCTCGATCACGCTGCTGAATTTGGATACGGCGTTCCAGCCTTCAATATCAACAACATGGAGCAGGGGCTCGCCGTGTTGGAGGCTGCTGCCGCATGCGATGCGCCGGTGATCCTGCAGGCTTCGAAAGGCGCCAGGTCCTATGCCCGCGACATAATGCTGGCACGGATGATCGATGCGCTGGCAGAAATCTATCCCGCCATCCCGGTGTGCATGCATCAGGATCACGGCAGCGACGAGTCCACATGTGTTAGTGCGATCCGCCATGGCTTCACCTCCGTCATGATGGATGGCTCGCTGGAGGCAGACGCCAAAACGCCTGCCTCCTTCGAATACAACGTCGCCATCACCGAGCGGGTGACGCGGATCGCCCATTGGGTCGGCGTCTCCGTCGAGGGCGAACTCGGCGTGCTCGGATCGCTCGAAAGCGGGGCCGGGGAGGCTGAAGACGGCCACGGCGCCACCGGTACGCTGACCCACGATCAACTGCTGACCGATCCGGATCAGGCCGTCGAATTCGTGGCGAGAACGGGCGTCGACGCGTTGGCGATTGCCTGTGGCACCTCGCACGGCGCCTACAAGTTCACCCGCGCGCCGGACGGCGACATTCTGGCCATGGGCGTGATCGAGGAAATCCACCGCAAGCTGCCGAACACCCATCTCGTCATGCACGGGTCGTCGTCGGTTCCGCAGGAACTGCAGGACGTCATCAACCGCTTCGGAGGGCGCATGCCCCAGACCTATGGTGTTCCGGTAGAGGAGATCGAACGTGGCATCCGCCACGGGGTGCGAAAGGTCAACATCGACACCGATTGTCGCATGGCAATGGCCGGACAGTTGCGCCGGATCGCCACCGAGCACCCGGACGAGTTCGACCCGCGGAAGTTCCTCAAACCGGCGATGGAAGCCATGCGAGACCTATGCCGGGACCGCTTCGAGCGTTTCGGCACGGCCGGCAACGCCTCCAGGATCAGGGTGATCGGCCTTGACGACATGGCGAAGCGATACGCCGCCGGCAAGCTGGATCCACGCATCTCGATTGCAAAAGCCGCCTGATCCATCCCGTAGCACTACGAAAGGACGATATCATGTTGAACCAGTCGGAAACCGTCACAGGCAAGGCGCGCTACAGATCCGGCGTGATGGAATACAGGAAAATGGGTTATTGGGAGCCCGACTACGAGCCCAAGGACACCGACATCATCGCGCTTTTCCGGATCTCGCCGCAGGATGGCGTCGATCCGATCGAGGCGGCAGCTGCGGTCGCCGGCGAATCCTCCACCGCGACCTGGACCGTGGTATGGACCGATCGCCTGACTGCGACCGAAAAGTACCGGGCCAAGGCTTTCCGCGTCGACCCCGTGCCGAATGCGGAAGGGCAATACTTCGCCTATATCGCCTATGACCTCGATCTGTTCGAGCCCGGTTCGATCGCGAACCTCAGTGCGTCGATCATCGGCAACGTCTTCGGCTTCAAGCCTCTCAAGGCTTTGCGGCTGGAGGACATGCGCTTCCCGGTCGCCTATGTGAAGACCTTCCAGGGGCCGGCCACCGGCATAGTCGTCGAGCGCGAGCGCCTCGACAAGTTCGGTCGTCCGTTGCTCGGCGCCACGGTGAAGCCGAAGCTCGGGCTATCCGGCCGAAACTATGGGCGCGTCGTCTATGAGGCGTTGAAGGGCGGGCTCGACTTCACCAAGGATGACGAGAACATCAACTCGCAACCGTTCATGCATTGGCGGGAGCGCTATCTCTACTGCATGGAGGCCGTCAACAAGGCGCAGGCGCAGACCGGGGAGATCAAGGGAACCTATCTGAACGTCACCGCGGCCGACATGGAAGAGATGTACGAACGCGCGAACTTCGCCAAGGAGCTTGGTTCGAACATCGTCATGATCGACCTCGTCATCGGCTACACGGCCATACAGTCGATGGCGAAGTGGGCACGCCGCAACGACATGATCCTGCATCTCCATCGTGCCGGCCATTCCACCTACACCCGGCAGAAGACGCACGGCGTTTCATTCCGCGTGATTGCGAAATGGATGAGGCTCGCGGGTGTGGATCACATCCATGCCGGGACGGTCGTTGGCAAGCTCGAGGGCGATCCGGCGACGACACGCGGCTACTACGACGTCTGCCGCGAGGACTTCAACCCGATGCGGCTGGAGAACGGGATCTTCTTCGACCAGCACTGGGCATCCCTGAACAAGATGATGCCGGTCGCCTCCGGCGGCATCCATGCGGGACAGATGCATCAGCTGCTCGACCTTCTCGGGGAGGATGTGGTGCTCCAGTTCGGAGGGGGGACGATCGGCCATCCCATGGGTGTCGCGGCCGGTGCGACCGCCAATCGCGTGGCGCTCGAATGCATGGTTCTGGCCCGCAACGAGGGAAGGGACATCGTGCGCGAAGGTCCGCAGATCCTGAAGGACGCGGCGCGCCATTGCCAGCCGCTGCAGCAGGCCCTCGAAACCTGGAAGGATGTGACCTTCAACTACACATCGACAGACGCACCAGACTTCGTGCCAACCGCAACCGCAGCGGAATAGGAGAACAGACATGCATATCACCCAGGGAGCCTTCTCTTTCCTGCCGCCATTGACCGACAAGCAGATCGCGGCTCAAGCGCAGTATTGCATCGACAACGGTTGGGCGATCAGCCTCGAATTCACGGACGACCCCCATCCGCGCAACACCTACTGGGACATGTGGGGTCATCCCATGTTCGACAATCCCGATGCGGCCGCGTTGATCATGGAACTGAACGAGTGCCGCAAGGTCTATGGCGATCGCTACATCCGTTTCGTCGCCTTCGACAATCGCCATGGCTGGGAGTCCGTCCGGCTTTCCTTCCTGGTGAACCGGCCGGAGACGGAACCAGGTTTCCGGCTCGAGCGCCAAGAGGCCACGGGACGGAGTATCCGCTACACCACCCGCTCTTACGCTGCCGACAAGCCAGCGGGTCAACGCTATGGGTGAGGCGGTCACAACCATCCCCCGACCGCTTGAAACGGCGGCCAGCACCTTGGTCGACCTCCGGGCGGAATATGTCCAGTCCGGGGTGAAGGACGTGCTGGACGAGCTCGATCGCAATCTGATCGGGCTCGCACCCGTCAAGCAACGCATCCGCGAGACGGCTGCGTTGCTCCTCGTCGAACGGGCGCGCAAAGGCCTTGGGCTCGCCCACGAAACGCCGACACTGCACATGAGCTTCAGCGGCAATCCGGGCACAGGAAAAACCACCGTGGCGCTGAAGATGGCCGATCTTCTTCATCGCCTCGGTTACATTCGCAAGGGACATCTCGTTTCCGTCACCCGCGACGATCTCGTCGGGCAGTACATCGGGCACACCGCGCCGAAAACAAAGGAGATCCTGAAGAGGGCAATGGGCGGCGTGCTCTTCATAGACGAGGCCTACTACCTCTACCGACAGGAGAATGAACGCGACTACGGTCAGGAGGCCATCGAAATTCTCCTGCAAGTCATGGAGAACCAGCGGGACGATCTCGTGGTGATCATGGCCGGCTACGCAGAGAAGATGGACCGCTTCTTCGAGAGCAATCCGGGTTTCCGTTCCCGCATCGCCCACCATATCGACTTTCCGGACTACAGCGACGAGGAGCTTCTGAACATTGCGGTAGCAATGCTCGAGAAGCAGAACTATGCCTTTGAGCCGAACGGACGGCAGGTGATGGCGGAATACATATCACGCCGCCGACGGCAACCGCATTTCGCCAACGCCCGATCCATCCGGAATGCCCTCGACAGGGCTCGCCTGCGCCAGGCGAACCGCCTGTTCGAGGCCTCTGACGGGCCGGTCGATGCTAAGGCGCTGTCGACGATCACTGCCGCGGATATCACGGCGAGCCGTGTCTTCGCCGTGGCAGCGCAAAACAGGGACAAGTCGGTATGAGGGACAGGACACTCATCGCCCCATCCATCCTCTCCGCTGATTTTTCCCGTCTCGGGGACGAAGTGGAAAACGTCGTCAAGGCGGGTGCGGACTGGATTCATCTCGACGTGATGGACGGACACTTCGTGCCGAACATCACCTTCGGCCCGCAGATCGTCAAATCGATCCGAAGCCGGACGGACGCCGTCTTCGATTGCCATCTGATGATTGCCCCCGCCGATCCCTACCTTGCGGCCTTCGCCGAGGCGGGATGCGATTACATCACCGTTCACGCGGAGGCAGGGCCGCACCTCGACAGGACCCTGCAGGCGATCCGAGGACTTGGCAAGCGGGCGGGCGTGTCGCTCAATCCTTCGACCCCGGAAAGCGTGGTCGAATACGTGCTGGATCGTCTGGATCTGGTGCTTTTGATGACCGTCAATCCGGGTTTCGGCGGTCAGGCCTTCATACCGTCGGTGGTCGAGAAGGTGCGCCGCGTAGCGTCCATGATCGGGGACCGGCCCATACACATCGAAGTGGACGGCGGAGTTACACAGGAGACCGCTCCCCTGGTGGCTGCTGCGGGAGCAAATGTTCTCGTCGCCGGTTCAGCCATATTCCGCGACAACGACTGTTCCCGCTACGCTTCCAACATCCAGGCCATCCGCGATGCCGCGGACAACGCCACTGCGCGCCGTGCGGCGTGATAGCCGGTCAGCGCGATTTCCAGCGAATGTGCGCCGTAATCACGTGAATGTAATTGAATTAAAACAATATTTTGCCGGAGTTTTTGTGAGTAAAGCAAGAACGTGAATATCATCGGCAGGAATTGACCGCCCGCTGTTGTTGCAGGCGGTCATTCTGTTCATTGCTTCTTGGGAAATTGCTCAAGATAGGCGAGCAGATTTGTGATGTCGTCCTCGTTCTTCAGACCGGCAAATGCCATCTTCGTGCCCTTCACTTTCGCTTTCGGGTTGTGAAGATAGTCGCGCAAAGATGCTTCGTCCCAGACGAGTCCTGCCTTCCCGGCATCCACCATCGCCGAGGAGTATTTGAACCCCTCGTGTGTGCCGGCCGTCCTGCCGATCACGCCGAAGAGCGAAGGGCCAACCTTGTTCTTGTCGTCCTCCGCGGTGTGACAGGCCTTGCACTTGTTGAAGACCGTGGCACCCGCCGTGGCATCTCCTCCTTCGGCATGAGCCGCATAGCCAGAGAACATCGCGACTGATGCGCCGATCAGAAGTATTCGATATCGCATTGCATTTCCTCGTTTCGCCAAGGGTGCCCTTTGACGAAAGCAGGCGCCGATTTTCCTCCTCGGGCGCTTGCCATCCAGGATCGCTTGCGCCCCCGGCCTAACGCCAAGGGCAGTCTGCTTCCCGCAAAAAAAGTTACCCGCGAGACGCCATAAGTCAATCGTCTTCCTGCAAGGGAAACTGGCGCGGGGCGGGAAGATGCAATTGACGCAAGCTCTTCATGCCCCTAGGTTATCGGAGGTTTCTCTCCGGCACCGAGAGATGCGTGATATGCTGATGGCGTCGTTATCGAGCCATCACGGCGTGGAGCGGCGGGTGGCAAGGCTCGCCGGCCTGGAGGTGCTACATGGATTTAATCGATCTCGTTCTGACGATCTGTCTCTTGGCCACTCCCACGAGTTGCCGGGAAGAGCGCCTTCATTTCGAAAACAAGGGTAACATTCTGAACTGCATGTTCCAGGCCCCCGCCCAGATCGCGCGATGGTCGGAGGGGCATCCCAACGTACGCGTTATCAAATGGCGCTGCGCCTATCCAACGAAAGAGATCAATATTTAGAATGCTTTGAATTGGGCGCGGCTTTTTTTAGGGCAAGCGCTGGAATGACTTGAATGTCTGGGAGGACACGATGGGAGGTAGGATCGGCCGAATAGGCCGGGCAGTATGTTGGTTGCTGGCCTTGCTCTTTCTCATGCAGGTGCCGGCGGGACCTGCCAGCGCGTCAGAGACCGTTCGCGTCGGCGTCCTAAAGTTCGGCACCGTCAACTGGGAACTGGATACGATCAAGCACAACGGCTTGGACCAGAAACACGGGATCACCCTGGACGTCAAATTTTTCGCGGGCGAGGATGCGACGAACGTCGCGATGATGGCAGGCGACGTCGATATCATCGTCTCCGATTGGCTTTGGGTGTCGCGGCAGCGCGCTTCAGGCGTGGACCTCACGATGGTGCCATACTCGTCTGCGGTCGGCGCGATCATGGTTCCTCAACAGTCGCCGATCCAGGGGCTGGGTGACCTAACGGGCAAGACGATCGGCGTCGCTGGCGGCCCGCTCGACAAGAGCTGGCTGCTTCTCCAGGGGCTGGCGAAGAAGGAGCTTGGCACCGACCTTTCGGACGTCAACGAGATCGCCTACGGCGCGCCGCCGCTGCTGGCTGAGAAGGTCCAGCAGGGCGAACTCGATGCGGTACTGAATTTCTGGCATTTCTGCGCGCGACTTGAGGCAAAGGGCTTTCGCAGGCTGATCGGGACGAACGAGGCGGCAATCGCCCTTGGCGCTTCCGGTCCCGTCTCTGCGCTCGGATACATCTTCCACGACAAGTGGGCTCAGGAGAACCCGGAAGCGATAAAGGGTTTCGTTGCCGCCAGCACCGATGCAAAGGCCTTGCTCGAGAGCTCCGATACGGAATGGGAGCGGCTCGCTCCGCTCATCAAGGCCGACGGGCGGGAGCTGGAAGTTCTGCGCGACCGGTATCGGGAAGGCATTCCCAACCGTCCGCTCGCCGACGAGGAACGGGATGCGGGCAAGCTCTACGCCGTCCTTGCGACTATCGGCGGCGAAAAGCTCGTGGGGTCCTCGAAGACGCTGATGCCGGGCACGTTCTGGAGGGCGAAGTAGGTGAAGCTCGCGTCAATCGGAACGAACAAATTGAACGACGCATCGGCCACAGAGTCACGTCGCCGCGATTTTACTCCGGCGCTCATGACCGTTGCTTCCTTCCTGGCACTTGCCATCATCTGGCATCTTGCAGCTACGATATGGCCGAGCCGCTCTTTCCCGCCGCCGCTCACGGTTCTCGATGCATTCATCCGCGACGTGCGCACCGGCGAACTTCCGTTTCATCTTGGCGTGACGCTGTGCCGGGTGGCGGCGGCATTCGTTCTGGCGATGGTGATCGGATCTGCGATCGGCATCTTCCTAGGCAGCTATCGGCGCGCCGACCAGTTCCTAAATCCCTGGGTCATCCTGTTTCTCAACATACCGGCCCTGGTCGTCATCGTGCTTGCCTACATCTGGTTCGGGTTGACGGAGGCTGCGGCAGTCGGGGCCGTTGCGCTGAACAAGATCCCGAACGTCGTGGTGACGATGCGGGAAGGTACGAGGGCGCTCGACCATCGCTATTCCGACATGGCCAGGGTCTACAGATTCAGCGCGCTCGCGCAGTTTCGCCATGTCTTGCTGCCGCAATTGCAGCCCTATCTCGCCGCCGCCTCGCGCTCCGGCATCTCGCTTATCTGGAAGATCGTTCTCGTCGTGGAACTGCTCGGGCGTTCCAACGGCGTCGGCTTCCAGATCAACCTCTATTTTCAGCTATTCGATGTCGCATCAATCCTTGCATATACGCTGGCTTTTGTCTGCGTGATGCTTGTCATCGAAGTACTCGCGGTGCAGCCTCTTGAACACGCATCAACACGCTGGCGTAAGCGCGCGGCTTAAGGTCGATATCCGGCGGAGGGCCTTCGAACTCTCGAATGGCGGCCGCATAGAAGTCGTGCGCGACCTCACGTTCGAACTCGCGCAGAGTGAGTTCGTCTGCGTTGTGGGGCCGTCAGGCTGCGGCAAGACGACGACCCTGCGGATCGTGCTTGGCCTGGATCATTCGTTCGAGGGAACGGTCGAGTTTCCCGAAACGCACGAACCTCGCATCGGCGCGGTCTTCCAGGAGCCACTCCTTCTGCCGTGGCGGACGGTCGAGCAAAACGTGCGGCTGGCACAGCCGCACTCCATGCGCGGCGATAACCTCGACGATCTCTACGCTACGCTTGGGCTCTCCAAGATGCGTGATTTCTATCCTTCGGAGCTCTCGCTCGGGCTGGCGCGGCGTGCGGCCATAGCCCGCGCGCTTGCGATTGCGCCCGACCTCCTCGTGCTCGACGAGCCTTTCGTTTCCCTCGATGAGGCGACGGCCCAGCAGTTGCGCAATCTTCTGCTTGCCCTGGTGGAGGAAAGGCCGATGACGGTTCTGATGGTCACGCACAATCTGCAGGAAGCGGTGATGCTGGCCGACAGGATCATCGTCCTTTCGCCACGCCCATGTCATGTGCTTGGCAATTTTCTCATCCGGGTCCCGCGGCAGTCGCGAAATCCCCAGATCCGCAGCGACATCCTGCGCTCCTTCCATCAGCGATTTCCGGGCGAGGGGTAGCGAGGAACCGGCATGAAAAACCGCAGCACCCGGCGCTCCATCCTGAAATCGGCTTTCGCCCTAGCAGCGGCGAGCCTGTCCGGGCCTGCGACGTTCGCCCGCCGCGCGGTTTCGGCCGTCGAGGCCCTGCCCGTAAGGAAGGTGGCGGACGGGGTCTACGCTTTCACGGGTGCTGTAGACCTGATGACCGAAGCCAACGGGGGAGAAATCTGCAATCTCGGTTTCGTCGTCGGGGGCGAGAGCGTGGCCGTCATCGACAGTGGTGGCAGCCTCGTCGAGGCTCGGGCGCTGATCGAGGCCATCAGCAGCACGACTCCTTTGCCGATACGCTACCTCATAAACACCCATATGCACCCGGATCACACCTTCGGCAATGCCGCATTCGCAGACGCGGGTGCAGTCATCGTTGGCCACCACAATCTGCCGCGGGCGCTGGCGAGCCGGGGGGAATTCTACCTGCGGAACTATCGCGCCATGATGGGTGACGCACTGATGGCGGGTGTCCGCATTGTGCCGCCGACACGGCTGATTGCCGAACCCGGGGAAATCGATCTCGGTGGACGCACGCTTCTCCTGACGCCATGGAAGGCGGCGCACACCGACAACGACCTGACCGTGCTGGACAGGGAAACCGGAACACTCTTCACAGGCGATCTCTGTTTCGTTGATCATCTCCCGACGCTCGATGGCTCGATCAAGGGGTGGATGGCGCAGCTCGATGCGCTGGCCGCAATACCGGCCAAGCGCGCAATCCCTGGTCACGGTCCGGTTCCCTCCGATTGGCCGACAGCTCTCGAACCGGAGAGACGTTACTTTCAGGCGCTTGTTGCCGATATTCGCAAGGCTATCTCGGGCGGGGTGCCGCTTTCGAAGGCCGTTCAGTCGGCCGGTGAAAGCGAGCGCGGGCGCTGGAGCCTTTTCGACGAACACAACGAGCGGAATGCGACGGCAGTTTTTGCGGAGCTCGAGTGGGAGTAAACTGTTGCGCGGCGGTGCATGCTCCGTGGAGCGGCACTGCCGTCAGTCCGGGGGAATGCCGAAAACAAGGGCAGGAACCTGCTCGGCTGCTTTCTTCAGTGGAGGACGTGGAAATGATGAGAACAGTGGTTCAGTGGAGTGGTCTTTCCCGTCTTGCCGCGGTGGTTTTCCTTGTCGCCGCAGGAGCTGTCGTGCCCACATCCGCCCTCGCACAATCCAAGGAACCCTCAGAAGCACGGTGGGAGAGCATGAAGACAGACGTCTTCGGTGATCGCTCAATCGGAGACGCCGCAGGCGTCGTCAGCCTGGAGGCCCCCAAGCGTGCGCAGGACGCTGCGCTCGTGCCGGTCGACCTTCGCCTGGACCTCGCTGGCGATCCGGGTCGGATCCGCGCGGTCACGCTCATCGTTGATGCAAACCCGGCGCCCGTCGCTGCGGTCTTCACCTTCGGCAAGGACGCCGCGGTAACACATCTCTCAACGCGACTGCGCGTCAACGACTATTCCTATATACGGGCCATTGCCGAAACGTCGGATGGTGCGCTGCATATGACGAAGACCTACGTCAAGGCATCCGGCGGGTGCTCGGCGCCTGCGCTCAAGAACCAGGATGAGGCGAAGGCATCGCTCGGGAAGATGAAATTGCGGGTCTTTGCCTTCGACCCAAATGGTGCAAGCCCCCGCGGTCATTCGACGGACATGCAACTGCTGATAAGGCATCCGAACAATTCGGGCCTGCAGATGGACCAGATCACCCGCTATTACATTCCGCCGCATTTCATCAACGCGCTGTCGATCAAGCAGGGGGATCGCCTCATCTTCCGCATGGAAAGCGGGATCTCGATATCGGAAGACCCTAACTTCCGCTTCGAGTTCGCTGCCAGCAAGGGGCAGCCGATCGACGTCGAGGCGGGCGACACCGAAGAAAATACCTTCAGGCACGAGTGGCCGTTCGACGACCCGATGGCATTGCAGTGAGCGGTGGACTCATGCCGCTACGACTGGTTCCCGGGACCATTGCGCCGGGCATGCCTGTCCTGACGCGGGAGCGGGTTTTGGGGAAAGCGACCTTGATTGCCGGGCTTTAGAAGCAGCGCACGTCGGCTTCCGCCTGTGCCCTTTTCAGCTCGGTAAGGGCAGCCTTGGCCGGGGCGCTCTCGCGAAACAGAACGCCTTTTTCGCCACTGACGAGACCCATTTCCTTGAACGTGGCGGCGGTGACGTAGTGGTCGTAAGTCACGATGGAAGCGATGACATCGATTGAGCACGAGCAGCGATCGAGCATGTTTCGATTCTCACCGTTGGCTTTCATGCAAGCATACACGTATTCCGCGACGACCGACGTCGGGTAATCCGCAGCGGCCTTGACTGAGGAAGTGGAAAAAAATGCTGCAATTGCGAAGGCCGAGAAGCCTGCGACCTGAAAATATCGTGTAAAAACGGGCATTTCAAAAGTCTCTCAAGTGTTGATCAGTGGTCTTCAAGTCTATAATAGATGCGGGACAGCCAATCTCAATCGATAAATACATTGCAGTGCAATATTCTGTGTTTGCGTTGCAATGCACATAAAGCATTGAAGAGTCTTGCGCAAAGCAAAACCATCTCTTATGGTCCTTGTGTTTCCGGCTTCAAGGACGTCGCCGTCAAGGGAGTGGTGACAGTCTTCGTAGGCCACAGCGGGGTGGGCAGTAACGGTGCCCTCTGCGTGCCTGGCTTAGGTCGTGACACGCTGCCGGAAATACTTCCCACATGCTGAGCTGATGGCGCGGGCCCCTGGTTACCTGGAGGGCATCACATCGGGCCATCCGTGTGACCAAAGGGAGGACTAAAATGCGTGTACATAGAAATTTCTTGAAATGGGGATTGGCGGCCACCGCCACGTCCCTGTTGTTGGCGGGGGGAGCCTTAGCCAACGACGATCTTCAGAAACTGATTTCAGACAACAAGAACTGGGCAATACAGACGGGTGACTATGCCAACACCCGCTATTCCACGCTGAACAAGATCAACAAGGACAACGTGAAGGATCTCCAGGTTGCCTGGACCTTCTCCACCGGCGTCCTGCGCGGCCATGAGGGAGGCCCGCTCATTGTCGGCGACGTGATGTATGTTCATGCTCCTTATCCAAACACCGTTTATGCACTCGACCTGAACAACGACGGCAAGATCCTCTGGAAATACGAACCCCGGCAGGATTCCAACGTCATTCCAATCATGTGCTGCGACACGGTCAACCGTGGCGTTGCATATGGCGACGGCAAGATCTTCCTCTATCAGGCCGACACGACTCTCGTCGCGCTTGATGCGAAAACCGGCAAGGTTGCCTGGTCCGTCAAGAACGGCGACGTTGCAGACGGCAGCAAGGGTGAATCCGGTACGTCTGCACCCATGGTGGTGAAGGACAAGGTTGTCGTCGGTATCTCCGGCGGCGAATTCGGCGTTCGTGGATCGCTCACCGCCTACAACATCAGTGACGGCAAGGTCGCATGGCGCGCCTATTCCATGGGATCCGACAAGGAAACGCTGATCGATCCGGAAAAGACGACCCACCTCGGAAAGCCGGTTGGCGCCGATTCCGGGACGAACACCTGGGAAGGAGATCAGTGGAAGATCGGCGGCGGCACCACATGGGGTTGGTACAGCTACGATCCTAAGCTCAATCTCATCTTCTACGGTACCGGCAACCCGTCGACCTGGAACCCGGTCCAGCGGCCGGGCGACAATCGCTGGTCGATGACCATCATGGCGCGTGATGCCGACACTGGTGTGGCCAAGTGGCTCTACCAGATGACACCACACGACGAATGGGACTATGACGGCGTCAACGAGATGATCCTCGCGGACGGCATCGAAATCGACGGCAAGCCTCGGGACATTCTCTTCCATCCAGACAGAAACGGCTTCGCCTACACGCTCGATAGAGCCACCGGCGAGCTTCTGGTTGCGAAGAAGTATGATCCTGCCGTCAACTGGGCGACGGAAGTCGTCATGGACAAGAGCAGCAAGGACTATGGCCGTCCGATCGTCGTCGACAAGTACTCGACGGACAAGAACGGCGAAGACGTCAACACCACGGGCGTCTGCCCCGCCGCTCTCGGCACGAAGGACCAGCAGCCAGCGGCCTACTCGCCGAAGACTAAGCTGTTCTACATTCCGACCAACCACGTCTGCATGGACTACGAACCCTACAAGGTGAGCTACACCGCTGGCCAACCTTATGTCGGGGCCACCGTTTCCATGTTCCCGGCACCGAACAGCCACGGCGGGATGGGCAATTTTATTGCCTGGGATGCTGCAAAGGGGGAGATCGTCTGGTCCAAGCCCGAGCAGTTCTCCGTCTGGTCCGGTGCTCTTGCAACGGATGGAGACGTTGTCTTCTACGGTACTCTTGAGGGCTACCTCAAGGCTGTCGATAAGGACGGCAACGAACTCTACAAGTTCAAGACGCCATCCGGCATCATCGGCAACGTCACCACATATGAGCACAAGGGCAAGCAGTACATCGCTGTGCTGTCCGGTGTGGGTGGCTGGGCCGGTATCGGTCTGGCAGCCGGGCTACTGGAGGCTGACAACGCTGCCGCGTGGCACGGTGCGGTCGACCAGGGCAGAGAACAGGGCGACGAAGCCACTGTTGTGGGTACTGCCGGTCTCGGCGCAGTTGGCGGATACGCCAGCCTTGCCGACTACACGACCCTGGGCGGCCAGTTGACCGTCTTCACGGTTCCGGATCGGTAAGCCACCGGGACGCGCCTTCTGGCGCACAACAACACAAACCCGGTCACATGTGACCAGCGACCGGGTTTGTCGTTTCCGCAACCTTGCACCTGTCGTCCGCCACCTGTGCAGTGGTGCGGTCAGTGCTGTTCATGTGAATGGAACACGAGGTCCTGATGCCTGTTACTCTGAAATCTTTTACCGCTGCCATTGTGATTACGCTCCTGGGGAGCACGGCAATTGCCAACGCCGACGACAAGGCAGCGGCAGCCGTGGCCTCCAACGAGAATGGAAAATATTTTGACGCCGAAGGCTCGCCGACATTCCACATCAAGGATGACGGGACGGTCGACTGGTATACTTTCAGCGGCTTCCGCCGTTTCAATTCGGAATGTCACGTCTGTCACGGGGCCGATGGTTCCGGATCGTCTTTCGCGCCGAACCTGACGAAATCGTTGGAGACGTTGAGCTACGGCGACTTCCTCTCGATCGTTGCCGAAGGCCGCAAGAATTTCAGCGCAGGCAAGGAAAACGTGATGCCCGCCTTTGGCGAGAACAAGAACGTCTACTGTTATCTGGATGACATCTACGTCTACCTGCGCGCTCGCTCGGTCGGGGATCTTGGCCGCGGACGTCCGGCCAAGAAGGAAGACAAGCCGGCGGCGGCGAAGGAGCAGGAAGCATCCTGCATGGGAGGCTGACATGCAGGCAGGTCGTCTCCGTGGCCGCAGATGGGCCGCGGCGTGCCTGGTCGCCGTAATAGCGGCATTGCCGTCGTGGTGCTTCGCACAAGGGGCCGGACTCGGCGCAGCAGGGGAACTGGTTGACCCCGACGTGCTGCGCGTCTGTGCCGACCCGTCCAACATGCCGTTCAGCGACGAGAACGGGAAGGGCTTCGAGAACAAGCTGGCCGATTTGGTGGCGGCCAAGACTGGACGGAAGTCGGTTGCCTATACCTGGTATCCGATGGCGACGGGCTTCGTGCGCAATACACTGCGTGCCAATCGTTGCGATGTCATCATTGGGTACGCGGCAGGCGACGAGTTGGTGCAGAACACCAATGCCTACTACACCTCGACCTATGTCATCGCCTACAAGAAGGACGCGGGACTGGACGGGCTGGACACTCTGGAGGACAAGCGCCTCAAGGGCAGGAGGATCGGGCTGGTGGCCGGAACTCCCCCAGCTGTCAACATCGCCAACGCCGGACTGATGCGGAACGTTCACCCCTATCCGCTGATGGTTGACACCCGGCTCGCGCCGTCAATGGCCGAGGTGATGCTCAAGGACCTCAAGAGTGGTAACATAGACGTTGCTGTCCTTTGGGGCCCGATGGCCGGGTTCTACGCACAGGAGGTCGATCCCGATCTGGTTGTGGTGCCTCTCGTGAAGGAGAAGGCGGGGCACATGTCCTATCGCATCACCATGGGTGTTCGTCCTTCCGACCAGGAATGGAAGCGGACGCTGAACAAGGTGATCAAGGAGAACCAGTCCGAGATCAACAAGATACTCCTTGGGTATCATGTGCCGCTGCTCGATGGAGCCGGGAAGCAGATAACGGAATAGGCAGACTTTCAAAGGTCTTAGTGGAGACTAGTCGTTGCTATGAAGGGAAGGAATTTCGTTTCGGGTCTTCTGAGCATACTCGTCCTGACCTGGGATGGAATGGTCTTTGCCGCCGATGTGGTTCCCGAGCCCGATGGATTCCGAACAGAGAACTATCGGGCGAGTATTCCTGCAACGTTGAAGGGTGCCACCGTCATATCGACGGAGGAGGCGAGCGCGCTGTGGCGCGAGAAGGGCGCCTTGTTCGTTGACGTGCTTCCCCACGATCCGAAGCCCGCCAAGCTTCCGGCGGGCACGATCTGGAAGGAGAAGATCAGGGAGGACATCCCGGGCAGTGTCTGGCTTGCCAATGTGGGCTACGGCATCCTCAACAAGGAAACGGAATCCTATTTCGAAGAGGGGCTGAGAAGTCACGCAGGGGATGACAAGAACACGAAAATTGTGTTCTACTGCATGAACAACTGCTGGATGTCGTGGAATGCCGCCAAGAGGGCTGTCGCCTGGGGGTACACGTCCGTTCTTTGGTATCCCTTGGGGACGGACGGCTGGACGGAGGCAGGGCTACCCACCACACGCAACGTGCCATTCGAGTTCTAAGTCTTGCGCCGCATTGGCGCTCGTAGCCGGAAGAAGGTCAAAGAGGTGACCTTCGGCAGGAAGGAGGAGTAGATGAAGAAAACCTGGACAAAACCGACCATGTGCACGGTTTCGGTTGGGATGGAAATGTCCCGTTACCGTTCCGCTGAACTGGAAGTGAAGAAGTAGCCGAATGGCATCGCCCTGTGCGCCGGTCGCACGGGGCGGTGTTCTGCCGTTGATGGGGCGAGATTTCATGCATTTGAAAATAGTCGGCTCTGCAGCGGGCGGCGGCTTCCCCCAGTGGAACTGCAACTACCGGCTCAGCAGGGCCGCGCGTAATGGCGAAAGCGGTTTCAGGGCGCGGACCCAGTCGAGCTTGGCTGCGTCCGCAAACGGCAGGGATTGGATTCTCTTCAACGCATCGCCGGATATCAGGGAGCAGATTGCCGCAACGCCTGAATTGCAGCCTTTCCCGGACGGTCCCTTGCGCGGGTCGCCAATCCAGGCGGTAGTCCTGACCAATGCCGACGTGGACCACATCGCCGGCCTGCTCAGCCTGCGCGAGCGGCAGCCTTTCGTCATCTATGGCACGCAGCGCGTGCTGGATGTCATCGACAGCAACACCATCTTCAATGTGCTGGACCGGAGCGTCGTTTCCCGTCGTGTGCTCCCGCTCAATGTGCCCACCGAGATTTGCGACTGGCGGGGCGAGCCTACTTCGGTCGTTGTCGAGGCCTTTCCCGTACCCGGAAAGATCGCGCTGTTCCTTGAAGATCAGGAACGGGCGCAAGACGGATTTGGGACGGAGATCGGCGACACTATCGGGCTTCGCGTTTCATCCCGGGATGATCGCCGCAGTGCGTTTTATATTCCAGGCTGTGCCGGCATCGATAAAGCCCTGCGGGAACGTCTTGCCGATGCGGCGTGCCTGCTCTTCGACGGAACCGTCTACACCGATGAGGAGATGCTGACAGCGGGTGTCGGGCAGAAGACCGGCAAGCGGATGGGGCACCTCCATATCTCGGGTGCCGACGGATCCATGGCAGCGCTCGCCCAAGTGGCGATCGCGCGCCGCATCTATGTCCACATCAACAACACGAATCCGATCCTTGACGAGGAGGCGGCGGAAGCTGCGGTCGTGAGGGCCAATGGTTGGGAGATCGGCTATGACGGGATGGAGATAAGTCTTTGAGTGAATTTGCAGACGCGGCCAGAAACGGATTGACGCCAGCGGCGCTGGAGGCCGTGCTGCGGGAAGTGGGGGCCGCACGTTATCACAACCGACACCCGCTCCATCACAAGATGACGGCGGGAGCGCTCACCAAGGGGCAATTGCAGGCCTGGGCCCTGAACAGATACTGTTACCAGGCGGTGATCCCGCGCAAGGACGCGATGATCATCGCACGCTCCGAGGATCCGGAGTTTCGTGCAGAGTGGCGCAAGCGCATCGAGGACCACGACGGATCGACCGGATGGGATGGAGGCATCGCGCGCTGGCTGAAGCTCGCAGTCGGGCTGGGCCTGGATGCCGATCTGGTGAAGGGCGAACGTCTGGCGCTCCCCTCAACGCGGTTTGCCGTCGGCGCCTACCTGTCCTTCTGCACCAACCGGAGCCTGCTGGAGAGCGTTGCCTCGTCGCTGACAGAACTGTTCTCGCCCGTCATCATCGGCGAACGCGTTCCTGCGATGCTGGCCAAATACAGCTACGTGACCTCTGACATTCTCGAATACTTCGCGCCGCGGCCCAAGCAGGCCTCTCGCGATTCAGAATTTGCCCTCGCCTATGTGCTGCAGCACGCGACGGATCCGCAGAAACAGCAAGCCGTCATCGATGCGCTCGTCTTCAAATGCGATGTGCTGTGGGCTATGCTGGATGCTCTCGAGCGGGCCTACGGAGAGGGCGGCGGCATACCGCCCGGAGCTTTCGTCCCGGAGGCGACGTGATGGAAACAAGTCGCCAGCGTGCCATTTTGTCGGCGCAGTCGAAGCCAGCCCTGAAACGTCATGCGCGGCTGCATTTCGACACCGTGCGCGGAGCATGGGCTCTGCTCTCTCCGGAACTCGTCTTCTGGCCGAACGAGGTCAGCCTCGATATCCTGCGACTGTGCGACGGACAGCGTACGACGACCCAGATCGTGGATGAACTCGCCGGACAATATGAAGCGCCGGCGGAGGAGATCGCCCCCGATGTCGAGCAGTTCCTGCAGGAATGGTCCGACCGATTTCTGGTGACGCTATGAGTGAGGAGCTTCTTCCCCCAATAGGCATGCTGGCGGAGTTGACGCATCGCTGTCCGCTGCAGTGTGCCTACTGTTCCAACCCGCTCGAACTGATGAAGGCCAACCGCGAGCTTTCGACGGAAGCATGGCTCTCTTTGTTCAACGAGGCGGCCGACCTTGGCGTCCTGCAGATCCATCTATCGGGCGGCGAGCCCACATTGCGGCCGGATCTCGAACAGCTGATCGCCGGGCTTGCGCACCGGGGTGTTTACACAAACCTGATTACGGCAGGTGTCAGCCTGTCGGCCGAACGGATCAGGGCCTTCCGCGATGCCGGGCTCGACCACGTCCAGTTGAGCATCCAGGGTGCCAACCCAAGGACGACCGAGAAGATCGGCAACTATCGAGGAGCTCATGAAAAGAAGCTCGAAACGGCGCGGCATGTCCGGGAAGCCGGCCTTCCCCTGACGATCAACGCGCCGATCCATCGCCACAACATCGCCGAGGTGCCCGCCTTCATCGAGCTTGCGCTGGAGGTCGGCGCGGAACGCCTCGAGATCGCCAACGTGCAGTATGCCGGCTGGGCGCTTCTCAATCGCAATGCTCTCCTGCCTGATCGCGAGGCAGTCGACAGTCAGGTCAGGATCGTGGAGGAGGCACGGGAGAGGCTGCGCGGCATTCTCACGATCGATTTCGTGGCGCCTGACTATTTCGCGATCTATCCAAAGCCGTGCATGGGTGGCTGGGCGCGGGACGCGTTCATGGTGGCTCCGGACGGAACGGCGCTGCCGTGCCACGCCGCGGGCACCATCCCATCCCTGCATTTCGAGCGTTACGGGGATTGGAGCCTGCACGACATCTGGCACGATTCTCCCTCCTTCAAGGCTTTCCGTGGCACCGACTGGATGTTGGAACCCTGCAAGAGCTGCGACCGTCAGGAGATCGACTGGGGCGGATGTCGGTGTCAGGCCATGGCGATTGCGGGCAATGCCGCAGCGACGGACCCCGCCTGTATCAAGTCTCCGCTGCATGCCCGCATGGCGCTTCTGATCGGGGAGGCGGCAGCCACAAGACCTGCCGATGCTGACGACTTCCGGTACAGGCGCATCGGGCGCTGATGGCTCGTCTCGCAGCTGCGCCAGAGCTACTGTCTTGATAGTAAGCCGGGGTTGAGCGGTCTCCATCTCTTGGGCGAGCTGGAGGCGCAAGACTGCAACAATCCGGTCGCCGTGGCTTCGGTCAGCGGGTTATTCACCAACGTTGCCTTGCGGTCGCAGCGGTGGGCAACCTGCTCAAGCCGCCGAAATAGGAAGACCTGTCATGGGCGATCGCTGACGGCATCGGGGCGCCTTAGGGTCAGTAGAGCGATCACGTGCACATACCTGCCTATGCTCGCACCCGCCGGTCAGAGGGTTGACCTGCCCACATACCAGATGCCGGCCGAATAACCGACGGTCGCCGCAAGCGAGGTCAGCATCGCACCCCACAGCATGTCCACCAGGCTCACCGTCAGGGACCAGTTCTTCAGCGTGGCAAGGTTGGTCATGTCGTAGGTGCCATAGGCAATGAGCCCCAGCAGGGCGCCGCCAACCATGGCGTTCATCCAGTTTCCGCCATGAAGCGCAGGCGCGACCACGAAATAGACGATCCCGGCGACATAGAAGAGATAGAACAAACCGGCGGCGGCGAAGTTCGGCTCGTCAAGGAGCAGGTCGCCTATGCGACTCTTGTAGAATTCAGGTGCGACCTTGGAGAGCCAGACGAAATCGATCCCGAAAAAGACAATGGCTGTCGCGACATAGGAGACGGCGTAGATCATTCTCGATTGCGCCCCCGATCGCAGTCTCGCGGCGCGCTCATATGCCGAGCGCCGGCTGAACGAGGCGCAGCAGCCAGCTGCGGAACTTCAGCGGAGCGTCGGTCACGGCAAGGCAGATGCAGTCTTCATCCGGTGTCGCGACCGGCTGGTGGGTGACGCTGGCATCCGCTTCCTCGAGATCTCCGCGGGCAAACAGGTTGTTCCCGTCATAGAAGCTGCCGCTCAGCACGAGCGTCAGTTCCCGGCCTCCATGACTGTGCTCGGGTACGGGCTTGCCTGCCGGTATGCGCAGCAGCCGTACCTTCGTCTCCCCATCAGCCGTGGGGATCGCAATGTGATAAGCGCCGCGACCGAGCGGTCTCCACTTCAGGGAGGACGCATCGCCACCGAGGTAGGAGCGCAACGGCTCCGGGAGTATCGCAGTGGCATCGGCCGGGGTTGTGGCAGGGCCCGGTTCGCCCGACCGACCTTGTTGGCCGGTTGTGATCCTGTCCTTCATCTGCTCCCAGGACAGTTCCGTCGCGGGCTCGGGTACGATGCCTTCCAGCAACTGGCCTGCAGCCTTCTCCATCAGGTTCAGCCGGCCACGGCACTCCGGGCAAAGCGCCAGGTGGGAGGCGACGGCGAGACTCCAGCCTTCGGCAAGATCGCCGGCGGCGTAGCTGAGCAGCAGTTCATCGCTCACGTGATGGCGGATATTCATGATCTCTCCTCCAGTGCGGCGCGCAGCCTGGAGAAGGCGAGGCGAATACGTGATTTGACGGTTCCCAGGGGAATGTTCAGCGCTTCGGCGATGGCGCTGTGGGAGCATTCCTGAAAGAAAGAGAGTTTCAGCAGTTCGAGCTGTTCCTGCGGCAATCCTTCCATGGCGTGCCGCAGCCGTTCGGCCTCCTGCATTCCCTCGAACACGGCGTCAGCCTGAGGAACTTCGCCTGGGACGAAAGCGGGGTCGTTGGGGTCGAATTCCGGACGCCTGTCCCTGCGGTATGTGTCGATGCGCAGATTGCGGGCAATGGTGAATATCCAGGTGGAGACGTTCCCGCGGCTGGGTTCGAATTGTGCGGCTTTGTTCCAGACCACCATCATGGTTTCCTGCATAAGCTCCTCGGCGGCATGACTATCGCCCGCCAGGCGCGCCATGTAGGCCTTCACCCTCGGTCCATAGTACTTGAACAGGGCTTCGAATGCCTCGATGTCCCTGTCGCGCCCGACGGCAGCAAGGAGCGCATACATCTCGTCTTTCTGCAGGTCCTGCACCGTTTCGCCCACGCCAGTATGCTTCGTTTCGCCATTGCGCCGTACCCGAGCCATCGGTCGCGGAGCGGGGACCGGACAGTTGTGGCACACGGGCGCCGACATTGGAACAACGGTGGACATGTTCGCAACTACGGCACGATTCCAATGCCGGATCACCATTGTCTAGAATTTTGCATCGCGATCAATCCGCAGGCGTCCTGCTGCCGTATTGCATGCAAAGACTGGACAGGATTTCGATTAATGCGTGTTGAGATGAATTTCGATAAGGCTGCGGGGCAGCGCCAGGTTGCGGTGATCGGCAGCGGTATTTCCGGCCTCGCGGCGGCGTGGCTCCTCGCCAAGAACATGAGCGTCACGATCTACGAGGCAGATGCCCGCCTGGGCGGCCACGCCAATACCTTTCTCGTGCCGACGGCCACCGGGAACCAGCCGGTGGACACCGGATTCATCGTCTACAACGACAGAAACTACCCGAACCTCGTCGCTCTTTTCGATCACCTCGATGTGCCCACACGCGCCTCCGACATGTCGTTCGCGGCCTCGCTCGACGGCGGAGCATTCGAATATTCCGGCTCCGGCATCAGGGGATTGCTCGGGCAGCGGACCAACGTCATGCGGCCCCGCTTCTGGCGGATGCTCTCCGACATCAGGCGCTTCTATCGCGAGGCGTCCGCCTTGCTCGAGCGACAGGATCTCGCCTCTGTAGGCCTCGGGATATATCTCTATCGCAACGGCTATGGAGCGACATTCGTGGAGGACCATCTTCTGCCGATGGGGGCAGCGATCTGGTCGACCACTGCACGGGAGATACAGGCCTACCCGCTGCACGCTTTCATACGGTTCTTCGAGAGCCATGGACTGCTGACTCTCTCCGATCGTCCGAAATGGCGCACGGTTAAGGGTGGCAGCCGGGAATATGTGAACCGGCTGATACGGGATTTTTCCGGATCGGTTCGTCTCAGAAGTGCGGTCCGTTCAGTGCGTCGCGCGGCCGGAACAGTGGAGGTGACTGACTGCCACGGCCACACCGACACGTTTACCGATGTCGTCATCGCGACCCATGCAGATCAGGCTTTGGCGATACTGGCCGATGCCGACGGGCAGGAGCGTCACCTGCTTGGCGCCTTCCGCTACACGAACAACACCGCCGTGCTGCATTCAGACGAGAACCTCATGCCCCGGCGCCGAAAAACATGGGCAAGTTGGAACTACATCGGCGAACCGGCGCGGGCCGAGGAGCATCAACTGTGCGTCACCTACTGGATGAACCGGCTGCAGGGGATCGATCCCGCCAATCCCCTGTTCGTCACACTCAATCCCGTCAGGCAGATTGCGCCGGAACGGACCATTGCCTCGTTCGACTACACACACCCGCTCTTCGACCTCAAGGCCTTGTCCGCGCAAAAAGAGCTGTGGCGGCTACAGGGGCGAAACGGAACCTGGTTCTGCGGAGCGCACTTCGGAAGCGGCTTCCATGAAGATGGCGTTCAGGCGGGGCTCGCGGTTGCCGAAAGCCTCGGCGGAGTGCGGCGTCCTTGGACGGTTGCTGACGAATCGGGTCGGATCCATGTGGGGCCAGCACTGGTGGCGGCAGAATGAGCGGCGTTTCAGCGATCTATGTCGGCAGAGTCATGCACGCACGGCACCGGCCGCGACGGCATGCGCTGAACTATCGTGTCTTCTCGCTTCTCCTGGACCTGGACGAACTGCCGGAACTCGACAACGGCATGCGTTTTTTCGGATACAACCGATGGGCCGTGTTCAGCTTCTGGGACAAGGATCATGGCAATGGCAGGCCCAGGGAACTGAGGAACTGGATCCACCAGCAGCTGCTGGCGGCCGAGATCGCGATCGAGGACATCACGGTCCGGATCGTCTGCTACCCGCGTATCCTCGGCTATGTTTTCAATCCGTTGACCGTCTACTTCTGCCATGGGCCGGATGGCGCGCTGCGGGCGATCCTCTACGAGGTCTGCAACACGTTTCGCGAGCGCCATACCTATGTCATTCCCGTTAAGGGGCATGAAGGTGAAACGATCCGGCAGTCCTGCGTAAAGGAGCTCTATGTCTCGCCTTTCGTCCCTATGGGCTGCCGCTACAATTTTCGGATCGAGCCGCCGGGCGACCGGGTGCTGATCGGGATACAGGAAACGGACGCGGAGGGGTTGCTGCTCGTCGCGACCTTCAGCGGCAGCCGTCGCGAGCTTTCGGATCGGCGACTGCTCAGGACCTTCATCCAGTATCCCCTGATGACGCTCAAGGTCATGGCCGGAATTCACTGGGAGGCGTTTCGCCTCTGGGCCAAGGGAAATCCCGTTTACAGGCATCGGCCTGCCCGCGATCCGGTGTCGACCACCATCGTTGCAACCCAGACTTCGGAAGTGCCGCAGCATGAGCCAAGCTGAGCAAGACGCTCCCTTCTTTGTCACCCCCCGCAAGAACCTCTGGCAGCACATCATGTGCCGCTGGGCCGACAGCATGGAAAGCGGACAGATCCTGCTGCAATTCCCGGACGGGCGGGAACACGTGGCGCGCGGAACGGCCCGGGGACCGTCTGCGCAGCTTCGACTTCACAACTCCCGCCCCTTCTTCCGTCTATTGACCGGCGGCAGCCTCGGCTTCTCGAAGTCATATGTCGATGGCGACTGGGACACGCCGGATATCGGGGCGGTCCTCGAACTTGCGCTCTCCAACGAAACGTCCTGGCGCTCGCTTCTCGCGGCTTCCCGTGCCGTGGGCAGGCTCGCCTATCTGCGTCACTGCCTTCGCCGTAATTCGCCATCGGGAAGCCGGCGCAATATCGCGTTCCACTACGACCTTGGAAACGACTTCTACCGCGAGTGGCTCGACGACACGATGACCTACTCCTCGGCGCTCTACGCCCATCCCGACCAGCCGCTCGCCGAGGCTCAGGCGGCCAAATACGAGCGGATTATCCGGGAGCTGAAGATAGGTCCTGACGACCATGTCCTCGAAATCGGCTGCGGCTGGGGCGGTTTCATGGAGCACGCCATCCGCCAGACAGGTTGCCGCGCGACCGGGCTGACATTGTCCCTGGAGCAGGCAAACTACGCTCGCGAACGCCTCAGGAGATCCGGGCTCTCGGCCAAGGCGGAAGTCCGCCTGCAGGACTACCGGGATTGCGGGGGGCAGTTCACGAAAATCGTCTCGATCGAGATGTTCGAGGCCGTCGGTGAAGAGAACTGGCCGATCTATTTCAATCGCCTGCGCGAGCTCCTGGCCCCCGAGGGACGGGCGATGATCCAGGTGATCACAATCGCCGAGGACCGCTTCGACCACTACCGGCGGAATGCCGACTTCATCCAGACCTACATCTTCCCGGGCGGCATGCTGCCGTCGCCGACGGTCTTCCGGGAGAAGGCGGATGCATCGGGTCTTCGGGTCAGGGACCTGCTGCGCTTCGGCACGCACTATGACAGGACGCTCATGGCCTGGGAGCAGGCGTTCGTGGCGAAATGGCAGCGGATCAGGGCGCTCGGATTCGATGAGCGGTTTCACCGCATGTGGCGTTACTATCTCCACTATTGCGCTATCGGGTTCCGTCTGGGCAGGATAGACGTCGTCCAGTTCCATCTCTCACGTGACTGAACGACCGGGCGCCGATCGCGCCACCTCTCGCTCATTCGCCCTCGCGCATCATGCGGGCGGTAATGGCGAAGCGCACGCGGTCGGGAAGCGCTCGCAGGAGCTTCATCGCGACCTTCATTCGCCAGGGAAACACGATCTCGAACCTGCCGCCGCGCAGCCTCCTGGCGATATGGTCGGCGGCCTGGGTTGCCGAAATGAGGAACGGCATGGGGAAGTCGTTTTTCCGCGTCAGCGGCGTATCGACAAAGCCCGGGTTGATCACGCTGAGCCGGACACCGCGGGCCTTCAGTTGCGGATAAAGCGCCTGGCACATGTTGATGAGCGCAGCCTTTGTCGCACCATAGCCGGCAGCGCCCGGAAGCCCCGTGTAGCCAGAGACGGAAGCCATCACCGCGATGTGGCCGCATCGGCGCGAGGTCATGCGTCGAACGATCGCCTCCAGGCAATTCACGGTGCCCATGATGTTCAGTTCGACCATCTCGCGGATGACTTGGGCTTCGAAAGTCATCGCGGTCTCACGCTTGTATGTGCCGGCTGCGAAGACGGCGAGCGTGACTTCTCCGAGTTCGCCCTCTATCGCGGAGAGCGTTGCGTGCACCGCTCCGCGGTCCCCAACGTCCAGCGGAAAGGCTCTGATGTTGCCTGGCATTTCCGCGACGAGCATCTCCAGCGCCGACCCGGTGCGGGCGCTGGCCGCGATTGTCCATCCGTCGCGCGCCAGACGGATTGCCAGCGCGCGGCCGATGCCGGAGCTTGCTCCCGTTATCCAGGCGATCCTGTTTCGGTCGCTTTTCGCAGACGAATGTTCGGAACTGTTCACGAGCGATCTCACCGTTGCTGTTGTCACCATTGCGATACGAAGGCGTGGTGGCGACGGTTCAGTGGGGAAGGGGCGTGTGATGCGGCGATGCCAGTCCGGCACGCCAATCGCATATGGTGCTGATCTGTATTTGCATGCGCCTCATGGACGCCTGAATTCGACACGGGTCCAGGCAACGGGCAAACCGATCTTAGTGATCCAGGCTGTATTGAGCACCGTGCCGTCCGAATTCAGGGTCATGGTGTCATGGAAACGGACCTTGTTCTTCCTCTCTCCGGGATCGAGATAGACGAGGTAGCTGAAGCGGGCGACGTTGGCATCGATGCGGACGTGAGTCTGGCCGACAACGTCTTCGCGAGTGCCAGTATATCTTCCCGGGCCGGTCCTCACGAAGCGCCATGTCTTGCGGTCGCGCTCGCCGTCGTCGAACACGAAATCTTCCCTGAGGGCGAGCGTTTTGCCGTCCCACTTGCCGTGGAGCGTCACCGTGAAGTCGCGCTTTACGCCGTTGATCGCCCGGAAGTGGCCGCGGGCGATGGTTCTGCCGGCGAACTGTTCCTCAAGCCTGAGCTCGCTGGCGGCCTCAGCCCGCGAAATTGATGGCATCGATCCGGCCAAGATGAGTGCCGCAAAAATGGTTGCGAGAATTCGCATTTCTCTTCCTCCGATGCTCGCCGGATGAAAGAGGCCGGGGCCACTGGCGCGCCCGACACATCATCCGTTCAGGCCGGTCATTGCCGATAGATCTGCCTTGCCGTGCGACGCAAGGGAGCGCGTCGAGCGGACGCCCGGGGCCCGCCGACGCTCATCGGCCGGTTGCGTTCATAGCGAGGGGCCAATGCGCGCCGTTCCCGTCTTTCCGTCGTTGCGCAGCCATCGGAGGCGCGTGGAACCGATCGGGTAGAGTTCGAAGCACATGGGTTTGCCCCGGTACCATGTCCGGAATTTCTGGCAGAGCCGGTCGCCCTTGATCCACCACGTGCCGGAGTCCCTTGGCTTTGCGAACCGACCGAGCCCGAGTGCCTCGCCCGAACCGTCAACGGTCCCGCCGGAGCGATAGTTGAGAGGAAACTCGCCGCCGAATGGCGCCGCGAGATAGATCCGTTTTCCGACGATCCTTTCGCGGATGTCCGTTTCCGAAAAGCGTTGTCCATTCGCGTGCGCTGTCGTGCAGGCGAATAGGGAGATCAGAACTGCGACGAACATGGGCATGGTGATCCTCGCCGTGCCTGCCAAGGCGAAGGCTTCGTTTCCTTCATCGTGTTGACCTTCATACGGCGCCGGCAGGCTTTCGGATCTTTTGCTTCGGCTGTCGGACGACGGATTTGTCCCGCCCGTACGCAATTGGTATCGATCGGGTGGATCGGCGTCCGGGACGATCTGATATTCCGGAGTGGCTGCGCGAAAAGGCTCGGCAGCCGCAAGGAAGCGCCGGGCGGGACCGACCTCACCGTTGGCGCTCCATCAGGGCTGCATGTTCGCGCAGGATCCCGTTCTCACGGGTTGCCTGTCTCGCCTTCGAGGATTGCCAGCGTCCTTGGATCCGGCTTCCCTTCGTAGAAGCGCGAAAGGGCTTTCAGGAACAGGCTGGGATCATCGGCCACTGAGGCAAAGAGTGTGAGCGAGGATCTGAGCTTTCGGTCGTCCGGCGATCCAAGGATTTCGTACGCCGACTTCTCGGGTATCGAAAGCATGGCCAGGATGCATTGTTCAAGCCTTCGCCCGAGCTCGGGGTCCTCCAGGTAGGCCCTGGCTTCGCCGGCGGAGCGAATGGCGTAGTGCTGCGCCGTCGGCGACAGGCCGAGGCCGGCCATCTGCGGAAATACAAACCACATCCAGTGCGTTTGCTTGCGCCCGGCCTGCAGTTCGCTCAGCGCCTGTTGGAAGACGTGCGCCTGTGCGTCGTGGAAACGGGATAGATCGTGGACTGGCGGCGACATGGATCACGGACCATGGAGTGTCTGGGGCGGCGGACTATAGCACGGCAGCGTGGTTGCAGCATGGGGTGCGCCCGTCGGCGTGCAAGGTCTAGCCTCGTGGTCTATGTCGTCTCTCCCACGCGAACGTGGGCCGGCGCACGCCCCATTGTCCCTTCCAGCATCCAGGTTAACCCGTGCAAGACGAGGCGAGCCAACTGTGAGGGCTCTCGACTCGGGCCGCGGTTGTTCACCTTGACATCGGTTTGAAGGCGATATGATGGCATGCCATATTCAGTAATATATTGATCTTTTGAATGAACGTAGCACGTGGGCATCTCAGAAGCCAGACGTAACAAATTGAAAAGAAGTAACAAACGTAATTTGAGGAACCCTTGGCTCAAGTGATTGAAGAAAGGTTCTTGACAGTTTAATATTATGGCATACCATCATACCTAACATGAAATTGAGGTGTGAGATGACCATCGAAATCCGCAAGACGCTGTTGCAGATCGAAACGACGCTGATCGAGGGCGGGAAGGCGGCTCCGACGCCACTGAAGCTCTATTCGGCCTTTGCCGTCGTGAAGAACCCCTGGGCGGGTCGCGGCTTCATCGAGGACCTCAAGCCGGAAATACATGCGGCGGCGCCGGTGCTTGGCGAGCTTCTGACCGGCATGATCATCGACGCGGTCGGCTCGGGCGAGGCTGTGGAAGCCTATGGCAAGGCGGCCGTCGTTGGCCTCAGCGGCGAGATCGAACATGCCTCCGCGCTCATCCATACGCTGCGCTTCGGCAATCACTATAGAAATGCGGTGGGTGCCAAGTCCTATCTTGCCTTCTGCAATACGAGGGGTCCGGCAAACGCACCGATCATGATCCCGCTGATGGACAAGAACGACGAGGGGCGCCGATCGCACTACCTGACCATCCAGACGGCTATTCCTGATGCCCCGGCTGCAGACGAGATAGTCGTCGCACTTGGCGCTTCAGTCGGCGGCCGTCCGCACCATCGCATTGGCGACCGGTATCAGGATCTGAAGGATCTCGGCCAGAACGTCTCGAATCCCGCAGGCATCTAAAGAGAGGCGCGGTTCGATGTTCACGGTCGGTACGACATCTTCGGACGCCAGCGAGCAAGCGTCAGACGGCGCATTTGAACGCTTGAGAACTTCCGGTGGCGCCGCTTACCACGAAGCGGGAAGCGGCGAGCCGCTCGTGCTGATCCACGGCGTAGGCATGCGGCTGGAAGCATGGGCACCGCAGATAGACGTGTTCGCGAAAACCCATCGCGTGATCGCCGTCGACATGCCGGGGCATGGCGAGAGTGACAAGCTGCACAGAGGTGCAGACCTGGAAGCGTTCGTCGGGTGGTTCGGCGGGTTTCTCGATGACATCGGTCTCGCTAGGGCGAATGTCGCCGGTCATTCCATGGGTGCGCTGATTGCCGGCGGTGCAGCGGCAACTTTCGGGAGGCGCGTCGCCCGGGTTGCCTATCTCAACGGCGTATACTGTCGTGATTCGGAGGCAAAGGCAGCCGTGTTGGCCCGGGCGGCGGCGATCCGCACCACTGGCGTGGATCGGGAAGGGCCGCTCCTTCGCTGGTTCGGAGACGATCCGCAAAGCGACATTGCCCGTCAGCTGACGCGAGGCTGGCTGGAAATGGTCGATCCGGAGGGATATGCGATTGCCTATGCGGCCTTTGCCGGTGGTGATGCGACCTATGCCGCCCGCTGGCCTGAGGTGGAATGCCCGGCGCTCTTCCTGACCGGTGCCGACGATCCCAATTCGACACCGTCGATGGCGGAGCAGATGGCAGACCTTGCGCCGAATGGCTGGGTCCGCATCGTCGATGGCCATCGCCATATGGTCAATCTTACCGCCCCGCAGATCGTCAATGCGTTGATGGCGGAGTGGCTGGCAACGGAGGAGAAGCCGGAATGACTGAAGCTATCGATCCCCGCGCCCTGCGCGATGCCTTCGGTGCCTTTGCGACCGGTGTCACGGTCGTGACCGCCCGAGACGAAGCCGGAAAACCGATCGGGTTCACGGCAAACTCCTTCACTTCGGTTTCGCTCGATCCGCCGCTGCTCCTCGTTTGCCTGGCGCGGACGTCCCGCAATTTCGCGATCATGACGAGTACCCCGCGATTTGCCGTCAACATTCTCTCCGAACTGCAGAAGGACGTGTCGAACACCTTCGCCCGACCGGTCGAGGACCGGTTTGCAGCGGTCAATTGGAGAGCCGCGCCCGGTGGCTCCCCAGTCTTCTCCGATGTCGCCGCGTGGTTCGAGTGCACCATGGAGGAGGTAATCGATGCTGGGGATCATGTGATCCTCTTGGGACGGATCGGAGCCTTCGAAAACAGCGGGCTCAATGGTCTCGGATACGCCCGAGGGGGCTATTTCACACCGACTCTTGCCGGGAAGGCCGTATCGGCGGCGGCAGAAGGTGAAATCCGCCTCGGGGCAGTCCTCGAAAGGCATGGATCGGTGTTCTTGCTCGGCGATCAGACCTTTTCTCTTCCGGGCTGCGCCCTCGAAGGTGGCGACCCCGCAAAGACGCTTTCTGCCTATCTGGAGGAACTCACCGGGCTCACCGCGAGCATCGGCTTCCTTTATTCTGTCTACGAGGGCAAGAGCGATGGCCGCCAGCATGTCGTCTATCATGCGCTCGCCGGAGAGGGAGAACCGCTGAACGGACGGTTCCTGGACCGGGCGGAGATCGCCAACGCGTCGTTCGACACCAGCGCGACCGCCGACATCGTCAATCGCTTCGCACTGGAGAGCTCGATCGGCAACTTCGGTGTGTATTTCGGCAATGAGACAGCCGGCAAGGTTCATCCCATTGCCAAGAAGGGGGCCAGCGCATGAAATTCTCTCTCTTTGTCCACATGGAGCGCCTAGACGCGTCGCAGGATCACAAGACGCTCTATGAGGAGTTCGTCACACTGTGCGAAATCGCGGACAGGGGCGGAATGCATGCCATCTGGACAGGTGAGCATCACGGCATGGATTTCACCATCGCGCCGAACCCGTTCGTGACGATCGCCGATCTGGCCCGCCGGACCAAGACGGCGCGGCTGGGGACCGGTACGGTGATCGCGCCGTTCTGGCACCCGATCAAGTTGGCCGGCGAAGCGGCGATGACCGACCTCATTTGCGATGGCCGTCTCGATATCGGCATCGCACGCGGCGCTTACTCCTTTGAGTACGAGCGGCTTCTGCCGGGGCTCGACGCCTGGGGCGCGGGGCAGCGGATGCGCGAATTGATCCCCGCGGTCAAGGGCGTTTGGGCAGGCGACTATGCCCACGATGGAGAGTTCTTCAAGTTTCCCTCTACCACTTCAGCGCCGAAGCCTCTGCAGCAGCCTCATCCGCCCATCTGGGTCGCGGCGAGAGACCCGAACTCCCACGACTTCGCCGTCGCCAACGACTGCAACGTGCAAGTGACGCCACTCTGGCAGGGCGACGACGAGGTCGAGACCCTGATGGGGCGCTTCAACGATGCCTGCACCAGGAATCCGGACAAGGCGCGGCCGAAGATCATGCTCCTGCGCCATACCTATGTGGGATCCGACGAGGTCGACATCGAACAGGCCGCCCACGAGATGAGCGTCTACTACAACTACTTCTTTGCCTGGTTCAAGAACGAGAAGCCGATCCGGCAAGGGCTGATCGAACGAATACCGGAGGCCGACATTGCTGCAAACGCGATGCTTTCGGACGAGGTCATGCGCCGGAACAACGTCGTCGGCAACGCGAGCGAGGTCATCCAACGCCTCAAGACTTACGAGGCCATGGGCTATGACGAGTATTCGTTCTGGATCGACACGGGCATGAGCTTCGAGCGGAAGAAGGCCTCCCTCGAGCGCTTCATTGCCGACGTCATGCCGGCATTTTCGGAGTAGAAACGATGCGTCGCTTCCAGTGCTATATCGACGGGCGATTTGAGGACGGCGAGGCGCGTTTTGCCAGTCTCGACCCGGCGACGGGCGCTCCCTGGGCCGAGATGCCGGAAAGCGGTGAGGCGGATGTCGCCCGCGCCGTCGAAGCCGCGCACCGGGCGCTCTACGTGGATACCGTGTGGTCGAAGCTGACGGCCACCCAACGCGGCAAGTTGCTCTACAGGCTCGCCGAGCTCGTCGCGGAAAACGCCGGAACGCTGGCCGAACTGGAAACGCGCGATACCGGCAAGATCATTCGGGAAACGTCGGCGCAGATCGCCTACGTCGCCGACTACTACCGCTACTATGCCGGGCTTGCAGACAAGATCGAGGGGGCCTACCTGCCGATCGACAAGCCGGACATGGAGGTATGGCTCAGGCGCGAACCGGTGGGTGTTGTCGCGGCCATCGTGCCTTGGAACAGCCAGCTCTTCCTGGCCGCAGTCAAGATCGGCCCGGCGCTTGCCGCCGGCTGCACCATCGTCGTCAAGGCGTCGGAGGACGGCCCGGCACCGCTTCTCGAGTTTGCACGGCTGGTGCACGAGGCGGGCTTTCCGCCAGGTGTCGTCAATGTCGTCACCGGCTTTGGCGCGTCCTGCGGCACGGCGCTCACCACGCATCCGAAGGTGGCCCATATCGCTTTCACGGGTGGCCCGGAAACCGCTCGTCATATCGTGCGCAATTCTGCAGAGAACCTTGCCTCCACGTCGCTGGAGCTAGGCGGAAAGTCACCGATCCTGGTCTTTGCCGATGCCGATCTCGAGAGCGCCGCCAATGCCCAGGTCGCCGGCATCTTCGCGGCGACCGGTCAGAGTTGTGTCGCCGGCTCCCGCCTGATCATTGAAAGAACCGTGAAGGATCGCTTTCTCGCGATCCTCAAGGCAAAGGCGGAAGCGATCCGCATCGGCTCCCCGCTCGACATGGCGACGGAAGTCGGACCGCTCGCAACTGACCGCCAGCGCAAGCACATCGCGTCGCTCGTCTCGGCCTCGGTCGAGAAGGGGGCCCGGATCGTCACGGGTGGCAATAGCGTCGAAGGCGAAGGTTTCTTCTATCGCCCGACGATCCTCGATTGCGACGGCATCCGCTCGCCATCCATGGAGAAGGAATTCTTCGGTCCCGTCCTCTCGGTCGTCTCTTTCGAAACCGAGGCCGAAGCGATCGCGCTCGCCAACGACACCGTCTATGGCCTTGCTTCCGGTGTCTTCACGCAAAACCTCACGCGGGCCCATCGCCTGATGAAGACCATCCGCGCCGGCATCGTCTGGGTCAACACCTATCGCGCCGTTTCTCCGATCGCGCCCTTCGGCGGATTCGGGTTGTCCGGTGATGGCCGAGAGGGAGGTCTTGCTGCCGCGCTCGACTACACGCGTACGAAAACCGTCTGGTTGAGGACGTCGGACGACCCCATTCCCGATCCCTTCGTGATGCGGTGAGGCCGATGTTCTACGAGATCCGTACCTACCGGCTGAAGAATGGCGCCATTCCCGCCTACCTCAAGGTGGTCGAGGAGGAGGGAATAGCCATACAGAAGAGCCATCTCGGCGAACTCGTCGGCTATTTCTCTTCCGAAATCGGCCCCATCAACGAGATCGTCCACATATGGGCCTTCTCCAGTCTCGACGACCGGGATGCACGCCGTCAGCGCCTCGCAGCCGATCCGTCCTGGCAGGCGTTTCTGCCGAAGATCCGGGACATCATCGAAACCGCCGAAAACAAGATCATGAAACCGGCACCCTTCTCACCCGCGGGAGGAACTCGACCCGCCTGAGAATGCGCCGTTCTTATCGAGGGGCAGCCCTCCGCGGCCTTCCCGAAAGGGAGACCGCACTCCACTGCAAGACTGCAAGAACAGTAAGCCAAAAATGGAGCATGGGAACATGAGCAAGCTATTCACGATCGCGACGATTGCAGCACTCGTTGGCGTGGGAAGCCAGGCCAGCGCTGCTGACATGGTTTTCACGAGCTGGGGCGGCACCACGCAGGATGTCCAGAAGGCCGCCTGGGCGGACAAGTTCAGTAGCCAGGAAGGCGTCAACATCATCCAGGATGGTCCTACCGACTACGGTAAGATCAAAGCCATGGTGGAAGCCGGCGGGGTGACATGGGATGTCATAGACGTGGAAGGCGACTATGCCGTCCAGGCCGGCAACAACGGACTGCTCGAAAAGCTTGATTTCTCGGTGATCGACAAGACCAAGCTCGATCCGCGCTTCGTGACCGACTATTCTGTCGGCAGCTTCTACTATTCGTTCGTCATCGGCTGCAACAAGGATGTCGTCGACGCCTGCCCCAAGACATGGGCCGATCTCTTCGACACGGCGAAGTTCCCGGGCAAGCGCACCTTCTACAAATGGTCGGCGCCGGGGGTAATCGAGGCCGCCTTGCTTGCCGATGGTGTGGCGCCGGACAAGCTCTATCCGCTCGATCTCGACCGGGCTTTCAAAAAGCTCGATACCATCAAGTCGGACATCATCTGGTGGTCCGCGGGCGCACAGTCCCAGCAACTGTTGGCCTCCGCCGAGGCGCCATTCGGCTCCTTCTGGAACGGACGTCTGACGGCACTGGCGGAATCCGGTGTCACCGTCGAGACATCCTGGGAACAGAACATCACCGCTGCGGACGTCCTCGTCGTGCCCAAGGGCGCGAAGAACAAGGATACGGCGATGAAGTTCATCGCGTTCGCGACATCGCCCGAGGCACAGGCCGAGATGGCCAAGGGTACAGGCTATGCCCCGACGAACGTCGACTCCTCCAAGCTGATGGACCCCGAGCTCGCCAAGACGTTGCCCGACCAGCAGACCGCTTCCCAGATCAATGCCGACATGAGCTACTGGGCCGAGCATCGGGATGAAATCGGCGAGCGCTGGTACGCCTGGCAGGCAAAGTAACCGGGCGGCGCGGGTGCCGGACCGGCCCCGCGCACCATCCCTGCACAGTCGATACGAAAGGGGGCCGGCATGGTTTCGCTGACCGACACTGCATCCTATACCCGAGGTAGGCGTCGCCCGCTGTTGCGGCTGGGAAACTTCGGCCTGACCCTGCCGGCGCTGTTGCTGATCATCGTGTTCTTCGTGCTGCCCGTTCTGGCGCTCCTGGTGCGAAGCGTGACGGAACCCGTCTTCGGGCTCGGCAACTATGCCGAACTTCTCGGCAGCGCGACCTATCTGAAGATCTTCTTCAACACCTTCGTCGTCTCGGGCGTGGTCACGATCGTTTCGCTCGCAATCGGCTTCCCGGTCGCCTGGACGCTTGCGATCATGCCGTCGCGTCTCGCCTCCATCGTCTTCGCCATCCTGCTTCTGTCCATGTGGACGAACCTTCTTGCCCGCACCTATGCCTGGATGGTTCTCCTGCAGCGAACCGGTCTGATCAACAAGACGTTGATCGCCTTGGGCCTGATCGACAAGCCGCTGCCGCTGGTCAACAACCTGACCGGAGTGACCATCGGCATGACCTACATCATGCTGCCGTTTATCATCATCCCGCTCTACGGCGTGATCCGGAAGATCGATCCGGCAATTCTGCAGGCGGCGGCCCTCTGCGGCGCGACGCGGTGGCAGGCGCTGACCCGCATTCTCATTCCGCTCGCCGCGCCGGGCATGATTTCGGGCGCGCTCATGGTCTTCGTCATGTCGCTCGGCTACTTCGTTACGCCTGCGCTTCTTGGCGGGACCGCAAACATGATGCTGGCCGAACTGATCGCCCAGTTCGTGCAATCGCTGGTCAACTGGGGAATGGGCGGCGCCGCGGCATTGGTGCTGCTTGTCGTCACCCTGACGCTCTACGCAATCCAGCTCAAACTCTTCGGCACGGCCGGGGCAGGGGGGCGCTGATATGCTACTGAACTTTCACAGTCTCGGCAGCTGGAAGTGGCTGCTGCTTGTCGTCACCTTCCTGACTGCCGCGTTCCTGATCCTCCCGATCCTTTTTATCGCGGCGCTGTCGTTCGGCTCCTCGCAATGGCTTATCTTTCCGCCCCCCGGCTGGACGCTCAAATGGTATGCCGACTTCTTCGCCGACCCGCGCTGGCTTGAGGCGGCATGGACCAGCTTCCGCATTGCCATGATGGTGACGGTGTTGTCCGTCCTGATCGGTCTGGTGGCGTCCTTCGGTCTCGTACGCGGTCGCTTCTTGGGGCGGGATGCCCTGCGCGCGCTGTTCATGACGCCAATGATCCTGCCGGTCGTGGTGCTTGCGGTCGCGCTCTATGCCTTCTTCCTGAGGGTCGGACTCAACGGCACGACGACGGGTTTCGTCATCGCGCATCTGATCGTCGCACTGCCGTTCTCCATTCTGGCGCTCACCAGCGCGCTGGAAGGGTTCGATCGCTCTATCGAAAATGCTGCGGTGCTGTGCGGCGCAAGCCCGCTCGAGGCGAAGATCCGCATTACGCTGCCTTCGATCAGCCATGGTCTGTTTTCGGCGGCGATTTTTTCGTTTCTCACCTCGTGGGACGAGGTCGTGCTGGCCATCTTCATGGCGAGCCCGACACTTCAGACCCTTCCCGTCAAAATCTGGTCGACGCTGCGGCAGGACCTGACGCCGGTGATAGCTGCGGCGTCAACGCTCCTCATCGCCGTCACCATCCTGTTGATGCTTATCGTCGCGGCCGTGCGAAAAGGAATGAAATCATGAGCGCTCCCTTCCTCCAGATCCGTGGTATCCGCAAGCAGTACGGACCGGTGGTCGCCGTCCACGATGTCAATCTCGACGTAGAGCGCGGAGAGTTCATGACTTTCCTTGGTCCGTCCGGCTCCGGCAAAAGCACGACGCTCTATATCCTGGCCGGTTTCGAGCAGCCGACCACGGGAGATATGCTGCTGAACGGCGAGAGCCTGCTGTCGACGCCCTCGCACAAGCGCAACATCGGCATGGTGTTCCAGCGCTATACGCTGTTCCCGCATCTGTCGGTGGGAGAGAACATTGCCTTCCCCCTCAAGGTTCGCCGGCGACCGAAGGCGGAGATCACGGAACGCGTCAGGGAAATGCTTCGCCTCGTTCGGCTGGAAGGCTTCGAGGATCGAAAGCCGGCGGAGATGTCCGGCGGGCAGCAGCAGCGCGTCGCGCTCGCAAGGGCGCTGGCCTACGATCCGCCGGTCCTCCTGATGGATGAACCCCTCTCGGCACTCGACAAGAAGCTGCGCGAGGAAATCCAGTTCGAGATCCGGCGCATCCACCAGCAGACCGAGGTCACTATTCTCTACGTCACCCATGACCAGGAGGAGGCCTTGCGTCTCTCCGACAGGATCGCCGTCTTCTCGAAGGGCGTGATCGACCAGATCGGAACCGGACCTGAACTCTATGCGAGCCCCGCGACCCGCTTCGTGGCCGAGTTCATCGGCGACAGTGATTTCATCACCTGCGATCTCCTGTCTGTCGCCGATGGAAAGGCGACGGTTTCTCTCGGCGGCGATATCGTCTTCGATCGCATTCCGATGCACGGACAGGCAGCCCCCGGCAACAAGGCAGCTCTCATGCTGAGGCCCGAGCGCATCCGTCTCTCTCAGGGTGTCGGCAGCACTGGTACAGGTTTCCACGCGATGGTGAACGACATCACCTTCCTTGGAAACAATGTCCATGTCGCCGCTGAAACGGCCGCCGGAGAGGCGCTCGCAGTGCGCCTGCCTTTCGGCCATGCGGCGATCTCAGGGCTCGGCCGTGGCTCGCGCGTTCATCTCGAGTTCGACCCGGCGACCGCACAGGTCTTCTGCTAGAGTATTCTTGCAAAGGAGGAAATCAATCGGATGGAGCGTGCGAGGCGACCCCCGCGTCGCACGCGCAAAAGAAGAGCAGAGGCGTGACCCTGCGGCACGCATCCGCAAGGGAAACATCCTATTCCTTGGAGAGCAATTTCGCGGCAATCGCCGAAGCGCTGCTGATATGTCCGACGGCGGCATCTTGCGCAGCCTTTCCGTCGCCCGCGCGAATGGCGTCGATCAGCAACTGCATCTGGGCCGGGCCTTCCTTGTCTCGACCGGGCGTCTTGATGGTCATGGAGCGCAGATGATTGATCCGGACGGTGATCGAGCTGACGATGCCCCAGGCAACGGACCGTCCTGATGCGGCAAAGAGGATACGGTAGAATTCGCTCGTCTCCGCGAGCACCCGTTGAAGGTCGCCGCGTGCATAGGCGTTGCGGATCTCAGACAGGACGCCTTCCAGTTGTTCGGCGGTGACCAGGTCTTTCTTATCTGCGCAGGCCTTCGCCGCGATGCCTTCCAGGACGCCGCGGATCTCGTAGATCTGCCGGGCTTCCTCCGGTGTCGTCTGGGCAACGATGGGGCCCCGATTGGGCAGGATCGAGACCAGGCCCTCGGATTCCAGGTGCCTTAGGACCTCTCGCACAATCGTCCGGCTGACGCCGAGCTGTTCGCAAAGGTCGCGCTCGACGAGACGCTCTCCAGCCTTGAAATGCATGTCGAGAATGGCACCACGCATCTTGTCGTGCGCAAGCTCGCGAAGCGTTTTTGCAGGGCGTGAAACGCGCATTTCCTGATCGGACAAGGCCATCGAACCGAATCTCCCCAAAAGTCTGGAATTCTATATTATGGAATACCAAAAAACCAAACCATGTGCAACCACATGTCAGGCTGCAATAATTGCAAGTTCCACATGCACACGATGACCTTAACACGTCCAAGGCTCGAAGCGGGTATCTCCTGTCTGAACCTTCATCCCATCTAGAACAAGAAACGAATGCACGCAGATCCGTCGCCTAGACATCGGATCCGGCGGACAGATATCACCGGTTCATCTGCCGGCGATCCCGCGCCATGTCGCTGACGACGGCGCGCAGGCGCGGGTGATGCGACATGAAGATATTGAAATCACGCCGGTCCAGTCTCAGCAACTGGCAGAAGTCGATGGCGACGACATCGGCTGTGCGCGGGGTCCCGGTCAGGAGAGCCATTTCTCCAAAGAAGGATCCCGCCTCGAGACGTATGGTGCCCTTTTCGAGGAGCACTTCCACGGCTCCGGATGCCACGAAGTACATCGCGTCACCCCTCTCACCGACGCGGACTATGCGGTCACCTGGCGACGCCGACATCGGTTGAAACAGCAGGAGCAATTGATCGAGGGCGTGGTCATCGATCCCGGAAAACAGCGGGAAGGTCTTGACGAGCTGCTGCTTCTTCAACTGCTGGCGCTCTTCCCTTTCCTCGTTGCGTGCATTGATGACCTCCAGCCTTTGTTGCAGGGCGGCGAGATTTGTGGCGCCCAGCCGCATGGATGAGGGCCATCTGCTGCGGATCTTCTTCTTGGCCCACTCGGCAATCTCGAAAAGGAGGGGATTGAGGGCGATCGAAAGAATGGCTCCTCCCAGGATCAGATCGTAGCCTTCCTGCGGCAAAATCCCGAGAGAGATCCCGAGGCCCGCCAGCACGAAGGAAAACTCGCCGATCTGGCCGAGGCCGGCGGCAACCGTTAGCCCCATGCCCAGGGGGTATCTCAGGAGAAGCACGAGGCATAGCGCGATCAGCGACTTCCCACAGGTGATGAGGGCCAGGACGGCCACGACGGCGATGGGCTCGCGGATCAGGATGGAGGGGTCGAACAGCATGCCGACCGATACGAAAAACAACACGGAAAAGGCATTCTGCAGGGGAAGGGAATCGGCCGCGGCCCTGTGGCTGAGGTGCGACTCGCTCATCACGACGCCTGCAAAGAAAGCTCCCAGCGCAAACGACACGCCGAACACGATTGCCGAGCCGAACGCGATGCCAAGCGCGATTGCGAGAACCGTGAGGGTGAACAGCTCGCGCGAACCGGTGCGGGCCACGAGCGTCAGGAGTTGCGGAACAAGCCTCGGGCCAAGGGCTACGGCGAGCAGCGCGAAACCTCCCACCTTGACGAGCGTCAGCGCGATTGCGATGGCTACCTGCCAAACTCCGCCCGCAGCCGGACCGTGCGCGGCCGCGGAAGCGGCGCCACCTCCGGAGAGACTTGCAATGCTGGGCAGGAGCACGAGGGCGAGGACCATCGCCAAGTCCTCGACGATGAGCCAGCCCATGGCCACGCGACCATTGGCGGAGGCGATCAGGTTGCGTTCACCCAACGCCTTCAGCAGCACGACCGTGCTGGCGATCGAGAGGCTCAGGCCGAATACCAGTCCGGCCTCAGGCTTCCAGCCCCACAGGTGGCAGAGGCCGATGCCGAGCAATGTCGCCAGAACGATCTGAAACACTGCCCCCGGGAGGGCAACGCCCCGAACGGCCATCAGATCGGAGGTCGAGAAATGCAACCCGACACCGAACATCAGCAGGATCACGCCGATTTCGGCGAGCTGGGAGGCCAGCGCGCTGTCAGCGGCGTAGCCGAAGGTGAACGGCCCGATCACAATCCCGGCGACCAGATAGCCGACCAGGGCGGGAAGGCGCAGACGATCGGCGAGATAGCCGAAGACCGCGGCAAGCACGAAGCTTATTGCAACCGTTGCAACGAGAGCTACTTGGTGATGCACGTCTACCCCACTTGTCCACGATGCACGAATGCCTCCCCTTTCGCATCGTATGCCGCGAAGAGGCGGTTGACAAAGCCGGTTCTTTGCCAAGTGCATTTTGTCGTGGATTAGGGCGTCAGGCCGACCGAAATTGACCGAGACGTTGCCGCTATAGTGGCCTGATTCTCCCCTCCTGCGAGGCGTGCATCAGGCCCTCCATGCCGTGGCCACACGAAATGTGTGACCGGGACGTGTTTACATGTACCAGTCGTCTACCGAATAGGCGCGAATGTAGTCGATCTTGAGATCCGATCCGCCGCTCAGGCCGTTCGTCGGCGTGCCCGCCATGCCCCCGACTGCGAGGTTCGCGAGCATGTACATCGGTTTGTGCATGTCGGACGGCGTGTCCGCGTGTGCAACGGCCACGTCGTCGAAAAACCACACGATCTCGTCCTTGCCCCAGAGAACGCCGTAGGTATGGAAGCCGTCCGTGCTTGGAACCTTGACGGAGGTCGACTCCATCGTGCGCGTGCCGGTCTCCTTGGTGTGGACCGTCGTGAGAACGCTGTTCGGATCCTGGCCCCGCATTTCGACCACATCCAGTTCCGGCGGCCATGAGCCGTCGGCGGGAAGCAGCCAGAAGGCAGGCCATGCGCCTTGTTCGGTGGGCATGTCGGCGCGCATCTCGAAGTAGCCGTACTTCTGGGAAAACGAGGAATAGGTGTTGATTAGACCCGAAGTGTACTTGAAGTTGTCAATCTGTCCCTTGATCGACGCTGGCGTCTGCTCTGCCGTTATCGTCAGCACGCCGTTCTGGACGGAGAATGGATTGACGGCCTTGGTTCCCGCATAGTTGGGATTGATGTACCACTGAAGTTCGCCGTTGACGTCGATGGTGCTGCCCTTCTCGGGCGCCCACCAGAACTTGGCGTCCCAAGTGCCCTGGTTGCCCTTGCGAAGCGAGAGCGAGTTGAAATCGTCTCCGAATGTCTTGTGGAGGGCAGAGCGGTCGAGGGAGAGCTCGAACTGGTCGGCCTTAAGGTCGGCGATTTTCTTGTTGGCGAGAACAAGGCTCTCCCCGTTGCCAAGGTTCAGCCTGACGTTGGAGCCTTCCTGCTTCGACTGGCTGAGAACCTGCGCGAAAGACGACAATCCATATCCGTTCAGGCGGATCGTGTCGTTGCTGCTGAGGTCGGTGATGAGGTCGCTGCCATTGCCGCGCGTGAAGAGGAAGGTGTCGACGCCGCCGCCGCCGATCAGCACGTCGTTGCCCCCACGACCGTCGATCGTCTGGCTACCGGATGCACCCGAGATGATGTTGTTGGCGCTGTTGCCGAAGGCGAAGCGGCCGTCGCCCGTGACGGTCAGGTTCTCGAAGTTGGTGGGAAGCGTGTAGCTCATCCAGGTGTTGATCGTATCGACGCCGGAATTGGCGGATTCCTCGGCACGATTGATGCTGGAATAGATGTAGTAGATGTCATCGCCCGTGCCGCCGCGCATCGTCACGTTCACGGCGCCGTCGCCCCAGATCGAGTCATTGCCGGCTGTGCCGTATAGCGTGGGGCCGGAGCGCGTCGCCGAAAACCATGCGGTGGATGTGCCGCCGTAAAAGAGGGATGCGCCAGTGGCATTCTGAATGAACTTGGACAAGGCCAGCTCCTACTTTTTTGTCTTGCCTCAGGCGGTCATGGGGAGCCCGGAGTGGCCCCTCTCAAGCCTGGAAGCTGGAGCCCTTAGTTTGGACGACGCGGCAAGGCGTGTCGCATCCCTAAACTTTGGACCCCTAGATTTAGGGGGTGTGGGAAGGCCTCTAGATTGCGAAATCGGGCCGGTTTACGCAACGGAATGCTGAAATTTGAGCATTTGCGGACCTTTGGCGCAGAGCTTCGGGGATGGCACGCCGCCTGCTACAGGTCGTTGTTTTCACGCAGGTCTTTTCCCGGGGGCACCGAAGCGGTGTCCATCTCATCCGAGGAATGTGAGACACGTCGCCGCAGGTAGGTGCCGCAGCCGGACCAGGGGCGATTTGAGGAGGGTTCCCGTCACGTCAGGCTTAGCCCATCGGGTGGGACGGAGCATCCTTGATCAGTCAACGATGTGGTAGCCGCCGTCGACGTAAAGCACCTGGCCGGTGATCAGGCGGGCCGATTCGTGGGCAAGAAATGCGGTCGCGATGCCCACGTCATCGATGCTGACGAGCTCGCGCGCGGGCGCTTTCAGCTTCGTCTTTTCGAGGAGCTCGTCGAACTCGGGAATGCCCGAGGCGGCGCGCGTCGCCAGTGCGCCGGGGGAGATGGCATGGACCCGGATGCCCTTCGGGCCGAGCTCCGCGGCAAGGTAGCGCACGGCGCTTTCGAGCGCTGCCTTCGCGACGCCCATGACATTGTAGTTCTCCACGACCTTCTGCGAGCCGTAGTAGGTCATGGTGAACAGCGTCCCGCCATTCTTCATCAGGGGTTCGGCAAGATGAGCCATGCGGATGAAGGACCAGCAGGAGATTTCCATCGTTTTCAGGAAGCCGTCGAGCGGCACATCGACGACGCGTCCGCCAAGGGTGTCCTTTGGGGAAAAGGCGATCGAGTGGACAACGAAGTCGAGCCCACCCCACTCCTCGGTTACGCGCTCAAATACCGCTTCGAGCTGGCCCGGAACCGACATGTCCATCGGCATGAAGATGGGCGCTTCCAACTCCTTGGCGAGCGGCTCGACATGGGGCTTTGCCTTGTCGTTGAGATAGGTCACCGCAAGCTCGGCGCCGAAGGCGCGAAAGGCCCGCGCGCAGCCCCAGGCTATGGAACGATCATTGGCGATCCCGACGACCAGGCCCCTGCGCCCCTTGAGAAGCTTTGCATCGACGAAGGGAATGGGCATCGAATGCTTCTCCTGTGAGACGGCGCCTCATAGCGCATTTATGAGTGCAAGGGTGTGGCGGGCGATCATCAGCTCTTCGTCCGTCGGCACGACGTAAAGCGCGACGCGGCTCGCCGGAGTGGAAATCAGGGTGGCGCCTGCCTCATTGGCCTCCGGATCGAGTTCGGCGCCCAGCCATTGAAGCCGCTCGGCAATACGGGCACGGATCAGGGCGGAATTCTCTCCGACACCCGCTGTGAAAACGAAGGCATCCAGGCCTCCCAGCGCGGCTGCAAGCATGCCGGCGCTGAGCGCGCAGCGATGAATGAAGTGATCGATGGCGAGAACGGCATGCGGTTCGTCGCTGGACAGCAGGTCGCGCATGTCGCTGGAGAGCCCGGAAAGTCCCTTGAGGCCGGAAGACCTATAGAGGAGGTCGGTGACCTCAGCGCTGCTCATGCCTTTGTGGTCGATCAGATAGAGCACGACGCCGGGATCCATCTGGCCCGGCCGTGTGCCCATCGGCAGCCCGTCGAGTGCGGTGAACCCCATCGTCGTTTCAAGGCTGCGTCCTTCGAGAAGCGCGCACATCGAGGCGCCGCTGCCGAGGTGGGCGACGATGATACGTCCGCGGGCGACCGCGGGTGCCACTTCGACCATTCGTTCGGCGATATACTCATAGGAGAGGCCATGGAAGCCGTAGCGGCGAACGCCGGCTTCGTAAAACGCCCAGGGGAGGGCATAGCAGTCCGTATGCTGGGCATGGCCGCGATGGAACGCCGTATCGAAACAGGCGACCTGCGGGACATCGGGATTGATTTCCATGGCAAGGCGGATGGGCGCCAGGTTGTTGGGCTGATGCAGGGGAGCGAGTTCCTGATAGGAGGAGAGCCGGTCGAGGATCTCGTGGTCGATCAGGGTCGGCTTCGCATAGTCAGGGCCGCCGTGGACGACGCGGTGGCCGATGGCCTTCAACGCGAAGCCGCCCAGCGATTGCAGCCATGTGCGGGTTTCGGCAATCGCCATGGGCAGGTCGTGGACGACCTCCGGCGCATAGTGCCGATCGAGCAGCACCGCACCGTCCGCCGCTTTCGCGACCAGGCGCGGGCGCGTGCCGATGCCATCCATCTGTCCGCGAATGCTGCGTACCGGACCTGTCTCGGTAATCCCGAAGATCTGGAACTTGAGGCTGGAGGAGCCGGCGTTGACGACGAGGATTGCGTCCATGTATCACGCCGCCACTTGCGTCTGTCGCCGCAGTGCGGCCGCATAGAGGGTCGCGACGGCACAGGAGGCGAGGCGGCTGCGGACCGAGTCCGCCCGTGACGTGAGCACGATCGGCACGCGCGCGCCGAGGACGATCCCCGCTGCATCCGCATGGGCGAGAAACGTCAGGTTCTTGGCCAGCATGTTGCCTGCTTCGAGATCGGGAACCACGATGATCTGCGCTCGACCGGCAACGGGAGACTTGAGCCCCTTTATCTCGGCTGCCTCCGGACTGATCGCATTGTCGAAGGCAAGAGGCCCGTCGAGAACGCCCCCGGTTATCTGGCCTCGTTCAGCCATCTTGCAGAGAGCCGCGGCTTCGATGGTGGAGGGGATCTTGGTCGTGACGGTCTCGACCGCCGAGACGATCGCCACACGTGGCTCGCCGAGCCCGATCGTCACCCAGAGGTCGATGGCGTTCTGCACGATGTCGCGCTTTGCATCGAGGTCGGGGAAGATGTTGATCGCCGCATCGGTAATGAACAGCGTGTCGGCATGACCGGGAACGTCCATCACGAAGACGTGGCTGACACGCCGCTCGGTGCGCAGTCCCGTTGCCGATGTGGTCACTTCCCGCATCAGTTCATCCGTGTGCAGGCTGCCCTTCATAAGGAGCTCGCCCTTTCCCTCCCGTATGAGAGAAACGGCCTTCGCCGCGGCGGCATGGCTGTGCGGTACATCGACGATCTCGTACGACTTGAGGTCCAGCCCGTGTTCGGCCGCCACCTTGCGGATCTTCGCTTCGGGCCCCACCAGAACCGGGACGATCAGTTCGCTTTCGGCGGCCTCGAGTGCGCCGCGCAGCGAGGTTTCGTCGCAGGGATGCGCGACGATCGTGATCGCCGAGGGGGCTTCCTGTGCGGCGGCGATCAGCCGGTCGTACTTGGAGGTCTGTGGTGAAGTCTTGGTCTGTTCAGACAATGGAAACTCCTCCGGTCGCGGTCACGATGCGTTGCGCGTGCGGGTGGTCGTGCGCGTGGCGATGGGCACCGGCTCGCTGGCGGCTACGGGCTCGTCAAGCTTGAAGAGAGCAGTAACCTGTTGGAAGCGCTCGGCCGCCGTACCGGTAAGTGGGCCCGACGCTTCGAGCACGCCGCGCATCACGTCGAACGCGGCCTTGCGTTCTTCCACGGCTTGCGGAAGCATTTCCGGAATTGCGGCGAGGGCGGCCTCCTCGTCTATGAGCAGTATGTAGTATTGGTCCCGCATCACCGACTTGAATTCGGTGAGTGTCAGTCGGCTGGCATCCGAATGGACTCGGCGAACCCTGCGGATCGCTTCGAAGCCGCGTTCATCCGCTCCGCCTCGCGCCTTGCCGACGAAAAGCAGTGAACGGATGAGCCCCTCGACAAGGCCGCCATGGGTGATCCTGGCTTTGAGGGCGTTGGTCCTTGCCTCTATCAGGGCGGTGGTCAGAAGGCTTTTCTCTGCCTTGCGCGGCGGACGGGTAGAGTTCGGATCGATGCCGAGAGCTGCTTGAAGCGCGGGCGCGCCGTAAACGATGCGGAACGTCTCTTCCGAAACTTTTTCAGCGAGTTTGCGCCAGGCCTCCAGGCCGTCCACAATTCGTGCCGACATCTGCTCCTGCAGGGCCAGCAGGGGGTTGTCTGCCTCGACCGGGCGGCGGTTCTCGCGCACGAGCGCGGCGGCTCCCTCCACCCATGTCATGAACGGGTTGGCTCGGCCGAACATTTCATAGGTCAGGCGAAGTGGGTGAAGGTTTCGCATTGCCTCGGCCATCTGCGGATTGACCGCCGCGCGAACCGCAGGCTGGGCGTGGGCCCGATAAAGCGCGAGGTTGATCTCCGAAAGACGCGCCGCAGCGTCAAAGCGATGCTCGTCCGCGATGTCGTTTCCGCCAAGGGCGCGGATATCGTCGAGAGTGCGTGCCTCGCAGCGCATGATCCACTCGCCGCCGATCAGTTCCGAGTGCTCCCCGGCCTCTCCTTTCGGCGTGAGGACCGCCTCGTAGAGGCCGGGCGGAAGGACATCGATAAGATCGATGTTGGAAGCGAACTCGTCGTGTTCCTTTCGGGCGACGCCGGCCGACACGAAGATGCCGAGATGGCCAACCTTCTCATGAACGACATAGACGATCGTCTGGCCGAGAGACCGTATCTCGTCGACACTGTCGTATAGGTCGAGAATCCAGTCCAGCGCCTGCTGCGGAGGCGTGATGTTGTCGCCCTTCGAGCAGAAAACCACGATGGGTGACCGGATCGTCCTGAGGTCAACAGCCGTACCGTCGGACGTGCGGATTTCTCCTGCTGCAAGCTTGTTGCCGACGAACAGTTCATCGACGATGAACTGCATCTCCTCGGCGTTGAGTGTCACATGTCCACCCCACCAGCGTTCGAAGCCAAGGTAGCGATCGGCTTCGGTGTCGATCTTGGAATAGAGATTATACTGCTTGGTCCAGAGCGTGTTGGCGGGGTTCTGGTTCTCGAAGTTCTGGACCAGCCATGCGCCGTCGAACTTTCCGGCACCAAGATCGCCCGTCAGCGCCGTCAGCCAGCTGCCGCCGAGAAGACCGCCAGAATAACGCATGGGATACTGTCCCCGCACGCCCGCCCAATAGGAGAGGGGCGTGCCGGCGATGATGATCGGGCCGAAGAGTTCCGGCCGCAGTGCGGCCAGCATCATCACTGCCCAGCCCGCCTGGCAGTTGCCGATGACGCAAGGCTTTCCGTCGGCCTCCGGATGGCGGGCGATCACGGTCTCCAGGAAGATCGCCTCGGCGCGCGCGATGGTTTCGATCGTCTGGCCAGGCATCGGATCGGGGAGGAAACCGATGAAGTAGCAGGTGTGTCCCGCCTTCATGGCCACGCCAATCTCGCTGTCAGCCTTGAAACCGCCGATGCCCGGTCCGTGCCCTGCGCGAGGATCAACAACGACGAAGGGCCGCTTCTGCGGATCTATCGTGACGCCGGCGGGTGGGATGATACGGACGAGCGCGTAGTTCACGGGTTGATCGAGGGTGCGACCGTCCAGGACAAGCTCGGCTTCGTAGTCGAGAACGTGCGGAGCGTTCTGCGCTGCGTGTTCCTCGTATTGCTCGGCGCGTCTGCGCATGACGTCGAGAAACAGAATGGAGCGTTGCCACGCATCCAACGAGTAGTTGGCGAACGCATCTGCGAATTTCGGCGTGGAAGGAATGTTGGATAGCTCAGACGTCATGACCACTCCCCTGCAATCGAATACGGGATGGACCGTCCGGCAATACCCTCGGAGGATCCCGTGATGCTGCACTGCGTCGAAGGAAAAAGGCTTATCTGTGCAGATGCACCATACATACTTCGGCACCCGCACGCCAGAGTACGACAATCAAGTTTCATGCGCTTCAGGAAGTGGAACGATACTCCTCGAAGATTGCATTTCCATGATCTCTGTCAATCGCGCCCGACGGGCTTGCGGCACGGCAAGGTCCGACGACCCGTCGATCCCTTTGCCTAGCCGGCGGTGATCTCTCGCGGCTGCCGTGGTGGCGTGAGATGGTCGTCAAAAAAATCTTGGGTCAGATGGAATTGCTGCCTCGCCGGCATCGTATATGTGGGTATGGAACGGAAAGCACAGCCATTCAATGTTATCGGGCAACTCGCGGCACTACGCCGTTATGCCCTGTCGCTCGTGCGAAACCCTGAAGACGCCGAGGATCTCGTCCATGATTCCCTGGTGAAGGCCTACGAGCGCCAGTCGTCCTTCCGAACGGGCGCCAACATTCGCAACTGGCTGCTGTCTATCGTCCACAATACCCATGTGGATCGTCTGCGCCAGCGCCGCGCCGTAGACCGCAGGCATGAGGCGGCGGCGCAGCTGGCGGAGCAGTCACTGCCGGCGAATCAGGATCACTCCGTTCGTCTCAAGCAGGTCCGTGAAGCCTTCTTCTCCCTTCCCGAAGAACAGCGGGAGGCTCTCCATCTCGTGGCGATCGAGGAGCTGTCCTACCAGGAAGCGGCCAATGCGCTCGGCATCCCGGTCGGAACGCTGATGTCACGTGTTTCACGCGCCCGGGCACGGCTGCGAGCATTCGAGCAGCCGGAAACGGAAGCTACCATCCATCATCTCAGAATCGTTGGAGGCAGCAGCGATGACCAGCAATGATCCAATTCTAGACGCTGACCTCCACGCCTATGTCGACGACCAGCTGGACGTCGGACGTCGTATCGAGGTGGAAGCCTTCCTATCCGAACGTCCGTCCGTCGCGGCAAAGGTGATGGCCGATCTGCGCGTGCGCGACGAGCTGCGGCTCGCACTTGCCGACCACAGGCCGGTGAACCGGCAGGCGACGCGCGATGCCGCCCGCATGCTGGAACGGTCACTTTCGCGCAGGCGGCTCTTCGATCTGCTGAGGCGTGCGGCGGTCATTGCCGCTTTCGTCGGTGCCGGCTGGGCGGGGCATGCACTCATCGGTCCCTTCGGCGCAACGGCAGTTGTCGCATCGGTCCCCGCGCCCGCCTTCGTCGACGAGGCCGTACGTGCGCATCGCACCGCCATGCTGCGGGAAACGATGCCGCACAGCCGTGAGGAGGCCGTGTACGATCCGGCGGAGGTGCGCTCGGCAACGGGCATCGTGTTGCCGGAGCTTCCGAAGAGCTGGAAGGTCGTCGACGTCCAGATCTTTCCTTCGGCCTTCGGCCCCAGCGTCGAACTGGCGGTCGAACCGAGCAAGGGCGAGCGCATGTCGCTCTTTGCCGTCAGGCCGGGGACGTTCGCGGTACAGCAGGTTCTTTCCCGTCACGCCGACGAGACCCAAGCTGCCTACTGGCAAATTGGTGAGGTCGCCTACGCCCTGGTCTCCGATCAGCGGAAGGTGGAGGAACTCTCCGAAGCGGCAAGCGGCCTTTTTCGAACTCTCTACTGACAGTCAATAACCACCAAGGAGAAACACAATGAATCCAATGCAACAGGGCTACGGTCACAGCGCGCGGGCACAATCCGCCGCGTTGTTCGATGAAGGCCTTCGGCAGCATATGCTGCGCATCTACAACTACATGGGCGCCGGCTTGGTGATCACGGGCCTCGTAGCCTTCATCGTCGGATCGACCCCGGCCCTCTACGTGCCCATTTTCTCGTCGCCGTTGAAGTGGGTGGTCATGCTTGCGCCGCTCGCTTTCGTGTTCTTCTTCTCGTTCCGCATCCAGACAATGTCGGCCAGCGCTGCACAGATGACGTTCTGGGCGTTCTGCGGAGTGATGGGGCTGTCGCTCGCTTCGGTGTTCCTGGTCTTCACCGGCACCAGCATTGCCAGGACCTTCTTCATCGCTGCGACGATGTTCGGCGCAACCAGCCTCTACGGCTATGTGACGAAGCGTGACCTCGCCAAGTTCGGCTCGTTCCTGATGATGGGCCTCATCGGCGTCGTCATCGCAAGTCTGGTCAACATCTTCCTCGGCTCCAGTGCGCTCCAGTTCGCAATCTCGGTCATCGGCATCGTCGTCTTCGTCGGCCTGACCGCCTGGGACACGCAGAACATCAAGCAGCAGTATGCCGAGAATTTCGATCAGGAATCGCAGCAGAAGCTGGCTGTATTCGGCGCGCTGTCGCTATATCTCAACTTCGTCAATATCTTCCAGCTGTTGCTTAACTTCACGGGTGAGCGCGAATAGCGCGACCCTTGAAACAACAAGAACGACCGGCGCCACTCGAAAGGTGGCGCCAGTTTTGTTGTCTGGCTGGCGTTCCACTCGATCGACGGCGGGTGGAGAACCTTCTCACTTTCCCTGAAAGTTCGGCGAACGCTTCTCTACGAAGGCCGCCATTCCTTCCTTCTGGTCGGCGGTGGCAAAGAGGGCATGGAACAGGCGCCGCTCGAACAGGATGCCCTCCCTGAGACCTCCCTCAAGCGCTCTGTCCACCGCCTCGCGCGCAGCGATGGTGGCTGCCTTGCCGTAGCCCGCTATGGTCTGGGCGGCGGCAAGAGCTTCGTCCATAAGCTTCTCGGGCGGAAATACGCGCGAGACGAGGCCGCAGCGTTCCGCTTCGGCCGCATCCATCATCCTGCCCGTCAGGATCAGGTCCATTGCCTTCGACTTGCCGACGAGCTTCGTCAGCCGCTGGGATCCGCCCATGCCTGGCATGACGCCGAGCTTGATTTCCGGCTGGCCGAACATCGCCGTTTCCGAGGCGTAGATGATGTCGCACATCATGGCCAGTTCGCACCCGCCGCCGAGCGCATAGCCCGCAACGGCGGCGATTTTTGGCGTGCGCAGGCTCGCGAAGCGGTCCCAGGCGGCGAAGAAATCCTCGCCGAACATTTCGGCGAACGACTTGTCTGACATTTCCTTGATGTCGGCGCCGGCAGCAAAGGCCTTGTCGGAACCCTTCAGCACGAAACACCCGACGTCCGGATCCCTGTCGAGCGGCGATAGCTTCTCCGCCATGGCCCACATGATTTCGGTGTTCAGCGCGTTGCGCGCGGCGGGCCTATTCAGGCTGACGACGACCACGCGGCCCTGGCGTTCGACGATGATCGGTTCTTCCAACTCAGTTCTCCCGTTCTGTGCCTGCACACGCTCGCCGGTTACGCGGCGCCGCTGCCCGATTTATCCCGCAACAGATTGATGATGCCAGAGAAATCCTTGTCTCCGAAACCAAGTTCGGCGAATTGCTCGTAGAGCCGGGCGGCCTCGGCGCCGAGGGGCGTCATTGCGCCGGTGGCCTTGGCTGCCGCGCGTGCGAGCTTGAGATCCTTTAGCATGAGGGCGCCGGCAAAGCCCGGTTCGTACTGGCGGTTCGCGGGCGAGGTCGGAACCGGTCCCGGCACGGGGCAATAGGTCGTCAGCGACCAGCACTGGCCAGAGGAGACGGAGGCCACGTCGTAAAGCGCCTGATGCGAGAGACCAAGCCGCTCACCCAGTACGAATGCCTCGCCGACGGCGATCATGCTTATGCCGAGGATCATGTTGTTGCAGACCTTGGCGGCCTGTCCCATGCTCGCCTCGCCACAGTGGATGATCCGCTTTCCCATGGCCGAAAGCAGCGGCTGGGCACGGGTGAAGACGTCGCGCTCGCCCCCAACCATGAAGGTCAGCGTACCGGCTGCGGCGCCGCCGGTGCCGCCCGACACCGGTGCATCGAGCGAGGGGCATCCTTTATCGGCGGCCATCGCGTGGGCCTTGCGCGCACTGTCGATATCGATCGTCGAGCAATCGATGAGCAGCGTACCCGCTGGAACGCTTTCGAGAAGTTCCTTCCAGACAGCAACCACATGTTCGCCGGCCGGCAGCATGGTCACCACTATCCCGGCGTCCGCGATCGTCTCGGCAAGACCGCTCGAGACGATCACGCCAGCCTGTCTGGCCGTCTCCATCGACTGCGGGGACAGATCGAAACCCTTGACCGTGTAACCCGCCTTGACGAGGTTCGCCGCCATCGGGCCGCCCATATGGCCAAGGCCGATGAATCCAATGCTGGTCATGTGTTCAATCCTCCCTTGGCCGTGTCCGCGAAGAGCGTTTCGGTCGACGGTTCGAAAAATGGAGCTAAAGCGGCGTCCGTGACCTTTTCGAGCGTCGCGGGCTGCCACTGCGGATTACGGTCCTTGTCGATGATGGCGGCGCGAACGCCCTCATAGAAATCGGGGCTGCGCAGCACGGCAGTGGTCGCGGCAAATTCCCGTTGAAGGCAGGCCTCCAGCGTTCTCGACTCTCGTCCAAGGCGCAGGAGCCGCATCGTAACCGCGAGGCTCAAGGGCGACTTCGTTCGAAGCACGCCCATGACTTTCTCCGCGAACGGGCTTTGGACGCGTTCGAGCGCCTCGAGGATCTCCTCGACGGAGGTAAAATGGAACAGGCGGTCGATCTCTGCCTGCTTCGGCTCGAGCGCCCCTGGCTGAGGCGTCTCGCAGAACCTTAGAATGGCGTCCGAAATTGCCTTTCCGGTGGCGTCCGGAGGAAGGTTCGTCAACGCTTCGATGAGGGCTGGTAGGCGGTCTGACGGGACATAACGGTCGGCCAGGCCGAGTGTCAGCGCATCAGCAGCGCCCAGGGGTTCTCCGGTGAGCGCCACATAGGTCCCGAGTTCGTTCGGCTGCCGCGTGAGGAACCAGGATGCTCCCACATCCGGGAAGAAGCCGATCCCTGTCTCCGGCATGGCAAGGCGGGTACGTTCGGTGACGACGCGGTGGCTTCCGTAGACCGACACGCCGACCCCGCCGCCCATGACGATCCCGTCCATCAGGGCGACATAGGGCTTCGAATAGCGGTTGATCCGGGCATTGAGGCGATACTCTTCGCGCCAGAACGTTCGCGGCAGATCCGACCCGGTCCGGCCGGCATCGTGGATTGCACGGATATCGCCGCCGGCACAGAGGCCGCGTTCGCCTTCGCCCGTCACCAGAACCGCGGCCACGCCAGGGTCACGCTCGAACGCGTCGAGGGCGGCCTGCATATCGCGCACCATTTCGAGCGTCAGGCTGTTGAGCGCCCTGGGGCGATTGAGGCGAATGCGCCCGATCGCCCCGGATCGTTCGACGATCGTCTGTGGTTCGGGGCTGGCGGCGGGTGACGGGGTCGCTTCAGATGTGGAGGGCATGGCCAAGTGCTTTCAGTGCTGCTTCCTGCAGGGCTTCGCTGCGTGTGGGATGAGCGTGGATTGTCGCTGCTATGTCTTCGAGGCGGGCGCCCATTTCGATGGCGAGCGAAAAGGCGCTCGACAGCTCGGAAACACCAGCTCCGACAGCCTGGAGGCCGAGAACGAGATTTGTGTCGGCGCGCGCGACCGCCCGCACGAAGCCCTCCTCGGCGAGCGTCGTCATCGCCCTCCCGTTTGCATTGAACGGAAACAGGCCGACGCGGATCTCGTAGCCCTGCGCGCGTGCCTCGTCCGGCGACAGCCCGGCAGTCACGATCTCCGGATCCGTGAAGCAGACGGCAGGGATGCAGCGCTTGTCCCAGCTCCGCTTCCGTCCCGCCACGATCTCGGCGACCATTTCACCCTGCGCCATGGCACGATGTGCAAGCATCGGCTCGCCGGTGACATCGCCTATGGCATAGACGCCGCGCATCGAGGTCCGGCAACGGTCGTCGATGCGCAGGAACCGTCCGGCTCGATCGAGGTCCAGCTCATCCAGGCCGGAACCCTCTGTTCTCGGCTTGCGCCCGACGGTCACGAGAACCCGGTCGGCGGGGAGCTGTTGTTTCTCTCCGCTCTCTGTCTCGACGACAAGAGCACTACCATCACTCGAAAGCCCGATCGCCTTTGCCTCGGTCAGGACTCGAATTCCCAGCTCGCCCAGACGCTTGGCGACCGGGCGGACCAGCTCGGAGTCATACAGCGGCAGGATCTTAGGCGTCGCCTCCACCACCGTCACCTGCGAGCCCATCTTGGCGAAGGCGGTACCGAGCTCCAGCCCGATGTAGCCGCCTCCAACGACGACGAGATCCTTCGGTGGAACAGTCAGTGCCAGCGCCTCTGTTGAAGAGATCACCGGACCGCCGAAGGGCAGGGATGGCAGTTCCACGGGCTCCGAGCCCGTTGCGATCACCACCGTTTCGGCGCGGATGATCTGGGTCCCCGTTTCCGTCTCGACCTCGACTGTCTTGCCGTCCCGGAAACGGGCGCGGCCATGGACGATCTTGACCTTCGCCTTGCGCAGCAGGCCCACGACGCCGCTGTTCAGCCGCCCGACGATCCCGTCCTTCCATGCGACGGTCTTGGCGAGATCGATCGAAGGGGCCTCCACGCTTATTCCCATCGCGCTCCTGCCGGCTGCCATGTGACGGACCTTCTCGTACTCCTCCGCCGCGTGGATGAGTGCCTTGGAAGGAATGCATCCGACATTGAGGCAGGTGCCGCCTGCCTTGACGGCCTCGACGATGACCGTATCCAGGCCGAGTTGGCCCGCACGGATCGCACAGATGTAGCCTCCGGGACCCGCACCGATGACGAGAAGCTTGCAGACGATTTCCTTCATGGGATCAGCTTTCGATGAAAATCAATGCGGGGGTCTCGAGCAGCGCCTTGATCCGCTGGATGAATGTCGCCGCATCCCATCCGTCCACGACGCGATGATCGAAGCTCGACGAGAGGTTCATCATCTTGCGGGGGACGAACTGGCTGCCGTCCCAGACCGGGCGCATCATGATCTTGTTGACGCCAACGATCGCAACCTCCGGATGATTGATGACGGGTGTCGTGACCACGCCCCCGATCGCGCCGAGCGAGGTGATCGTGATCGTGGAGCCGGAGAGTTCCTCGCGTAGCGCCGTGCCCGTGCGCGCCGCTTCGGCAAGCCGTGTCAGCTCCGCTGCGCAATCCCAGATGCCGCGCGCCTCCGCATGGCGCACGACCGGTACCGTCAGTCCGGCCGGCGTCTGGGTGGCGATGCCGATGTGCACTGCGCCGTGGCGCGTGATGATGCCGGCGTTGTCGTCAAACGTGGCATTGACGCCGGGCTGCTCGGAAATGGTCTTTACCATCGCCCGCATCAGGAAGGGCAGGACGGTCAGTTTCGTCTGCTCCGGCTTGCGGTCGCGGTTCATGGCGGCCCGCAGATCCTCCAGATCCGTCACGTCGACTTCCTCGACATAGGTGATGTGCGGAATTCGCGAGGCGGCCAGCGTCATCTTTTCCGCGATGCGGCGGCGCAGGCCCGTAACCTTGATCTCCTCGACTGTCGTATTCTTGGAAAGCCCTGCCGGTGCAGACGCCGGCTGGGTGCCTCTCGCGAGGAACTGGTCCAGGTCGTCGTGGGTAATGCGGTCGGCCGGACCCGAGCCGGTGACCTGGCGAAGGTCTATGCCGCTCTCCTGCGCCCGAAGCCGGACGGCCGGGGAGGCTAGCGGCCTCTCGGCCGGCTCATGAACCGGTGCGCGCGCGGGGACAGGCGGCTGCACCGCGGCGACCCGTATTGGAGGCGCCTTCTCCGGCTCTGCGCGGTGCGGCGTCTGCTCCGCGTTTGCGGCACTCTCCTCCGATTGAGGTGCCGTTTCAGCCTGCTCGCTGGCATCGCCGTCGACGGCAATCCGCACGAGGGGAGCCTTGACCGCCACCGTGTCGCCGATTTCGGCACCCAGCCAGAGAATGGTGCCGCTGACCGGAGAGGGGATTTCCACCGTCGCCTTGTCGGTCATCACGGCAGCGATGACCATATCCTCGCGCACCGGATCGCCGGGCTTCACGTGCCATTCCACGAGCTCGGCCTCGGCAACGCCTTCGCCCACGTCCGGCATCTTGATGACGAATTCGCCCATAAATCAGGCCTCCATGACTTCGGCAAGCGCACGCCCGACGCGAAGGGGGCCGGGAAAGTAGTCCCATTCCTGGGCGTGGGGGTAGGGAGTGTCCCAGCCGGTCACGCGCAGGACGGGGGATTCGAGATGGAAGAAGCAATGCTCCTGGACGAGGGCGGCGACCTCGGCCCCGAAACCGGAGGTCAGCGTTGCCTCGTGGACGACCACGCACCTGCCAGTTTTCTTTACCGACTGGACGATCGTCTCAAGGTCGAGCGGCAGGAGACTGCGAAGATCGATGACTTCCGCGTCGATACCTGTTTCCTCCGCCGCCGTCAGCGCAACGTGCACCATCGTTCCGTAGGCGATGACCGTCACTGCCGTACCCTGCCTGCGCACTTCGGCCTTCCCAATTGGAATCGTGAAGTGTCCTTCCGGAACGTCGCCCAGCTCATGCCTTGACCATGGAATGACCGGGCGCTCGTGGTGACCGTCGAAGGGGCCGTTGTAGAGCCGCTTCGGTTCGAGAAACATCACGGGATCGGGGTCCTCGATCGCCGCGATCAGCAAGCCCTTGGCATCATAGGGGTTGGACGGTACGATGACCTTGAGGCCGCACACATGAGTGAAAAGTGCCTCCGGACTCTGGCTGTGGGTCTGGCCGCCGAAGATACCGCCCCCCGTCGGCATCCGCAGCACGATCGGGCAGGTGAAGTCGCCGTTCGATCGATATCGAATGCGGGCGGCCTCCTGCGTGATCTGGTCGTAGGCTGGATACATGTAGTCGGCGAACTGGATCTCGACGCAGGGCTTGAGCCCATAGGCGGCCATGCCGATGGCGGTGCCGACGATGCCGCTCTCGCTGATCGGTGCGTCGAAGCATCGCGTCTTGCCGTATTTCGCCTGTAGTCCCTGGGTACAGCGGAATACGCCGCCGAAGTAGCCGACGTCCTCGCCGAAGACGACAACGTTCTCGTCGCGCGCCATCGAGACATCCATGGCGCTGCGCACGGCTTCGATCATTGTCATGCGTGCCATATCAGTACCCTGCCTTTTGGCGCTGGCGCCGGATGTGGGAAGGCATTTCCGCATAGACACCTTCGAATATGTCGCGAACCGAGGGCCTGCCGCCCGCATGCAGGGTGCCGTGGCCTTCCGCCTGCTTCTGCGCCTGGATCACTTCATCCATGATCTCCGCCTCGGCCTGGGTGTGCCTCTCTTCCGACCAGCTCCCCCTGAGGATCAGATGCTTCTTCAGCCGCAGCACAGGATCGCCGAGCGGCCAGGCTTCCGACTCCGTCTTCGGGCGATAGGCGCTCGGATCATCCGAGGTCGAATGCGCGCCGACGCGGTAGGTGACGTATTCGATGAGCGTCGGACCGAGGTTCCTGCGCGCCCGCTCGGCCGCCCAGCGCGCGACCGCATAGACGGCGAGATAGTCGTTGCCATCGACGCGCAGGGCCGGGATCCCGAAACCGAGGCCCCGGGCGGCAAACGTACCCGAGCCGCCACGGGCAATGCCCTGAAACGTCGAGATCGCCCACTGATTGTTGACGATGTTCAGGATGACAGGTGCCTTGTAGGTCGAGGCGAAGACGAGCGCGGAATGGAAATCGGACTCCGCCGTTGAGCCGTCACCGATCCAGGCGGCGGCAATTCGGGTGTCGTTCTTGATGGCCGAGGCCATCGCCCAGCCGACCGCCTGCACGTACTGCGTGGCGAGATTGCCTGATATCGTGAAGAAGCCGTGCTCCTTGGACGAATACATGATCGGCAGTTGCCGACCGCGCAACGGGTCGCTTTCGTTCGAGAAGATCTGGTTCATCATTTCGACCATCGGGTAGTCGTCGGCAATCAACAGGCCGGCCTGGCGGTAGGTGGGGAAATTCATGTCTCCCTTCTCCAGCGCCTTGCGAAAGGCGCAGCTGACCGCTTCCTCCCCCAGATGCTGCATGTAGAAAGACGTCTTGCCCTGCCGCTGAGCCATCAGCATGCGCGCATCGAAGGCGCGAAGCTTCATCATGTTGCGCAGGCCCGTCAGCAGGTCCTGGTCGGTCAGGAGGCCGGCCCATGGGCCGACGGCCTCGCCGTCCCGGTTGAGGACGCGAATGATGGAGTAGGCAAGGTCACGGATCGTTTCGGGCGCCGCGTCGACGTCCGGACGCGGCACAGCGCCGGCACGCGCATTCTTGACGTTGGAGAAATCCGGTTGGCCTCCCGGCCGGACCGCCGGCTCCGGGACATGCAGGCTCAGGTGAGCGTGTTCGTTCATTTGTTGTCGTTCCTCCCTCGCAATCCGCAACACCCTCCTCGATCGAGTGTCCCGGCGCGCAATAGTGTGCCTTACAGTCCCCGCGCGATCACCATCCGCTGGACGTCGCTCGTTCCCTCGTAGATCTTGCAGATGCGCACGTCACGGTAGATCCGCTCGACCGGGTAGTCGGACATGTATCCGTAGCCGCCGTGGATTTGGATGGCGTCGGAGCATACGCTTTCCGCCATTTCGGAGGCGAAGAGCTTGGCCATGGAGGCCTCCGCCAGGCAGGGCTCGCCGGCCTCCTTGAGTTCGGCGGCATGGAGCACGAGATGGCGCGCCGCTTCGATCTTCATCTTCATGTCGGCCAGTCGGAAGGCGACGGCCTGGTGCTCGATGATCGGCTTGCCGAAGGCGCCCCTCTCTCGGGCGTAGTCCCGAGCCGCCTCGAAGGCCGCGCGCGCCATGCCTACCGCCTGCGCCGCAATCCCGATGCGTCCGCCCTCCAGGTTCGACAGCGCGATCTTGTAGCCCTCTCCCTCCTCGCCCAGGCGAAGGTCCGCCGGCACCCGCATGTCGGTGAAGGCAATCTGGCAGGTGTCGGAGGAATGGAGACCGAGCTTCTCCTCCACCCGCACCACCTCGTATCCGGGCGTATCCGTCGGAACGATGAACGCGGTAATGCCCTTCTTGCCGGCATCCGGATCGGTGACGGCGAAGACGATGATGACCTGGCCGTTCTTGCCCGACGTGATGAACTGCTTGGCACCGTTCAGCACGTAGTGTTCGCCGTCGCGCCGGGCGCGGGTCTTGAGATTTGAGGCATCGGAACCCGCCTGGGGTTCCGTCAGGGCAAAGCCTCCGATCCATTCGCCGGAGGCGAGCTTTGGCAGGAAACGCTGCTTCTGTGTTTCGGTGCCGAACTTCAGGATAGGCACGCAGCCGACCGAACTGTGAACGCTCATGATCGTTGAGCAGGGACCGTCGCCGGCAGCGATCTCCTCGACGGCGAGCGCATAGGCGACGACGCCGGTCTCAGACCCGCCATAGGCATCCGGCACCAGCATGCCAAGGAAGCCGAGCTCTCCCATTTCCTTCAGTTCGTCTCTGGGGAACGCGTGCGTACGGTCGCGCTCTGCTGCGCCCGGCGCCAGACGATCGCGCGCGAAGTCGCGCGCAACGTCCCGGATCTGGATCTGCGATTCAGACAGCATCATATCTACGGTTTCCTCCCGAACCCGTTCAGTGGCGTTCTATCGCGACCGCGGTCGCTTCGCCGCCGCCAATACAAAGCGATGCCATGCCGCGCTTCATGTCGTATCGCGAGAGGGCCGCGAGCAGCGTGACGATCACCCGTGCGCCGGAGGCGCCGATGGGATGGCCGAGGGCGCAGGCGCCGCCGTGCACGTTGACCTTGTCGTGGGGCAGGTCGAGATCGCGCATCGCGGCCATGGCGACAACCGCGAAGGCCTCGTTGATTTCGAACAGGTCCACGTCCTTCAGATCCCAGCCGGTACGCTCGCTGAGCTTTCTCAGGGCGCCGATCGGGGCGGTGGCGAAGAGATTGGGCGCCTGGGCATGCGTCGCGTGGCCGACGATGGTCGCGAGCGGTCGCAGTCCGTTGCGCTCGGCATGCGATCGCCGCATCAGAACAAGGGCTGCCGCGCCGTCGGAAATCGAACTGGAATTGGCGGCGGTCACCGTGCCCCCTTCGCGGAAGGCGGGTTTGAGGGTTGGTATCTTTTCGAGCCGTGCCTTTCCTGGCTGCTCGTCGCGACTGACGATCTGTTCGCTTTTTCCCGCCTTCACCGTCACGGGAGCGATCTCCTCCTCGAACAGGCCCGTGTCGATAGCCCGCTGCGCACGGGTCAGCGAGGCAATGGCATATTCGTCCTGTGCCGCGCGGGTGAACTGATACGCTTCGGCGCAGTCCTCGGCAAAAGTGCCCATCAGGCGCCCCTTGTCATAGGCATCCTCCAGCCCGTCGAGGAACATGTGATCGATCACGCGGCCGTGACCCAAACGGTAGCCGCCGCGGGCCCTGTCAAGGAGATAGGGCGCGTTGGTCATGCTTTCCATGCCACCCGCCACCGTGATCGAAGCGCTTCCGGCCATCATCAGGTCGTGCGCCATCATCACGGCTTTCATTCCCGAGCCGCACATCTTGTTGACGGTGGTTGCGCCGGCGTCGAACGGAAGGCCGGCCCCGATCGCCGCCTGCCTCGCCGGTGCCTGTCCCTGGCCCGCAGGCAGCACGCAGCCATAGACGACTTCCTCCACGGCTTCGGGGGCGACACGGCTGCGCTCCAGTGCGGCGCGGATTGCGGCCGCACCGAGCTCCGGTGCCGTCGCGTCCCTCAACTCGCCCTGGAAACCGCCGATTGCGGTGCGTGCGGAACCGACGATCACGACAGGATCATGGACAGTCATCGAAAATCCTCCCGGGAAAGCATTGCGCGTTACCGCGCTCCCATCCGTAGTGCGCCGTCGAGGCGGATGACCTCGCCGTTCAGCATGGTGTTCTCGCAAATGTGCCGCACCAGCGCGGCAAACTCCTCCGGCCGGCCGAGGCGCGGCGGGAAGGGAACGCTCTTTGCAAGCGAGTCCTGGACCTCCGGCGGCATGCCCGCCATCATCGGTGTTTCGAAGATACCCGGTGCGACTGACACAACTCGGATGCCGTAGCGTGCGAGTTCGCGAGCGATCGGCAGCGTCATGGCCGCCACGCCACCCTTTGAGGCGGCATAGGCGGCTTGCCCGACCTGGCCGTCAAAGGCAGCGACGGATGCCGTGTTGACGATGACGCCCCGTTCGCCTTCGGTGTCCGCCTCTTCAATTTGCATTGCCGCAGCAGCAAGCCGGATCATGTTGAAGCTTCCGACGAGGTTGATAGCGATGGTCCGGGCGAAGCTTTCGAGTCGATGCGGGCCGTCCCGGCCGATGACTTTTTCAGCCGGCGCGACGCCGGCGCAGTTCACCAGTCCATGCAAGTGGCCGTAGCCGTCGATGGTGGCCTGTACGGCTGCCGCGGCGTCCGATTCGCTCGTCACGTCCGTGCGGACAAAGCGGGCGCTTTCGCCGAGTTCGGAAGCCGTCCAGCCTCCCGCATCCGGATTGATGTCGGCGATCACGACCAGCGCACCCTCGGCGACAAGCATGCGGGCAACCGCAGCTCCCAGTCCCGAGCCGCCGCCTGTGACCAGAAAGACCTTGTCGCGGATCAGCATTGTGGCGCCCCGAAACGAAGAGCGCAGGGCGACGTCATTTGCCGGTATCTCATGCAGCCCTCCCGTGCCGCTTCGATTGACGGTTTCGGCTCTCGGCCTTTCCGTCTTGCCTGACTCTATGTCGACGCGGTATTGCAAGCGATGACCATAGCGTCTGCATTTATCGGCCAGTTTTACCATATTTCGAGGAGACTGCCCATGGCGGAACCGGATCGCCGGATGATCTCCACCTCCTTCGTCGAGGAGGCGCTCGATTGTCTGCGACGGCATGGAAAGCCGACCGCGCCGCTGCTGGAATCGCTCGGTCTGCCCCCGGTCATAGACAGGCCAATTTCCGCCGAGCTTTACGGATCGCTCTGGCTGGCGGTCGCGGCGGAAGTCGACGACGAGTACTTCGGTATGGGCGGACGACCGATGCGGCGCGGCAGCTTCACGCTCCTATGTCACTGCGTGTTGCACGCCGAGACGCTCGAACATGCCATCCGGCGCGCGCTCAGGTTTCTCGCAGTGGTGATCGAGGACCCGAGTGGCGAACTCCTCATCGCGGACGGGCTCGCCCAGATCATCCTGACCGATCGGGGAGGGCCGCGCTCGGCCTTTGCATATCGAACGTTCTGGATCCTTCTGCATGGGATCGCCTGTTGGCTCGTCGGACGCCGGATACCGATCCGAATGGTGGATTTCCGCTGCAGCGAGCCGGTACAGGGGGCGGACTACCGCCTGTTCTTTGGAGCGCCGGTGCGGTTCGACCAGCCGGCGAGCCGCCTGGCGTTCGATCGCTCGATCCTTGCGCTTCCGATCTCGCGAAGCGAACAGGCGCTGAAGCAGTTTCTGCGTGGCGCGCCCGCCAACATTCTCGTGCGTTACCGATACGATGCAGGCCTTGCTGCAAATGTTCGCAAGCGACTCCGCAAGACACCGCCTGCCGCCTGGTCCGGTTTCGAGGAACTCGCCGCGCAGATGCGGATCTCGCCATCGACTCTCCGCCATCGCCTTCAGGTCGAGGGGCAGAACTATGCCGGGATAAAAGACGAGATCCGCCGGGATCTGGCGATCGACATGCTTCTGAACAGCCAGAGCGGCGTTGGCGAAATATCTGCGCAACTCGGCTTCTCGGAGCCGAGCGCGTTTCATCGCGCCTTCCGCAAGTGGACGTCGAAAAGCCCCGGTGCATTCCGTCGGGAAGCGCTTCTCGCTTCCCGACGATAGATTGAATTCAGTCGGCCCGGTTGCCGGACGGGTCGAACAGATGGAGATACTTGCCCGGGAAGTCCACCCGGACCGTCGGGCCAGCGCTCAGCGCCTCGCGGTTGAGCGTAAAGACCTTGAAGGGCAGGCCGTGCAGCGACAGGTGCAGGATGATGCCGAAGCCCGTCGGCTCGACGAGTTCGACGCTCGCCTCTATGCCACGTTCCTTCTCGAGAACGACGTGTTCGGGGCGTATGCCGAGCGTGACACTCGATCCGGACTCGAGCCCCGACCGTTTGCTGACCGGAATGAGCGTTCCGTCCGATAGCCGGATGTCCGCATGGTCTCCTGATACCAGGTAGCGGCCCTCGAGAAAATTCATGCCCGGCGAACCGATGAAGCCGGCGACGAACAGATTGGCCGGCCGGTCGTAGAGATCGAGAGGTGACCCGACCTGCTGGACGATGCCGCCGTTCATGGCGACGATGCGGTCGGCAAGCGTCATCGCTTCGATCTGGTCGTGGGTGACGTAGATCGAGGTCGCCTTCAGGTCCGCGTGCAGTTTCTTGATTTCGGCACGCATCTGCTCGCGCAGGCGTGCGTCGAGGTTCGAGAGCGGCTCGTCGAACAGGAAGGCCTTCGGCTGGCGAACGATGGCGCGGCCCATGGCGACGCGCTGGCGCTGGCCGCCGGAGAGCGCCTTCGGACGGCGTTCCAGCAGCGGATCAAGACCCAGCTTTGTCGCAGCCGCGCCGACCGCGCTCGTGATCTTGTCCTTGGCCGTCTTCCTGAGGCGCAGGCTGTAGCTCATGTTGTCCGCGACACTCATGTGCGGGTAGAGCGCATAAGACTGGAACACCATGGCGATGTCCCGGTCCTTGGGAGCCAGATCGTTGACACGGTTGCCGGAGATGCGGATTTCCCCGGAGCTCACCTCCTCAAGCCCGGCGATCATGCGCAGAAGCGTGGACTTGCCGCAGCCCGAGGGACCGACGAGCACGATGAATTCGCCGTCCCTGATAGACAGATCCACGCCGTGCAACACCGGAAAGTGGCCGTAGTTCTTGCGGACGCCCGCAATATCGATGGATGCCATGGGAATTATCCTTTGACGGCGCCGGCCGTGAGGCCCTGCACGAGATAACGCTGGATGAGCAGGAAGAAGAGGCAGGCGGGGATCAGCGCAAGCACGCCCGCCGCCATCATCTGCCCGAAATCGACGGAGAATTTGGAGACGAAGGTGAGCAGCCCGACCGGGAAGGTGGCCGCGTCGTTGCCGGAGATCAGCATCAACGCGAAGAGCAGTTCGCTCCAGGCAGCCGTGAAGACGAAGCCGAGCGTCGCAGCAATTCCGGGCAACGTCAGCGGCAGAATGATCTGGCGGAAAGCGACGAACTGGGTGGCTCCGTCGATCATCGCCGCCTCCTCCAGATCCTTCGGGATTCCGTCGAAGAAGGACTGCATCAGGAAGGTGGCGAACGGAACGTTGAAGGCCGAATAGACGATGACGAGACCGGTCAGGCTGTTCGTCAGCCCCAGAGGCGAGAGCATCTTGAAGATCGGCGCCACAAGCATCACCAGCGGGAACATCTGCGTGATCAGCATCAGCGCCACGATCCAGTATTTCGCCCGGAAGGAGAAGCGCGAGAGCGCGTAGCCGGAGAGGGACGCCAGAATGGTGACCACAATCGCGGTCGCACCGGAGACGATCAGGCTGTTCTTGAAGAAGGTCGGGAAGGCGCTATGGGCAATGACGAACTCGAAGTGCTCGAAGGTGGTACGCGACGGCCACATGCGAACGCCCTCGCTGTAGAGCAGGTCGTTCGGCGTCACAGATACCTTGAGCAGCCAGAACAGAGGGAACAGCGCGAAAACGATGTAGGCCAGGATCGCGAGGCGATGGGCGCCGGTGAGGAGGAGGCTTCGGGATCTCATGTCTTTAGCCCTTGTTCAGCATGGTCTGGCGAAGCAGCACGATCAACATCGAGTAGACCAGCAGCAGCGCGAGCAGCACGAGCGCGATGGCCGAGGCATAGCCGAAATCGAGCCGCTTGAAGGCCTGGGTGAAGATGTAACTGGCAACGATCTGGGTTCTGTCCGCCGGTCCGCCGTTGGTCATCACCACGATCAGGTCCGCGAAGTTCGAGATCCACACGGTTCGAAGCAGGACCGTGATCGCAATCGTCGGGGCGAGGAAGGGCAGCGTGATGGACATGAAGCGCTGGACTGGCCCGGCGCCGTCGATTGCCGCTGCTTCGTAGAGGTCGCGCGGGATGGCCTGCAGCGCGGCAAGCAGCGTGATTGCGAAGAAGGGAATGCCCCACCAGACGTTTGCCGCAATGGGTCCCCACATGGCGAGATGCGGGTCGGAGAGGATGTTGTTCGGCTCAGCGAGGATGCCTAGCGCATGAAGCCAGTGTGGCAGGGGGCCAATGACCGGATTGAACAACCACGCCCAGTTGAGGCCCGCGAGAAAGCTCGGCACCGCCCATGGTAGGAAGACCAGTGCCTGCACCAGGCCTCGCCCATAGAAGGGTTTGTCGAGCAGCAATGCGAGGATCAACCCGAAGGTGAACTGCAGAAGAACCGAGGCGCCCGTCCACCAGAGCGTGTTTCGGAGTGCCCGGAAGAAGGCCTCGTCCTGCCCAAGGGCACGGAAGTGATCGAGACCCACGAAGCCACCGGAGAAGGGGTTGAGCAACTGGATATCCCGGAAGGCGTAGGAGATGCCGACAACGAGCGGCACCAGCATGACGGCCACGATCAGTACCAGCGCCGGTGCGCTGTAGAGATAGGGCTCGGAGGCGTCCGCAAGCCGCTTCATCAGCGGTCGCCGTTCATGCGGGATGGTTTGGTGCAGCATCGGCATTCTTTCCGATTGTAGAAGGACCGGCCTGCAGCATCGTGCTTCGCCATGTGGCAGGCCGGGTCGAATGGGGCTCGCCACGGCACGCGCAGGTGCGCCACGGCAGGCCGGCTTGCGAAGCGGATTGGGCGGCGCGCTTGTTCGCCGCCCGACCGCTCGCGGCGCCTACTTCTTTGCGAGGAACTTCTGCTGGGCCTTGGTCAGATAGTCGGCCCACTGGTTGGCAAGGTCCTCAGGCGTGATGTCGCCGAGCAGGGCTTCCTGCGAGGTCTTGATCACCAGGGAATCCTTGAAGAATGCGAATTCCTCGAGATGCGTCGGCATCACCGTTGGGATGGCGTTCTTGTCCTCGAGCTCGGCGAACCAGCCCTTGAACTGCTCGCTCGCATAGAACGGATCCTTCTCGGCGGACTTGTGCACTGGCAGCGCGCCCGTGCGCTTGTTCCATTCGATGTTGCCTTCCGGCCCTTCCAGCGTTTCGATGAGCTTCCAGGACAGATCCTTGTTTTCGCTCGACGCCATCATCGACCAGCCTGCATAGCCGATTGTCGGGAAGGTCTTGCCGTCCGGACCCTTCGGCATGGTCATGATGCCATAGTCTTCCGGCTTCATGCGCTCCGCGATCGCGATGAGCGCGTCCGGATCCTGGTCGAGGAAGGCGCAGGTGCCGCTGTAGAAGCCGGCGACGATCTCGTTGAAGCCCCAGTTGACGCTGTCCTTCGGCGCGTAACCGTTCTTGTAGAGGTCGATCAGCCAGGTGAGACCCTTGACCCAGCCCTCGCTGTTCATGGTCGAGGTGCCGTCCTCGTTGAAGAACTTGTTGTCACCGGCCATCGAGGCACCGAACATCACCCAGCCGTTGAGGCCGCCAGGTCCACCGCGCAGGCAGTAACCATATTTGCCGGGAAGTGCGGAGACCTTCTTGGCGGCTTCGGCGAACTCGTCCATCGTCTTCGGCGGCTCGGAAACCCCGGCTTCGGAGAGCAGCTTCTTGTTGTAGAACATCGCCCTCAGGTAAAAGCCATAGGGCAGCATGTAGGCGGTGTCTTTGATGTCGCGACCGAGTTCGAGGGCGCGGTCGGTCAGGCCTCCCGTGTGTTCCCACTTGGACAGGTAGGGCTCCAGGCTTTCGAGCATGCCGTTGTTGGCGTAGAGCGACAGCCAGGTGTCGGGCATTTCCATCACATCCGGGATTTCTCCGGCAGAGACCATGGTTGCGAATTTCTGGAACGCTTCACCCCAGGGGAGCGAAACGATCTCGACCTTGGTGCCAGGGTTCGCCGCCTCGAATTTCGCGACGATGGACTTCAGCGTTTCCGTCCGCTCGGGGCTGGTGATGACTTCGACGAGCTTCAGCGTCGTGTCGGCAAGGGCGGTTCCGGACATCAGCGAAGCGAAGATGGCCGCGGTCAGTAGTCTCTTCATGGTCGTTCCCCTTTTTGGGCTTGGTTCATTGCTTTCAGTCTTGGGAAGCGGCAATCGCCGCCTCCAGATCACCCCACAGCGCCTCGGTTCCTTCGAGGCCCACGTGGAGGCGTACGGACCGCGGATGCACACCGAAGGCATGCGCGGAATTCGGCTGGGCCTTCTGCTCCAGGACGACTTCACCCGGCACGATCAGGCTCTCATGCCCGCCCCAACTCACACCCAGCTTGAACAGGGTGAGAGTGTCGGCAAAGGCGCGAATGTCGATGCCTTCCCGGAAGACGAAGGAGAACAGGCCAGAGGTGCCGGTCAGGCCCGGCGGCAGGCGATTGGAAAGGGCCGGGTGGTGCACGGCTTCGACCACGTCGAGGTCCTTCAGGCGCCGGGCGATCTCCAGCGCGGAAGCCTCGTGCGCCTTCATGCGGACCGGAAGCGTGCGCATGCCGCGGACGAGAAGCCAGGCGTCGAAGGGCGACAGCTTGCCGCCGAGATAGGGGTAGGCCTCCGCGCGTATCCGGCCGATCAGCTCCTTCGAGCCTGTCACGACCCCTGCGACGACGTCGCTGTGGCCACCGAGATACTTGGACGCCGAATGGAGGACGAGGTCCGCGCCGAGAGACAGGGGACGCTGGAAAATCGGGCTCGCCCAGCTGTTGTCGATGACGCTCAGAATGCCGTGGCGCTTGGCAAGTGCCGCAAGTGCGCCCACGTCGTGGGTATCCATCACCCAGCTCGTCGGACTTTCCATGTAGAAGAGCTTCGCCCCCGGCAACGCACGAGCGACCTCCTCCTCGTCGCGACCGTCGACATAGGTGACCTCGACCTTCATGCGCTTGAGCAATGTGCCGAACAGTCGGAACGCATCGGGATAGACGTGCTTCACCGCGACGAGCCGGTCGCCCGGCTCGACGAAGGAGAGGACGGTCGAGGAGATGGCGGACATGCCGCTCGCGAACCCGATCGCATCCTCGCCACCCTCGAGCTTTGCCAGCATTTCCTCGAAGGCGCGCACCGTCGGGTTGAGGCCGCGGGTATAGATCGGGCGCACGATCTCTCCGCGATAGGCGGATACCATCTCGTCATAGCTCGAGAAAGTGAAGAGGGAGGTCTGCACGATCGGCGGCACGACGGCCTCAAAGGCGTTGCTCTCATCGTGGGCGACGATGAGGGAGGCGCGTTCGAACGGATCGGATCCGTTGTTCATCGGGACATTTCCTTGATGTCTTCCTCGACCACGTCGAGGATCTTGAGGGTTTCTCGGCGCGCAGCTTCCGTGTCCTGGGCGGCGATCGCGTTGAAGAGCGTTCGGTGGAAGGGGAACGACCGACGGGCGAAGTCCGGTCGATTGAAGGGTTTCTCCCAGAAGCGTTCGAAGGCTTCGCGCATCTGCTCGAGGAGTTGCCGGAACAGCGGATTATGAGTGGCGTCGTAGATCGCCAGGTGAAAAGCCAGGTCTTCCGGACCCGAGGTGCCCTTGGCGAGGTGCACGCGTTCCATTTCGTTGAGCCTGTCTTCTATGATGACAAGGTCGTCGGCGCTGCGCTTGCGAGCCGCGACCATGCCAGCCTCGGCTTCAATGCCGCGGCGAACCTCAAGGGTCTGCAGGAGAGCGTCGCGCAGATGCGCCGCATCGAGCGAGAGGGGCATGTGTATCGTCGCCGTCGTAACGGGCTTCAGCAGATAGGTGCCGCTCCCCTTGCGGGTTTCCATCACCCCGAGAGCCTGAAAATGGCGGATCACCTCGCGGATCGTCGAGCGGCCGACAGCAAGGGCTGCCATCAGTTCGCGCTCGGCGGGCAGCCTGTCTCCGGCCTTCAGGTTCGCCTGGCCGATATAGGTGGCGAGGGCCTCGGTAACCTGCCGGGCACGATCCATCGGCGGTAGCGGCAAGATCGCCGGCCTGCTGTCCACGCGTGCCGTCATGCGGCCAATGCTCCCCGTTATACGTCAGCTTCTCCAAATTGGTCTGACATCTTAGCATTTCTCAAAAATATCCCGACGTCAACGGGGTGAGAATGACGATCCCGCTAGTTACACAGCCGCTACGGGCAGGGCTTTCGATTATGCGCTCGCGGGCCTATGATCGCTGAGGGGCTGCGCACTCTTGGCTGGAGGAGCGAGATGAATACGACGCATACCCTGTTTGCCGGTGCGATCCCTGACGTCTATGACCGAATCCTCGTGCCCCTGCTGTTCGCGCCCTATGGGGCCGACATGGCCGCGCGCGTCGCTGCGCTGAAGCCTGCCAGCCTGCTGGAAGTCGCCGCCGGAACCGGCGCGCTGACCCGGGAAATGGCGTCACGGATCGACACTCCGGTCTGTATCGTGGCCACCGATCTGAACCAGCCCATGCTCGACGTCGCAATGTCCAAGCTCGGGGATGATGACAGGATCGTCTTTCGGCAGGCCGATGCGCTGGCTCTCCCCTTCGAGGCGTCGACCTTCGATGTCGTCGCATGCCAGTTCGGCGTGATGTTCTATCCGGACAAGGTCCAGGGATATCGCGAGGCGTACCGTGTCCTGAAGCCGGGCGGACATTTCCTTTTCAACGCCTGGGACAAGATCGCGACCAGCGAGATCCCGCTCGAAGTAATGAAAGCGCTCCATCAGATTTTTCCGGAGGATCCGCCCCGCTTCATGGAGGTCACGCCGCACGGCTACTGGAATACGGACCAGATTCGCCGGGAACTCGCGGAAGCGGGTTTCCACTCCATTACTGTCGACAATCTCGATCTGCCGAGCGAGGCGGCCTCCGCGAGTGATGCGGCAGTTGCCTTCTGCCAGGGAACTCCGATGCGCGGGGAGATCGAGACCCGCGCGCCGGGCGATTTGAATGCTGTGACGGCCAAGGTGACGGAGGCTTTGGAGCGGCGCTTCGGCAGGGGCCCTATCGAATCCACGATGAGAGCCAATGTTGTGACCGCTCTGAAGTCGTAGCGCGCGCTATTCCCGCAACCCCTGCGGAACCGAATGAAGCACCCGGATATTATCAAGCTGGACCTGAAAGGGAGTGGCCGCGCTCGTTCGCTTGTCTCCACTTCGGAAGGCCGAGACTTGTGCCGACGTCAACCGGTAGAGGGCGAGGCAACCAGGTCCGGGATTGTTTGCCGCAGGGAGGCTTGCCATGAAAAATTTGCAGCACATGTTCGTCAAGTTTTCCAACCATGTCGCGGAGATCGCCGGCAGGCCGGGCACCTTCATCCTGGCGGCAACGGCGATCGTGGTGTGGGGCGCGTCAGGACCAATCTTCGGCTATTCGGAGACCTGGCAGCTCATCGTCAACACGAGCACGACCATCGTCACCTTCCTGATGGTCTTCATCCTTCAGAACACCCAGAACCGAGACGGCAAGGCATTGCAGACCAAGCTGGACGAATTGATCCTGACGAGCCATGCGGAAAACCGGTTCGTCGGCGTCGAGCGGCTGGACGAGGAGGAACTCCTGCGCTTGAGCAAGCTTCTGTCGGAAAGGGCGAAGGAGAAAAGCGAGCGCGGAGCGGAAGGGTCGCTGTAAAGGAAGGGGCTGGAAGGAAGAGTCCGCAACCGCATCGAACTCATTTCGCTGACGAGCGACGCCATTGTCGGGAATAGCGCGGCTACATGCTGGCCGCGCCGCGAGCCGCCTGATCGTACTGACCGGAAAGGACGCGCATGAGGGCGGCAAGCTTGCTCATCTCCTCCTCGTCGAGCCGCAAGGTCTTCATGCCCGAGACGAGGAGGGCCTCCCGCATCTGCCCGTAGCGCTCGCAGGCATCCGCACCGGCCTCGGTTACCTTCAGTGTCTTTTCCTTGCCGCGCCTGCCGGTCGTGATGAGACCGCTGCCTTCCAGCTTCTTTGCGGCGTATGTTACGACATGGGTATCCTCGATATTGAGCATGACGCACAGGTCCGAAAGCGATTTCTCGCGTTCCCGATGATTGGTGGCGTGCAGGATCAGCACCTCTATGTGCCCGAGACCGGGATAACCTGCCGCCGCCATGCAGCGAACGATCCAGCGATGGAAGGCATTGCCGGTGACAGTCAGCGCGAATTCCACTTCCGACAGGGCCGGCATCTCGCCTTTCGCCAGATGTGAGGACGACACGATCGGGCCGATGGAAAACGGAGGACTGTTCATTGATTGCCTTTCTCATCGAGAATATATCGATATTTTGTTGACATAATAACGGCATTTGGCACGTTATGTCATCCTTAGTTTCCATGCAGTCGCGGAGTTTCGAAATGAGCGGAAAGTGGGATTTCTGGATCGATCGTGGCGGCACATTCACCGATGTCATCGGTCGCGATCCGTCGGGTGCCCTTCACCCGAGAAAGCTACTTTCCGAGAATCCGGAAGCCTACAGGGATGCGGCGATCGAGGGCATCCGCTCGCTGCTCGGCGTGAAGGCGGGGGATCCCATCCCGTCGGGACGCGTGGGCGATATCAAGATGGGCACGACGGTTGCCACGAACGCCCTTCTCGAGCGCAAGGGCGACCGTGTCCTTCTCCTGATCACCAAAGGCTTCCGCGACGCACTGCGCATCGCCTACCAGGCGCGCCCGGATATCTTCGCCAAGGAGATCATCCTCCCCGAGCAGATTTATGAGCGCGTCATCGAGATAGACGAGCGCGTCCGGGTTGACGGAACGGTGGAACGGGATCTCGATGTCGCCACCATCGAGGCCGAAGTCGCCAGGGCCAAGGGAGACGGCATCGATGCGGTAGCGATCGTCTTCATGCACGCATGGAAGTACCCGGAACACGAACTCAGGATGGCTGCCCTCTGCCAATCGATCGGCTTTACCCAGATTTCGGTGAGCCACAAGGTTTCTCCGCTGGTCAAGCTCGTCGGGCGTGGCGACACATCCGTGGTCGATGCCTATCTGTCGCCGATCCTTGGCCGCTATGTGCGCCAGGTGGCTGAGCAGCTCGGCGTGGGGCCCGGCGATGCATCGCCCGGTCAGGTCGATGCCGAGGGATCGCCGCGGCTGATGTTCATGATGTCGTCCGGCGGACTGACGGCCGCGGATCTCTTCCAGGGAAAGGATGCCCTTCTGTCCGGTCCCGCAGGTGGCGTCGTAGGAATGGTCGAGACTGCCAAGCTCGCGGGCTATGACAAGGTGATCGGCTTCGACATGGGCGGGACCTCCACGGATGTCGCCCACTATGACGGCGAGTATGAGCGCGCCTTCGACACGGAGGTCGCGGGCGTGCGCATCCGCGCGCCGATGATGCGCATCCACACGGTCGCGGCCGGCGGCGGATCCATTCTTCACTACGAGGCCGGTCGCTTCCGAGCCGGTCCGGATTCCGCCGGCGCGGATCCGGGACCCGCCTGCTACCGGCGCGGCGGACCGCTCGCAGTTACCGATGCCAACGTCATGCTCGGCAAGTTGCAGCCCGAGTTCTTCCCCGCAATCTTCGGGCCGGACCAGAACCTGCCGCTGGATGCCACTGTCGTGCGCGCGCGCTTCGAGGCCCTCGCGAGCGAGATCGGCGACGGCCGCAGCGCCGAGAGCGTCGCGGAAGGCTTCATCACTGTCGCTGTCGAGAACATGGCGAATGCGATCAAGAAGATCTCGGTGCAGCGCGGATACGACGTCACCGAGTATCTCCTCAACTGCTTCGGGGGCGCTGGTGGACAGCATGCCTGCCTCGTCGCCGATGCACTCGGCATGGAGGCGGTGCTGATCCATCCCTTCTCGGGGCTTCTCTCGGCATACGGCATCGGACTGTCCTCGGTCTTCGCCTCGCGCCAGCAGGCGCTGATAAGGCCTGTCGCCGAGGCGACCCTTCCCACCATCGACGCGCTGATCGAGGAGCTTCGCGGCGGCGTGCTCGCCGAACTCGAAGGGCAGGGGATCGTTGGAGCCGAGGTCCGTACGCGGGCAATTCTGCATATGCGCTATGACGGCACCGATACGGCGCTGCCGGTGGGCTTCGAGACGGGCTCGCTCGATCAGGCGCGCCGGGATTTCGAGGCGTTGCACAAGGCGCAGTTCGGCTTCGTCTACACGGACAAGGCGATGATCGTGGAACTCGTCGCCGTGGAAGGCCAGGACGGCGGGGGAAGGGGGCTTGGCGAAGAGGACCTGCCCCTCCACGAAGCCGAGGCATTGTCGACGCAGACGCGCAGGATCTTCACCGAGGGAGCCTGGCACGACGCGGGAATATTCTTTCGGGATGACCTTCGCCCCGGTCATCGCCTGTCGGGACCGGCCCTGGTCGTCGAGAAGAACCAGACCATCGTGGTGGAACCGGGCTGGCAGGCGACGATCACCGCCAAGGATCATGTGGTCATGCGGCGTATCGAGAAGAAGCGGCGGCAGGCGGCTCTCGGCACCGAAGCCGATCCGGTCATGCTCGAGGTGTTCAACAATCTTTTCATGTCGATTGCCGAGCAGATGGGCGTGACGCTTCAGAACACGGCCTATTCGGTCAACATCAAGGAGCGTCTCGATTTCTCCTGCGCGGTCTTCGATCGCACCGGCGCTCTCGTCGCCAATGCGCCGCATATGCCGGTGCATCTCGGTTCGATGGATCGCTCTGTCGAAACCATCATCCGGTTGAACGAAGGCAGGATTCGGCCCGGCGATGTCTATGCCCTGAATGCGCCGTATAACGGCGGAACGCATCTGCCCGACATTACCGCCGTCACGCCGGTCTTCGACGAGGCGGGCAGGGAGATCCTGTTCTATGTCGCTTCGCGTGGTCACCATGCCGATGTCGGCGGCACGGCACCCGGTTCCATGACGCCACTTGCGACGACCGTGGACGAGGAGGGGGTCCTGTTCGACAATTTCCTTCTCGTCGAACAAGGGCGGTTCCGCGAGGACGAACTTAGGCAGCTCTTGACGGACCATCCCTATCCGGCGCGCAACCCCCAGCAGAACATTGCCGATCTGAAGGCGCAGATAGCCGCCAACGAGAAGGGCGTCGGGGAGTTGCGCCGGGTGATCGCGCATTTCGGGCTCGATGTCGTGGAGGCCTATATGGGGCATGTCCAGGACAATGCCGCCGAGAGTGTACGCAGGGTGCTGTCGCTCCTGCCCGACGAAAGTGCCTGCGAATATCCGACCGATACGGGGCAGGTGATCAGGGTCAGGATCTCCGTGGACAGGCAACGGCGCGAGGCGACGGTTGATTTCACCGGCACGTCCCCGGTCATGAAAAACAACTTCAATGCACCCGAACCGGTGGCCCGTGCCGCGGTTCTCTATGCCTTCCGCGTGATGGTCGAGGACATGATCCCGATGAATGCCGGGTGCCTGCGCCCGATCAGGATCGTCATACCGGACGGGTGCATGCTGAAGCCGTCCTATCCTGCCGCCGTCGTCGCCGGAAACGTGGAGACGTCACAACACGTGACCAATGCCCTGTTCGCCGCAATGGGTGCCCTCGCCAATGCGCAGGGCACCATGAACAACCTTACTTTCGGCAATGCGACCTACCAGTACTACGAGACGATCTGCTCGGGCTCACCGGCGGGCCGCATGAACAGCGGCCGCGGATTTCCCGGCACGTCCGGCGTGCACACTCACATGACCAATTCACGGTTGACCGATCCGGAGATTCTGGAACTGCGCTTCCCGGTACTTCTCGAGGATTTCCGCATTCGCGAGAACTCCGGCGGAAAGGGGAAGTGGTCCGCGGGCGACGGCACGGTGCGCACTCTCCGCTTCCTCGAGAGAATGGAGTGCGCGATCCTTTCCTCCCACCGTTCTCGTCCGCCGCGCGGGCTTGACGGCGGAGGGGACGGCGAGCCGGGTAGTACGCAGGTCCGCCGCGGCGATGGCACGGTCGAGACGCTCAAGGCCTGCGATCAGACCGTGCTGGAAGCGGGCGATGCCGTTACCGTGACCACGCCGACGCCGGGGGGATATGGACGTGCGTGAGGTCCAGCCGCCCCGGCGGCTTCGGCCGCCCGGTCGCTGCCACTAGCCTGCAACGCGTTCGAGCGAGACGAGGAAAACGTCGGCGGGGATGTCAGCGGAAAGGCGGAGGGACTGGCCCTGCACGAGATCCACCACCGCGTCCATTGAGGCTGCGGACAGAACGTTGCCTTCGTCCTCGACGCGCACTGCCCCGTTGAACACGATGCAGGCCTCTGGACTCTCGATCGCGACCTCGACAGTTCCGTTGATGGCAAGTCGCCGAAGGGTGTGGCGATAGTTCGTGCGCAGGGTCATGACGTTAAGGTCGGTTGTCTCGCCGCCAAGGCTTTCGGCGTGGACGACAGCCTCTCCCGCGAAGCGGTAAGGGTCGGCCTGCTGGGTGAGCGGCGACTGTGTCTCCCCGTCAGCGGTCAGCTGCATTCCGTCCCCCCTCAGGACGGCAATGGTGCGGTCGATGCCCGGGAAGAGAGAAAACGGTCCGGACCCGCGCACCGTGGCCAGGCTGATGCGCCAAAGAAACACCGCCGGATCATGCGGCGCCGGGCAGGCGATGACTTCTCGGGTCACGCCCAGGCCGTTCTTCCAGGGCATTTCTTGATGATTGTTCGCGCTGAGCAGCCGCATTGAAAACCTCGGTATGAATTCGCTGGCGATTTTGGAACCCACCGGCCCGATCCGTCTCTCGAATTGTGCTTCGGGATATGACCGTGTGAGACCTCTTTCGCCGCGGGTATAGACCGGGGATGGCCCCCAGATAAAGGGCCTATAAGGAAAGCCGTTGTGCTTCCGTTGTATGGGCCGGTCGAGTCTGCGGACCGCAAGTGACGCGTAAAGTGCGGGCATGCCTCGACCCGGAGCCGATCGCTTTCGATCCGTCGTAGGCAGGTCACCGCACTGTCAGTTTCGGGCAACCAGCCCATTCATCATGAGATCGAGGTGGGCGTCGATGAAGGCTTCCACATCGTGAGGCCTCCTGTCGGAAAAGATCATCTGCCACACCATCAGGAGCATCGTCGGGCTGAACGCGATTTCCGGAATCCTGACCACCGGCGAGTTCCTCAGTTCACCCGCCGCTACGCCGGCCTCAAGCAACTCCCGTGCCGCATCGAACATGGGGACGATGTGTTCCTCGTAGTGCCGGTCGGCTGCCTGAGGGAAGCGCGCGCCCTCGGCGATGATGAAGCGCAGCAACTCGCGCGAGTTCCGATCCGTCGAGATCCTATCATAGATCAGGCGGGCAAAGGCCTTGATCTTCTCCTGATAGCTGCCCGTAAGGGTGCCCAATTCCTGTTTCAGGTCCGAAAACGGAACCGAGATGTGCCGAAGCATTTCCTCGAACAGGATTTCCTTGGTCTCGAAGTAGAAATAGACCGTACCCTTGGTCACGCCGATGCGGGCGGCAATGTCCTCGACCCTTGTCGCGGCATAGCCGTTTTCCACGAACTCCTCGAAGGCCGCGTCTAGAATTTCCCCGGGTCGCTCCGCCTTGCGTTGAGCCCTGACGCCCGCCTGCTTTTTGTCTGTCATCTTGCTCCTTGCCTCCCCGTAAGGTGATACGCGATGTGGCAAAATCTCGAAACATTATTTCATTGACTTACGAGTCAGTCAAACGTATTGACGGTCCTGACAGTACCTCCCACGTTCCACGCCAATACGGTCGACCAGATGAAAGTTGCAAAAAATATTCTCGGCGCGAGCGCCGCGGCGCTCTTGCTCGCCGCTTGCAGTCCGCAAGAGGAAGAAGCCAAGACAATCCCGCAGCTTGTCGGTGCCCAGGAAGTGGCGAGCGCCACCTACACGACCAGCGCCACCCTGTCCGGTGAGGTGAAGGCACGGGTCGCATCGGAGCTGTCATTCCGTGTCGCCGGCCGTATCGCCGAACGGACCGTCAACGTCGGTGACCATGTTAAGGCGGGTGATCTGCTGGCGAGGATCGATCCGAAGGAGCAGCGCGCCGACGTCGCCGTTGCCAAAGCCACCGTTCAGTCCGCAGAAGCACAATACAGGCAGGCATCCCTCTCGTTGGAGCGGCAGAAGTCCCTGCTGGCGAGCAAGGTGAGTACCCAGGAAACCTACGACAATGCGGAAGAAACCTACCGCACGGCGAAGGCAGCGCTCGACGTGGCGAGGACAGGGCTCGCAACGGCCGTTGATGCGCTAACCTACACGGAGCTGCATGCTGACGGCGACGGCGTCATCACGGCGCGCAACGCCGAGGTCGGTCAGGTGGTTCAGGCGGCCGAATCCATTTTCACGCTGGCACACGACGGACCGCGCGATGCGGTCTTCGATGTATTCGAGGGCCTGCTGCTTCGCAACGAGCGCGACAGCAAGATAGGGGTCTCCCTGCTTTCCGACCGGACGCGGGTGATTGCCGCGCCCGTGCGGGAAGTCGCGCCGACGATCAACGCTGCAACGGGTACCATACGCTTGAAGGCCGACCTGGCCGATAAAAGCGATAGCATGCCTCTGGGCGCGGCGGTCAGCGGCGTCTTCTCCTATACGCCGCGCGAGCTGATCGTGCTGCCGTGGAGCGCCATGGCCTCCGTAGGCGGCGAGCCCGCTGTCTGGCTGATCGATCCCGGCACCAAGACGGTCTCGCTCCGCAAGGTCGAGGTCGGGGACTATGAAACCGAGAGGTTTACCGTCACGGGCGGCCTTCGTCCGAAGGACCTTGTCGTGACCGACGGCGCCAAGCTGCTCGCGCCGGGAGAAGCAGTCTCCATCATTGGAAAGGACGCGCAATGAACGGCCGCTTCACAACGGTATTGCTCACAATCCTGCCGCTCGCGCTCGCAGGATGCGATTCGGAAGGGGAGGCAGCCGCCCCCGTCAAACCTCGTCCCGTCATGTCGGTCGTCGCCGCCTCCCGGCCAGTTCACGACCTCCGCCTTGCCGGCGTGGTCGAGGCCCGCATCCAGGCAGACCTCGGATTCCGTGTCCTTGGCCGAATAATGCGAAGGGACGTCAATGTCGGTGACTCCGTGACAAAAGGCCAGGTCATCGCTTCGATTGATCCGCTCGCGCTCGAACTCGCCGTGAAGAGCGGCGAGGCGGATCTCTCGAGCGCCGAGGCCCAGCTCGTCAACGCTTCCGTCATCGAGCAGAGGCAGCGAAAGCTCGCGGCAATCAACAGCGCCAGCCAGGCCGCGCTGGAAAGCGCGGAACAGGCGAACGCCAGCGCCACGGCCGAGGTGGCCAAGGCGCGAGCCAATCTCGACAAGGCCAGGGACCAGCTGGGGTATGCCTGGCTGGAAGCCGAGTTCGACGGGGTTGTGACGGGCACCTCCGTCGAGGTCGGTCAGGTCGTTTCCGCCGGCCAGACGGCGATCACCATTGCCCGCCCGGATCTGCGCGACGTGGTGGTCGACGTGCCCGAGGACGAGATTTCCGGACTGACGAAGGGCCTGCCGTTCACGGTCATGCTTCAACTGGATCCCTCGATCAGGACCACGGGAATGGTGCGGGAAATCGCGCCGGAATCGGACGCAACGACACGTACGAGACGCGTCAAGATCACCCTGGACAGCCCGCCGGAAGCCTTCCGCCTCGGCTCCGTCGTCTCGGTCGTGCCGGCGACACAGGGAGCGCCGGTCATTTCATTGCCCGAGGCCGCGATCCTTCGCGAGGGGGCGAAGGCAAGCGTCTGGATCGTCGATCCCGACAAGAAGACGGTAGCAAAACGATCAGTGACGATCGAGGCAGGAAATGGCGCGTCGATTGCCATCCTGTCCGGCCTCAAGGAGGGGGACCGCGTCGCCGTCGCCGGTGTCAACCGGCTCGCGGAAGGCCAGCAAGTGAGAATAGAGCAGGAGCGCAATCAGTGAAGTCGTTTAATCTTTCCGACTGGGCGTTGGAACACCGTTCGCTCGTCTGGTACTTCATGATCGTCTTCCTGATCGCCGGGGCCGTGTCCTATGTTGGCCTCGGCAGGGAGGAAGATCCCAACTTCACCATCAAGACCATGGTGATCCAGGCACAGTGGCCGGGCGCTTCCGCCGAGGAGGTGACGAAGCAGGTTACCGAGCGGATCGAAAAGAAGGTCGAGGAGCTCGATTCTCTCGACTACACGAAGAGCATCACCATTGCGGGACAGACGACGGTCTTCGTCGAACTGCTCGCGACGACCAAGGCAGAAGACGTCCCCGCCACATGGTTGCGCATCCGCAACATGATCGGCGACATCCAGGGTGATTTTCCCTCCGGTGTCGTCGGACCGTTCTTCAACGACCGCTTCGGCGACGTTTTTGGCAACATCTTTGCCTTTACCAGCGACGGATTGAGCCACAGGCAGCTTCGGGACCAGGTCGAGGAGGCCCGTGCCAAGGTGCTGACGGTGCCTGACGTCGGCAAGGTGGATATTGTCGGCGCGCAGGACGAGGTGATCTATCTCGAGTTCTCGACCCGCAAGATCGCTGCCCTGGGGATCGACCAGCAGGCAATCTTGACCACGCTCCAGGCCCAGAACGCGGTCACTCAATCGGGCTTCGTCCAGGCCGGTCCGGAGCAGATCGCCCTGCGTGTCAGCGGCCAGTTCACGTCTGAGGAAAGCCTCAGCGGGATCAACCTCAGGGTCAACGACCGGTTCTTTCCCCTGACCGACGTGGCGACCATCCGGCGCGACTACGTCGATCCCGCGTCTTCGTTCTTCCGCTTCAATGGCGAGCCTGCCATCGGCCTTGCCATTGGCATGAAGACCGGTGCCAACCTCCTGGAGTTCGGGAAGGCACTCGAGCAACGCATGGACGGCATTATCGAGGAGCTTCCGATCGGGGTGGACGTGCATCGTGTGTCGGACCAGCCGGCCGTCGTGGAAGAAGCGGTGTCCGGATTCACGCAGGCCTTGTTCGAAGCAATCGCCATCGTGCTTGCGATCAGCTTCCTCAGCCTGGGTTTCAGGGCGGGCCTCGTCGTCGCGATCTCGATACCCCTGGTGCTGGCGATCACCTTCCTCGTCATGGCCTATACCGGGATCTCGCTGCAGCGCATCTCGCTCGGAGCGCTTATCATCGCGCTGGGACTTCTCGTCGATGACGCGATGATCGCCGTGGAAATGATGGTCGCGCGTCTCGAGGCAGGCGACGACCTGCGCAAGGCCGCAACCTACGTCTATACGTCCACCGCCTTCCCCATGCTCACGGGGACACTGGTGACGGTCGCCGGTTTCATCCCGATCGGTCTCAACAACAGCGCCGCCGGCGAGTTCACCTTTACCCTTTTCGTGGTGATTGCCGTTTCGCTTGTCGTGTCGTGGATCGTGGCGGTCCTGTTTACGCCCCTGCTCGGCGTCACGCTGCTTCCTAAATCCATGGCCAAGCACCACGAGCACAAGGGCTGGTTCGCCGCCGCCTTCTCCCGGATGCTCACCGTGGCGATGCGGTTCCGCTGGATCACGATCGCCGTCACACTCATCGCGTTCGGCGGTTCCGTTGTCGGCATGGGGTTTGTCCAGCAGCAGTTCTTCCCGTCCTCGGACCGCCCCGAACTCGTCGTCGACTGGAGTTTGCCGCAAAACGGCTCGATCGCCGAAACGGACCGCCAGATGGCGCAGTTCGAGAAGGAGATGCTGGCCGGCAACGATGCGGTCGATCACTGGTCCAGCTATGTCGGACAGGGAGCGCCCCGGTTCCTTCTTTCCTTCGACGTGCAGCCATCGACGGTCACGTTCGGGCAGACGGTCATCGTCACCAAGGGACTTGAGGTGAGGGACACGCTACGCGCTGAGCTCCAAGCCTACCTCAAGCGCACGTTCCCCGGCACCGATGCCTACGTCAAGCTCCTGGACATCGGCCCGCCTGTCGGCAAGCCCGTGCAGTATCGCATCAGCGGTCCGGACATCCAGACGGTCCGCAGCATCGCCCAGGATGCGGCCGCCATCGTCGGAGACAATCCGAACCTCACGAGCGTGACCTATGACTGGAACGAGCCGGCGCGCGTGGTGAAGGTGGACGTGCTGCAGGACAAGGCGCGCCAACTTGGCGTCACCTCGCAGGACATTGCCTCGGCGCTGAGCGGCATCATAGACGGTACGACGGTTACCCAGGTCCGTGACGACATCTACCTCGTCGACGTGGTCACACGGGCACAGGGTTCCGAACGCGGATCGATCGAGACGTTGCAGAACCTTCAGCTGCCCGGGTCGAACGGTTCCGTTCCGCTGTCAGCCGTCGTCAACTTTCACTATGACCTCGAACAGCCGACCATTTGGAGACGGGATCGGATTCCCACGATCACTGTAAAGGGCGGCGTCGTCGGTTCGATGCAGCCGGCTACGATCGTTGCCCAGCTGGCGCCGAAGATGGCCGAACTCGAAAAAACACTTCCGGCCGGTTACTCGATCGTGGTCGGCGGGGCCGTCGAGGAGAGCGCCAAGGCACAGGGGCCGATTGCCGCCGTTGCTCCGCTGATGCTCTTCGCCATGGCCACCATCCTGATGATCCAGCTTCAGAGTTTCCACCGGCTGTTCCTGGTGTTTGCGGTCGCGCCGCTCGCTTTGATCGGCGTGGTGACAGCCTTGCTGCCGAGCGGCTCACCGATGGGCTTCGTCGCTATCCTCGGTATCCTGGCCCTGATCGGGATCCTCATCCGTAACTCGGTGATTCTGATCGTGCAGATCGAACAATTGCGCTCCGAGGGGGTGCCTCCATGGCAGGCCGTGGTGGAGGCGACCGAGCACCGCATGCGCCCGATCATGCTCACCGCAGCCGCGGCGACGCTGGCCCTGATCCCGATCTCGCGGGAAATCTTTTGGGGGCCGATGGCCTACGCCATGATGGGCGGCATCGTGGTCGGCACGATCCTGACGCTGCTGTTCCTGCCAGCGCTCTACGTTGCCTGGTTCCGCATCAAGCGACCGGCCGGCGATGCGGCGGAACCAATGCCGGAGGAGGCCGTGGCCGCGCACTGAGCGCCGGCCACGGTCGCAAGACGGCAGACACTACCGGAACGGCAAGGGTAAATGAAACTGCGATCAAGTATCGTATGGCTTGCCGTTCTCGTCGTCGTCTACGTGAGCGGCTCGGTCTATGGCCTCGTGCGCTATGGGACGCCCGCCCTCGGCGGCTTCTACTCGCTTTCGGTTTGCCTTCCGCTGATCGCGTTCGAACGTGGACTCTTCCTGCGCGGATTGCGGCGGTGGCTGCACGATCTTCCGACGTGGGCTTACCTGATCGGGCAGCTCACATTTTACTATGTCATGATCACAGCCGGCATCGCGTTTGCCGGCTCGCTCCTGTGGCTGATGCGTGGAACAGAGATGCCCTGGGTTCAGGCCGCCTTTCCGCCGCTCACCGACCTCGCCTACAGCCTCTCGGTCACGCTGGTCATGACCGCGACGTTGCGAGTTCGCGATCTTCTCGGCAAGAAAGTCTTCCTCAATCTTCTCGTCGGGCGCTATCGCCGGCCCATCAGTGAGGAACGGGTCTTCCTTCTTGTTGATCTCGAGGGGTCGACAGCGCTCGCGGAGGAGTTTGGCGACCTGCGTGCGATGGAGTTCCTAAGCGCGCTATTTTCCACGATGGCCGAACCCGTCGCGCGCCAAAGAGGATCCATCGACGACTACATCGGCGATGCCGCGATCATCTCCTGGCCGATGAAAACGGGTCTGGAGAATGCGCGCTGCGTGCGCTGCCTCTTCGGCATTCTAAAGGCGGTGGATGAGAAGAAGGTGCACTGGCTGGAGACTTACGGGAGAGTGCCGGTGCTTCGGGCCGCCCTGCACGGAGGGCCGGTCGTCACAGCGGAAATCGGCAGGGACCATCACAAGATCGCGTACTTCGGCGACACGATCAACACGACGGCGCGCATCGAGAACATTTCGCGGCTGCTCGGCAGGCAATTCCTCATGTCGAAGCACCTTCGCGACCGTATCGATCTGCCAGCTTCGGTAACGGTGGAGGAATTGGGGAGCCATCCTGTTCGCGGACGCGACCAGCACATCGACCTGGTTTCCCTTTCGTGCGCGAATACAAGGCAAAAGCGTGAATCGCCAGCATTGGAAGCTCAGTAGCGAACGCCCGGACGAAGGGCGGTGGTTTGCCATTCGTCCGGGCGGTCCAATTGAAGCGGGCGTTCGCCCACTTAGTTGCCGAGAATACCGGGCAGGCGCAGGCCCTTTTCGCGGGCGCAGTCGAGCGCGATGTCATAGCCCGCATCGGCATGACGCATGACGCCGGTCGCGGGGTCGTTCCAGAGCACGCGCTCGATGCGGCGGGCCGCATCGTCCGAGCCGTCGCAGCAGATGACCACGCCCGAATGCTGCGAGAAGCCCATGCCGACGCCGCCGCCATGGTGCAGCGATACCCAGGTCGCACCCGAAGCAGTGTTGAGCAGCGCGTTCAGGAGCGGCCAGTCGGAAACAGCATCCGAGCCGTCCTTCATCGCTTCCGTCTCGCGGTTCGGCGAGGCGACGGATCCTGAGTCGAGATGGTCGCGGCCGATCACGACAGGGGCCTTCAGCTCGCCGTTCTTCACCATTTCGTTGAAGGCGAGCCCGAGGCGATGGCGATCGCCGAGGCCGACCCAGCAGATGCGTGCCGGCAGGCCCTGGAAGGAGATGCGCTCTCGGGCCATGTCCAGCCAGTTGTGCAGGTGCTTGTTGTCGGGCAGCAGTTCCTTCACCTTGGCGTCGGTCTTGTAGATATCCTCCGGATCACCGGAAAGGGCGGCCCAGCGGAACGGACCGATGCCGCGGCAGAACAGCGGGCGGATGTAGGCCGGGACGAAGCCCGGGAAGGCGAAGGCGTTTTCGAGGCCTTCCTCCTTGGCGACCTGGCGGATGTTGTTGCCATAGTCGAAGGTCGGGATGCCCATGTCCTGGAAGGCGATCATCGCCTCGACGTGCTCGCGCATGGATGCGCGGGCCGCCTTTTCGACCGCCTTCGGATCGCTGACGCGCTTTTCCTTCCACTGAGCCATCGTCCAGCCCTTCGGCAGATAGCCGTTGACCGGGTCGTGGGCGGAGGTCTGATCGGTGACCATGTCCGGACGGATGCCGCGACGCACCATTTCGGGCAGGATTTCCGCGGTGTTGCCGAGCAGGCCGACGGACTTTGCCTCGCCGTTCTTGGTCCAGCGGGCGATCATCTCCATCGCCTCGTCAAGGGTCTCGGCCTTCTCGTCGACATAGCGGGTACGCAGGCGGAAATCGATCGAATCCGGATTGCATTCGACTGCAAGGCACGAAGCGCCGGCCATGACGGCGGCGAGAGGCTGGGCGCCGCCCATGCCCCCGAGGCCGCCGGTCAGAACCCACTTGCCCTTGAGGTTGCCGCCATAGTGCTGGCGGCCGGCCTCGACGAAGGTCTCGTAGGTGCCCTGAACGATGCCTTGTGTTCCGATATAGATCCAGGAGCCCGCGGTCATCTGGCCGTACATGGCGAGACCCTTCTTGTCGAGCTCGTTGAAGTGGTCCCAGGTCGCCCAGTGGGGCACGAGGTTAGAGTTGGCGATCAGTACGCGCGGGGCATCCTTGTGGGTGCGGAACACGCCGACCGGCTTGCCGGACTGGACAAGGAGCGTCTCATCCTCGTTGAGGTCCTTGAGCGTTGCGACGATCTTGTCGAAATCCGCCCAGGTACGCGCTGCCCGCCCGATGCCGCCATAGACCACCAGCTCGTGCGGGTTTTCAGCCACGTTCGGATCGAGATTATTCATGAGCATGCGAAGCGGCGCTTCGGTCAGCCAGCTCTTGGCGTTGAGTTCGGTGCCCTGGGGCGCGCGGACGTCGCGGATGTTGTGGCGAGGATTGGTCATTCCTGTTCCCTCCGGGTCAGTGTTCGAGGTTGAGCGCGATCCGTTCGATCTGCTCGAGGATGGTTTTGAGGTGTTTGCGAAGCCGGTCCGCCTTTGCCGGGTCGTAGGCAAAGGGTAGCGTTTCGGTGGCAAGATGCGTGGACTGGGCAAGCTCCATCTGGATGGTATGCACACCCATTTCTGGCCGGGCATAGTGGCGCGTCGTCCATCCGCCCTTGAACCGTCCGTTCAGGATGCTCGTATAGCCATCGGCCTTGGCGGTCGCCTCGACAACGGCTGCCTCGATCGCCGGTGCACAGGTCCTGCTCATGTCGGTGCCGATGTTAAAGTCCGGCAGCTTGCCTTCGAAGAGGAAGGGGATGTGCGAACGGATGGAATGGCAGTCGTAGAGGACCGCAATTCCGTGGATTGCTTTCACCCGCTCGATCTCGGCCGCGAGCGCCGCGTGATAGGGCGCGTGAAAGTCGCGGAGCCGCGCGGCGATGTCTTCCGCGCGGGGAGATTCTCCGTCCTTCCAGATCGCATTTCCGTCGAAATCTGTCTCCGGCACGAGGCCGGTTGTGTTCTGACCGGGATAGAGGCTGACGCCTTCAGGATCCCGATTGGCGTCGATGACGTAGCGGTGAAATGTCGCCCGCACCGTCGTCACATTGTCGAGCAGTCCGTCATAGAGCTCGTGGATGTGCCAATCGGTATCGGCGAGAATCTTCCCATTGTCGTTCAGGCGTGCCCAGATGTCGGCGGGGACGTCGGTTCCGGTGTGCGGAAATCCGAGAATGACCGGCGATGTGCCCTGGCGGGTTTCGAAGACGGCCATATTACGCTTCCAGTGCCGGCAGGATACCGGCGGAGACGGACGCGTTCAGCGCTCCGGTCGCAACCAGATCGCCGGCAGCCTTCAGGTCGTCGGCCATGTAGCGATCTTCCTCGATGGAGGGCGAGACGGCGCGAAGGGCGGCGGCCGCCTTCTGCAGCTCGGGGCTGGTCGCCAGCGGTGCGCGGCACTCCACACCCTGGACGGCGGTCAGCGCCTCGATGCCGATGATCGAGAAGAGGTTCTCCGTCATCGGAAGCAGGCGACGCGCACCGTGGCAGGCCATGGAGACATGGTCTTCCTGGTTGGCCGAGGTCGGCGTCGAATCGACCGATGCCGGATGGGACATCTGCTTGTTCTCCGACATGAGCGCTGCCGATGTGACTTCCGCGATCATGAGACCGGAGTTGAGGCCCGGCTTCTTGGCGAGGAACGCCGGGAGCCCGTAGGAGAGCGCGGGATCGACGAGCAAGGCAATGCGGCGCTGCGCGATTGCGCCGATCTCGCAGATGGCAAGCGCGATCTGGTCGGCCGCGAAGGCGACCGGTTCGGCATGGAAGTTACCGCCCGAGACGACCGAATTGTCGGAGAGCACCAGCGGATTGTCGGTTACAGCATTGGCCTCGATCTCGAGCGTGCGTGCGACGGAGCGCAACAGGTCGAGGCAGGCGCCGTCCACCTGCGGCTGGCAGCGGATGCAATAGGGATCCTGCACACGCTCGTCGCCCTCGATGTGGCTCTGGCGGATCGCCGAACCTTCGAGAAGGGTGCGAAGGGCAGCAGCCGTGTCGATCTGGCCTTGATGCCCCCTCAAGGTGTGGATGTCCGGATGGAATGGCGCCGAGGAACCCATTGCCGCGTCCGTGGACATGGCGCCGGTGATGAGGGCTGCCTGGGCGGCGCGGTGCGCGCGGAAGAGACCTGCGAGTGCCAATGCCGTGGAAGTCTGGGTGCCGTTGATCAGCGCAAGACCTTCCTTGGCGGCGAGCTTGACCGATGCGAGCCCCGCTATCTCCAGTGCGGCCGCACCGGACATCCGCCGGCCGTCGAAGAAGGCTTCGCCATGACCCATCATCACCGCCGACATGTGCGCAAGCGGCGCCAGGTCGCCCGAGGCGCCGACCGAGCCTTTTTCCGGAATGACCGGAATGACGCCCTTTTCGAGCATCGCCTCGATGAGGCGGACGATTTCCAGCCGGACGCCGGAGGCGCCACGCCCGAGAGAGACGAGTTTCAGCGACATGATCAATCGCACGACGTTCTCGGGCAGCGGTGCACCCACCCCGCAGCAGTGTGACAGGATCAGGTTGCGCTGGAGCGTGGCGACATCGGCGGCGTCGATCTTGATCGAAGCGAGTTTACCGAAACCGGTATTGATACCGTAGACGGGTGCGTTGCCCGCCGCGATCTCCGCGATGCGCGCGGCGGCCTTGGCGATGCCGGCATCGAACGACTGATCGAGCCGAGCGGCTTCACCGGTCCAGTAGATGGATTCGAGATCCTTGAGGGGTACGGAGCCCGGGTGCAGGATGATGGTCATGAATTCGTCCTCTGTCCCTTGAAGACACGGCTGTGCAGTGGGTTGAAGCCGATGCGGTAGACGAGCTCCGCCGGCTGTTCGATGTTCCAGACGGCGAGATCCGCCGATTTTCCGACCTCGAGCGTGCCGGTTTCGCCGAGGAGGCCGAGGGCCCGGGCGGCTTCCCGCGTCGCACCCGCAAGGCACTCCTCGACGGTAAGCCCGAAAAGCGTCGCCGACATGTTCATGGTCAGGAGCAGGGACGTCAGCGGGGAGGTGCCCGGATTACTGTCGGTGGCAATCGCGATCCTGGTTCCTGCCTCGCGCAACGCCTTGACCGGCGGAAGCTGCTTTTCACGCAGTGTGTAGAAGGCACCGGGCAGCAGGACGGCGACCGTGCCGGCGGCGGCCAGTGCGCGCGCGCCGCTTTCGTCGAGATACTCGAGATGGTCGGCGGATAGCGCGCCATAGGAGGCGGCAAGTTTCGCACCACCAAGGTCGGAGAGCTGCTCGGCGTGAAGCTTGACAGGCAGTCCCAGTTTCCGGGCGTGATCGAAGACGCGGGCGATCTCGTCGGTCGAGAAGGCGATACCCTCGCAGAAGCCGTCAACCGCATCGACGAGGCCCTTCGCATGAGCTGCATCGAGACCGGGCAGAACGACATCGCTGATATAGTCGCCATTGCGGCCCTTGTATTCGGGCGGAGTCGCGTGGGCTGCCAGATAGCTGGTGACGACACGGACCGGGCGAAGGCTTCCAAGCCGGCGTGCGGCCTCGAGCATCCTTGTTTCGGCTTCGATGTTCAGCCCGTAGCCGGATTTGATCTCGACGGTGGTGACGCCTTCGGAAATCAGCGTATCGAGGCGGGGAAGGGCGGCGGCGACGAGTTCGTCGACCGAGCATGCATTGGTCGCTTTCACCGAGGAAACGATCCCGCCGCCGGCGCGCGCAATCTCTTCGTAGGTCGCGCCCTCGAGACGCATCTCGAACTCGCGGGCGCGATTGCCGCCATAGACGAGGTGGGTGTGGCAATCGACGAGGGCAGGGGTGATCCAGCGACCCTCGCAATCGTTGACGACCTCCGCCTTGGCTAGCTCGGCCGGCAGGTCGCATTCGGGTCCGGCATAGGTGATGCGGCCATTGCTGGCGGCGACTGCGCCGCTTTCAACGGTGCCAAGCCCGCCCAGGCTTGCGTCGAGTGTTGCGAGGCGCGCATTGCGCCAAAGCTGGCTCGCCCCACCCATCGCCGTTTCAGAAAAATTGTTCCCGGTCATCAGCTTTCGCCTTTCCTTCGTTGAGATAATGTATATACATAATAACGAGAGTGACAAGCGGAAAAATTTGAGTTCCGCTACACAGAGACGAAAGGGAAGGTCATGACGGTCATTCATGCGGGTAGGGCGTTGTTGCCGGAAGGATGGCGGAACGACGTGCGCCTCACGCTGTCGGGCGGCGTTATCGAGGAGATCGATGTGGGTGCCGCGCCGCTTCCCGGTGACGAGCAGCGTGCGGTTGTCGTGCCGGGCATGCCGAACCTCCACAGTCATGCCTTCCAGCGGGCAATGGCTGGTCTCGCGGAAGTGCGCGGGCCGGCCGACGACAGCTTCTGGAGCTGGCGAACCGTCATGTACAAGTTCGCGCTTTCAATGACCCCGGAGCATGTCGAGGCGGTCGCGGCGCAGCTCTACATGGAAATGCTCGAAGCCGGCTTTTCGCGCGTTGGAGAATTCCACTACCTCCATCATGACAAGGACGGTTCTCCCTATGCCAACATAGCGGAGATGGCGGAGCGCGTCGGCGCGGCCAGTGCCGCGACCGGCATCGGGCTGACGCTGCTTCCGGTCTTCTATGCCCATTCCGGTTTCGGTGGCGCCGCGCCGATCGAGGGACAGCGCCGCTTCATAAACTCAGTGGAGAGCTACGGCCGACTCATGGAAGGGTGCGCGCGGATCGTGGGCGACCTGCCGGGCGGCATGCTCGGCGTGGCACCCCACAGCCTTCGAGCCGCGACGGGAGAAGAACTCGCGGTAGTCGCTCCCCTCGCGAACGGTGGCCCCATCCATATCCACATCGCCGAGCAGGTGAAGGAGGTCGAGGACTGTGTTGCCTGGTCGGGTGCCCGCCCAGTCGAATGGCTTCTGGACAACGCGCCCGTCGATGCGCGCTGGTGCCTGATCCATGCGACGCACATGACCGAAAGCGAAACGAGGCGGATGGCCGCAAGCGGCGCCGTCGCCGGCCTCTGCCCCATTACCGAGGCGAATCTCGGCGATGGCATCTTCCCGGCGCCACTCTTCCTCGAAGAGGGCGGACGCTTTGGCGTCGGTTCTGATTCCAACATCCTCATCTCCGTTCCCGAAGAACTGAGGACACTCGAATATTCGCAGCGCCTGACGCTGAGAGCGCGCAACGTGATTGCCGCACCCGGATCGTCGACGGGCCGCATGCTGTTCGAGCGTGCGCTGGCGGGCGGTGCAGCCGCCCTGCAGGGCGATGCCGGACTGCGCGTCGGCGCTGCCGCGGACATCGTAGCGCTGGATGTGTCGAACGTGCCCTACCTGAACGAGGACAGGCTTCTCGATCACTGGATCTTCGCCGGCGGGGTTACCGTCGACAGCGTGTGGGTGCGCGGCAGGAAATGCGTCGAGGGAGGCCGTCATTCGAAGCGGGATGAGATTTCCGCGCGGTTCCGGTCCGCAATGACGGATCTTCTGAAAGCTTAGGACGCGTTGCAACCGAGGCGCGTCGGCGCAAACATTTCGTTTCGAATATTGCCTGGGCTGCGTTACATCGGGACGGGTAATCTGACGAAGAGCGAGCAAGTGGCTGAAAAGAACGGCAAGGAAGCGACCCTGCACCAGCGCATTCTGGGCGAGATCGAAGGTCGCATCATGTCCGGCGAATGGCCACCCGGGCACAGGCTGCCGTTCGAGGTGGATCTTGCCACCCACTACGACTGCTCGCGCATGACCGTCAACAAGGTGATGACGCAGCTCGCCAAGTCCGGTCTGATCGAGCGTCGGAAGAAATCCGGATCCTTCGTCACTCAACCCCAGGCGCAGTCAGCCGTTCTCGAGATCCACGACATCGAGGCGGAGGTGAGGTCCCTCAACCTGCCCTATTCCTTCGAGGTCACCCGACGCGTTCGCCGCAAGGCAACGGCCGCGGACATAAGGCAGTTGGAAGTTTCGGCCGGCACGATGGTCCTGCACACGGTGTGCACTCATTTTGCCGGCCAACGGCCATTCTGCGTCGAGGAGCGGCTGATCAACGTTGCCAACGTTCCTGAAGCGATCGAGGCTGATTTTCAGAACCTTTCCCCAGGACAATGGCTCCTCAGCCAGGTTCCCTGGAGTGCCGCGGAACACCGGATACAGGCGGTCGCGGCCGGTCACGACATGGCGCAGATGCTCGGCATTGCGAGCGGAACGGCGTGCCTCGTCGTAGAGCGGCGGACCTGGAGCAGCCTAGGGCCGATCACCCATGTGCGCTTCACCTATCCCGGCGACAGGCATGCGCTCGTCGCGCGATTCACGCCTGCCTCCCAGTAGGCCGTCACATGTCCTTTATCGGCTGGACTTGATGTCGCGCAGCGCTTGCAGGAAGTGATTGTTCTCTTCCGCGCTGCCGATGCTGACGCGGACGAACGTGTCGAAACCCGCCTGCTTCCAAGGCTTGACGATAACGCCGCGCTTCAGGAACTCCTCGCTCAGGCGGGACGCGTTCTCCGTTGCATCAAAGAACAGGAAATTTCCTTTGGAAGGAGCCATGCGGTAGCCGAGCTCGGTGAGTGCGGCAGCGACGCGGATTCTTTCGCGAAGCGCGAAATCGATGGACTGGCGCAGATGGTCCGTATCGGCAAGTGCGGCCAGTGCGGAGAGTTGGGCGATCACGTTGGTGTTGAAGGGCGTGCGTGTCCGGTTGAAGAAGCCGCAAAGGCTCTGGTCGCTGACGATGCCATAGCCGATGCGCAGTCCGGCAAGCCCGTAGGCCTTCGAGAACGTCCTCAGCACCACCCAGTTCTTTCCCGTGTCGCGCAGCATCTCGACGGCCGAGGGGTAGTCCTCACCCTTCGCATATTCGGCATAGGCCTCGTCGACGACGAGGAGCGTCTCGTCATCGAGAGCCTCGATCACCTTCGCGAATTCGTGCGGCGCAAGCCAGCTGCCGACCGGGTTCATCGGATTGGAGAACATGACCATGCGCGGCTCGGCGCGGACGCAGGAAACGAGCGTGTCGAGATCGATGGTGAGATCGGGCTTCACTTCGACACGTTCGACTTTGCCGCCCATGAGGGTCGTATAGTCTTCGTGGAGCGGGAAGGAGGGGTAGAGGGTCGTCACCGTGTCGCCGGGGCGCACGACGGAGCGGCACAGAACGGCAATCAAATCTTCCGAGCCATTGCCGAGAATGATCTGCCCGTCGCCGACGCCGAAATCGCGGGCAAGCGCGGCGCAGAGTTCGCGGCCCTCAGGGTCCGGATAGAGCCGCGCGAGGTCATGAATTCCATCGAGAAGACCGCGAATGGCCCCGCTTGGTCCGAGCGGATTCTCGTTTGATCCGAGCTTCGCTATGACGTCCACCTTGTAGCGCTGGCGAACTTCGTCAAGCGTCAGGCCGGCGTTGTAAGGCGCGATCAACCGCACTTCGTCGCGGATTGCTCGGGTGGGATCTGCCATTTGCGTTCTCCGTAGGAACCTGTTTTGACAATATTCATAGGCCACGAATCCTGACCTGTATATATGTATAGACATGTTTTTGAAAAAATGCTGTGATCCCTTAAAGACAGCTTGAAAGGAGCCGCCATGACCCGCCAGCCATTGTTCGATCTCACCGGACGCCGTGCATTGGTCACCGGTGCCAGCCGGGGCATAGGCCGGTCCATCGCGCTTGCCTTGGCAAAGGCAGGAGCGGATGTCGCGGTGACCTCGCGTCAGATAACAAGCCTCGAGGAGACGAAGTCCGCCATCGAGGGGGCAGGGCGCCGATGTGTCACAAAGGCCCAGGACGTCCGCGACGTGGCATCCTGCACCGGGGTCGTGGAGGAGGTGGCTGCGGAACTCGGCGGTCTCGATATTCTCGTCAATAATGCGGGCTTCGAAAGCGTCAAGCCGTCGGTCGATGTGGATGAGGCTCTCTGGGATGCGATCGTTTCGACCAACCTCAAGGGTGCGTTCTTCTGTTCTCAGGCGGCCGGTCGTATCATGGCTGCCGGTGGCTCAGGAGGGGCGATCGTCAACCTGTGCTCCCTGACGTCGTTCGTCGGTATCCCGACGGCAGTCCCCTACGGGGCGTCGAAATCAGGGCTGCTGGGCGTGACGAGGGCGCTTGCAACCGAGTGGGCGTCGCACGGCATCCGGGTCAATGCGATTGCGCCCGGCTATTTCCGCACTGCAATGACTGAGGTGTTCTACGAGGACGCCGACTGGCAGGTTCGCATGCTCTCGAAGATCCCGCAGGGCCGGTTCGGTGACGAAGGGGATATCGGCGGTGTTGCCGTGTTTCTCTGCAGCGACGCCGCATCCTACGTTACCGGACACTGCATACCTGTCGATGGCGGGTATCTGGCCTCTATCTGACGGCCATCACTTCTTGCCTTTTTTGGCGGCTGGGTCGAATACTCCTTCGGCTTCAGCTGGTGTGTTTTTTCGCATATGCACAATTAATGAGCAAGCGCAAAAATCATGCAAAGTCGGTTGACGGCACTTGTACGCATATGTATAGACAACATCACGTGCAACGTTAGATCGCCGACCTGGTCGGCTGGATTGGAAAGTCCGGTCATCGCGTCGGAAGAGTGCCGACGAAGCGCTTGAGTAAGACAGGGGAAGAGAATGGGATTTGTTTCCACCGATGCTCGCCTGAACGGCGAACTCAACCCCATAGCGGTGTCCGTCAAGGATGTCGGTATGGTCTTCGGTGATTTCCATGCGGTGAAGAGTGCCTCCTTCGATCTGCCGAAAGGAAAGTTTCTCACCATTCTCGGTCCGTCCGGCTCCGGCAAGACCACTCTCTTGCGCATGATTGCGGGCTTTGATGCTCCGACGAGCGGCGAGATCTTCATCAATGGCCAGCCGGTCAGCGCTGTGCCGCCGCACAAGCGCCAGATCGGCATGGTCTTCCAGAAGCTTGCGCTCTTCCCGCATATGACGGCTGCCGAAAATGTGGCCTTTCCCCTCAAGATGCGCCGCCACGATGCGCGCACGATTTCCGACAAGGTGGAGCGCTACCTCGAGCTCGTGCGTCTTGGCGGTTACGGTTCGCGTCGGATCCATGAGCTCTCGGGTGGACAACAGCAGCGCGTCGCGATTGCCCGTGCGCTCGTCTTCGAACCCGACCTGCTCCTCCTCGACGAGCCTCTTGCGGCACTCGACCGCAAGCTTCGCGAGGAAATGCAGCTGGAATTCCGCCGCATCCAGAAGGAACTGGGCGTCACCACCATCAACGTCACCCACGACCAGCGGGAAGCGCTCGTCGTTTCGGACGAGATCATCGTCATGAACGGTGGCGAAATCCAGCAGAAGGCGCAGCCGGTGCGGGCCTACAGGGCGCCGGCAAACGCCTTCGTGGCCAATTTCATCGGCGTCACAAATTTCATTGACGGCGTCGTTGCCGAGGCGGCCGGACAAAACATCACTTTCAATGCGAACGGAAACAGTCTGGCGGGTGTCGTTGCGGGCCTCGACGAGACACTTGCGGCGGGAGCTGCCTGTTCGGGCGCAATACGGGCTGAGCAGATCCGCATTGCCCCGTCCCGGGAGCGGCTTCAGTCACTCGAGACGACTGTGGACGGCAAGGTGCTCGACGCCATCTTCGAAGGTGAGCGAATCGTCTACGAGGTGGTCGTCCCCGCACTCGACGGTGCTCTGCTGCGGGTCTTCGATCATGATCCCGTAACCCACTTGCAGTTCGAACCGGGCGACGAAGTCAGCCTGGGATGGGATGCCAAGGATTTGCATGTCTTTAAAAAGTGACCAGTGAAGGTCCAGCCAGAGGAGAATGTAGAATGTCATACGATAAGTTATTGTCCGCACAGATCCGCCGCCGCACCCTTCTGGGGTCGATGGCTGCAGCAGGCGCATCCGCGGGCCTGTCGACGCTCGGCGTCAGCAAGGCATTCGCGCAGGAGCCGGAAAAGCCTTCCGAAATTATCGTCCGCGCCTGGGGCGGCAGCTGGGTCGATAGCCTGAAGGCGGGCGTCTCCGACAGCTTCACCAAGATGACGGGCATTGCGGTTCGCCACGACCTTACCGAAGACAACGAAATTCAGCCGAAGGTATGGGCTGCTGTCGCGCAGAAGCGCACGCCGCCGATCCACGTCAACTGGGATACGACGACCAATGCCACGAAGTCGGCGCTGCGCGGCGTTACGGAAGATCTCTCCGACCTGCCGAACCTGAAGAACACGACCGACCTTGCCAAGCCGATCGGCCTGGATGGCTACCCGATCGTCAACACATACGGCTATGTCTATGTGCTGGCCTATCGTCCGGAGGCCTTCCCGAATGGCGCTCCGAAGTCCTGGAAGGATCTGCTCGACCCGAAGCTGAAGGGCCGTATCGCTCTCTACAACGATGGGATCGGCTTCCATTTCCCTGCGCAGGTCGCCGGCGGCGGCAAGCTCGAGGATATCCCCGGCAACATGCAGCCGGCCTGGGATTTCATTTCCAAGATCAAGGAGCAGCAGCCGCTTCTCGGTGAAGATCCGGACTTCACGACCTGGTTCCAGAAGGGCGAAATCGACGCGGCCTGCACGATTTCCACCAACGCCCGCGAAGCCAAGAAGAACGGCATCGATCTCAAGTGGGTGGTTCCGGAGGAAGGCGCCAAGTTCGATACGGACGGGCTCTGGATTCCCAAGGGACTGCCGGAAAACGAGCTCTACTGGGCCAAGCAGTACATCAACCATGCCCTGACCAAGGAAGCCCAGCAGATCTGGCTCGATGGCCTGGGCCTGCCGGGCGTCGTTCCGGGACTGACGCCGCCGGCCGATCTCGTCAACGACCCGTCCTATCCGACCAAGGAAGAGGACTTCCAGCACCTCATCCGCATCTCGGCGAAGGTACAGGTCGAGAACGAGAGCCAGTGGTTCGCCAAGTTCAAGGAAATCATGCAGGGCTGAGGTTCTGCTTCCCGCCGCGCCCCTCTCGCGGCGGGATCCCTCCTGTAATCTAGGATTGGTATCATGCGCCCATCCCGTGCAGCATATCCCTTGACGTGGCGCGTCATGGATGCGCTGGAGCGCCTCGCAGCGCTCGTCTGGCCGTCGAACTTTCAGGCGGCATTGCCCTACGTCATGCTGCTTCCTGCCATATTGCTCGTCGGCATTCTCGTGCTGGGTCTTGTCCAGATCGGCGATGCGAGCCTGCGTGTCCTCGACACCAGCACCTTCTTGATGTCGGAAACCTACACGCTGGCCAACTACAAGCGGGTGCTGACCGAATCCTTCTTCGCCACGGTCGCAGGGCGCAGTCTCATGGGCGCCGTCATCGTGACTGTGGTGACGCTGATCTTCGCCTTTCCCTATGCCTACCTGATGGTTCGCACGCAGTCTTCGGCCCTGAGGAAGTTCCTCCTGGTGGCGCTCTTCCTGCCGTTCTTCATCGGACAGGTGGTTCGTGCCTATGGCTGGCTGATCATTCTCGGCAACCAGGGCATGGTGAACGAGGCGCTCGGGCTGGTCGGTGTTCCGCCCATGCGGCTGCTCTACAACTATCCTGCAGTTCTCTTCGGTCTGGTGCAGTACATGCTGCCTTTCGCGGTGCTGATGCTCGCGCCGGCGCTGACCGCCATCCCGGCGGAGCTTGAATCGGCGGCGAGTTCGCTCGGTGCCGGCTGGGTGCGCACCTTCCGCCATGTCGTGCTGCCGCTTGCCCGTCCGGGCCTGGTGGGCGCCGGACTGGTGGTTGTCACCCTGTCGCTGACGGACTTCGCCATTCCCGCCATCCTCGGTGGCGGAACACAGGATTTCATCGCCAACGCCATCTATGACCAGTTCTTCCGCACCTCCGACCAGGGGCTCGGGGCAACGCTCTCGCTGATGCTGGTTGCCGTGGGCTCGATCGTGGTGGGTCTCGTGTTCATGATGTTCGGCGCGGGCACGCTTGCCATGGGAAGGGATCGCAAATGACCGGAAGCAAGAGCAAGTCGGCCGTCATCTGGTTCTTTGTCGTAACTACGCTCGTGATGCTGTCCGCTCCGACGATCGTCGTGCTCGGCGCATCGTTCACCGCCGGAAACATCATCACCTTCCCGCCGGAAGGCTTCTCACTCAAGTGGTACGCGGTTATCACGCAGGCAGGAGACCTTCGGCAGGCTTTCTTCCGGTCGCTCTTCGTATCGGCGATCTGTACCCTGGTATCGATCCCTGTCGGCACGCTCGCAGGCATTGCGCTTGCCAAGTACACCGTCCGACTGGAACGCACCATCCAGGTCTACCTGCTTCTTCCATTCACCATTCCCCTGATCGGCTCGGGGATCGGAATGATGCTGGTGTTCGGCAACATGGGTGTGCTCGGTCAGCTCTGGCCGGTCGGCATCGCCTGCTGCGTCATCAACCTTCCGTTCATGATCTGGGCGATCACCGCCGCAGCCAGCAATCTGAGCCCCGACCTCGAGCTCGCGGCCGCCAATTGCGGAGCACCGCCGCTCCAGAGGTTTCTATACATAACGCTTCCGGCGGTGCTGCCGGGGATCATCACCGGCTCGCTGCTCATGTTCATCCTGGCGCTCAACGAGTTCCTCGTCAGCCTGCTCCTGGTTGATGCCCGTAGCGTCACTCTGCCGGTCCAGATCTACAACTCCATTCGATCGATCATCACCCCGGACCTCGCCGCAATCTCGGTGGTGTTCATTGCCTGTGCGGGCGTCGCGATCACGCTGCTCGACCGCCTCGTCGGCCTCGACATCTTCCTGAAATCGAAATGACCAGACGGCCCCGATGGGCCCAGCATCAAGGACAAGACGATGACCAACGTGTCTTTCTATGAGTATTCGAAACTGGACGCGGACCAGAAGGCGGCGCTGCTGCGACGCTCCGAGACGGACATCTCGAGCTTCATCGAGAAAGTCGCCCCCATCCTGGAAGCCGTCCGCACGGAGGGAGATGCTGCGCTCGCCCGCTTCGGCCGCGAGCTCGACAAGGCTGCTGTCACGGAAGCGAACCTGAAGGTAACGGATGCCGAGTTCGACGCGGCCTTCAAGATGGTCGACGCCGAGGTCATCGAGTCCATCACATTCGGTATCGAGAACATCCGTCATTTCCACGAAGAGCAGAAGCCGGAGGCCATGTGGCTGAAGGAGATCCGGCCGGGCGCCTTCGCGGGTGATCGCTTCACGCCGATCCAGTCCGTTGCGCTCTACGTTCCGCGCGGGAAGGGGTCGTTCCCGTCGGTGACCATGATGACGGCCGTACCAGCCGTCGTTGCCGGCGTACCGAACCTTGCGATCGTCACTCCGCCGGCCCCGGACGGTACGGTCGATGCGGCGACACTCGTGGCCGCGCGCCTCGCAGGCGTCGAGACTGTATACAAGGTCGGCGGCGCGCAGGCGGTAGCAGCCGTTGCCTACGGCACCGAAACCGTGAAACCTGCACTGAAGATTGTCGGTCCGGGCAGCCCCTGGGTCGTTGCGGCCAAGCGTTCGCTTGCCGGCGTCATCGATACGGGTCTTCCTGCCGGCCCCTCCGAGGTGATGATCCTCGCAGATGACAGCGTTCACGGCGGACTGGCTGCCCTCGACCTGCTGATCGAGGCGGAGCACGGACCGGATTCCTCTGCCTACCTCGTCACCCACAGCCGTCGCGTGGTCGACGAGGCGCTGGCGGCTCTTCCCGAGCATTGGGCCCGGATGACCGAACAGCGCGTCGCCTTCTCGAAGACCGTGCTGACCGGCAAGACCGGCGGGATCGTGCTGACCTCCTCGATCGAGGAGAGCTATGACTTCGTCAATGCCTATGCTCCGGAGCATCTGGAAATCTTGTCCGAGGCACCCTTCACGCATCTCGGCCGCATCACCGAGGCCTCTGAAATCCTGCTGGGCACCCACACGCCGGTCAGCATCGCCAACTTCTCGCTCGGCCCGAACGCGGTCCTGCCGACCAGCCGCTGGGCGCGCACCTTCGGACCGCTGTCCGTAACCGATTTCGTCAAGCGCAGTTCGATCGGATACGTGACCGAGCCGGCCTATCCGGAGTTTGCACGGCACTCTCACAAGCTTGCGATCTATGAAGGTTTCTCCTCGCACGCGAACGCGGTTTCCCCCATTCGCGACGCCTACCTGAAGAAGGGTGCCTGACCAATGAAAGCCGTCCGGCTCTATGATGCTGGAGATCTGCGGGTGGAGGAGATCGATGCCCCGTCGTCTCCGCCGGCAGGTTTCGTGAACCTGAGGATCAGGGCCGCAGGCATCTGCGGCTCGGATCTGCACAACTATCGTACCGGTCAATGGATCACGCGCAGCCCCTCGGTTGCGGGGCACGAGTTCTGCGGCACGGTTATGGCAGTGGGTGAGGACGTCGAGAACCTCAAGGTCGGTGACGTCGTGGCTGCAGATTCCCGGATGTGGTGCGGGAAATGCCCGGCCTGCAGAAGCGGACGCAGCAACATCTGCGAATCCCTTGGATTCGTGGGCGAGGTCTGCGACGGCGGGTTCGCCGAGGAAGTGCAGCTTCCTGAGCGATTGCTCTTCCCGCACGACGCGGCTTTGCCGGCAAAGGTTGCGGCAATGGCCGAGCCGCTTGCGGTAGCGCTCCATGCCGTACGCCGCCTCGCAGCTACACCCGGCGAGCCTGTGCTCGTCGTCGGATGTGGAACGATCGGCGGGCTCAGTGCGCTGCTGCTGTCGCGCCTCCATGACGGCCCGATCCTGCTCGCGGACCTCAATGCCGCGCGCGCGAAAATGGTGGCGGACCTGGTCGACGGCGTCTGCGTCGAACCGACGAAGGCTGCGATCGAGGCGGTGTTGCAGGAAAAGCGCTTGCGCTACGCACTCGACGCGACGGGCAATGTTCGCGCGATTTCGTCGGCACTCGATCTCTTGTCGGGTGGTGGTGCGCTGGCACTCGTCGGTATCAGCCATGGCAAGCTTGATCTGGATCCCAACATCCTGGTCGAGCGGGAGATCTCGCTGGTCGGCTGCCATGCCTTCAGCGATGAACTGCCCCATGCAGTTTCGATGCTGCCAGGACTCTCTTCGGCGCTGGCGCAGCTCTCCGAGACGCTGTCATCTCTCGACGATGTGCCGGACGCCTATGGCCGCCTGCTGAAGGGCGAGAGTTCCCGATTGAAGACGATCGTCGAGGTGTCGGATTGAACGAAGCCGGTTTTCCGGAGCAACGACCGGCACCGCGGCACCGCCCCGAGCGGATCTGTATGCGGTGCGGAACTTTCTGAATTGCGCATGATGCGCCCGAAAATCGGGTCGGATTTCGGGGCATGCGCTGGAGGCACGCAGCATGGACACACTCTCGGACTCCGCATCTCCTCTCTACGAGAAGGTCAAGGACTTCGTCCTCGGCAATATCGGCAGCGGCAAGTGGGCGCGCAATGCCCGTCTGCCCTCGGAGCACGAACTCGTTTCGACGCTGGGTGTCTCGCGCATGACCGTGCATCGCGCGCTGAGGGAGCTGACCTCGGAGGGGCACCTGCGCCGCATCCAGGGCGTCGGTACCTTCGTGGCTCCACCGAAACCGCAGTCCACGCTCATCGAAATCAGCAACATCATCAATGAGATCAGAGCGCGCGGCAGCAAGCATCGTGCGCAGGTGGTCGTTCTGGAGAGGATCGAGCACCCGGAACCAGAGCTCCTGCTCGCCTTCGAATTTCCGACATCGAAGCCGGTCGACCACTCGGTGGTGATACATTTCGAAAACGATCTCCCGGTTCAACTGGAGGAGCGATACGTCAATCCGGACCTCGTCTCCGACTATATCAGCCAGGATTTCACCTCTTCGGCGACGTACGACTATCTGCAGCATTCGACACCGTTGACGGAAGTCGAGCATCTCATCAGTGCGGTCCCGGCCGGAGATGAGAACGCGCGTCTCCTCCATATCCGACCGACCGACAGCTGCCTCGTCCTTCACCGCAAGACATGGACAGGTCCTGTGGTCGCCACCGTCAACACTCTGACATACGTTGGCAGCCGCTACTCGCTGGGCAGCCGATATCTCCACGCCAGCAAGTGACCCTGCTGTCGTGAAACTCTTCGAACACACCTGGAATGCCTGGAGCTTCTTGTCATGACGCAGCCCGAAAGCAGAACCGCAGAAATCAGAAGGCTCGCAAAGGCCAGGAACGGTGATGCGGAGAAACTGCTCGCTGAACTGTTGCGCGACCTCTTCAAGGTTGAGCCGGTACACCTGGCGATCAATCACGACCAGTACAGCCTGAATTCGCTGAATGGCTTCTTCGATACCGCCGATGGGCAGTTCTTCTTCAAGTTCCACCAGGAGGAGGGCGAGGAAGCGATGAGCGGCGAATACTACCGTGCCGACATCCTCGCACGTGCCGGCCTGCCCGTGGACCAGCCGGTCCTGATGTCCGTGCTGCCGGGCGAACAGATCCTCGTCTACAAGCGCCGGACGGATCCGCGGTTTTCCGATGTGCTGCGCGCACTCGACCTCGCTCCGAACCCCGTAAAGGCTTCGCTGGCGGCTTCCGCGGAGGCAAAGCTGTCCGAGGCGGTGCTTTCCGTCTATCTCGAAACGCTGCATCCGGTCACGGTGGAGCAGGTGTCTGCAGAGCCGATCCATCGTCTGTTCTACGAGCGACTGATCGAACCCGCGACGGGTTCCTATCCCGGCGGGCGACTGGGCCGCTTCTATGTCGGACAGGAATTCGCTTTCCCCGGCGTCACGCTCGGTTGGGAGCAGTTCTCGTCGGCCCGTTTCGTGGTAAACGGCGTCCGCTATGAAAAGAGCGTAGGCGAGCTTTTCGATGCAGCGTTCGAGCGGCTCAACCCCTTCCGCCTGGCAGATGCAGGCGGCGTCACGGCGCACGGGGACGCGCACAATGCCAATGTCTGGTACCAGGAAGTTGGACAGGAAGCGTCGCTGTCGTTCTTCGATCCCGCCTTTGCAGGCGAGCACATTCCGACGTTGCTCGCGGAAGTGAAGACGACCTTCCACAATATCTTTGCTCATCCCCTGTGGCTCTACGATCCCGCTGAGGCAGCGCAACTCTTCGTGGCGAGTGCGCACTACGCGGACGGCACGCTCGATATCACCACGTCCTGGGCGCCGAGCGACGTCAGGATGGATCTGCTGCACGTGAAGGCGGAGAAGATCTGGCGTCCGCTTCTCTTGAAACTGAAGCAGGCGGGCTTGCTGCCCGCCGACTGGCGGAACGTCGTCCGGCTCGGGCTATTCCTCTGCCCGACGCTGGTGATGAACCTTCGCGCCGGGGCGACCACCCACAATCCGGTCTCCTCGCTCATCGGCTTTTCGATGGCAGTGATGGCCGGAAGCGAGCCGGTCGATGGCGAAGACTTCGTCTCCCGCTTCCTCGACGCAATCGATCCGGAAAGGGTCTGATGCGATGACCCTGGTCAACGTCAACGACTATCGCGAGCGCGCGCGGCGGCGCCTGCCGAAGATCTTCTTCGATTACATCGACGGGGGGAGCTTCGAGGAGGAGACGATGCGCGCCAACCGGGCGGATTTCGGCGGGTTCAAGCTCCGGCAGAACGTACTGGTCGAGCCGAAGGAACGTGATCTGGCAACGAGCTTTCTGGGCGAGCGCCATCCTCTGCCGTTCATGCTGGGACCGGTCGGATTCCTAGGGCTCTATGCGGGCAGGGGAGAACAGCAGGCGGCACAGGCCGCCCACGCTGCCGGCATCCCATTCTGCCTCTCGACCTTTTCCATCGCTTCCCTCGCCGACGTCCGCCAGACGACGGACGGCCCCCTGCATTTCCAGCTCTACGTGCTCGAAGATCGATCGATGTGCGAGGAACTGCTGGACGCCGCGGAGGCCGCCGGGGTTGATACGATCTTCGTGACGGTGGACACGGCCATCACCGCAATTCGCGAGCGTGACGTCCGGAACGGATTTCGCTCCCTGACGCGCGTCACGCCGAAGCTGTTTTTAAGCCTTGCACGCAAGCCGAGATGGCTTCTCGACATCGCGCATCGCGGAACGCCTTCTGTGCGTGCCGTCGAGCACCGACCGGACTTCGGTCGTGGCGCGCTGGAACAGGCTGCAAACCTCTCCCGGCGCATCGACAAGACGCTGTCCTGGAAGGACATCGAATGGCTGCGCGGCAGGTGGCGGGGCAAGCTGGTGATCAAGGGTGTCCTCGCGCCCGAGGATGCGAAAAAGGCAAAAGCGGTCGGAGCGGACGCCGTCGTCATCTCGAACCATGGCGGCCGGCAGCTGGACGGCGCGCTCAGTACGATCCGCGCCCTTCCAGCGATCCGCGCCGCCGTCGGTCCGGATTTCTGCCTGATGATCGACAGCGGGATCCGTCGTGGGACGGATATCATCAAGGCGATCGGACTTGGTGCCGATGGCGTAATGCTCGGTCGCGCGTACACCTATGGCCTCGCGGCTGCGGGCCGCAGAGGGGTCGAAGAGGTGATCGCCATCCTGACCCAGGAAATCGGCATCGGTCTGGCGCTCATGGGGGTGTCGTCGATTGAAGAATTGAAGGCGCTTGGCAGCCAGGCCGTATACGAGGCCTAGGCCGGCCATTCCTCCGATGGAACGTTTTGGCCGGATGCGCTGTATCCGCTCAGGCCTTTTCAGTGCACGGCTCCGGAAGGATTGAAGTCATTTTACTTTGGTGTCTTCTTGTATTGATTTATTTAACTGATTTAAATTAATGAATTTAAATCGAAAAATTTATTTCAGATGCTCTCCCCGACCAATCGAATTCTGGAGCGGGTATGCCATCCCGTTTTGAGCAGGCTACTCGCAGTGGTTTAGTTATTCGGCTGTGCGTCGATCATGGATAGAGAGCTCGCCATCTCGTGCCAATGGTTGGAGCTTGCGAACGCCAGATGATCATGGACCGGACGGTGATCGTAGGGTAGCCTATAAAAGCAAGTTCTAACAAAAAACCGCTGAGAACGTGTGCCATGAGTGGCAGGTGAGGAGCACGCATGCGGACCTCAATGTCAGCGGAGCGTGATCTGGGCCGCCATTTGGCGGTATCGCCGCCCACCCCGGATGACATACGTGCCCAACTGGAGCGTATCGTCACCAGTCCGGAGTTTCCCGCAGTCGGCCGTGGATCAGCGTTCCTGAGTTATGTGATCGAGGAGACGCTCGCCGGCCGCGCACAGCGGATCAAGGGCTATTCCGTCGCCATCGAGGTGTTCAAACGGGACCAGGGATTTACCCAGGACGACCCCGTCGTACGGATCGAGGCCGGCCGGCTGCGGCGGGCCTTGGAGCGCTACTACCTTGTTGCCGGTCAGAACGATCCGGTTTGGATCGAGATCCCCAAGGGTGGCTATGTGCCGTCCTTCGCCTGGAACGACCCGGTGGCCACTGAACCCCATGAGGCCGCGCCCGCCTTGCCGGCGGCACCGGTAGAAACGGCCTTGCCCCCTTCGAGATGGAGGAGGTTATTGACTTCGCTGGGGTCGGCCGTGGTCGCCGCCGCAGCTGTCGTATTCGTCTACTGGGTCGCCGACCGGCCGGAAAGCGGCGCGTCGCTCAGGGGGAGCAATGCGCTCGCTCCCGAAGGGCCGACGCTTGTGGTTGCGCCCTTTGCCGATCTCGGCGAGGGGCCCGAGGCTAGGCTTTATGCCGCAGGACTGACCGAGGAACTGCTGACGGCGCTACCGCGCTTCAAGGAGCTCACGGTGTTCGGCCGTGAGACATCCAAGTCCCTGGTTCCGGAGGTCGACGTGGCCACTGTCCGGGGCGAGCTCGGCGCCCAGTATCTGCTCGCCGGCGGGCTTCGTGTCGCCGGGAGCCGGGTGCGGGTGACGGCGCGTCTCCTCGAAACGGAAACCGGCACAATTCTGTGGTCGCAGATTTATGACGACGACCTGCAAACCCGCGGCTTGTTCGCTATCCAGTCCGACGTGGCGGACAAGGTCGCAACGGCCGTTGCCCAGCCTTACGGTATCATTTCGCAGGCTGATGCCGCAAATCCTCCGCCTGATGACATCGACGCCTATGGCTGCACGCTGCGCTTCTATGCCTACCGCGCGGAATTGAGCATGAAGCCGCATGCGGAGGTCCGGGAGTGCCTGGAGAGCGCAATCGCGCGCTATCCATCCTACGCCACTGCCTGGGCGATGCTGTCGATCGTCTACCTCGACGAGGACCGCTTCAAGTTCAATGTGAGATCCAGTTCGCCCAAGCCTCTGGAGCGGGCGTTGCGCGCGGCCCGCCGGGCGGTGCAGCTCGATCCTGGCAATACGCGTGCCCTCCAGGCGCTGATGACGGCTTTGTTTTTCAATCAGCAGCTGGAGGAGTCCCTTCGAGCCGGCGAGCAGGCGCTTGCGACCAATCCGAATGATACGGAACTCATGGGAGAATTCGCAACGCGCCTCGCTCTGGGCGGCCAATGGAAACGCGGTGCGGAGATTTTGAACCTCGCGCTTGCCCGTAACCCCGGCGGCGCAGGCTACTACCATGGGATGCTTGCTCTGGCAGACTATATGCAAGGAGACTACGAGGCCGCGGCGACCGAGATCAAGCTCGCCGACCTGCAGAAGTTCCCGTTCTTTCATCTCGTGGCCGCCGTCATCTACGCCGAGCGCGGCATGACAGGGGAGGCGGCGCGCGAGGGGGCAGTGTTCGTCGAGATGCGCCCGCAGTTTCTTGCAAACATCACGGCCGAACTCGCCAGCCGCAACGTCCGGCCCGGGGACCAGATACGTCTCGTCGATGCGATGCGGAAAGCGGGCCTGCCCGTACCGGAGGGTGAGGTTGCCATTTCGGAGGTGCCGGCAATCGGATCCGACCTCCAGCCTCGTTAACCCAGTCCTGCGGTTCCAGGGCGGGGCCCAAGGTGCCGATACCAGATCCTACCGGATGTTACGAGCGTACCGGCCGGATAGGGCGTAGAGTTCTTCCCTCGTTACAATGTCGGGGCGCGATCGAGTGCGTGACGCATATATGTCCGCACCGGGTCAAGGCCGAAGACATGCACCCGTCCGGAAAGGCATCTACCTATGAGAGCGCTAGTTGGGAAGACCGCAAAACATGTCGTTTCCATGTTTTCATCCGCGGCGCTGATACTGGTTTTCGTGACAGGACCTCCATCCGGCGCGTTGGCCGACGAGGCGGAGGCCAAGCAGCTCCTAAAGGCAATGTCTGACTACCTCGCAACGGAAAAAGCTATTTCATTCGAGTTCGATACAACGCTTGAGGTCGTCACCAAGGATCGCCAGAAGCTGCTGCTGGCAAGTTCGGGCAAGGTCGAACTCGGACGTCCGGACAAGATCCGCATTGCGCGGACAGGCGGATTTGCCGATGTCGAACTCGTATTCGATGGGAAGACGGTAACGTTGCTCGGCAAGAATGCCAATCTCTACGCTCAGGCCGAAGTTCCCGGTACGATCGACCATCTCGTCGACGAAATGAGAAACAAGCTTCACCGACCTCTTCCGGGCGCGGATCTCATCCTGCCGGACGTCTATGGGGAGCTGATGCGGGACGTGGTCGACGTCAAGGACCTCGGCAGCGGAGTGATCGGCGGCGTCGAGTGCGATCATCTTGCGTTCCGCAACAAGGAGGTCGACTGGCAGATCTGGATCGCCCAGGGCGAACGCCCCTATCCGTGCAGGTATCTGATAACGTCCAAGCAAGTCGATGAAGCGCCGCAATACAGCATTCAGATCCGCGACTGGAAGACGGGTACCGAAGTCACGGCCACCGAATTCGCGTTCAAGAATGCGAGCAATGCCAAGAAGGTTGATCTGAAGGAGTTGGGCGACATCGACGAACTCCCGGACCACCTGCAGCCAGGAGCTAAGAAATGACCCGGGCACGAAAATTCAAGATTGCGCTGTTTGCCGGCATCGTCGCGCTGCTCTCTTTGGAAGCGGGAGAGAAACTCCAGATTCCTGGAGTCGATATTTTCGTGGGAACCGCTGAGGCGCGCGTGGGTCGTCCGCTAACCCCTGTGAGCGTCGCAGGGGTGGCACGACGCACCGCGCGGCGCTGCGCCGTCGGTGTCTATTACTGTTAGGATCCCAAGGGCGCACCGGACCCGAGAAATCGGGAAAACAATACCGGCACCAGGTCATAGACCGATCGACGGGCGGCTCGCAATAGGCCGCCCGCTTTTCTTGCCACACGTGGCTTTGTTTTCAGTTATACTGTCAAACATTGCATGGTGCGAAAGTAAAGGCTGGGAGAAGGCGATGTTCGAAATCTCGAGACGCATAATGCTGAAGTTGTCGGCCGTATCGTTGCTTGCCACATCTGCGGTAGCCCCAGTTGCGCTGGCGGATGACCCGGACCCTTTGCCGTCCTGGAACGAAACGGCCAGTAAGAAGGCGATTCTTGATTTCGTGGGAAGCGTAACGAAGGAGGGGTCTGCCGATTTCGTTCCCGAGGAGGAACGGATTGCCGTATTCGACAACGATGGGACGCTGTGGGCGGAGCAACCCATGTATTTCCAGCTCCTGTTCGCTATCGACCGTGTCAAGGCGCTGGTCCCGCTGCATCCCGAATGGCAGACCGAGGAGCCGTTCGCCTCGCTGCTCAAAGGGGACGTCAAGGGTGCGCTGTCGGGGGGTGAACCGGCCATCATGAAGCTCGTGATGGAGACGCATTCGGGCATGAGCGCCGACGATTTCGACAAGATCGTCCTCGATTGGCTGGCTACAGCCAAGCATCCGGTGACCAACCGACCTTTTACGGAGATGGTCTACACACCGATGCTGGAGCTGCTTGCCTATATGCGCGCTTCCGGCTTCAGAACCTATATCGTTTCAGGCGGGGGTATCGATTTCATGCGCCCGTGGGCAGACAAGGTCTATGGTGTCCCGCCGGAGCAGGTTGTCGGCAGCAGTGGCGAGACCAAGTTCATGGTGCGTGACGGAGTGCCGATACTCATGCGCCTGCCGGAAATAAATTTCATCGACGATGGACCCGGCAAGCCCGTGGGCATTCACCAGCACATCGGCCGCCGCCCCATTGCCGCCTTCGGAAACTCCGACGGAGATTTCGAGATGCTCGAATACGCAACCCGCGGAGAGGGACGCCGGTTCGGGCTGATCGTCCACCACACGGATGATGTGCGCGAATGGGCGTATGATCGCAATTCTTCGATCGGGCGCCTCGAAAAGGCACTCGACCTTGCCAACGAAAGTGGCTGGACCGTCGTTGACATGAAGAACGATTGGAAGACGATTTTTCCATTTGGCGGCAAGCAGGACTAGAACTAGCCCGGGCGGTTGAATGCCGTCCGGTCTGGCAGGTCCAAAGCGTCCGTCTATAGGCGAATCAACGACCGAAGAACGCAGTCGCCGCAACAACTCCGGTTGGCGAGCGGGAAACCTTGCGCGCAAGATCGAGCAATGTCTGATGCAAGGCCGCCTCGCCGTCGCCTCTATGACGTCGACGGGCGCGCCTGACAAGACAAGGCAGTCTCACCTCAAGCACGTTTCCAGGTGGCTCTTCCGACAATCTCCGTTGAGAGGGAATGGCCGCGCTCAAGCGGCGGTCTACAGTCTCACAGCTGCGTCGGTTCGGCGGGAATTGCTATATCTGCGGATTGCTCTCCTCCGATGACTGCGACATTGTGCTTGAAACAGGAGTTCAGCCGTACGATTACAAAGCACTGGTGCCGGTGATGCGAAGCGCGGGAGGCTGCATCGCCGATTGGGAGGAATAGGAACCGACGATTCACTCGGAGAGTGGGGTGCGGCCTCGGCCACACACTTGGCTTCACCCGAAGCCCCTGGCTCTCCTCAACCGATAGATTCTGCCTCCCATGCCCTACAGCACGACAATCGAACATACGGTCTTCCGCTTCGAGGACCTCAAGGACCTGCTCGCCAAAGCCACGCCCGAGAGATCGGGAGACCAGTTGGCCGGAATTGCTGCCGAGGGACCGGTCGAGCGGCTGGCTGCGCAGATGGCGCTGGCGGACCTCCCCCTCAAGACCTTTCTCTCCGAGGAGGTGATCCCCTCGGAGACGGACGAGGTGTCGCGGCTGATCGCCGAGCAGCACGATCTCTCCGCGTTCAGCCCCATCTCGTCATTGACGGTGGGAGAGTTCCGGGAGTGGCTGCTCAAGCCGGGAACGGGCCAGCGTGAACTCGAGGCGGTCACCTATGGCCTGACACCGGAAATGGTCGCTGCCGTCTCGAAGATCATGCGCCTGCAGGACCTTATTTCGGTCGCGGCCAAACGGGAGGTGGTTACCCGCTTCCGCAATACGATCGGCCTCAGTGGCAGGCTGTCCACCCGCAATCAGCCGAACCATCCGACCGACGACAGCCGGGGCATCGCAGCCTCCGCGATTGATGGATTGCTGATGGGATCGGGCGACGCCGTGATCGGTGTCAACCCGGCAACCGATAGCGTCGAGGACTATGTACGCATCGTGTCACTCCTAGACGAGTTGCGCGAACGGCTTGCGATCCCGACCCAGACCTGCTGCCTTGGTCACGTGACCACTGCGATCTCGGCGATCGGGGCGGGAGCGCCCGTCGATCTGGTATTCCAGTCCGTGGCGGGGTCGCAGAAAGCCAATGCGGGCTTCGGCATTGATCTCTCTGTCCTGCGGGAGGCCTACGACGCCGGCCGCTCGCTGAAGCGCGGCATGCCTGGCGCAAATGTGATGTATTTCGAGACCGGACAGGGCGCGGCACTGTCAGCAGACGCGCATTTTGGCGTCGACCAGCAGACGATGGAGGTGAGGGCCTACTCGGTCGCGCGCGAGTTCGACCCGCTGCTCGTCAATACCGTCGTCGGCTTCATCGGCCCCGAATACCTGTTCAACGGGAAACAGATCATCCGGGCGGGACTCGAGGACCATTTCTGCGGCAAGCTGCTCGGCCTGCCGATGGGGGTGGATGTCTGCTACACCAACCATGCGGATGCCGACCAGGAGGACATGGACACCCTGCTGACGCTTCTGTGTGCCGCGAATGTCAATTTCGTGATCACGGTTCCGGGCGCCGACGACATCATGCTGAACTATCAGTCACTCGCCCACCATGACGCCATCTACTGCCGCGAGACCTTGAACCGCCCGCCTGCGCCGGAATTCGAACGCTGGCTGAGGGAAGTCGGCCTGACCGACGCGGCCGGAGCGCTGGTGGGGGCGCCGGCGATGCTCACGGACTACCTTTCCCATTCAAACCTCGTCGGAGCATGACATGGCCGATAGTCTTGTGAAGAAACGCGCTGCAAGTGTGGCGGACCTGAAGGAAATGACGGACGCGCGCGTGGCGCTCGGGCGGTTCGGTGCGGGCACGCCCACGCGGGCCGCTCAGGCCTTCCTTCTCGATCACGCGCGTGCGCGGGAGGCTGTCTGGTCCACGGTCGATCATGCCCGGTTGCGCCGGGGGCTCGAGGGCCTGCCGATTGCAGTTATCGATGTCGAGAGCCAGGCGGAAGACCGCAGCAGCTATGTCCGTAGACCCGATCTCGGCAGAAAGCTGTCACCGGCATCGACCGAGAAGCTTTTGGCTTCGGCAAACGGTTTCGATGTCGTCGTCGTCATCGCGGACGGTCTCTCATCGAGTGCCGTCGACATCAACGCCGCCCCCCTCGTGCGCTCCCTTGTCGAGCGCCTGATGGCCCTCGGGCTTTCGGTCGGCCCGGTCGTTATCGCCAGCCAGGCCCGTGTCGCGCTTGCCGATCCCGTCGGAGAAGCACTTGATGCAAGGGTCGCAATCATGCTGATCGGGGAACGGCCGGGCCTCTCTGCCGCAGATAGCCTCGGTGCCTATCTCACGCATACTCCTCGTGCCGGAACACCGGACTCGCGACGCAATTGCGTGTCGAACATTCGTGAGGGCGGACTGTCGGTCGAGGCGGCTGCCGAAACCATCGTCGGGCTGGTGACAGACATGATGAGAGCCGGCATCAGCGGTGTCGGCCTGAAGGAAGCAGTGGGACGACTTGCCCCATAAGACCTGTGGACCCCGTCGGAAGTGCTCTACTTGCCCTGCCGCCGGTTCCAGGACCGGTGGGCTCGCCATAGAACCGTCGAATCCGCATAGCCAAGGGCATCGGCTATGCGGGCTTTCTTGACGTCGTTTGCGAGGTGCAGGGCGGCAAGCGACAGGCGATGCTCCCGCATCAGCGACCGCAACGAAATGCCTTCATCCGCCAGGCGGCGCTGGAGAGTGCGCGGTGACAGGCCGAGCTCCTTGGCGATGGTCACCACCGTGATCGGCCTGTGGCCCAGATAGATGCCGATGAGCGCGCGCACTTTTTGCGCAACCGTAGGGTCGAAATCGGTTTCTCCGACAAGATCGGCGATATGCCGCTCCAGAATGGTGGTGAGGCTCCTGTCCTCCTGCCGGTAGATCTTGTCTGCGTCAGCCTTGCTGATGACGATGCGGTTGCCCGACTGCCCGAACAGCACGGGCGCCCGGAAGATCCGCTCGAGCGGCAGCGGATCGCGCGGCGGCTGGTGCTCGAAATGGACCTCTAGCGGACGCCAGCCATTGGCAAAGCACGACCGAACCAGCTGGCAGGAGGCAGCCAGCGAATATTCGCTGTCCTGCCGGCGCGGCCACATTGCAGGATCGACAACCCGGTAGTTCCAGACGAGATCGCCATCCTCCTCGAACAGGCCCGAGCTCGTAGCGCCCTGCACTGAATTGACGTATTTCGACATCCTCTCGAAGGCGTGGCGAATGGTCGGAGAGAGCGAGAACAGCATACCGATCGGGCCGATGTCGGCGGGCTTGAAGGCCGTGCCCATGCGTGCCCCGAACGTGGGCTCGCCGATGAGGAGCGCGGCCTCCTCGAACAGCGCAACATAGCGGCCCATCGGGACAACGGCATAAGGATCTTCCAACTGGGAGCGCAAAATGCCGTGCCCGGCCAGCAGCAGATCCGCTTTTCCTGTCTTCTTGTCGATTTGTTGTACCAGCGGAGCCAGCACTGAGGCGCGAATTGAAGCAAACGCGGGCATGCGGCTGATGAAATGCGGGGCAGCTGCCATTTTCGAAGTCTCCGGGAAATCCCGTGGCGCGAATTATCGAAACATTGGCGCATCGTGCAATTTTGGGGCCAGCCTGACGGAATTACCTTTTTTGACGATTGCCAATCAGAACGAAAAGAGGGGTTCCCATGTCATACGAAGAAAGCATGCCGGCCGCGCCGCCCGAGCGTTTGGCCAAGAATTCCGTTGGTCTCGCCCATATCGTCTTCTTCGTGGTCGCCGCAGCCGCACCGCTGACGGCCGTGGTCGGTGCTTCTCCCGCCGCCTTCGCCTTCGGTAACGGCGCCGGAGTTCCCGGCGCATTCGTGCTGGCCGGCATACTCTATCTCTTGTTTTCCGTTGGTTTCACGGCCATGAGCCGCCACGTCGGTGGGGCAGGGGCGTTCTACACCTACATCACGCAGGGCATTGGCAAACCTGCCGGTGTCGGCGGCGCACTGATGGCGCTCGTCACCTACAATGCCGTCCAGATTGCAGTCTACGCCCTATTCGGCGTCTTCATGGCAGGCGCGGTCGAGCCCCTCGGCCTCGCGTTTCCATGGTGGGTCTGGTCGTTCGCAGCACTCGTCGTGGTGCTCATCTGCGGGCAGCGCAACATTTCCTTCAGCGGCGCAATTCTCGGGGTCTGCATGATCGCCGAAATTCTCATCCTGTTGCTGCTCGATCTCGGCATCCTGTTTACCGGCGGCGGACCGGAGGGCTTTACGGCAACGTCCTTCACGCCTGCCGCGGTTTTGGCGCCCGGCCTCGGCGTGGCTCTGGTCTTCGTCATCGGCTCGTTCATCGGCTTCGAAGCGACCGCGATCTTTGCCGAAGAGGCTGAGAATCCGGAAAAGACCATCCCGCGTGCAACCTATGTCGCCGTGATGCTGATCACCCTGTTCTATGCCTTCTCCACCTGGGCGATCGTGCAGTTCTACGGTCCGTCCGCCGTTCAGAAGACGGCCGAGAGTGGGCTCGAGACCTTCTACTTCAATGCGGCGGGCGCTGTGCTTGGTGCATGGTCGGTGGATGTCATGAACGTGCTGCTGATCACCAGCCTGTTTGCCTGCGTGCTGTCTTTCCACAATACCATCAACCGCTACTTCTTCGCGCTTGGCCGCGAAGGTCTCGTCCTGAGGGCACTGGGCAAGGTGCATGCAAAGCATGGTTCTCCTCATGTGGCGGGTATCGCCCAGAGCGCGACTGCGGCCCTTATCCTGCTCGGCTTTGTTGTCGGCGGTGCGGATCCCTACGCCGTCGTCTTCTCCTGGATGTCGGCCCTTGCTGTCATCGGCATTCTCGCGGTGCAGGCCCTGGTGTCGGTTGCGGTGATCCTGTTCTTTCGCAGGAACGCCACCGGCCACGGCGTCTGGACGACGACGATCGCGCCGGCTCTGGGGCTGCTTGGACTTGTCGGTTCGCTCTGGCTTGTCATCTCCAACCTTTCGCTCCTTTCCGGAAGCGACAGCCCGATCGTCGCATCGTTCCCCTACCTCATGGCGCTTGTCGGGTTCCTCGGCGCCGCCTTTGCCGTCCAGCTCAGCAAGAGCCAGCCAGAACTCTATGCATCCCTCGGAAAGGTGTTCGAATGATCGCCTACGCCACCTCCGGCCTTTCGGACCGGCTCCTCGCAGGTCTCTTTGCCAGCCTGTTGACCGCGACCGTACTCATGGCTGCCGCCGAGGCTCACCTGCTCTGCTCTCTTCTCTGCATTCACGGCGAGAGCGGAATGGTCCCGGGAGAGATCTGCTCCAGTGCTTCTGCACCCTGAGTGACGCAGGCTTTTCGCAATCACAGTGACGCGCCGCCGGCGCGTCGCTCTCCAAACATCAGGAAGGGTATCGTCATGGACGCCACTGTCATCACCAGCCACCCGCTCGACCCGCTGAGCCTTTCGGAAATCGCAGCTGCGGTCGCGCTGTTGCAGGAGGAGAGGGCACTTGCCGCAACCTGCCGTTTCCCGATCATCCGCCTGGAAGAGCCGACCAAGACCGATCTCGCTGCCTTCCGCGATGGCACCCCGTTGCCGCGGCTTGCCTTCCTTCTCGTGCTGGATGTCGCGACAGGGGAAACCAGCGAGGCGATTGTCGACATCAAGAGCGGCAAGGTCGCAAGCTTTGACCGCCTTCCGCTCGATCAGGCTCCCTATGGCCAGCCACCGGTGATGCTCGAGGAGTTCATGCGGGTGGAAGAGACGGTGAAATCCGATCCCCGATGGATTGCCGCCGTCAAGAAACGCGGCATCACCGACGCGGATATACCGCTCATCCAGATCGATCCCTTTTCCTCCGGCTACTTCGGCCGGGATTTCGAGAAGGGCAGGCGTATCGTGCGGGCCGTCAGCTACTGGCGCGAGGACCTTCGTGACAACGGCTATGCCCATCCGATCGAGGGTGTCGTCGCCGTAGTCGACCTGATCGCCAACACGGTTGTCGACCTGGTGGACGACGAGAAGGTCATTCCGGTACCGAAGAAGAAGCGCAACTACGGGCGCGAAGCGTTCCCGGAAACCCGCAAGGACGTCAAGCCGCTCCATGTCGTCCAGCCGGACGGTCCGAGCTTCACGGTCGATGGATGGAAGGTCGAGTGGCAGAACTGGAGTTTCCGCGTTGGCTTCACGCCGCGTGAGGGCCTCGTGCTGCATGAGCTCGGCATCAAGGATCAGGGCAAGGTCCGGCCGGTGATCTTCCGCGCGAGCGTCACCGAAATGGTGGTGCCCTATGCCGATCCGACCGCGAACCACTACTGGAAGAGCGCCTTCGACGCTGGCGAATACGGTCTCGGGCGGCTTGCAAACTCCCTCGAGCTCGGCTGCGACTGCCTCGGCCACATACACTATTTTGACGTGCCCTCGGCCGACGATCTCGGTCAGCCCGTCGTCATGAAAAATGCCATCTGCATGCATGAGGAGGACTATGGCATCCTCTGGAAGCACTATGAGTTCCGCAACGACATCTTCGAGGTGCGCCGCTCGCGCCGGCTGGTGATTTCCTTCTTCGCCACGGTCGGCAACTACGATTACGGCTTCTACTGGTATCTCTATCAGGACGGCACCATCCAGCTGGAGGCGAAGCTGACGGGCATCATCCAGACTGCTGCCGTGGCGCCCGGCGAGACGTATCGCTGGGGCGGCATGGTTGACGACAATCTCGGCGGCCCGACGCACCAGCATTTTTTCAACGCACGTCTGCACATGGACGTCGACGGTGGCGGTAACACCGTGAGCGAGCACGAGTTCGTGCCGCGTCCCTGGGGCGAGGACAATCCGTATGGCAACGTCTTCGACACGACGGCGCGCGTACTCAAGCGCGAACTGGACTCGCCGGCCATCGCCAAGGGTGAGACCGGACGCTACTGGAAGGTGAGTAACCCGAATGCCACGAACAGTGTCGGCAAGGCGCCCGGCTATAAGGTGGTGGTCATGCCGTCACCACTGATGCTTGCCCAACCGGACTCGACGGTTTCCCAGCGCGGCGGATTTGCCCGCAAGCACATCTGGGTCACGGCCTTCGACCCGGCAGAAAAATATGCGAGCGGCGATTACCCGAATGTCCATGCGGGTGGCGATGGCTTGCCGAAGTATGTGAGCCAGAACCGGCCCATCGAAAATGCCGACGTTGTCCTCTGGCACTCCTTCGGCCATACCCATGTGTGCAAGCCCGAAGACTTCCCGATCATGCCTGTCGAATATGCAGGCTTCACCCTGAAGCCCAACGGCTTCTTCTCGTCCAACGTGGCGATGAACCTGCCACCGGAAAAGAACGCCCACAGCCGGGACAATCGCGACGACCCTTCCGGCGACGGCAGTTCGAAGTCCTGCTGCCACTCCTGAGGCTTTGTCGCGACGGGAAAGCACTGACCACGACGACCGCAGACCATGGTCGGGCATCGCCCCGACCATGGGGCGGGAACTATAGGGCGAGGGGCGGGACCCAGCCGTCCGAATAGCTTCACTCATAGCAGCAAATGTTGCCATGAGCGCGCCTTCCCTGTTCGAGGTGGCAACCGCGTTCGTCGGCCATCGTGGCGCATGCTTGTTTCTCCCTAACGTCCCACGAAGTTCCCTCTGCAACGTGTACACGGGATTTCATTTTCGATCTTTTTCGCGTACTCTTCCCGCAAACGTGGAACTATCCCATGAAGGCTTCCGGTCATGTAATGCGCGGGGATGGATTCCGTAGAAATTTCTACGGAAGGGCCGAACCATCAAAATATAGTATTGCCAGTACTATTGAACATTTTTTGCTTTGCGCGGCTGTTTTCACTTCTCCGGCGAATATTCTTCGTCTCGATTTTTTCTATTTCACCCTGAGTGACTTCCTGTTCTTGCTTTGCTTTGCGCTGGCGGCGCTTCGAGGCGGCATCAATATTCATCCTCTGGGGAAGGTAAGCACTGCAGTCTGGACATTTGGCTTGTCGATGCTGGTGATCGGGCTCACGGTCAGCAGCATGATCGGACCGGACCCTTCTCGCGGTATCGCGTTCGGCGCACAGTATTTCTTTGCATACTATTTCGTTCTGGTGCTGATCGGCGGGCGCAGCCTCGACGAGCTCGTTTCACTGGCGAAGGTCTACGTGCTCTCCATGTGCCTGATGTGCGTTCACGGCATGTATGTCGTCAATGTCCTGAACGAGAGGAACACGGTGTATGTTTCCGGCGCGGGCCGGTTCCAGGGGTTTGTCGAGCGCGAGAACGCCTGCGCGGCGCTGATGGCCTTCACTGCACCCCTCCTGCTGCTGCTGGTCGCGGCGGGGCGCCTGAGCCGGATTTACCTCTTCATCGGCCTACCGATCCTCGCCTACGGTGTGATGCTCACCGGTTCGAATTCAGGGCTTATGGCTCTCACGTTCGGCGTCGCCGTCTTTGCCCTTGTAGGCATCACAGTCCGGCGGGTTGTCATCGGACTGACCGTGGGCCTTGCCATCGTGGCGCTGAGCGGCGACTGGATGACCGACTACTTGCCGGATGTCTTCCAGAAGCGGGTCCTTGGTGCAATCGAGACGGGGGATCTCAGTCAGGCTGGCACGTTTGACGATCGAATGGAGCTGATACACGAGGCGGTGCAATACGCCGATCGCACGATGTTTGTCGGTGTTGGCGCAGACCAGTATCGCAAGCTTAGCTCGTTCGAGAAGCCTGTTCACAATGTCTATCTGTTGCTCTGGATGGAGGGCGGCGCGATCTCGGTGCTCGGCTTCATCGTAATGACGCTCGCGTCCTTCGGGCCCGCGGTGGTCGCGCTTCGAACGCCTGGAGGACTCCCTTTCGCGATCTGCATCTTCACGAACATAGTGGCGTTCATGATGCTCGTTAACGCGTTCACCCACGTCTACGGCCGCTTCTGGTCCGTACCGGTCATCCTCTCGGTTGCGTTGGCATGCGCACACAATGCGCGATATGTGGAGCAATCACGCTAGGACGCGGTCGCGATGTTCGGCGTGCCGGCGCGGCTTCCTTGATTTTCACTTGGTCAGGCGGCCTGGTGCGGGCCGCGGACGGAGGAGACGTTGGTCAGCCAGCCCGACAGATCTCTCCTCATGAACTTGCCGAGCATTTCGGCCTCAGGCGCGTAGAAATCGATCATACGCTCGTAGAGTTCCGTGCCGAGGGGAGTGTACTTGGTTTCGCGCGCGATCATCGAGCGAAGCCCCTTCACGACGGGGTTGCTGCGGAAGGGCGCAACTATCGGCTTCAGGGGGTGCAGGACGCGCCGCAGGCCCGGTGATATTACAGGCACGGTCTTGTCCTTGACCTTATTCGATACCGGCGTGATCCGAAGCTCCGACTCCAGTCCCAGGAACCGGCGCACCGTGTCGAGTTGGCGTTGCGGGTCGGCAGGCACGTCCTCGTACAGCAGAACCTGCATGCATTCCGCTGGGAACAGGTCGAGATAGACCTGAAGTTGCCGGTAGTAGAGGCCTCCATTGAGGAACCGTCCGCCGGCGGCATAGCGGGGGTCGAGATATTGCCTGATGTCGCGCCCGACGTCCCCCCTTCTGAATAGCATGCAGTAGTCCGAATAGGCCCGATCCACGGGGTTGCGCAGTTGTGCGATCAACTTCACGTTGGGGATCGACCGCTTTATCCGTTCGGCAGCGCCCGGGGTGTCGAGGTAGGAGTTCGATTTCTCGCCGATCAGAACCTGGTCGTCCGGAGGGGTAAACTGGGACTGATACCAGGCATCGCCTTTGTCATAGCTACGGCTGAAATAGTGGAGTTCAGGCCCGGGCATGTAGACGGAGTGATCTTGCTGCAGCGATTGCTGTAGCCACGTCGTCGCGCTTTTCGCAGCACCAATGATGATGAAATCGATATCGGCAACCTGCATTATCAATTCCCTTCACTCGATGTGCGGGGTGACGATCTGCCCGCAGTGTTCAGTGCGGCCGCCCATTGACCTGATCTCTTCCCAGTATGTGCTGGTAGAGGCGGGTGATGCCGTTTACATGATACTCCACGCCGTAGGATGCCAGCGCGGAGACCCGCGCCGTCTCGCTGATGCGGCGCCATTCTTCCTCGTTCATCAGCAGCGTTTCCATCGGCTCGACGAAGGCCGAGGGATTTTCCGGCTCGACAAGATAGCCGTTCCGGCCATGATCGATGGCTTCCGGATTGCCGCCATGGTTGGTCGCGATCACCGGCGTGCCAAGCAGCATGGCCTCGATCAGCGTCCTGCCGAACGGTTCGTTCAATGCAGGCACGAGGAGGATGTCTACGGCCCGCATGTACGGAGCAACAGGCAGGCGGAAGCCCATCAGGCGTATCTTGTCCGCGATGCCAAGCGATGCAGCGAGCGCCTGTGCATCCTCATCCAGCCTCAGCCCTCCTTTTTCCGGCCGGCCAAAAAGCAGGCCCACCAGAGGAAAATCGGGGTTCTTCTTATGGAAGGCGTGGACGGCCTCCACGAACCTCAATGGTTTCTTCCGGTCGATCAGCGATCCGAAATAGCCGACGAAATGCGTCCGCGGATCGAGCCCGAGTTCCTGTGCCAGGGCGAGCCGGCACTCCTCCCTGTCGGGTAGTTCCTGGGGGTGGTCGAACGGGCTGTGAATGACGGAAATTCTGTCGTTCAGCGGGATCAGGGGATTCGAAGGCTGAGCAAACTTCGAGACGGTCACGACATGGCTTGCAAGCAGCGGCGCCAGCATGTTCGCACCCCTGGCCTGCGGGTCGCCGCGGTGATGCCAGAAAAGCTTGGCACCGGCCAGCACCGTGGGCAACGCCCAGGTCGCGTGCATCGGACCGTCGTTCGTGTGAACGATCTCGACGCCATGTTGGCGCAACACCCGCCAAAACCTGAAAACCGCAAAGGGATAGCGTACCGCATCGAAGGCGGCCTGAGCGCGCGTCCTGTTCCGCAACGGCCTCAAAACCACGTCGTCATCGAGTGCAACGAAGTTTATGTGCCTGTCAGACAAATACTTCGATAGTGCTTCGTTTGATTTGTGAAGAAATATCTTCGGCTCTACTTCTGATTGCTTGAGCGATGCGATGAGGTTCACGGCCGAGATGTGGCTGCCCCCGATCTGGTCGCCGATAAAAGGAAACCCGACTACTATCGGCCTGTGGCTCACGCAGTTAAATCCTCATCACTGCCGAGAAGTTTTTTTGAGTATAACGTCAGTTTGCAGTAAACGTCGAGAGAATAAAATAGCAAAGAATCTTCGCCGCGCACAGCCATCCCGGCGCAAATGCCGGGATAGTTTGGTGTCGATCGGCGACCGCCTCGCGGGAAGAGGGGCTGGCCGGATCCTGCTCAGCAGTCGATGCCGTGAACGCCCGCGAAGTGCTGCATGCGGCGCACTGCCAACTCCGGCCGATCGAGCACATTGGCCTGGTCCGCAAGGCGGAAAATGTCGGCATAGTGCAGGAAACCGCGTGCGGACTGCATACCTGCTGGGAGCGTGAAATGGCTCTGGTGGCCGTTCAGCCAGGCCAGGAACACCACGCCGGCCTTGTAGTATTGTGTGGGCGCCTCGAAAATCTTGCGTGACAGCGGCACCGTCGGTTCGATCGTCGAGCGGAACGTCTCGATGTCGTGGTCGGCCAGGGCGGCCAGTGCCTTTGATGCGGAAGGCGCAACGGCGTCGAAAATGCCGAGCAGTGCATGAGAATGACGGTTGCCGTCCCCCTCGATCAATTCGGCGTAGTTGAAGTCGTCCCCCGTGAAGCAGAGAACGTCTTCCGGCAGGCGGTTGCGCAGCACCACTTCCTTACTGTTGTCGAGGAGGGAAATCTTGATGCCCTCGACCTTCCCCCTGTTGCTTTCGATGATCGAGAGCACGGTCGCGAGAGCCGTCTCGAATTCGCGGCTACCCCAGTAGCCGGAAAGTTGCGGGTCGAACATGTCGCCGAGCCAATGGAGGATGACCTTGTCCTTCGCCTGGGAAAGAATCCTAGAGTAAACGCGGATGTAGTCGTCCGGCGATCGCGCCACACGCGCAAGTGCCCGGCTTGCCATCATGATTGCACGGCCGCCGTGCTTTTCCACGAATTCAAGCTGGGTTTCGTAGGCGGCCACCACGTCATCAAGCGTACCCGCATCGCCGGGATTAAGGTGGTCTGTTCCCGCGCCGCAGGCAAGGTCGGCGCCGGCGACGGTGCGCGCCTCTGCAAGCGAGCGCCTGATCAGTTCCTGCGCTCCCTGCCAATCCAGCCCCATGCCGCGCTGGGCGGTATCCATCGCCTCGGCAATCCTGAAACCAAGGGACCACAGGTGATGGCGGAAGGCCATGGTGGCATCCCAATCGACCGCCGGACGGTTCCAGGGATCGACTTCATGCTGCGGGTCGGAAACGACGTGGGCAGCTGCATAGGCGATGCGGCTGAAACGCGGGGCCGTCGCGGGCCTGGCGATAGGGTGACCCGTCAGGCGATATTCTTCGATGGAGCCATCCTTGGTCGGAAGTTTCAGCATCATAATGGTGGTCTCCTCCTCACGATGGACAGGGAAATAATTTAGATCGTTCCAAATTGCAAGAGGTGACGGATCTATTGAGGAAGGTGCGAATGGTGGTGGCTTCGGGATTGTCGGCATTCGTTTGGAAGGCTCTATGCGCCTAAGTAACGGAAAATATGACGTATAATTCGGATGACGGGATTGGATTCCTGGCGGAGTATCCTCCAATCTTGGCTTGATAGATTTTTTCATTTGGCTGCTTGACAGATTTGGAACGTTCCAATTATCTTGTGTTCATCAGGGCGGGAGGCCCTCGGAGGAGACTATGAGCGAGAAGCGGGTTACGGTTGTGGAGATTGCGCGCGCCGCCGGCGTGTCGAAGTCGACCGTATCGCTCGTGCTGCAGGGCTCTCCGCTGGTCAACGAGGCGACTCGCGCCAAGGTGAATGCTGTCATCCGCGACCTTGGCTATGTCTACAATCGCGGTGCCGCCAATCTTCGGCAGTCCAATGCGAAATCGAAAATCATCGGCATCGTCGTAAACGATCTGACGAACAGCTTCTTTGCTGAGCTTGCCGTCGGCGTCGACATGGTCGTGCAGTCGGCGGGCTACGTCCAGTTCCTCTCCAATACGGGCGAGAGTATCGATCGTCAGCGCGAAGTCATCGCGTCGATGCGCGAGCACGGTATCTCCGGTCTGATCGTGTCGCCGGCGCGGGGGACGGAAGCGATCGATCTGAAGCCGCTGGTGGCGAGCGGTATTCCGGTCGTCGTCGTGGTGCGCAACGTGCCGGGCGCAAAGGTCTCCTCACTGGTGTCGGACAATCGCGCGGGGTCCTTCGCTGCGGTCGAGCACCTTGCAGCTCTTGGCCACAGGCGCATCGCCTTTCTGGGTGGCTTTCCCGACACAGCCGTCTTCGCCGAGCGTCTTGAGGGCTATCGCGATGCCATGCAGCAGGCGGGGCTCGACCCCGACCGCAGCCTGGTGATCGGCTCCGCGCCGTCTCGCGCTGGGGGTGTCGATGCAATCGATCGCGCCATGCTGGTTCCCGATGCGCCGACGGCGGCGCTCTGCTTCAACGATGCCGTGGCTTTCGGGGTCTGCGACGGTCTGAGGGCCAAGCGGATGGAGCCCGGAGAGGATTTTGCCGTGGTCGGATTCGACGACGTGATCGAAGCAAAGACGGCGGTGCCGGCGCTGACCACGGTCTCGGTCGATCCGCAGGGCATGGGGCGCCGGGCAGCACAGCTTCTGCTGAAACAGATCAATGCAGGCCGGGCCGATGCGGAAGCAATCATCAGCTCGGTGCGTCTCATGGTTCGCCAGAGCAGCGGCGAGCAATCGATGGGTCTTGAACGGAGGGTTTCTCCATGACGAAATGGGGATTGATCGGGGCAAGCACGATTGCCCATGAATGGGTCATCGACGCTATCCGCGCCACGGGCGGTGAAATCGTCTCGGTCATGAGCACCAATGGCGAACGCGGCGCAAAATATGCTGCCGATCACGCTATTCCGAAATCGGTGACGACGCTCGAGGGCCTTGTCGGCGATCCGGATGTGGAGGCCGTCTATATCTCCACTACCAACGAGCTCCATCGCGATCAGGCGATCGCTGCCGCACGTGCGGGAAAGCACATTCTGTGCGAGAAGCCGCTTGCCATGTCCCTGGAGGACGCCCGCACCATGGTGAAGGCAGCGACGGATGCCGGCGTCGTTTTGGCGACCAATCATCACCTCCGCAATGCCGCCAGCCACCGTGCCATGCGCGATGCCATCGCTGCCGGCCGGATCGGCCGACCGCTTGCCGCCCGCGTGTTCCATGCCGTCTACCTGCCGCCGCACCTGCAGGGCTGGCGGCTCGACAAGCCGCAGGCCGGCGGCGGCGTCATCCTCGACATTACGGTGCACGATGCCGACACGCTGCGTTTCGTGCTCGGGGACGATCCGGTCGAGGCGATCGCATTCTCCCAGTCCGGCGGCATGGGCAAGGGCGGGCTGGAAGACGCCGTGATGGGCGTGATGCGCTTCAAGTCCGGCGTCATTGCGCAGTTCCACGATGGATTCACCTCGAAATATGCCGAGACCGGCTTTGAGGTGCACGGCACGGAAGGGTCACTGATCGCCCGCAATGTCATGAGCCAGCGGCCTGTCGGCAGCGTCATCCTGCGCAACGCCGAAGGCGAGACCGAACTGCCGCTCGAGCAGCACAATCTCTATGAGGCGGGGCTTGCGGCCTTTCATTCCGCCATCGGCGGGAAGGGCGGGCCTTCTGCCACCGGCGAGGATGGAATCTGGTCGCTGGCCACCGGGCTGGCGGTCGTAGAGGCCGCGAAGACCGGCAAGGCCGTCAAGATCGAACCCGGACTTTGAGTTTAGCGACATGAGCAAGCATATCACCCCTTCGGAAGCCGCCGCCCTAATACCTGACGGCTCCATCGTCTCCGTTTCGTCCTCCTCGGGACTCGGTTGTCCGGACCTGATGCTGAAGGCAATCGGCGAGCGCTTTGCTGCAACCGGTCATCCGCAGAACATTACTACTTTGCATCCGATTGCCGCCGGCGACATGAGCGGTATCAAGGGCGTGGATCACATCGCGAGGAAGGGGTTGCTTGCGAAGATCATCGGAGGCTCATACCCGTCCGGTCCATCGTCCGCCGAGCCGCCCCTGATCTGGCAGATGATCACCGACGATCAGATTCCGGCCTACAATATTCCCTCCGGCATCCTGTTCGACATGCACCGCGAGGCCGCCGCAAAGCGTCCCGGGGTCCTGACCAAGGTCGGCCTCGATACCTTTGTCGATCCGTCGCGCCAGGGTTGCGCCATGAACGGGAAAGCGGCATCCGCGCCGGTGGTGAAGAAGATCCAGTTCGAGGGCGAAGAGTGGCTTTACTTCCCCGCGATCGTGCCGCAGGTCGCGATCATTCGCGCCACCACGGCCGATGAACGCGGCAACCTTACCTATGAGCATGAGGGCGCCTATCTCGGCGGTCTCGACCAGGCTCTCGCCGCACGAAACAACGGCGGCATCGTGATCGCCCAGGTTAAGCGCATCACCAAGGACGGCTCCCTGCGTCCCCATGACGTTCGCGTGCCGGGAATGCTCGTTGACTATGTCGTCGTCGATCCCGACCAGAAGCAGACGACGCAGACCCTCTACGATCCGGCCATCTCCGGCGAAATCATGCGTCCGCTGGACACGTTCCGGGTGCCGGAGTTCAATATCCAGAAGGTGATCGCCCGCCGCGTTGCGCAGGAACTTCAGGCAGGCAGCTGCGTCAATCTCGGCTTCGGTATCTCGGCCAACGTCCCGCGCATCCTCCTGGAAGAGGGACGGCATGGCGAGGTCACCTGGGTGATCGAACAGGGTGCTGTCGGGGGCGTGCCGCTGCTCGACTTCGCTTTCGGGTGTGCCTCGAACGCCGATGCCTTCATGCCTTCGCCCTATCAGTTCACCTACTTCCAGGGTGCGGGCTTCGATGCCTCGTTGCTTTCCTTCCTGGAGATCGGGCGTGACGGCTCGGTCAACGTGTCCAAGCTCTCCTTCCGGCCACATGTGACGGCCGGTGCCGGCGGCTTCGTCGATATCACCGCCCGGGCAAGGAAGATCGTCTTCTCGGGTATGTTCAATGCCGGGGCCAAGCTCGGCATCGAGGGCGGAAAGCTCGCGATCGAGAAGGAAGGCAAACTCAAGAAGCTGGTCAACGAGGTCGAGCACGTCACCTTCTCCGGCCGCCGTGCCATCGAGCAGGGACAGGACATTACCTATGTCACCGAGCGTTGCGTGATGAAGCTCACACCCAAGGGAATTGTGCTGACCGAAATTGCGCCCGGCGTCGACCTGCAGGCCCATATCCTCGATCAATCGGAGTTTCCGCTGATTGTCTCTGATAGCCTCAAGGTTATGGACGGCGCGCTCTTTGTTGATGCGCCGCTGGGGCTGGCTCTGTCGCGCAAGGCCGAGCGGAAGCTGGAAGGGGCGGGACATGTCTGAAACGCGCATCCGGATCGCCATTGACGGCACTGTCGCGATGCTGACCGTCGCGCGGCCGGAGAAGCTCAATGCCTTCGACATCGACATGTTGAAAGAGCTTTCCGCCGCTTGTGACGAGATAGAGGCGAATGCTTCCGTCCGCGTCGCCATACTGACGGGTGAGGGCAAGGCCTTTTCCGCCGGTGGCGACATCAGGGCCTGGGCCGGCATGGAGCCGAACGAGTTCGGACACGCCTGGGTGCGCTTCGGGCACCGCGTGTTCGAGCGGCTGGCGACGCTTCGCATGCCGTTGATTGCCGCCGTTAATGGCCATGCTCTCGGGGGTGGGTTGGAGCTCGCTGCGGCCGCGGACATACGGATCGCGGAAAGCCAGGTGAAAATCGGCCTGCCTGAGGCAGGTCTCGGCATGGTTCCCGGCTGGTCGGGCACGCAGCGGCTCGTCAAGCGCTTCGGCGCGCAGGCTGTACGCCGCATGCTAGTCGGTGGTGAGGTGCTGACCGCAGCGGAAGCGCAATCCCTCGGGATCGTGGACCAGGTCGTGGAGACCGGTACGTCGGTGCAGGCGGCAAGGGATTATGCGGCGCGCATCGTCGCGCGCAGCCCGGCCGCGACGGAAATCTCGAAACTCATGATCGCGGTCGCAAATGGCGAGGACAATGGCAGCGCGGTCGAAGCCCTCGGCTCGATTCTCGTTGCAAAGACCGGGGACCTGAAGGAGGGCGTGGCCGCCTTCACAGGAAAGCGCCCGGCGGAATTCAAGGGAGAATGGTGATGACAGTGACGGTGCAACCGAAGCCGCTGACGAACTACAAGGCACGCGACTATCGCATGCTGATCGATGGCGCATGGGTCGAAGCCGCGGATGGCAAGACGCTGGAACGCGTGGCCCCTGGCCATGGGATCGCCGTCAGCCGCTATCAGGCTGGAACCAAGCGGGATGCAGAGAAGGCGATCGCAGCCGCTCGTCGCGCATTCGACGATGGTCGCTGGCCGCGCATGACTGGTGCAGAGCGCTCCAACATACTTCTCAAGGCTGCCGACCTCATCGCGGCGCGTGCCGATGATCTCGCCTATCTCGACACGATCGAGAGCGGGAAACCGATCAGCCAGGCCAAGGCTGAACTTGGCGGCGCCGCCGATATCTGGCGATATGCGGCAGCCCTTGCCCGCGACCTCCACGGCGAGAGCTACAATACGCTCGGGGAGGGTACGCTCGGCGTGGTTCTTCGCGAGGCAATTGGCGTCGTTTCGATCATCACGCCGTGGAATTTCCCGTTCCTGATCGTCAGCCAGAAGCTGCCCTTCGCGCTCGCGGCCGGCTGCACGACCGTCGTCAAACCTTCGGAACTCACCTCCGGCTCGACGCTCGTCCTTGGTGAAATTCTGGCCGAGGCAGGGGTTCCCGCCGGCGTCGTCAACATCGTCACGGGCACCGGCCCTGAGGTCGGCGCAACGATGACAACCCATCCCGATGTCGACATGGTCTCTTTCACCGGCTCGACCGGCATTGGCCGCCTGACCATGGCCAACGCCGCGCAGACGCTGAAGAAGGTCTCGCTTGAGCTTGGCGGCAAGAATCCGCAAATCGTCTTCCCCGATGCCAATCTCGACGAGTTTGTCGATGCCGCCGTCTTCGGCGCCTATTTCAACGCCGGCGAATGCTGCAACGCGGGTTCCCGGCTCATCTTGCACAAGAGCATTGCGTCCGATGTCATTGGCCGTATTGCAGAAATCTCGAAGCAGGTGAAAGTCGGTGATCCGCTTGACGCCTCAACTCAGGTTGGTGCGATCATCACGCCGCAGCATCTGCAGAAGATCCAGAGCTACGTGGCCGGTGCGTCCGACGGCGGCGCGACCCTTGCCCATGGTGGCGAAGCGCTCGACTTCGGCATCGGTCAGTTTATGACGCCAACGATCCTCTCGAACGTGACGGCGGATATGGCGGTTGCCCGCGAAGAGGTGTTCGGCCCCGTGCTCTCGGTGCTGACATTCGAGGCGGCGGAGGAGGCGATCCGTATTGCCAACTCCATCGACTACGGCCTGTCCGCCGGCGTCTGGAGCCGGGACTTCGATACCTGCCTGACGATCGGACGGAAGGTCCGGGCCGGCACGATCTGGATGAACACCTTCATGGACGGCGCATCCGAGCTGCCGTTCGGCGGCTACAAGCAATCCGGCCTCGGGCGTGAGCTCGGGCGTCATGCCGTCGAGGACTACACGGAGACAAAGACACTCAACATGCATATCGGCGCACGGACCGGATGGTGGATGCCGCGATGACAGTGAACGTTCCAACGCCCTTCGCAGGAGGCGCCTGCGCCCCTTCAGGGCGTCGGAAAGCTTGGCTGCGGCGCCTGCAGCATGTTCAATTCGGCCGCATCTTCGCCGGCGATGCGCCGGAGGAGAAGCTCTCCCATCGCCTCTCCCGCGGCGGTCAGGTCCTCGTAGATCGTCTCGACCTTCGGCTGGATCTGCGTAAGCAGATGCGAGGTCTGCTTGGCAACGATGTCGTATTCGACGCCGAGACTCAGATCGCAGTCGCTCATGCCGGTGATCGTCGCAAGCGCAGAGACCTCGCCCGGGCAGACGATACCGTCCGGTGCGTCGACGTCCGCCGTGCGCCTGCGCACGTGATCGCGGATCTGGTCGGCGGGACAGTCAAGGTCCACCGCGTCGGGAACTTCATAGGCGACACCCGCCTCCCGCACCGCCGTCATGAAGCCGTGCAGCATATGTTGGGAGAAGGTCAGGCGCTTGGGCGGCGGAATGATCGTCACCTTGCGCCGACCCTTGGCGATCAGCCGGCGCACAGCCTCGTAGGCGAAACCGAAATTGTCAAAGTCGACGTAAGCGTGCGGCGTTGTGAATTCGGTGCGCCCGTGGGTAACGAAAGGAAAGCCGTTTTCAAGCAACAGGCGGACACGTGCATCGAAGGGTTCGGTGCGAGACAGGATCAGCCCGTCGGCCATGCCGTTGCGGATGATGTAGTTGACCGCATCGACATTGTTTCCCTCGATGAAGCTCGGCGTGACGATGAGGTGATAGGGCGTCGATTGCAGTGCGCGGGCGAGGCCGTGGATGAGGGAAGTGCCGAATCCGAGGATCTCCTCATGCGGGTCGAGCAGCACGGAAATGACGTTGGTGCGGCCGGTCTTCAGGCGTTGGGCGGCCCGGTCCGGCAGATAGCCGATCTCGCTGGCAACCTCATGCACGCGCTTGCGCGTCGCCTCGGAAATCTGGGGGGCATTGCCGAGCGCGCGGGATACCGTGGTAATCGCAAGCCCGGTGAGGTCGGCAATCGTCTTCAGCGTCGGCTTGCCGGCACGCGAAACGGTTTTTGTCACCTCGTTGTCGGAAGACTTCTCGCTTCGGGGCACGGCGCTTTTCTTCGGCTGGGGTTTTCAATTTCGGCCGCACCTTACAAACAGGTCGTGCGCGAAGCAATCCTGCAATGCAAACGTTTTAAATCGACTTATGTGCATTGCACAATGGCGAACGACGTCTCCGCATGCCCGGATAAATGTTGGAATTCAGGGTCTTTTGTCGCAGCGCGGATGAAAGTCTCGGAGTGCTTGACTTAAGGGGATTTATAACGTTTTAAATTGAGCCGACGGCTATGGCCGTAGCTCCAACGTCGTCGCCGGAGGGCCGGTGGCGACTGGGAACGGCGGGAGGAGGTTCCCGCCTGGGAAACTTGCAAACGGGAGGAAATCGATGCGCAAGTTTGTAACGACGACCGCAATTGCTGCGGTGATGATGACGCTCGGCGGCGGCGTTTCCGCGCGCGCTGCGGAGAACGTTGAAGTTTTGCACTGGTGGACATCCGGCGGCGAGGCAGCCGCACTCGACGTCCTGAAGAAGGACCTCGAATCCAAGGGCATCACCTGGACCGACATGCCGGTCGCAGGCGGCGGCGGTACCGAGGCCATGACCGTGCTTCGCGCCCGCGTCACTGCGGGTAACGCCCCGACGGCCGTACAGATGCTCGGCTTCGACATTCTCGACTGGGCCAAGGAAGGCGCGCTCGGCAACCTCGACGAAGTCGCAGGACAGGAAGGATGGGACAAGGTCGTCCCAACGGCCCTGCAGCAGTTCTCGAAGTATGACGGCCACTGGATCGCAGCTCCTGTTAACGTCCACTCGACCAACTGGGTGTGGATCAACAAAGCGGCGCTCGACAAGGCCGGCGGCAAGGAGCCGCAAAACTGGGACGAGCTCGTCGCACTCCTCGACAACTTCAAGGCTCAGGGGATCACCCCCGTCGCCCATGGCGGCCAGCCCTGGCAGGACGCGACCATCTTTGACGCGGTGGTTCTTTCGCTCGGCAACGACTTCTACAAGGCCGCATTCATCGACCTCGACCCGGCCGCTCTTGGTGGCGACAAGATGAAGGAAGCCTTCGACCGCATGACGAAGCTGCGCTCCTATGTGGACGACAACTTCTCGGGCCGCGACTGGAACCTTGCTTCGGCAATGGTCATCGAGAACAAGGCCGGGCTTCAGTTCATGGGTGACTGGGCGAAGGGCGAGTTCCTGAAGGCCGGCAAGAAGCCGGGCGCCGACTTCGTCTGCATGCGCTTCCCCGGCACCCAGGGATCGGTCACCTTCAACTCCGACCAGTTCGCGATGTTCAAGGTCGCTGACGACAAGGTTCCGGCTCAGCTGAAGATGGCTTCGGCAATCGAAAGCCCGACGTTCCAGTCGGCCTTCAACGTGGTCAAGGGTTCGGTCCCGGCCCGCACCGACGTTCCGGATACCGACTTCGACGATTGCGGCAAGAAGGGGATCAAGGACCTCGCCGAGGCCAACGCCAACGGCTCGCTTTACGGTTCCATGGCGCATGGCCATGCCAACCCGGCTGCCGTCAAGAATGCGATCTACGACGTCGTGACGCGTCAGTTCAACGGTGAACTTTCCTCCGAGGAAGCAACCAAGGAACTGGTCGCAGCAGTCGAAGGCGCGAAGTAACAGGCTGAGGGGTGACAACCCCTGCCTGACCCTCTCCCTGCAAGGGGGGAGAGGGAAGGGAAGTGCCGCGGCAGATGCCTTCTCCCCGACTGCGGGGAGAAGGTGCCGGCAGGCAGAGGAGGGACGGGCGTCCCTCGCATGCAAACGACACGTCAACGGTGGTAACTGATCATGGATAGCCGCAGCCGGCTGCAGGAGCTTCTCCCGAAGCTCGTGCTCGCCCCCAGCTTTCTCATCGTCCTGGTGTTCGTCTACGGCTTCATCGCCTATACGGGCCTTCTGTCTCTGACAGACAGCAGGATGCTGCCCTCCTACAACTTCGTCGGGCTGTCCAACTATGTGAAGCTCTGGGCGCTGCCACACTGGTGGCGTGCGATCACGAACCTGGCGATCTTCGCCTCGCTCTATATCGTCATATGCAGCGTTCTCGGCCTCGGCCTGGCGATCCTGCTCGACCAGAGGATCCGCATCGAGGGCCTGCTGCGACCGATCTATCTCTATCCGATGGCGCTTTCGTTCATCGTTACCGGCACGGCGTGGAAGTGGTTCCTCGATCCCGGCATCGGTCTCGAGAACACCATGCACCTGTGGGGCTGGGAAAGCTTCTCGTTCAACTGGATCAAGGACCGCAACTACGCGATCTACTGCGTCGTCATCGCGGCTGTCTGGCAGTCTTCCGGCTTCGTCATGGCGATGTTCCTGGCCGGCCTTCGCGGCGTCGACAACGAGATCATCAAGGCCGCCCAGATCGACGGCGCCACCACCGTGACCGTTTATCGCCGCATCATCATCCCCTTGATGCGTCCCATCTTTCTCTCGGCCTTCGTGGTCCTCGCGCACCTTGCGATCAAGGCCTACGACCTGGTCATCGCGCTCACGGGTGGCGGTCCGGGACAGGCGACCGAACTTCCGGCGACCTTCATGTATTCCTACACCTTTACCCGCAACCAGATGGGCATAGGCGCGTCCTCGGCGATCATCATGCTGATCATGATCTTCTCCATCATCGTCCCCTATCTCTATTCCGAAATCCGTGGAGGCAAAGGACGATGAGCGCCGCTAGCCCGAAAACGTCATCAGCCATGATCGCCTGACGCGCGCGCTCATCTATACGGCGCTGATCATCTTCGCGATCTACTACCTGTTGCCGCTCTATGTGATGCTGGTCAACTCGTTCAAGCCGCTGGAGGAAATTCGCCAGGGCGGCATGCTGAACCTTCCGCAGGTATGGACGATCGATCCGTGGCTCTCGGCCTGGTCGACGGCTCAGATCGGCGTGCAGCCGACAGGCCTTCGCCCATTCTTCATCAACTCGATCCTGATGGTCGTCCCGGCCGTGGCGATATCCACGATCGTCGGCGCGCTGAACGGATACGTGCTTACGAAATGGCCTTTCCGCGGTTCGAACGTGTTCTTCGGCCTGCTGCTGCTCTCCTGCTTCATTCCCTTCCAGATCGTGCTGATCCCGATGGCGCGCATGCTGGGCATCTTCGGGATTGCCGGCTCGATCTGGGGCCTGATCATGGTCCACGTGATCTATGGCATCGGCTTCACCACGCTCTACTTCCGCAACTACTATGAGAACTTCCCGACCGAGCTGGTGCGCGCCGCACAGATCGACGGGGCAAGCTTCTTCCAGATCTTCCGCCGCATCCTCCTGCCATCATCAGGGCCGATCATCGTCGTCTCCGTCATCTGGCAGTTCACCAACATCTGGAACGACTTCCTGTTCGGTGCCTCCTTCTCCGGCCCCTATTCCACGCCGATGACCGTCGCGCTGAACAACCTCGTCTCCTCGTCGACCGGCGTGAAGGAATACAACGTCCACTTTGCGGGCGCGATCCTCGCCGCCCTGCCCACCCTGATCGTCTACATCGTCTCCGGTCGCTATTTCGTGCGCGGCCTGATGTCCGGCGCCGTGAAAGGATAACACCATGTCGTTTCTCAAGATCAGCAGTCTTCGCAAGTCCTATGGCGCGCTGGAAATCCTCAAGGACATCAACCTGGAAATTGAGCAGGGCGGGTTCCTCGTGCTCGTCGGCCCTTCCGGCTGCGGCAAGTCCACGCTGCTCAACACCATTGCCGGACTGGAACCGATCACCTCCGGTGACATCGCCATCGATGGTCGCTCGGTTGCAGGCCTGCATCCTTCGAAGCGCGACATCGCCATGGTTTTCCAGTCCTACGCGCTCTACCCCAACATGACCGTCGCCGGAAACATCGCCTTCGGCATGGAAATTCGCGGAGTGCCGAAGGAGGAGCGCGAAAAGGCAATCAAGCAGGTCGCCGAAATGCTACAGATCGGTCACCTGCTCGATCGAAAGCCGGGCCAGCTTTCCGGTGGCCAGCGCCAGCGCGTGGCCATGGGCCGGGCGCTGGTGCGCGATCCAAAGCTCTTTCTCTTCGACGAGCCGCTCTCGAATCTCGACGCCAAGCTGCGCGTCGACATGCGCACCGAGATCAAGCGTCTGCACCAGCGCATGAAGACAACCATCGTCTACGTCACCCACGACCAGATCGAGGCAATGACGCTGGCGACCAAAATCGCAGTGTTGAAGGATGGCGTGCTGCAGCAGTTCGGCACGCCCGCCGAGATCTACAACAATCCCGCGAACATATTCGTCGCCGACTTCATGGGCTCGCCCGCGATGAACCTGCTGAAGGCGAAGATCGAGGGCGACAGTTCCAGCCTTTCCGTCACCCTTAGCCGCCAGCAGGCCGAGCCTTTGCGCCTGTCCGTGCCCAACGCACCGCAAGGCCTCGGAGGCTATCGCGGCCGCGAGGTCGTCTTCGGTATACGTCCCGAAGCACTGACCGATCCTGATGGTGCCGACCGCAACGCCAAGACCCTCGTCGAGGGAGATTGCATGATCGAGGTTGTCGAGCCTGCCGGCGCTGACACCTTCGCGGTCACTCATCTCGGCGGCAAGGAGATCGTTGCGCGCCTTCGCGCCGACGCCCGCATCGCCGCCGGGCAGAAGACGAGGCTCGCTTTCAATCTCGACAAGGCGGTGTTCTTCGATCCCGAGAGCCAGCGCCGCATCGCTTGAGACGACACAATGACCTCGCATCCCGATATCGTGATCATTGGCTCGGGCATTGGCGGCGCGACCATCGCCGCCGGCCTTGCGTCAACCGGAGCCAGCATCCTGATCCTCGAGGCCGGCGGCCATATCGAGGACCGGCCTGAAAACCGCGACCAGCGCGCCATCTTCCAGCGCGGACACTTCAGGCCCAAGGAGACCTGGTACGAAGCCGACGGGGAGGAATTCAACCCCGGAAATTACTACAATGTCGGCGGCAATTCGAAGTTCTATGGCGCTGTTCTCGTGCGTTATCGCCGGGAAGACTTCGATGAGATGCAGCATAGGGAAGGGGTTTCGCCGGCGTGGCCTTTCCCGTACGAAGAGCTCGAACCCTGGTACAGCATGGCGGAGCAGATGTACCAGGTCCGCGGCGCGCTGGACGAGGATCCGACCGAACCACATCATTCCAGGCCTTATGCATTTCCGCCCGTCCCCGACGAGGCGCCGATTGCCGACGTCCGCGCGCGACTGAAGGCTCGCGGGATGCACCCCTATTCCCTGCCGCTCGGCGTCGACATCGATCGATGGCTGAAAAAAGGGCAGACGCCCTGGGACGCCCACCCGAATTCCTTCGATGGCAAGATGGATGCGGAGACGGTGGCTCTGGCGCTGGCACTCCAGCATGGCAACGTGCGCCTGCAGACGAACTCCACGGTCACGCGGCTTGAAACCTCTCCCGATGGGAAGCGCATCGCCACCGTTCACTTTACCAGGGACGGTGAGGCAAGGACGGTGTCGCCGAAGCTCGTCATCCTTTCCGCGGGCGCGGTGCAGTCGTCGGTGCTGCTGCTGCGCTCTGCCGACGGGAAGAACCCGACCGGTCTTGCCAATTCCTCCGACCAGGTCGGCCGCAACTTCATGAACCACAATTCTTCCGCGGTTCTTGCGATGTCCCCCTGGTACCGCAACACCTCCATCTATCAGAAGACGTTCGGGTTCAACGACTTCTATCTCTCCGACGGCAACGGCGGTCCACCGCTGGGCAATGTGCAACTTCTGGGTCGTATCTCAGGCGCCATCCTCAAGGCCAACATGCCGAGCGTGCCTGAATGGCTGCTCAATCGCATTTCCGCCCACGCGATCGACTTCTATGCGATGAGCGAGGATATCCCGCATCCGGAGAGCCGGATCATGGTCAATGGCGATCGGATCGTGCTCAAGTGGCATCGGACCAATTGGGACGCACATCTCGACCTCGTGGCAAAGCTCAAGACGGTGCTGAAGTCGGCAGGCTTTCCAATCGTACTGTCGCGTCCCTTCGACAAGAAGACCCCCTCGCACCAGTGCGGGACGATCAGGATGGGGAACGACCCGGCCACGTCGCCACTGGACGTCTATTGCCGTGCCTATGACCATCCGAACCTATTCGTGGTCGATGCGAGCTTCCTGCCGACCTCCGCGGCCGTCAATCCGGCCCTGACAATCGCGAGCCAGGCTCTGCGCGTCGCCGACCACATAACCGAGAAGGATCTGCGATCATGACGACGCGCGGGCGACCCGTTGCCTTGATCACCGGTGGCCGGCGCGGGATCGGCCTCGGCATCGCGACGGCTCTGGCAAAATCCGGTTATGACATTGCGCTCACCGGCATCGGTGATCCAAGCCCGACCGATACGGTTCTGGACGAACTGAGGGCGCACGGCGCCGAGGCCATCTATCTGAAGGCAGATCTCGTCGAAGTTTCCGGTCACCAGAAAACCGTCGAGGACGTTATCGCGAACCTGGGTCGCATCGACTGTCTCGTCAACAATGCAGGCATGTCCTCGGTCGTACGCGGCGATTTTCTTGACCTCCGCCCGGAGAACTTCGACACCATTCTTGCAACCAATCTGCGCGGGACGATCTTCTTCACCCAGGCCGTCGTGAGAGCCATGCTGGCGGACGCGAGGCCATCCGTTTCGCGTTCGATCATCAATATAACTTCCGTATCCGCATCAATGAGTTCTCCGGAAAGGCTCGACTATTGCATCAGCAAGGCGGGACTCTCGGCATTCAGCCAGGGGCTTGCGCTGAGGCTTGCAGAAACCGGCATCGGTGTCTTCGAGGTCCGCCCCGGTATCATCCGCACCGACATGACGGCAGGGGTCTCGGCCAAATACGACGCGCTGATCGACGGCGGACTCGTTCCGATGAAGCGCTGGGGAGAGGCCGGCGACATCGGTGCGATATGCGCGGCGCTTGCGTCCGGAAGTTTCGCATTCGCCACGGGCTCCGTCATCCAGGCGGATGGAGGGCTGGCGATCGGAAGATTGTGACGGCTTCCTCTTGGGAGGCGAGGACGAGTGTTGCAGGCGCCCCGCATGGAAGACGCGCAGCAGGAAGATTTGAGGAAACGTGAATGACCTATGACTACATCATTACCGGCGCGGGTCCTGCGGGATGCGTTCTCGCCAATCGGCTGAGCGAAGATCCCTCGGTTCGTGTGCTGCTGCTGGAGGCAGGCGGTGGGGACTGGAACCCGCTCTTCCACATGCCGGCGGGTTTTGCAAAGATGACCAAGGGTGTGGCCAGCTGGGGCTGGAACACGGTACCGCAGAAGCACATGAAGGGTCGCGTGCTTCGCTACACCCAGGCCAAGGTCGTCGGTGGTGGCTCATCGATCAATGCCCAGCTCTATACGCGTGGCAATGCCGCCGACTATGATCTCTGGGCGTCGGAGGAGGGTTGCGAAGGCTGGGACTACCGCTCGATCCTCCCCTATTTCAAGCGTGCAGAGGACAACCAGCGCTTTGCGGACGACTACCACGCTTATGGCGGTCCGCTCGGGGTTTCCATGCCGGTCTCGCCACTTCCGATCTGCGATGCCTATATCCGTGCGGGCCAGGAACTTGGCATCCCCTACAACCACGATTTCAATGGAAGGCAGCAAGCGGGCGTCGGCTTCTATCAGCTGACGCAGCGCAATCGCCGCCGTTCGTCCGCTTCGCTCGCCTATCTCGGCTCAATCAGGGACCGCAAGAACCTGACCGTCAAGCTCGGCGCGCGCGTGGCCAGGGTGGTGCTCGAGGGGCGCCGCGCCGTCGGCGTCGAAGTCGTCACGTCAGGAGGGACCGAAGTCATTCGTGCGGAGCGAGAGGTGCTGGTCTCCTCCGGAGCGATAGGTTCGCCGAAGCTGCTTCTGCAATCGGGTATCGGACCGGCCGATCACCTGAAGTCGGTCGGTGTCAAGGTGATGCATGACCTGCCTGGTGTCGGTTCCAACCTTCAGGATCACCTCGACCTCTTCGTGATATCGGAATGCACCGGTGACCATACCTATGACGGGGTCGCCAAACTCCACCGTACCCTGTGGGCGGGCATCCAGTATCTTCTGTTCCGCACCGGGCCGGTTGCTTCCTCGCTATTTGAAACCGGAGGATTCTGGTATGCGGATCCCGATGCGCGTTCGCCCGATATCCAGTTCCATCTGGGCCTCGGGTCCGGCATCGAGGCGGGTGTCGAGAAGCTGAAGAACGCAGGTGTCACGCTCAATTCCGCCTATCTGCATCCGCGGTCGCGCGGCACAGTCCGGCTTTCCTCGTCGGATCCTTCGGCGGCACCATTGATCGACCCCAACTACTGGTCGGACCCCCATGACAGGACCATGTCGCTGGAGGGCTTGAGGATTGCGCGCGAAATCATGCAGCAGGCAGCGCTGAAACCCTTCGTCCTTGCGGAGCGCCTGCCCGGGCCAAAGGTGGTGACCGAGGAGCAGCTCTTCGACTACGGCTGCGCCAACGCAAAGACCGACCACCATCCCGTCGGCACGTGCAAGATGGGAACCGGATCCGATGCGGTGGTCGGCCTGGATCTCAGGGTGCACGGGCTCGAGGGACTGCGTGTATGCGACAGTTCCGTCATGCCGCGAGTTCCCTCGTGCAACACGAATGCACCGACGATCATGATCGGCGAAAAGGGTGCCGACCTCATCCGTGAGGTTCCGCCATTGCCGGCGGCTATCTTCTCTCACGAGCGAAACGATACCCGTCCACGCGCCCGCGCCGGTGTCAGATAGGAGAACCGCCATGATCCGCCATTGTGTTTTCATCCGCTTCAAGCCGACAATCTCCGTCGCGCACAAGGCCGAGATCTTCGATGAGATCGCGGCGCTGAAGGACCGTCTGCCGGGCCTGCTCGCCGTGCACGCCGGCACCAACGTCAGTCCCGAGACCGGTATGGACAAGGGCTTCTGTGACGGCTTCATCGTCGACTTCGCAGACAGCTTCGCCCGCGACGCCTATCTCGTCGATGAGGAGCACAGGAAGACCGGCGCGAAGATCGTTGCGGCGGCCGAAGGCGGGCTCGCGGGGGTACTTGTCTACGATCTTGAAACAATGGACTAATGCGGCATGGTTCCCGATCCCCGCGCCTTTCTCGTTTCGCTTTTTGAAAGTGCCGTCGATGCCGCCGACTCGCTCGCGGCGATCCGTGCCAATCTGCCTGCTCGACCGAGGGGACGTACCGTCGTGATCGGGGCGGGCAAGGCTGCGAGCCAGATGGCTGCAGCGCTCGAAAGTCTCTGGGAAGGGCCTCTCGAAGGGGTGGTGGTGGACCGCCACGGGCCCATCGCGACCTGCAGGAGCATCGAGATTCTGCAATCGGCCCATCCGGTGCCCGATCTTGCGGGGATTGCCGCCAGTAATCGCTTGTTCGAGGCGGTGAAGGACCTCTCGGAGGACGACCTGGTCATCGCACTCATTTCTGGTGGGGGTTCGTCGCTGCTGCCTGCGCCCGCCGGCACCCTGTCGCTTGACGACGAGATCGCGGTCAACAAGGCTCTTCTCGCATCCGGGGCGCCGATTTCGGCCATGAACGTGGTGCGCAAGCAAGTATCTACCATCAAGGGCGGCCGGCTCGCCCGTGCCGCCGCGCCGGCCCGGGTCGTGAGCCTTATCGTCTCTGACGTTCCAGGGGATAATCCCGCGCTCGTCGCTTCCGGGCCGACGGTGCCGGACAGATCAACTCCGCAGGATGCTCTGAACATCATCGCTGAATATCGCATGGATCTCCCCGCGCAGGTCCTTCGGCACATCGAGGCATCGACGGCACCGCTTCCGGACGATCCGGCATTCGCCGGCAACGAGGTCCACGTGATCGCATCTGCCCGTGTTTCGCTGGAGGCCGCAGCTGCTCGAGCACGGGATTTCGGGATCGACGCCGTCATCCTTTCGGACGCCATCGAGGGAGAGGCGCGCGACATTGGCCGCATGCACGCTGCCATCGCGCGCGAGGTCCAAAGTCGAAACCGTCCCTTTGCCAAGCCCGTCGTGCTCCTGTCAGGCGGCGAAACGACCGTGACGATAGGTGGCGGAAGCTATGGCAAGGGCGGGCGCAACAGCGAATTCCTGCTTTCCTTCTGCCTCGACATCGACGGTTTGGACGGCATCCACGCTCTGGCAGCCGATACCGATGGTATCGACGGATCCGAGAACAACGCGGGAGCTTTCGCCGACGGCGGTTCGGCCCCGCGCATGAGAGCGCTCGGAGGCGATCCGCGGGCGTACCTTGCGGGACACGACGCTTGGTCTGCCTTTTCGCTTGCCGACGATCTGTTCGTCCCCGGGCCGACGGGGACCAACGTCAACGATTTTCGCGCCATTCTCATCGTCTGAGGGCCGCTTCCGCGTCGAGTTTCTCGGATATGCGCCCGGTGGCGGGCACTTGAAACGCAAGCGTCTCTCCCGATACTGTGCTAGGTCTGCTTACAGTCGTCAGGGGAGGATTGGCGATGGAGCATGCAAGACAGAGCGGCCGTATCGACAGACGCATTCTCGCCGGCGTCGGTGCGGAGCTGCTCGCGAGGGGTGTGGACCCGGATCTGATTGCCCAAAAGACCGGCAGCGGGGAGGATCCGGCTTCTGCCGGGGCAGGTACGGTCGGCCTGGCCGAGTTTGTTGGATTCCTTCAACGCGCAGGCACGACGATGCCCGACCCGGCAGCGGTCTGGCGGTGCGGCCGGGCCTATGTGCCCACGGGCCTGCCGGAACTGTTCCCGGGCTTCCGCCGCGGCACGCGTCTTCACCAGGTTCTTGCCGGTGTCGTCGATGCCATGAACGAACTCCAGTCCGCCAGCCTCATTCGATTGAGGGTCAGCGATGCGCTGGCGCTGATCGAGTACCGCATTCTGGATCCGGCCATATGGCCGCGCGCCTTCGACGTGGAGTTTACATTCGGCTTCTTCGACGGGGTGATACGCGATTTCTTCCTCCCCGATTTCCGGCCCGACAGTATCGTGTTCGAGCACGAGGCGGACCGTCGGCGGGGTGTCCTGGACGCATCTTTCGGATTGACGTGCATCTACGGCTTCCCGAGCAACATCCTCGCGTTTCCGGCGGCACTGCTCTCAATGCCTGCGCTGCACGACAGGCCGGCCCGGGCGGCGGGATCGTTCGTTACCGTACCCGACGACAGCGCGGACGGTGGATTGGCGACCCGGCTTCGGCAGGCCGTTTTAATGCGGATAGGCGAGGGACCCATGGACCAGACTGCCATCGCGGCCATGGTCGGTCTCTCCACCCGCACGTTGCGGCGGCGGCTTCTTGCGGAAGGGCTGTGCTTCCGTGACGAGATCGAGCGCCTGCGCATGGAATACGCCAGTGAGATGATCCTGCGTACGAACCTGCCGCTCATGGAGCTTGCGTGCCGCCTCGGCTATAGCCAGCAGTCAGACTTCACCCGGGCCTTCCGCCGGTTCGCAGGCATCCCCCCGAGCGCGTTCAGGAACGGCCGCGGTACGCATTCCTGAGCAGGCCGGCAAATTTCGCCGGCCTGTCGATTACATGCGGGATCACGAAGGATTGCGTATCCCGATTGACGGATTGTGGTCGAAGAAATTGTAGGGCATCAGCGTGATCCCCTTCCACATTGTCGACATCACCGGCCAGTCCTCCATGTGCGGCACATGGTGGAACCCCATCGTGTACCAGGTCACGATATCGGTGTCGTGGATGCTTCGATCCTTCTTGACCCAGGCGGGGAGGCTGTCGGAGCCGTCGCTCTGGAAGGCATATTCGCCGCCCGCGTAGCGTTCCTTCGGATCATAGGGCGTGTTCCAGAAGGTGTATTCGATGTAGGCGTTGCGGCGTGCCGGAGGATCGTTCTCAACGTCGAGAGGCGAGTAGGCGACGCTGTTTTCCGGCAGGATCATGTAGGCCGGATGATGGCCGAGCTTCGTTTCCTTTCCCATGTTCATCACGTGATACATCGCAGGTGTCGCCGGATTGACCTTGTAGCGCCCCTCCATCTCGGTCATCGGCATCTCGTCCTTCGTTTCCCAGAAGGAGCGGCGCGGTGTCCCTTCGGGCGACTTGCCCGCCACGAGCGCAGTGCGGGCGAACATGTTCTTCTGCCCGTCGATGTCGAAGTCGAAGCGGAAGTTGAAGAAATGGTCGTGGTTCGGCGCCACCAGGTTCGGGGCGATCAGCGTCCCGTACCTGGTGTCGGCGGCGGCTGTTGCATCCTTCATCGACTTCGAAGCGACACCCTTCACCGCGTCAAGACCGGTCGCTCCAACCATGACCCGTATCATCCCGTTCTGCTGGAACGCGTAGTCGAGAAGGTAGTCGTAATTGCCGACCTCCGAAGCAGAGCGCACGACGAGTTCCGTTGCCGGCCGGCCTTCAGCCGGGAGCGGGGTCTGGGGCGTCTGCGCGAATATCTCGTAGTGGCGCCAGGCGGGGTCGCCGATATTGCGCTCGAATATGCAAAGCGCATTGGGTATCTCGACGGGCGAACCGTCGTCAGCATGGACTGTCGCGGGGAGGAACGTCGCGTATTTCGGGCAATCCACCCCGGCCGTCAGCGGGCTGAGGAAAATGCCGAAGCCATATTCTCCGCTGTCCATATAGGTCCGCCAGTACCAGCCGTCGCTCGGGTCCATGTAGGGCACGAACACCTCGGAAAGATTGGCCTGGTAGAGCACCTGGCGGGGGCCGCTGCCGTCATTGGCCCGGATCTCGGAGAGGACGACGCCAGGGCGCTTGTCGACCCGCCAGCGGAAACTCCACATGTCCCAATTGACCAGGCTTCCGTTGACTGTGAAGTTCGCTCCGTCTGGCTGGGAAAGGGTTGCTGCCTTGATTGCTGGCGCCAGCTTGACATCCTTCCTCGCCGATAGCTCGGCTTGCGTGTAGCCCCACCCGTCCTCGGGCAGCGGAACGACACCCTCGTCGACGACCTCGACAACCTCCTTGCCGTTAAGGTCGACCACGGCAAAGAGACCTTCTATCGGCTTGGCGTAGAAGTTGCTCTCGGTCGGGCTGACGTAGCAGGGCACTTTCATCAGCCGCTTTCCGGCTTCTTCCGCCCCGCCGAAAGCGCCTGCGGTCAGCGGCAGACAGAAGACCTGCTCCGGCTTCAGCCCGCGCTTCTCGAGCCCGGCTATGAAGGTGGGGTTCTTCAGCGCTAGATCCATCGCTCCGAGGAATTCCTCGAGCAGCAGCATCGGCTGTCCGCCTGCAGGCTCCCACGAAAGAACCTTCCGCGCGGAAATGTCGACCTCTCCCTTGAAGACGCCGGCGGCGGTCTTCACGTTCACCACTGCACGGCGTTGCTCGGGATCTCCCTCCTTCCAGGAAAGCACGGCCTCCTTAGGCGGTTCCTGAAGCTCGATCAGGGGGTAGCGGCTTTCCTTGTCGGTCTTTCCTTCGGCTTGCAGGATTTCGACCACGGTCGAAATCTCCTTGGTCGAAAGACCGTCGAGCGGATGCGACAATGCTGGACCGCATCCCGCCGCACCGATTGCGGCTGCGGCAAGGAGCAAGCGCCCCGTTCTTCTGAGTGAATATGACATGGTGATTTTCCTCCGGCTCCCATAGTCGTCGCGTCGGGGACACCGCACCCGACCGCTCGCCAGTCTAGCGAGAGGGCAAAGTTGGCATTTGGCATTTCCGGCCAAACTTGCTGTGTCCGCAGCGTGGCACCATCAAAATACGGCCCGTGCTGGGTGCTGGGGGCCGTGTGCGGTTGCCCTGCCGACGTGCCGGCGGCGAATCGAAAATCTTTGTGCTATGGTCCTTCAGCGGGAAAAGAGTCCGGAAACCACGTACTAGCGGGGTGGTTCATGGAGCGCGAGGGGGGAGTTGCGTCGGCGCAATCGATGAATCCAGCGCGGCGTAGAGCGCGGTCATCGAACGAGCGTAGCCGACCACACACCGTGACGGCGCTGTCCTACGGTATCGCGGGATCGACGGATCTGCTGCATGTCGTCGACATCGATGATTTCCAGGAACTGGTCGCCTCCGTGCAGGGGGTTGCGCAGGAGGCGATAGCATCGTGCTCGGGCGTGTTGCGGGCCGAGTCGGGCGATGGCGGTATCGCTGTCTTTCCCGCGCAGCAAGGGTCGGGCGATGCCGCCTCGCTTGCCATCCGCGCCGGTCTCAAGATCGTGGAGGCCTGCAAACGACTGGGGCGCGATGCTGGCCATGTCGATCTGAGCGTCCGCGTCGGTGTGGCTACTTCCGTTGAGTTCGGGCCGGACAGGCGCGGGGAGAATACGAAGCCGCAGGGGTATGCGGACATGGCGCTGACACTCGCCTCCCGCCTTGAAGCCGCGGTCCCACCGGACAGTGTCTTCGTGTGCGAGGAATCCCGGCGGCTCGCGGGACGTTCGTACACGTTCGTCTTCGAGGGAACCCGGACACTGGAAGGCATCGAGCAGCCTGAAAGGGTGTGGCGCGCGCTGGACCATCACAAGAAGGTCGACCGGCCGCACGTGTTCAGGAAGCGTGGCGGAAATCTCATAGGCCGCGCGGCCGCGCTTCAGAAGATCGCTGCCATTTGGGACAGCGTCCGCGCCGGGCGCGGTGAGGTGCTCTGTATCGAAGGCGAGCCGGGTATCGGCAAGTCCCGGCTGTTGCGCGAGGTGCGCCGGCTCACGCGCGAAAAGCAATCGAAATTCCTTTTGTTTCAATCCCAGCCCGAAGGGCTGCTTTCACCTCTGCATCCATTTGTTTCCAGCCTTCCCTCTAGCGCGACGGATGAGGGAGACACCTTGCAGATCCCCGCAGCCGTGGTGGCGAGACTGTTCGAACACCACGGCATTCGCGATGCAGAGATCGTAGACCTTTTCGCCCATCTCCTGGGAGCGAGGGATGCAGAGCCGACTTTCTCGGACATAAGCCCCTTGGCGATCCGGATGAGGGCCTTGCGCGCCGTCACCGGGGCGCTCCAGCTGTTGTGCGCGACAGGACCGCTGGTCCTTGCGGTTGAAGATGTTCACTGGCTCGACCGGACATCGAAGGACCTGCTCTTCGAAGCGATACGGGTCGCACGGCACTTCCCGGTCCTGATCGTGATGACCTCACCAACCGCATTCGAGATGGATCGGTCGGACGCTGCCCACACGACCCGCCTTTCGCTTGAGCCTTTCAGCCTGGAGGAGGCAGGGCTGGCAATGCGCGCACGGGGAATCGGGCAGCGCCGAAAGGTACGGCCCGAGCTTATCGAGATGGCGGAGCATATATCGGGGGGCGTTCCGCTCTTCGTGGAGGAAGTCTGCAGGTGGATTTCCGACGGGTTGGCCGCCAAACCGGAGAACGTCCCCGATCGGGCAGCGGTGTCGCACCGCGCGGACTTCGACGCAATGCTCGAGGCAAGGCTGTCCCATCTAGGGGGTACGGCGAGGACTGTCGCGAGCGCCTGTACGGTCGCGGGTTCGCAAACCACTCTCCCGTTGCTCAGGATCCTCTTGCCCGACAGTGGCAGGAAGTCCCTTGCGCGCGCTGTGGAGACGTTGGTGGAGGCTGGGTTTCTCGTGCGAACGAGAACGCCGGGAAGCGTGGCCTACGGTTTTCGCCATACGTTGCTCCGCGAAGTGATCTATGGCGGCATGCCGCAAAAGCAGCAGCAGTTGTTCCATCGCCGGCTCTTTCTTGCCGTCAGTCGGGATCGCATGCTCGCGCCCTGGATCGATTCCGTTGCCCTTGCCGGCCATGCGGAACAGGCCGGGCTCACAGCAGAGGCGGCTGAGCTACTGATCGGCGTGGGGGACGAGTTCGCACGGCGATCGGCCATGATAGAGTCCCGCCATCATCTCGAACATGCCTTGAGCCTCTGCGCCACGATGCCTCAGAGCAGCATGATGGACACGCTGCAGCTATCCGCGCTCATAGCTCTTGGCCCCGTCCTTTCCGCAACGGGCGGCGCCAATTCGCCTGCTACCAGCAAACTTTACGAGGACGGTGTGGCTGTCGCTCGCCGCCAACCGTTGGAGGACCAGCCGAAGTGGTTTCTGGTCTATTGGAGGTGGTGCTTCGCAGGCCGGGACTTCCGCGACAGGCACGAGCGGGCCCTGCAACTGCCGGGAATGCTCGCGGGCGTCGTCGATACGGAGATCAAGCTCCAGATCCGGCACTGCATCTGGTCGATCGACTTCAATCTGGGCCGGCACAGGGAAACGCAGGATGCGATCCGGGAGGGGCTGGCGCTCTATGATGCGAAGGCGGCGAAAGCCAGCCGGACTGTGTTCGGCGGACACGACGCCAAGGTGTCCGCTCTCGGGCAGCTGGCACTTTCCCTGTGGCTGACCGGGCAGAGGAAAGCCTCCGACGAGACCCTGTCGCGCATGGTTGCCTATGTTCACGAGATATCCCATGTGCCGAGCAAGGCGTATTCACTCGATATCGAGGCGGTCTCCGCGTTCTACCGCGACGACCATCGCAGGCTCATCGATCTCTCCGAGCGAATGTCCGAGTTTGCGGAAGAGCACGAGATGCAATCGCTTGCAGGCATGTCACGCCTTTTCGCCGGATGGGCGCTTGCGCATCGCGGGGATCTCGTGATGGGCCACGACATGTTCCGTGACGGGCTTTCGCAACTGAGGGAACTCGGAATTGTCGTCGACCTGCCGATCTACCTTTACATGCACGCGACCATGCTCGGGCTCGCCCACCGATACGAAGCGGGCATCGAGATTGCGACGGAGGCGATCGCGCAGGCGCAGGAAACCGGACACACCTACTGGCTTGCCGAACTGTATCGCCGCCGCGCGGTCCTTCGTTCCCAGGGTATTTCTCCGAGGGAAGCGATAACCGCCGATCTGAAATCGGCCATCGCCATTGCCGAGGAGCAGGGCGCCATCGCCCTCCTGCAACGGACCCGACATTCCACGCGGGAACTCGGCCTAGTGGTCTGACGCTCGCGAAGGCAGGCCGGTATCGTTTTGTTGCCGCCTTCGATCGGCGTGGGCCGGCGGAATGTTAAATCTGTAACGCCGGTCTCGCCCGGCATTGACATGTGCGCGGATCGGCACATCTTCATTCTGGACGTATCTCAAGGAGGATGAGGCGCGCCATGCGGTACCGTGTTTTGCTGTTCTGCTGTCTTGCCACGCCTTTTGCGTCCAGCGTCGCCGCGCAGGAGGGAGATGCAACTGCGGGTGCAACCGTCTTCAAGAAGTGTTCCGCCTGCCATGTGGCCGATACCGACAAGAACAAGGTCGGCCCGTCCTTGAACGGGGTCTTCGGACGGAAGGCCGGTACCCATCCGGATTTCAACTATTCCTCGGCGATGAAGGAAGCGGGTGAGGGCGGGCTCGTCTGGGACGATGCGTCGCTCCGGGACTATCTGCACAGTCCGAGAGCCAAGGTGAAGGGTACGAAGATGGCCTTTGCCGGCATCAAGAACGACGACGACATCACCAATCTCCTTGCCTACCTGAAGCAGTATTCCAAGTAGATCGTGACAGGTCAGGTGTTCGATGGCGCATCGGGCACCGGGGCGTGAAATACGGCTCGCCGCGGCGGGCAGCCGGCGAAATACACAGCCTCGATAGGCGTAATTGCCCGGAATCATTGATTGTGAGAGAATGAAGTCGGAATTTCGCAGTCTGCAGTTTCATGTCCACAGCCGGATGGCTCAGGGAGGGACAGGAAATGGCCGTGGTGCTGATTCTCGTATTGCTGGTAGTCGGCTCGGTGGTTTTCCACCTCGTCAGCCCTTGGTGGTGGACGCCGATTGCGTCCAACTGGGGCTACATCGACAGCACGCTGGTCATCACCTTCTGGATCACCGGCATTGTGTTCGTGGCCGTCGTTTCCTTCATGGCATACTGCGTGATGCGGTTCCGGCATCGCCCGGGAAACGTCGCCGCCTATGAGCCCGAGAACCGGCGTCTCGAGTGGATTCTTGCGGGCGGAACGGCGGTGGGCGTAGCGGCCATGCTGGCGCCCGGCCTGGTTGTCTGGCACCAGTTCGTGACCGTTCCGAACGAGGCGACACCTGTGGAGGTTGTTTCGCAGCAGTGGCTCTGGAGTTTCCGTCTGCCTGGCGCCGACGGAAAGCTGGGGCACGCGGCTACCAGCGAGATCTCCGCGGAAAACTCGCTCGGTGTCAGCAAGAGCGACTCCTCCGGCCTCGACGACGTCGTCGTCGAAGGGGGAGAGCTGCATCTTCCCGTCGGAAAACCGGTTCGCGTCCTGCTTCGCTCGATCGATGTCCTGCATGATTTCTACGTGCCGGAATTCCGCGCGAAGATGGACATGATCCCCGGCATGGTGACCTATTTCTGGTTCACGCCGACACGGACGGGGACGTTCGACATCCTGTGTGCCGAGATGTGTGGGGTGGGGCACTCGCAAATGCGTGGAACCGTGGTGGTCGACACCGAGGAGGACTATCAGGCCTGGCTTGCGCAGCAGCAGACATTCGAGCAACTGCAGGTGGCCTCGCAGGAACAGGCGGCCAACTGAGGCCGTCCATCTTTGAAATGGCAGTGCATCGGGAGGAACAGGGAGGTCGATCATGGTCGACATTCGATCCGGCGCCGGCGAGGTCATCCGGCCCGCCGAAGTCGAGGACGTGGAACTCTATCATCCGAAGAGCTGGTGGACGCGCTATGTCTTCAGTCAGGATGCGAAGACCATCGCGGTACAGTATTCCGTGACGGCAATGGCGATCGGCTTCGTGGCGCTGGTCCTGTCGTGGCTGATGCGAATGCAACTCGCATTCCCGGGCTATCTCGAATTCATCGACGCCGACCATTACTACCAGTTCATCACCATGCACGGCATGATCATGGTGATCTACCTGCTGACTGCACTGTTTCTCGGGGCTTCGGAAACTATCTGATCCCGCTGATGCTCGGCGCGCGGGACATGGTGTTCCCCTATGCCAACATGCTGAGCTACTGGATCTACCTTCTCGCGGTTCTCGTGCTCGTGACGGGCTTCTTCGCGCCGGGCGGACCGACCGGTGCCGGATGGACGCTCTATCCGCCACAGGCCATTCTCTCGGGAACGCCGGGAGGCAGCGACTGGGGCATCATCATCATGCTGTCGTCGCTCATCCTCTTCATCATTGGCTTCACCATGGGCGGCCTGAACTATGTGGTAACGGTGCTGCAGGGACGTGCGCGCGGCATGACGCTTATGCGCATGCCGTTAACCGTGTGGGGCATCTTCACTGCGACTGTCATGGCCCTTCTGGCTTTTCCCGCGCTCTTCGTCGCGGCTGTCATGATGCTGTTCGACCGCCTGCTCGGCACGAGCTTCTTCATGCCGGCGATCGTCGAGATGGGGCAGCAGCTGCAGCATGTCGGCGGCAGTCCGATCCTGTTCCAGCACCTTTTCTGGTTCTTCGGCCATCCCGAGGTCTACATCGTCGCGCTGCCCGCTTTCGGCATCGTCTCCGACCTGATCAGCACTCACGCCCGCAAGAACATCTTCGGCTATCGCATGATGGTCTGGGCGATCGTGATCATCGGCGCGTTGAGCTTCGTCGTCTGGGCACACCACATGTATGTAAGCGGAATGAACCCGGCCTTCGGCTTCTTCTTCGCGACGACCACGCTCATTATCGCAATCCCCACAGCCATCAAGGTCTACAATTGGGTTCTCACGCTCTGGCGCGGCGATATCCACCTGACCTTGCCCATGTTGTTTGCGCTCGCCTTCATCGTCACTTTCGTCAACGGCGGCCTCACTGGCCTGTTCCTCGGTAACGTTGTGGTCGACGTGCCGTTGTCCGACACGATGTTCGTCGTCGCGCATTTCCACATGGTCATGGGCGTGGCGCCCATACTCGTGATCTTTGGGGCCATCTATCACTGGTATCCGAAGGTCACCGGGCGGATGCTGAACGAGGCGCTTGGGCATTTCCACTTCTGGGTCACGTTCCTCGGTGCCTACGCGATCTTTTTCCCGATGCACTATCTGGGACTGCTGGGCATTCCCCGGCGCTACTATGAGATCGGCGAGACCTCGTTCGTTCCCGAATCCGCCCACACGCTGAACGTTTTCATCACCGTCATGGCGCTCATCGTCGGCGTGGCGCAGATCGTGTTCCTGTTCAATCTGGTCTGGAGCCTGCGCAGGGGCCGGCCGGCGGGTGGCAACCCCTGGCGCGCGACGACACTCGAATGGCAGACGCCACAGACGCCACCGGCCCACGGCAACTGGGGGAAGGAACTCCCGGTGGTCTATCGCTGGGCCTATGACTACAGCGTCCCCGGTGCCGCGGAGGATTTCATTCCGCAGAACCAGCCTTCCGCCGGCGGCGTGACGAGGGAGGCAATCTGATGCAGGTCATGCTGCTGTTTCTCGCGGGGTCGGCCTGGTCATGCTCTGGTGGCTGGCAGGCCAGCGACTCTTGTCGAAGCCCTGGCTTGAGGCGGAGACAGCACATGCGGGACCGGTCCACGAGCGGCCGCCCGTTGCTCCCGTCAGGATCGGCCTCTTCGTCTTCCTGGGAGTGGTCGGCGCGCTCTTCAGTCTTGCGATCAGCGCCTATTTCATGCGCATGGCGTCGTCGGACTGGTGGGCGGTTCCCGTCCCGCGCCTGCTATGGGTGAACACAGCCGTGCTTGTCGCCAGCAGCGCCTGCCTGCAATGGGCGAAGATCGAAGCGGGCCGGAACCATTTGCAAGGCATGCGCCAGTCCCTCGGCGTGGGCCTGTTGTTCGCCATCCTCTTTCTCGTGGGGCAGATTCAGGCATGGCGTGAACTCGTGGCGGCTGGCTATGGGCTTGCGGCAAACCCCGCCAACAGCTTCTTCTACATGCTGACCGGTCTGCACGGCATTCACATTCTCGGTGGGCTTCTGGTGCTCGGCCGGACCACGGCAAGATCGTTTTTCACGCGCTCAATCCCCGGATTGTTACGCCAAAGCGTCGATCTCTGCGCAATCTACTGGCATTTCATGCTCATCGTCTGGCTCATCCTTTTCGCGCTTTTCGCCGGATGGGCCAACGACTTCGCCGACCTCTGCCGGCAGTTGCTCACCTAGGGAGTTGCAGGATGTCACAGCCCGCCTCGATACACAGGGATCAGCCGGCCGGACCCGGGGGACTTGCAGGTTTTGCCGCGGACTGGGCGTCCGACCAAAGGACATTCAAGAACGTCTCCTGGGGAAAGGCCATGATGTGGATCTTTCTCCTCAGCGACACCTTCGTCTTCGGATGCTTCCTGCTGGCCTACATGACCGCTCGCATGTCAACGACCGTTCCCTGGCCCAACCCGAGCGAGGTTTTTGCGCTGACCATCGGCGGACACGAGATCCCGCTGATCCTCATCGCCATCATGACCTTCGTCCTCATATCGAGCAGCGGCACCATGGCGATGGCCGTCAACTATGGGTATCGGCGTGACCGCCGCAAGACGGCAATCCTGATGCTGGTGACCGCGCTGTTCGGGGCGACCTTCGTGGGCATGCAGGCATTCGAGTGGACGAAGCTGATCACAGAAGGGGTGAGGCCCTGGGAAAATCCGTGGGGTGCGGCCCAGTTCGGCTCTGCGTTCTTCATGATCACCGGCTTTCACGGCACGCACGTGACCATCGGCGTGATCTTCCTCTTGATCATCGCACGCAAGGTCTGGCGAGGCGACTTCGACACCGGACGCCGAGGTTTCTTCACCAGCCGCAAGGGCAACTACGAAATCGTCGAGATCACCGGCCTCTACTGGCACTTCGTCGATCTGGTCTGGGTGTTCATCTTCGCATTCTTCTATCTCTGGTAAGGAGAGCGTCATGGCAGAGACTACGGTGCATGCAACGGCGCAGGCACATTCCGGACAACAGCATCCGATCAAGCTCTATCTGTTCGTCTGGGGTTTGCTGTTCGTGCTCAGCGCCTTCTCCTACCTGGTCGACTACTTCGGCGTTCACGGCTACCTGCGATGGACGCTCATCCTCATTTTCATGATGCTGAAGGCCGGGCTGATCGTGGCGGTGTTCATGCACATGGCCTGGGAGCGGCTTGCCCTGATCTACGCCATCCTCCTGCCGCCGATCGCGATCCTCGTCTTCGTGGCGATGATGGTGTCGGAGTCGGACTATACGATCATGACGCGCATGGCCTTCTTCGGATTGGCGCCCCATTGATCAGCGGAGGGCCTGTTTCGGAGCTGCGGGGCGGGGAACGCGCCCTAGCCATTTTTTGAACACACGTGGCAGGAAACAGGGCGAACCATCTGAGATAGTGCCGAAAAACGCTCTTCGACCGTTTGATCTCGGGAAGACCTAGTGGGCGAGCCATTCCCCGATGCCGTGTGCGGCAGCCCGGCCCGTTGCCAGGCATGCCGTCAGCAGATATCCCCCCGTAGGCGCTTCCCAGTCGATCATTTCTCCGGCGGCGAATACGCCCGGTATTGCCTTCAGCATGTAGTTCGCGTCGACGCTGTTCCAGCCTATCCCGCCTGCCGTAGAAATGGCCTCGGCAATGGGGCGCGGCCGCAGGACGGGAACCGGCAGCGCCTTGATGACGCGGGCGAGGCGGAGCGGATCACCGCGATCGCCGGCACTCGCAAGCTCGCGCACCAGCCCGGACTTGACGCCGTCGAGCCCAGCCGCCTTTCGAAGGCGATTGGAAAGGCTCGCCTTGCTGTCCTGGCGGGCGAAGTCGCGCGCCAGTCGGTCCTGTGTCCGCCCCGGGGCCAGATCGAGGAGGAGACTGGCGGATCCATCCTTCTCCAGAGCGTCGCGCAGGCTTGCCGCGTGCGCGTAGACGAGGCTTCCCTCGATCCCGTGCCGCGTGATGACGAATTCTCCGGGAATCGCGCCTGCTCCCGAGGATGCGACCGTCCCCTTTACGGGTGCGCCATGGAAACGCTCGCGGAAACCCTCGCTCCAGGTAAGATCGAAACCGCAATTGGCGGGGCGGAAGGTGCTGACCTCGACGCCCTTCACTCTCAGCCAGTCCACCCAGGCCGCGTCGGATCCGAGCCGTGGCCAACTCGCGCCCCCAAGCGCAAGGAGTGCTGCATCGAAACGAACGACCTTCGATCCTTCCGGGGTCTCGAAACGCAGCACGTCCTCGCCGAACCCGACCCACCTGTGCCGGGTTAGAATCCGCACGCCCTGTGCTTCCAACCGGGCGAGCCAGGCTCGAAGTAGGGGCGATGCCTTCATGACCTTCGGAAACACGCGGCCGGATGAGCCGACGAAGGTTTCCGTCCCCAGGCCTTCCGCCCACTCTCGGACATCGGCCGGGGTGAAACCGTCAAGGGCAGCGCGCAGTCTTTCGGCAGTTTTGCCGAAGCGGGTTACGAAGCGTGAATAGTCTTCGGAATGGGTGAGGTTGAGTCCCGACTTGCCCGCGAGCAGGAATTTGCGCCCGACCGTCGGCATCGCCTCGTAGATGGTTACGGCGTGACCGTGGCGGCTCAACTCCTCTGCCGCCATCAGGCCCGCCGGACCGCCCCCTACAATCGCAATCTGCTTTGCTGCCATGATCGTGCCCGCGCGTTCTCTCTTCGGCCCTCATTGGCCTGTCGAGGGAACGCGTGCAAGGGGCCGTCGTCACTGCACGGGCTACCTGACGGAATTTTGGGTTGGTCGGCTGAAACGGGCGGCGCCGGTAAAGTCGTGCGCGCCGCCCCCGCGGTTCCGCAGCGTATCGTACTTAGTCGAGATTGAGGACGATACGTCCGTCGATCTTGCCTTCTTCCATCCGGTGGAAGATGTCGTTGATATTGTCCAGCTTGTCCCAGGAGAAGTGGGCGGCAACCTTTCCTTCCGCTGCGAAGGCAAGCGATTCCTCGAGATCCTGACGCGTCCCGACTATCGAGCCGCGCACCGTTATGCGCTTGAGCACGGTGTCGAACACCGGCAGGGAAATGTAGCCCGGCGGCAATCCGACGAGAGCCATGGTTCCCTTCGAACGAAGGAAGCCGTAGGCCTGTTCCATGGCCTTCGGCGAGACGGCCGTCACCAGTGCGCCGTGCACGCCGCCCGTGGCCTTCTGCACCTGGTCGATCGCATCCGGCGCCTTGCCGTTGACCACGAGATCGGCGCCCAGCTTCTTGGCGAGTTCCAGCTTGTCGTCGAAGATATCCGCCGCCGCGACATGCATACCCATGGCCTTGGCGTACTGGACGGCCATATGGCCGAGGCCGCCGATACCGGAAATGACCACCCATTCTCCGGGCCGGACCTCGGTCTCCTTGAGACCCTTGTAGACGGTAACGCCGGCGCAAAGCACCGGAGCCGCCGGACCAAATTCGAGCCCCGCGGGCAGATGTCCGACGAAACCGGGATCGGCGAGACCATATTGCGCGAACGTTCCGTTCACTGAGTAGCCGGTATTCTGTTGCTGCGCGCACAATGTCTCCCACCCGGTGCGGCAAGGCGAGCAGCATCCGCAGGCAGTGTAAAGCCAGGGAACACCGACGCGGTCCCCTTCCTTGACGCGGGTGACGCCGGATCCGAGTGCAGCGACATAGCCGACGCCTTCATGTCCCGGAATGAACGGCGGATTGGGCTTGACCGGCCAGTCGCCGCTAGCAGCATGCAGGTCCGTGTGGCAGACACCGGTCGCTTCATACTTTACTACGATCTGTCCCGGCCCAGGGGTCGGAACATCGACTTCCTCGATTGTCAGGGGCTTGCGGAACTCCCTGACGACTGCGGCCTTCATCGTTTTTGCCATGACGATCGTCTCCTCGTTCATGTAGTGCCCCGGAGGGCCTTGGTGCGGACACGGTCCGCGTCGTTCGTCAGTCCCCCTACCTCAAGAACTGCCGGAATCTGTGCAGCGAGAAGTAGAAGAAGATAGACCCAATGGCCGCCAGCGCAAGAAATTGTGGCCAGACCACTGAGATGCCTGCGCCGCGGAAAAGGATTGCCTGCGCAAGTATGACGAAATGGGTGTCGGGTGCTGCCAGCATGATGTACTGGATGAAGTCCGGCATACTTTCGCGCGGGGTGAGGGCGCCCGACAGCACTTTCAGCGGAAGCAGGACCAGCATCAGCAGCAGCCCGAACTGCGGCATGGATCCGGCGACCGTCGCCAGGAATATGCCCATGCACGTGGTCGCGAAGAGTTGAAGGGCGGTTCCCGCGAGGAAGAGACCAATCGAGCCCTGGATCGGCACGTCGAGCAGTCCCTGGACGACAAAGACGAGCGACAGCGCGGATGCAATCAGCACCACAAGTCCCATCGACCAGATCTTGCTGACCATGATCTCCGTGGGCGAGACGGGCATGACCAGCAGGTGCTCGATCGTTCCGTGCTCGCGCTCGCGGATCAGGGCCGCACCGGTGAGGATGATCGCCAGCATCGTGATCGAGGAGATCACGTTGGAGATGGGCATGAACCACCCCTTGTCGAGCTGCGGGTTGAAGCGCGCCCTCAACACGAGCTCGACTGGCAGCGTATCGCTGCCGCGGTGGCGATTGAGGAACTCATCGATCTCGCCTGACACGATCGACTGGACATAGCTACCGCCCGTGAAAGCTTGCGACATGCGCGTGGCGTCGACGTTGAGCTGGATGACGGGCGAACGCTGGGCGAGCAGGTCCCGCTGGAAGTTCGGTGGGATGTCGAGGGCGAAGGTATCGAGCCCTGCATCCATGCGGCTGTCCATCTCGGACGGGCTGATCAGTCGGGGGACCGCGAAATAAGGAGGATAGAAAGCAGTGATGATCCGGGAGGACACCGGCGATTGATCCTCGTCGACAATGGCGATTGCGGCGTGATTGAGGGTCTCCGGCGTAGCGTTGGAGGCGCTGTAGATGGAAAGCGAGAATGTGTAGATGATCAGTATCAGGAGGACGGGGTCACGCATGAGCCCGCGTATTTCCTTGATCCCCAGTTGAAAGGCGTTCGCGATCCGCATCTCAGGTCGCCTGTTTCTTGAGGAAGGCCGCTCCGCAACCGAGCAGCACCGGAATGGCGATGATGAGGGGAATGAACGACTGCGACAGGTCGCTGAAATCGAGGGCTTTCGAGAAAGAGCCGCGCGAGATCGTCACGAAATAGGTCGTCGGAAAGATATTGCCGATGAAAGCGCCGAAGCCCTGGAGCGAGGAGACCGGATCGATGAGGCCGGAATACTGGACGGCGGGAACGATGGTGATGATCGCGGTGAAGAAGATAGCGGCAATCTGGCTACTTACGAAAGTCGAGATCACCAGCCCCATGCTCGTCGTAACCACGACGTAGAGCAGGGCAGCGGTCCCGAAGACCAGGAAGCTCCCGGTGAATGGGACGCCGAACACGAAAATGGCGAAGGCGGTGAGCATCACCACATTCAGTGCGGCGAGAATGACGTAGGGAATCTGTTTGCCCAGGAGGAATTCGAACCGCGTCACGGGCGTGACGTAGAAGTTGATGATCGAGCCGAGTTCCTTCTCGCGAACGACGCTCAGTACGCTCAGCATCGATGGGATCATCAGCAGCAGGATCGGGATGATGGCCGGAACGATGGCGATCAGGCTCTCGACGTCGGGATTGTAGCGATAGCGGATCTCCAGCTGGTAGTCGCCGATCGTGGCGGCATTTCCGTATAGTTCACGCGCCTTCTGGGTAAGCCAGGTCTGATGCATGCCCTGGGCGTAGCCGCGGACGGTTTCGGCACGGGTCGGCATGGCGCCGTCAATCCATGCGCTCACCTGCGCGTTGCGGCCGCGCGCGACGTCTCTTCCGAAACCCGGCGGAATTTCGATCACGAGGCTGAGCTCGCCGTCGCGCATGCGCCGGTCCATTTCGCCGTAGTCGCTGATCGGTGCTTTTTCGATGAAGTAGCGGGAGCCGGCGATCTGCAGCGCGTAGTCGCGGCTGGTCGACGTGTCATCGCGATCGAGGACGGCGAAGGAAAGATCCTCCACGTCCATGTTGATGCCGTAGCCGATCACGAGCAACAGAATGACGCTGCCGATAATGGCAAGCGTTGCCCGGATCGGATCGCGGCGGAGCTCAAGCGTTTCGCGTTTGCTGTAGGCAAGCATCCGGCGCGGGTCGAAGTGGCGTTCGGCCGCGGGCTTCGCGCGGTCGCCAGTGTCAGCCGCTTCGGCATCGGGTGTTGGCGGGACCTGAGCGACGGCAGGCGCAGGTTCCTCGCTTTTCTTCTCGCCGATCGCATCTTCCAGATAGGCGATGAACGCTTCTTCGAGGGTGGTGGCCGAGCGGGTCGCGACGATCGCGGCCGGCGTATCGCTGATCAGCACCTTGCCCGCATGCATGAGCGAGATGCGATCGCAGAGCGCCGCCTCATTCATGAAATGGGTGGAGACGAAGATCGTCACGTTGTCCTTGCGCGAGAGATCCGCAAGAATCTCCCAGAAACCATCGCGGGCGACCGGATCGACGCCTGAGGTCGGTTCGTCGAGGATGAGGATTTCCGGCGCGTGGACCATCGCCACGGCAAGGGAGAGGCGCTGTCTTATACCGAGCGGAAGGGCTTCCGGCATCGCGTCCATGAAGCCTTCAAGATCGAAGCGTCTCGCCATGTAGGCGACGCGGGAGGGAATGGCGGACGGTTCCATGTCGAAGAGGCGTGCGTGGAGTTCCAGGTTCTGCCGGACCGTCAGCTCGGTGTAGAGCGAGAATGCCTGGGACATGTAGCCCACGCGGCGGCGCACCTCGATGTCGTTGGGGTCGACGGCCTTGCCGAAAAGACGGGCCGTCCCCTCGCTCGCGGGCAGCAGACCGGTGAGCATCTTCATCGTCGTCGTCTTGCCGCAGCCATTGGACCCAAGGAAACCGAAGATCTCGCCGCGCGTGATGCGGAAGCTTACATTGTCGACGGCGGTGAAATCGCCGAACCGCATCGTCAGGTTCTCGGCCTCGATCGCCACCTCGCTGCTTGCGGCATCCGACCGCGGCGGAATGACGACGTTCGTGTGGCCTGTTCGCTTCGCTTCCGGCAGGAGTGCCACGAATGCGGCGTCGAGGTTGGTTTTGCCCGTCTGTGCGAGGAGCTCCTGCGGCGTGCCCGTTGCCAGAATCTTCCCCGCATCCATCGCCACCAGCCAGTCGAAACGTGCGGCCTCTTCCATGTAGGCGGTGGATACGATGACGCTCATGCCCTTGCGGCTTTCGCGAATGTCGTCGATCAGCTCCCAGAACTGCCTGCGCGACAGGGGATCCACGCCCGTCGTCGGTTCATCGAGTATGAGCAGGTCCGGGTCATGGATGAGCGCGCAGCAAAGTCCGAGCTTCTGCTTCATGCCGCCGGACAGTTTTCCTGCCGGCCGGTCGGCAAAGGGGGATAGCCCCGTGCTGCGCAGAAGCTCGGCGATGCGGCGCTGACGCTCCTCGCTATCCTGACCGAAAAGGCGGCCAAAGAAATCGACATTCTCGAAGACCGACAACGTCGGATAGAGGTTCTTTCCCAGCCCCTGGGGCATGTAGGCGATGCGCGGAGATGTCCGGCGGCGATGCCCAGCGTCGGACATGTCTCCGCCGAGGACGTCGATATGTCCTTGCTGCAAGGCCCTTGCACCGGCGATCAGGGAGAGGAGGCTCGACTTTCCGACCCCGTCCGGTCCGATCAGCCCGATCATCCGGCCCGATGGAACGTCCAGGGATATCCCGTCGAGCGCACGAGTCTTGCCATAGGAGAGCGCGACGTTCTCGATCCTTGCAACAGGCGGCGAAGATACCCTCCGGTCGACCGGTGCGTCTGTCATTTGACCAGGTTCCCGAGGCTTTCAGGCCACTCCACATTCGGATCCAGCTGTACATAGGCCATGCCGGGGAGCCCGGTCTTGACCAGCTGGACGTATTTCCGGAGGAGATCAGGATTGATCCTCGCCTTTACCCGGAACATGAGCTTCTGCCGCTCTTCCTGCGTTTCGACCGTCTTTGGGGTGAACTGGGCCACGTCGGCAACGAAAGTGACCTTGGCCGGAACCACGTACTCGGGCGCCGCATCAAGCACAAGCCTGACATCAGCACCGATCGGCACGCGTCCGGCCTGCTCGGTCGGAAGGAAGAAGGTCATGTAGACGTCGCCGAGATCGACAAGGTTGAGCACCCGGCCGCCGGCAGACAAGACCTCGCCCGGTTGGGCAACCCGGTACTGGACCCGTCCCGCACGCGGCGCCCTGAGCGTGCTGTCCCTGATGTCCGCATCGATGCTCTCGATCGCGGCCTTCGCCGCATCCACTGCGGCTTCTGCGTCGACCACCTGGGCCTCGCCGGCGCTGACGGCGGCTTCCGAAGCAGCCACCTGCGCCTTGGCGGCCGCAAGCGTCGCCTGCGCCGCTGCGGCCGCGGCCCGATCATCGTCGAGAACCTGTTGTGACACGGTGTTCGATCGCGAAAGCTGCTCGGATCGGGCTAGCCGCGTCTTCGCGGCATCCAGCTCGGCTTCGCGTTGGGCGACCACCGCAACTGCTGCCTCCTGCTCGGCCCTTCTCTGCTTCACGAGGCTGTTGGCCGTTCCGACGCTGATCGTGGCGCGCCTGAGCTCCGCTTCCGCCTGACGGCGCTTGGCCTCGAGTTGCTCGGTGTCCATGCGGGCGAGTTCCTGGCCGGCTTCGACGAAATCTCCTTCGTCGACCAGGATGTCGACGATCCGGCCTGCGGTCTTCGTCGATATGTCGATCTCGACTGCCTCTATCCGGCCGTTGCCGCTGGCGATCCCGGCCGGGATGCCGCTTCCTCTGAGCGTCGTCCATCCATAGTAGGCCGCTCCTGCAAGTACGGCGACGATCAGGGCGACGAGCCAACCCTTTCTGGTCATGAGCTGTTTCCTTCATGTTGGCGCCCGAGGCCGGTAGGGCTGTCTGCTTGAGCGGGGATGCGATCAAAAACCCCGGCCAATGGACAAACGAATGGGGACCCGTTTCCGCGAGGCGTAGTTCGAAGCGAGAAAACGGCGGCTAGAGAAGCCGAGAAGAAGGGGAGGAGCTGGCGTATCGACCGGTGCCGAGGTGCGGCACCCGCTGTCCGTCTACGACAAACTGGTTGAAAGGCAGATGTGGAGTGGTCGAGATATGCAGGAGGGACGCCCGTATGGTCGCGTCTCGAGGTTCATCTGACGCGTGGGGAGAAAGGGTGCTGCGCCCATGAAGTCGGCTCAAGTTGAGCGTCGTATTGTCTTCTCTTGCCGGCTCGGCGTGATGCATCCCGTTGTCGGTCGCCATTGCAGATCTCCTGAAAGTTCAAGCTATGCGATGCGGAGAGACTTTTATGCGGGGCCGGTTTTCCTCCTATGACATGGATCAACCCGTAGTGACGGATACTAGAAACAGCATTCTCTGGTGGCAATCACTTTTTGGATGGTACCGCAACGCGAAGAGCCGTGGTCAGGCACGGCGAGGGGAAGTGGCTGCGTACGAGACCGGCCACAGTTCTGCCGAACGATCGTAAAGCAACGTCGCCCGGCGGGGAGTGCCGGATCTGGAATGGGGAGCAGCGCCCGGCGGTGGCGATGCCTCGGATGGCGGGAGGTGCGGGAAACTGTGCAGGCGACAGTCTCTCCAGGGGAAAGACTGTCGCCTCTGAGTCTATTGCAGGAACTTGTCGAGCAGCGGGCGCTGCTTCACCGGCGTCTTGGTGCCGCGATGGAGGAGAATGACGCGCTCCGCTTCCGATAGCCCGTCCTCGGCCGCGCCGTCGAACGCGGCCTCGATGCCGACCAGCTCCTTCGTGGGTTTCGGCCGCAGGATCGTGACGCGCTGGCCGACGCCGCGAAGCTTCTCGTCCCCAAGCGTCATCCAGTCGCCGCCGCAGTAGCCGGCAAAGGCCTGGCTGGCGATGACCTCGCTCGAGTACTTCTTCGTCAGCGACTGCAGTCGCTGCACCTCGTTCACCGCCGATCCGAAGGCCGAGAAGGTGAGCCGGTCCTTGAGGCCGACATTTCCGAACATGACGTTGCCGACATGGAGGCCGATGCCATAGCGGATCGTGCTGAGGTTCTTGCCCTGCCGTTCCCGATTGAGCGCGGCGACCCGGGCCTGTGCATTGTAGACGGCGGAAAGCGCGGAATCGCAGGCGACCTTCGAGGGATCCTTGTGTCTTCCGCAAGGATAGACGGCCAGGAAGCCGTCCCCGAGGAAGCTCAGGATTTCGCCGCCATTGCGGTTGAAGGGCGATGCGATCGCATCGAAGAACTGGTTCAGGGTGTCGATGTAGGCCTGCCGGCCCTCGCGGTCGGCAATGTTGGTGGACTGGCGCATATCGCCCATGACGAGCGCGGCGCGGATCGTCTCGCCGTCGCCCCGGCGGATCTGGCCGTCCAGCACGCGCTTTCCGGCACCGCCACCGAGATAGGTAGTCAGCATGTTGTTCGCGAGCTTGTCGAGCACGGCCATTTTCGCCGCGACGGCAAGATGGTCCTGCATTCGCAGGAGCGCAGCGATCATGTCTTCGCTGAACCCGCCTTCATTGTCGGTCGACCACGATCCCATCATTCCCTGGACCGACTGGTCGCCGAAGGGCTGCAGGAACGCAATGTAGTCGGTAATGCTTTCCTTGCGGAGATCATCGAAGATCGGGAATTCCGCCGGTCCGTCAGCCGGGATGCGGCGACGGATATATTCGAGATTGTTACTCAGTAGATGGTAGTACGGGCTTCTTAGAAAGACTTCCGGCTTGTCGTGGTCGTGACGATAGCCTTCCACGGAAAGTCCGCTCGAGCGCCGCCAGGTAAAGCCGAGCGCATCGTAGAGCGGATGAAGCATCGAGAAGGAAAGGTGAATGCGGGCGATCGGCATGCCTGCCGCGGCTATGCGCTCGCAGAATCCCCGGACGAGATCCTCGAGGTTGTCGCCGGCAAGCGCAGAGCGCATCAGCCAATCCGCCACTTTGTCCATGAATATGGTGGAAACGGTACCGGAAACGATGTTCATGCGGGGCCTTGTCATGTGATGGCACGTCCGTTTCCAGCCGGATGAAAGCGGCGCGGAATCCTAGCGCCGCCGCGAAGTGCAGGGCGTCAGGATGTCTGAACGTTCCTATGGTGTCAACGAGCGCCGACATGCGACGCAACTCTCGGATTCAGCTGTCAGAGTACCGTTCGGTTGCCTCAGTCGCTTCTTTCAAATGTCAAATAGGCATGGAGAAGAGTCGAAACAATGGTCCCGCCGATATTTTCCCGCCATACCTGTGCGCGGGGAACGCGTGGTCGCGAAGCGATCGCTTCAGAGGCTCTGGATCTTCTTGGCCTTGGCCAGTCGCTGGCGCTCGAGTAGCGCGCGGTCGTAGGCGATCTGCCGGAGCATGGCGTGACCGGCAAGCATGATCTCGAACAGAAACGAGATGAAGGCGCCCACGAGTGCCGTGACGGCGCCTCCGAAGAACCAGAGCAGCATCTGTTCACGGAATTCTTCGCGCACAGCTCCGAGCAAGAGCCCGAGTGTCGCGAAACACGTGCAGACGCCAGATGTCGTGCCGAGGATCACCGCCAGCTCGAGGGCGAGAGTCCGCGATCGCAAGTAGACGAGCTGTACGAGGCGTGCCTCGTCCGGGTCGTCCGATTCATTCAGTTCGGCGAAAAGGTGGTTCACCCGGTCCGACACGCGGGCGAGCCGGGCCGTGAACACGTTGAGGCAGCCTGCGGTACCGGCCAGCAGGAAGACGGGCGTGAGCGCGATCTGGATGACGGCTGCGGCATCGGAAGCAATCGGCTCTAAGTCCATTCCCATCTCCCTATCCGTCCCGCCGGGCGGGTTGGCCGTCACCCGTCAAGTCTCGGAGCGGCACACGATGTGGCCGAATTGCTCAAGGCCGCAATGAACCGCAACGGCTCCTGCGTCGGCCGCACTGCCAATCAAGCAGCCGGCCGGCCCGAGATCCCTGCAATCCCTGCGCGATCGGAATCAGATGCTGACACGCACGGCCGCACCTTTTTGTACGGACTGGACGGCGGCATCCGCAAGTGTGAGCGCGATCAATCCGTCCTCCGCCGAGGGAGAGGGTGCAGTACCTTTTTCGAGGGCGTCAATGAATGCCGATATTTCCGCCGCATAGGCCGCGGTGTAGCGGGTCATGAAAAAGTCGTGCAGCGGCGGACGCGTATAACCGTCTTTCGTGGCGATCTCGATCGAAACAGGGCGCTGGTTCTCCGCCGAGACGGAGCCAAGAGACCCGTGAACTTCGATCCTCTGGTCATATCCGTAGGAGGCACGACGGGAATTGGAAATGACGCACTGGCGTCCGCTTGCGGTCGTCAGGATCAGGCTGGCGCTGTCATAGTCGCCGAGCTCACCGATCTTCGGATCGACAAGTACGGATGCAGTGGCCATGACGCTGACGACCTCCTCACCGAGAAGAAAGCGCGCCATGTCGAAGTCGTGGATGGTCATGTCGCGGAAGATACCGCCTGACACCTTCACGTATTCGGCAGGCGGCGGGCCGGGGTCGCGGCTGGTGATCGTCACCATCTCGACCTTGCCGATTTTGCCGTCATCGATCGCCTGGCGGACTGCCCGGAAGTGTGGGTCGAAGCGGCGGTTGAATCCGAGCATAACCTTGGCACCGGTCTTCTTCACCGCCTCGACGCATGCTGCCGCACGGGCGACATCGAGGTCGATTGGCTTTTCGCAGAAGATGGCCTTGCCGGCACGCGCAAAGCGCTCGATAAGATCCGCATGCGTGTTGGTCGGCGTGCAGATGACCACCGCATGGATGCTCTGATCTGCCTCGATCTCGTCGATGGTTCTCACCGCACATCCCGAGGTTTCAGCGATGGCATTGGCGGCATCGGCAAATGCGTCGGCCACGGCCACGAGTTTTGCCCGCTTGTCCTCGGCAATGGCCTTTGCGTGTACCTTGCCGATGCGTCCGGCGCCCAGAAGAGCCAAGTTCGTTACCATCGTTTCCTCCTCTTTCCGCTTGGCAGACGGACGGGCCAAGCGCGCTTTGAAATCGTTCGTTTCCTGTTTCCCGGCAGGTCTCTTCCTCGATAGACCGCTCGCCCTCTGGTGGCGCGGAGATCCCTTGTTCCGTCGGACGGGAAATCTCCATTTGGAATATACATTCCATTTTGCTAGATTGCGATATCGTTTATGTCAAGTGCCGAGAAGCGGGGTAACAGGAATGACAGGCATCGGAAGTCCGGACACGGTGAAGGCGTTCGAGGAGAGGCTTCTCGACGTGTCGGACAAGCTGCCGAAGCGGCTGCGGCAATGCGCCGACTACGTTGCTGCCAATACCGATCGTATTGCCGTTTCGACCGTGGCTGAGATGGCGGAAGGGGCGGGTGTCCAGCCGTCAGCCTTCATGCGTTTTTGCCAGATCCTTGGGTTCTCGGGCTTCTCCGAGATGCAGAAACTGTTTCGCGATTCGTTCGTGGGCGACTGGCCCGACTATTCGACCCGCCTCAGTCATCTCCGACAGAAGGAGGAAGGTAGCCCGTCGGCGCTCCTTGCCGAATTCGTCGACGCAGGGCGCACATCGCTCGAGGGCTTGCTGAAGACCGTTGATCCGCAATCCCTCGACAAGGCGGTCGACGCGCTGACCGGCGCCGGCATGATCCATATCATCGGCTTGCGCCGCTCCTTCCCCGTCGCAAGCTACATGGCCTATGCCTTCGAGAAGATGGGCGTCCCGGCCATGCTCCACAGCGCAGTCGGCAAGCTCGACAGCCGCCATGCGATCCGTCCCGGCGATGTGCTCCTCGCGATCACCTTCTCGCCCTATACAGCGGAGACGGTGGATCTCGCGCAAGCGGTCGCCGCGCGCGGAATTCCCGTCGTGGCCGTGACGGACACGATCGTAAGCCCTCTTCGAAAATTCGATGCAATCACATTGTCGGTGGCCGAGGTGGATTTCGGGGCGTTTCGTTCGCTTTCGGCCACGCTCTGCCTGGCAATGGCTCTGTCCGTCGCGGTTGGAACGGCACGCCAGATTGGCTGAATATTTGTATTGAAAATCTGGAAAATAGAATTTAATATCCATTTTTAAGAGGAGAACAGTGTCCGTTCCATGCGGGCACGTATGAGGAGCCGGCAGGGACGCCCTGCCGCTCAGAGGGAGGGATTGTTGACGTCACTCGATCTGATCACGATCGGCCGCTCATCCGTGGACCTCTACGGCGCCCAGGTTGGCGGCCGTCTCGAGGACATGGCTTCCTTCAACAAGTACATCGGTGGCTCGCCCACCAATATTGCGGCAGGTACGGCTCGGCTCGGCCTGAAGTCCGCGCTCATCACGCGGGTCGGCGACGAGCACATGGGCCGGTTTATACGGGAGCAGCTTGAACGCGAGGGCGTCGACGTTCGCGGTGTGAAGACCGATCCCGAGCGGCTGACGGCGCTCGTGCTGCTCGGCATCCGCGACGACAAGCAGTTCCCGCTGATTTTCTATCGGGAAGATTGTGCCGACATGGCCCTCTGCGAGGAGGACATCGATCCGCAGTTTGTTGCAGAGGCGCGCTGCGTCTGCGTCACCGGAACCCATCTGTCACATCCGAATACCGAGGCGGCTGTCTTGAAGGCGTTGGCCTGCGCACGAGACAGTGGCGCAAGAACGGCCCTCGACATTGACTATCGTCCGAACCTCTGGGGGCTTGCAGGCCACGGTGCCGGCGAGAGCCGCTACATCGAATCTGAAAAGGTGACAGCGAAGCTTCAGTCGACGTTGCACTGGTTCGATCTCATCGTCGGCACGGAAGAGGAATTCCACATCGCCGGCGGATCCACGGACACGATCGAGGCGCTGAGGGCGGTGAGGAAAGTCTCCGGCGCGACGCTGGTCTGCAAGCGTGGTCCGATGGGGGCGGTCGTTTTCGAAGGAAACATACCGACCAGTCTCGACGAAGGACAAACAGGGGAAGGTTTCCCCATCGAGGTCTTCAATGTCCTCGGCGCCGGTGACGGCTTCATGTCCGGCCTGCTCAAGGGATGGCTCACGGGCGAGGACTGGCCCACCAGCCTGAAGTTCGCCAATGCCTGCGGCGCCTTCGCGGTCTCCCGGCACGGCTGCACGCCAGCCTATCCTAGCTGGACGGAGCTGCAGTATTTCTTCCGGACCGGCATTCGCGACCGGGCGCTGCGGAAGGATGTCCTCCTGGAGCAGGTTCACTGGTCGACGAACCGCACCGGCGAATGGCCGGAGATGCGGGTCTTTGCCTTCGATCACCGGATGCAGCTGGAGGCGATGGCCCGCGAGGCCGGTGTCGGCAACGAACGGATAGGCGCCTTCAAGACGCTCTGCCTCGATGCCGCGCTCGAGGTTTCAGCAGGCAAAACCGGCTACGGCATTCTCTGTGACGGACGGCTCGGGCGTGACGCACTTTACAAAGCTGCAGGCTCCGGATTGTGGATCGGCCGGCCGGTGGAGTGGCCGGGTTCCCGCCCGCTGACGCTGGAACCCGAGATCGGCGTCGATTTCGGTGGACTCGTCGAGTGGCCCGTCGACCATGTGGTGAAGGTCCTCTGCTTCTATCATCCTGACGACAGCGAGGATATGCGGGCAGAACAGGAGGCCACCATCAGGCGCCTTTTCGCGGCTGCCCGCCGCAATCGCCTGGAACTGCTCCTCGAGATCATTCCTTCGAAGGTCGGCCCTACCGACGACAACACGACGGCAGCGATCATCGAGCGGTTCTACGAGATCGGAGTCTATCCGGACTGGTGGAAACTCGAACCGATGAAATCGGAAGCATCCTGGGCGAACGCCTGCGACGCCATCTCACGTCATGATCCATACGTCCGCGGTATCGTCGTACTGGGGCTCGATGCTCCGTCGGTCGAACTCGAGCAGAGCTTTGCAATCGCCGCCAAGTTCGACTTGGTGAAGGGTTTTGCGGTCGGCCGGACAATTTTCGGCGAAGCGGCCCGCAGGTGGCTAGCCGGCGAGATCACGGATGCCGCGGCAATCGAGGACATGTCCAAAAAATACCGGGAGCTCTGCCAGGTCTGGGACCGCGCGCGTGCCCCGAAGGGGGAGGAACGATGAAAACCATCAGATTGACCGCCGCCCAGGCGACCGTCCGCTATCTTGCGAACCAGCTAAACGAGGAGGGAGAGGCGTTCATCGCCGGTGTCTGGGCGATCTTCGGGCATGGAAACGTCGCCGGGATGGGAGAGGCCCTCTACGGCATCCGCGAAAGCTTGCAGACCTATCGCGGCCAGAACGAACAGACGATGGCTCATGCGGCGATCGCTTATGCCAAGCAACTCGGGCGCCGCCGCGCGATGGCCGTGACGTCCTCGATCGGACCAGGCGCTACCAATATGGTGACCGCCGCCGCGCTTGCCCATGTGAACCGGCTGCCCGTGCTGTTCCTGCCCGGCGATGTTTTTGCCAATCGGCATCCCGATCCCGTGCTCCAGCAGATCGAGGATTTCGGCGACGGGACGGTGACGGTCAACGATTGCTTCCGCCCAGTCAGCCGCTATTTCGACCGCATCGTGCGTCCCGAACAACTCTTGAGCGCCTTGCCCCGCGCAATGCGGACGATGACGGATCCGGCGGATTGCGGCCCCGTGACCCTCGCACTCTGCCAGGACGTCCAGGCGGAGGCCTATGACTACCCCGAAAGCTTCTTCGAGCCGAAAGTCTGGCATCGCCGCCGCCCGCGTCCGGACGAGCAGGAGCTCGCAGTCGCGGTCGAGGCGATCAGAAAGGCCCGGAAGCCGCTCATCGTGGCAGGAGGAGGCGTGCACTTTTCGGGTGCCACGGAAGCGCTAAAGGCGTTCGTCGAGAAGCATGGCATTCCTGTTGCCGAAACGCAGGCCGGCAAGTCGGCCCTTCCCTGGGACCATCCGCTGAACTTTGGTCCGATCGGCGTCACCGGCGCTTCGAGCGCCAATGCCATCGCCGAGAGTACCGATCTGGTGATCGGGGTGGGAACGCGGTTCCAGGATTTCACGACGGGCTCCTGGGCCCTCTTCCGCAACACGGATCGGCGCATCCTCTCGCTCAACGTCCAACCCTACGACAGTGTGAAGCACGACGCCCTCCCGCTGGTATCGGACGCAAGGGTGGGACTCGAACTCTTGAGCGAGCATTTGGGAAGCCATCGGTTCCCTGCGCCCGACGCCGGATTGAAGGCCGACTGGTTCGCTCGTGCGGACAAGTTCACCGACGCTCCGGAGGAGGGCAATCGGCTTCCGACCGACATGCAGGTGATCGGCGCGGTCCAGCGGACCGCCCGGGACGACACCGTCGTCATGTGTGCGGCCGGAACGATGCCGGGTGAACTGCATCAGCTCTGGAAGGCCGGGCGCCCCTTGTCCTATCACATGGAGTACGGCTTCTCCTGCATGGGCTATGAGATCGCCGGCGGTCTCGGCATCAAGATGGCAGAACCTGAACGCGACGTTGTCGTGATGGTCGGCGACGGTTCGTACATGATGGCGAATTCGGAACTTGCAACAGCCGTCGCAATGGGTGTGAAGCTCACGGTCGTGGTTACGGACAATCGTGGCTACGGCTGTATCAATCGCCTGCAGATGGCGACAGGTGGCGCCGAGTTCAACAATCTCCTCGAGCATAGTCATCATGTGAATCCGTCGCGGATCGATTTTACGGCGCACGCCGCATCGATGGGCGCCAGGGCAATCAAAGTGGCGACCATTGCGGAATTGGAGAGCGCCCTGAAGGACGCGCGAGGTGAAACGCTTCCGACGGTGATCGTCATAGACACCGACCCCTATCCGGCGCCGGATGTCGGGGGGTACTGGTGGGATGTCGCAGTGCCGGAGGTGTCGGAGCGCAGGCAGGTCAATGAGGCACGTGCCCGCTACGAGGCAGCAGTCAAGGAAAGAAACTAGAATGATACTCTACGGCACAAATCCGATCGCCTGGTCGAATGACGACGACCGCAGCCTAGGTGCGCACATAGGCCTTGAGCAATGCCTGGACGAAACGGCCGAGATCGGGTTCGACGGGATCGAGAAGGGGCACAAGTTTCCGGAGCAACCCGCGGCCCTGAAGGCCGTGCTGGAACCGCGCGGCCTGCGCTACGTGTCCGGGTGGCACTCGTTGAACCTCCTCGTCAATCCGATCGACCAGGAGAAGGCGGCGATGCAGCCCGCACTTGACCTCCTCAAGGCGATGAGATCGAAGGTGATCATCGTCTGCGAAACGTCCAATGCGATCCATGGCAACGATTCCGTCGCCGTGAACGACCGGCCGCGGCTTGCCGATTCCGAATGGGCATCCTTCGGGGCGGGTGTGGAAGCGCTTGCCCAGCATGCTGCCGCGCAAGGCATCACGCTCGTCTACCATCACCACATGGGCACGGTCGTCGAAAGCGAGGACGAGATCGACAGGCTGATGGCGAACACCGGGCCGGCAACGCATCTTCTGCTTGATACCGGGCATTGCCTTTTCGGCGGAGGCGATCCCGCACGCGTGGGCCGCAACTACATGAGCCGCGTGGGCCATATCCATGCCAAGAACGTCAGGCCAGAAATCGCACGGCAGGTGCGCTCCGAAAACCTGTCCTTCCTCGAAGGAGTTCGGCGGGGCGTGTTCACCGTTCCCGGCGATCCGGAGGGAGGCGTCGACTTTGCGCCAGTCCTGAGAACCGCAGCCGAACACGGCTATCAGGGGTGGCTCGTCATCGAAGCCGAGCAGGACCCCGATGTCCGAAATCCATTCAAGTACCAGAGCCTCGGCTTGCGCTCCCTGAAGGCGCTGGCGCGGGAGGCTGGCCTGGACAAGGGCGGTTCCGAAGGGGAGGAGGGCCGTGGCTGATCTCCTGAGAAGACCGGCGGGAAAGGCTGGAAAGGTACATGACATTACCCCGAGACCGCGGGCTGGAAGTATGTCGGATTTGGCCTCTATCATCTGAAGGCAGGCGAGACGGCGAGCGAGGACACCGGCAGCAATGAGGTCATTCTCGTCCTTGTCGAGGGCAGGGCGGAGATCGCCGCCGGTGGGAAGGCGTTCGGCGAGCTCGGTGACCGGATGAACGTCTTCGAGCGGAAGCCGCCACATTGCGTCTTCGTTCCTGGGGCAAGCGGCTGGAGCGCGAGCGCGACGACGGACTGCACGCTGGCCATCTGCACCGCTCCGGCCGGCGCCGGTACTCGCGAGCCCGCGGTCATCGGTCCGGCGGGCATTGCACTTGCCGAACGCGGCAAGGGGGCGAACACCCGCTACATCTATCCGATCGCGATGGAGGAGCGGGACGTCGCCGACAGCCTTTTGGTGACGGAGGTCTTTACGCCGGCCGGCAACTGGTCGTCCTATCCGCCGCACCGGCATGACGAGGACAACTTCCCCGAAATGACCTATCTTGAGGAAACGTACTACCACCGGCTCAATCCGGCGCAGGGGTTCGGCTTCCAGCGCGTCTTCACCGAGGATGGGATGCTCGACGAGACGATGGCGGTTGCCGACGGCGACGTCGTTCTCGTGCCGAAGGGTCATCATCCGTGCGGGGCACCCTACGGCTACGAGATGTACTACCTCAACGTCATGGCGGGGCCCGTGCGCAAGTGGCGCTTCAAGAACCACCCCGACCACGACTGGATCTATCGGCGCGACAATCCCTGAGGAATGTCTCCCGATAGCGTTACCTGTTCCGGGAGGACGCGCCTCAAAAGTAATGACCTGAAGCGTGATGAGCGGGAGGGATGGGCCGCGACGCGGCTGGTTGGATCGCGAACCGTATCGGCAATCGGGCCGAGAAAACAATCGGGAGGAAAGAATGGCGGCACTGGGTATTGGTCTGATCGGGACAGGCTATATGGGAAAATGCCATGCCATGGCCTGGAACGCGGTCTTGCCTGTCTTTGGCGATGTCGAGGCACCGCGTCTTCTGCATCTCGCAGAAACCAGCGACGAACGCGCCCGCCAGAGAGCGAGCGAACTTGGCTTCGAAAAGGCGACGGGCGACTGGCGGACATTCCTGGACGATCCGCTTGTTGATGTCGTCTCGATCACCACGCCGAACCAGTTCCACGCGGAAATGGCGATCGCCGCGTTGGAAGCCGGCAAGCATGTCTGGTGCGAGAAGCCGATGGCAACTGCGCTCGCCGATGCCGAGCGGATGCAGGAAGCCGCGGCACGGTCCGGCAAGGTCGCCGTTCTGGGATACAACTATATCCAGAACCCGGTCATCCGACACATCAGGCGCCTGCTTTCGGAGGGAGCGATCGGAGAGGTCAATCACGTCCGCATTGAAATGGACGAGGACTTCATGGCTGACCCGACGACGCCGTTCTCTACCAGAAGCGCACTTGCCTCCGGCTATGGGGCGCTCGATGACTTCGGCGTCCATCCTCTGTCGCTGCTTTTTACCCTGTTCGGCCACGTCGAATCTGTCGTCACCGACATGGTGAAGCCTTCCGAGGAGCGACCTCTTTCAGGCGGCGGCGCTCGCAAAGTGGAGAACCATGATGTCGCGAGCGTGCTGATGCGCATGGAAAGCGGAACCTCTGTGGTGTTGATGGTCAACCGCGCGGCCTGGGGGCGCAAGGGACGGATTGCCCTGCAGGTCTTTGGTTCCACCGGTTCCATTCTGTACGATCAGGAGCGGATGAACGAATTCGAGATCTACCAGGCGAACGGTCCCACTGAGAACCAGGGCTTCCGGAAGGTTCTGGCGGGGCCGTATCACCAGCCCTACGATCGCTTCGTGCCCGCTCCCGGCCATAGCCTCGGCTTCAACGATCTCAAAGTTATAGAATGCCGGGAACTGATCGCGGCTATTGGCGGCAAGCCGGCCAATCTCATCGACTTCAAGGACGGGCTGCGCATCGAACGCAGCGTTCATGCCATGGCACAGTCTTTTGCCGATCGCGGTTGGGTGCGGGTCGAGGCATAGTTCGAGCGAAATTCTTTTGGCCGGCGCGACGCGGCGCTGGCCACAAGCATCCAATGCGACTAAAAAATTCGCTTGTGACTATATTTTGATCAGATTTTTTGACGCTGCAGCGCAACATTTAGGCGGACGCCTCGCTTCGGCATTCGTGTTCACGATTGTTTAAGCCTCAAGGACGCGCGGCACGCCGTGGCCGGCTGCGACATTTGGTTTCACCTCCTTTCTGTCGGTTCAACCGGTTGCCCGTTGAAAGGCCTAAATAACGCGTCGTCCGTTGACCTGTGCGCAACGCACTCGTCTCGGTTGGGTGCCTGTGTCACCCCACATTCGGGGCGCCGCAATTCGATCTGGCACGGTAAATGCATAATGGTAAGCAGCCGTTGATGGCGGAACGCTGGATGTGGGGCTGTTTTCGACCCCTGCCAGTAACATCATGACCGATGAAAGGTTCGAAATGACAAAATTTAAGCTCGAGTACATCTGGCTTGACGGTTATACCCCGGTTCCCAATCTGCGCGGCAAGACGCAGATCAAGGAATTCGATGCGTTTCCGACGCTTGAGCAACTCCCTCTCTGGGGCTTTGACGGAAGCTCGACGATGCAGGCCGAAGGCCGCAGCTCCGATTGCGTCCTGAAGCCCGTCGCGGTCTATCCCGATCCGGTTCGCACGAACGGCGTGCTCGTGATGTGCGAAGTCATGATGCCGGACGGCAAGACCCCGCATCCGTCCAACTCGCGCGCAACCATTCTCGATGACGAGGGCGCGTGGTTCGGCTTCGAACAGGAATACTTCTTCTACAAGAACGGCCGCCCGCTCGGCTTCCCTGAAACCGGCTATCCCGCGCCGCAGGGCCCGTACTACACCGGTGTTGGCTACAGCAACGTCGGCGACGTCGCACGCAAGATCGTCGAAGAGCACCTTGACATCTGCCTCGCTGCCGGCATCAACCACGAAGGCATCAACGCCGAAGTGGCCAAGGGCCAGTGGGAATTCCAGGTTTTCGGCAAGGGTTCCAAGAGGGCCGCTGACGAAGTCTGGATGGCTCGCTACCTGCTGCAGCGCCTGACGGAAAAGTACGGCATCGACGTTGAATACCACTGCAAGCCGCTCGGCGACACCGACTGGAACGGTTCGGGCATGCATGCCAACTTCTCGACCGCATACATGCGCGAAGTCGGCGGCAAGGAATATTTCGAGGCGCTTATGGCTGCTTTCGAAAAGAACCTGCATGACCACATCAACGTTTACGGCCCGGACAACCACATGCGTCTGACCGGCAAGCACGAAACGGCTCCGTGGAACAAGTTCAGCTATGGTGTTGCCGACCGTGGTGCCTCCATCCGCGTTCCGCACTCGTTCGTGAACAACGGCTACAAGGGCTATCTCGAAGATCGCCGCCCGAACTCCCAGGGAGACCCCTACCAGATCGCTTCGCAGATCCTGAAGACGATCTCGTCGGTCGACACGGGCGCCAAGGTCTCGCAGGCCGCCTGATTTTCGGAAGCTGACGGGGCCGTCTTGCGGCCCTGCCATCTCGCTGCCGGGCTTCTCTGTGAGCAGTCTCTGAATAGGCAGCCCGTCACAGGTCTACAGGCAAATCGCATTGGAAAGCCGCCCTCCGGGGCGGCTTTTTGCGTAACTGCGAGGTTTTGGAGAGCCGCTGCGCGTGGTCAGCCCGACGGTCGGCATCCTTTCGTGGTGCCGGTTCACCGGACTTTAAAGGCTGCGTGGAAATTCACCGCCACATTCCGCGCATACGTGCTCCGGCATCGATCCTGATGTCTCGGCGGCTTCTCTGGCCATCTGCGGCCGGCGCCGCGACCGGCCAGGTCAGGCACTCGAAAAACTGGAGGAGGGTTGCGGGGAGGAAGCGGGTACGCGACGCATAAACATGGCGGTCCCCCTTGGCATTCTGCCCGTGCGTGAAGAAGCGCTGTGGTGTCACGAGATGCAGTCTGTCTTTCGCACGCGTCATCGCCACGTAAAGCAGCCGCCGTTCCTCCTCGATTTCGGCGGTCGTGCCGGTACCGAGGTCGGAGGGAATGCACCCGTCGACACAGTTCAGCACGAAGACTGACTTCCACTCCTGCCCCTTGGAGGAATGGATGGTCGACAGGATGAGATAGTCTTCGTCGAGCAACGGAACGCCGGACTGGTCGCTGGTCGCATCCGGCGGGTCGAGGGTCAGTTCTGTCAGAAAGCGCTCGCGCGAAGGGTAGCCCGCCGCAATCTGCTCCAATTGCAGAAGATCTGCCTGCCGGGTGTCGGCATCCTCATGAATCCGATCGAGGTGTGGCTCATACCAGGCGCGCGCCTCGGCGATTTCGGCCGGCCAACCGGTTGCCCCGGCGTGCACCCTGCGCAGCATTTCGATGAGGGCAGGCCAGTCCTCCCCGGAACGCGGTGGCGGCGGAACCTCGGCCAACGCGAAGAGTGGTTCGGGATTGTCCGCCATCACGTCCAGAATGCGACCCGCGGTCTGCGGGCCGACGCCCGGAACGAGTTGCATCAGCCGGAAGCCTGCAACGCGGTCACGCGGGTTCTGGGCAAAGCGCAGGATCGCCAGCAGATCCTTGACATGGGCGGCATCGAGGAATTTCAGGCCACCAAACTTGACGAAGGGAACGTTGCGGCGGGTGAGCTCCACTTCCAGCGGGCCACTGTGATGCGAGGTGCGAAAGAGCACGGCTTGCTGCTTGAGCGGTGTTCCGGTTTCGCGGCGCTCCAGCACCTGCTCCACGATGTAGCGAGCCTGGTCGGCCTCGTCGCGAACCGTTACCAGCGCCGGCCGGTCGGCTGCTTCCCGCTCCGTCCAGAGGTTCTTGGTGAAGCGCTCGCGCGCGAGGTCGATCACGCCGTTCGCTGCCGCGAGAATGGGCTGGGTCGAGCGATAGTTCCGGTCGAGGGTGATGATGTCGGCGGCAGGGGTGAAGGCGCTGGGGAAGTCGAGGATGTTTCTAACCGTCGCCGCGCGGAACGAGTAGATCGACTGGGCATCGTCGCCCACGACCGTCAATCCGCCACCGCCGGGCCGGAGTGCCATGAGAATGGAGGCCTGGAGCCGGTTCGTGTCCTGATACTCGTCCACAAGGACATGGTCCCAGCGTCCGGCGATGTCGTCGGCCAGAACAGGATCGCTCACGGTCGTCGCCCAGTAGAGCAGCAGGTCGTCATAGTCGAGCACGTTTTGGGCCTGCTTGGCTTCGACATAGGACGCGAAGAGCTCTCGCAACTCTTTCTCCCAGCCCGCGCACCAGGGGAAGAATGTCTTGAGGACCTGATCGAGCGGTTCCTCGGCATTGACGGCGCGCGAGTAGATGGACAGGCAGGTACCCTTGGTGGGAAACCGGCTTTCGGTTTTCGAAAAGCCCAGTTCGTGCCGGATCAGATTCATGAGATCTGCCGAATCTTCCCGATCGTGGATTGTGAAGTCGGGGTTCAAGCCGATCTGATCGGCGTAGTCCCGCAGGAGCCTCGCACCGATGCCGTGAAATGTGCCGGCCCAGGTCAGCGCATCCGTCATGATCCCCGCATTCGCTCCAAGCACCTTCGCACAGATCCGTTCGACCCGGTGCGCCATTTCTGACGCGGCACGGCGCGAGAAGGTCATCAGCAGGATGCGCCGCGGATCGGCGCCATTGACGATCAGGTGAGCGACCCGGTGCGCCAGCGTGTTGGTCTTGCCGGAGCCTGCGCCTGCGATGACGAGCAGCGGTCCGGCCGTCGATCCGTCGGGCAGGTTCGACCCGTATTCGACGGCCCTGCGTTGGGCATCGTTCAGTTTGTCGAGATAGGCTGCCGCGCTCATTTAAACTCCAGCAGATTGCGTGTTCCGGCTTGTCGTTCCCTTGGCCGAGTCATCGAATCGAAAGAAACGGCGGAACATAGTGGGAACTTATGGCAAGCGCGCGTGCTTGGAAACCCTTGCCGAAACGCCCGTCGGCGGCCGGGCCGGAAACTCTTGAGGTCGCACTAGCGGCCTCGCGTCAATTGCACGAAATGCGCCAGACTACCGCCGGCAAAAGTTCGAGGCGGCCCTGGGTGAGGAACTACCTTAAGTCAAAGGGCTGGAGGATTTCCCCGACGCGGAGAAACACGAAAATGCGCTAGACGCTGAAAGCATCTCGCAAGCGGCCATAGAAAATCCGCGCCGCGACTCCGAACCGATGCAGCCCGTGAAACGGAATGGGGTGCAACCCGATATCGACCGGCATGGGAAAGGGCTGTGTCGCCCCGGTGGCGATGCGCTCCGCAAGCAGGCGCCCCATGAGGGTCGCCATCGCCACCCCGCGACCGTTGTATCCGAGCATCAGGTGGAGGCCTGCTTCCGGTTCGGTCAGGTGCGGGTAGTGGTCGGTGGTGAGCGCCACCTGTCCGCTCCATCGCCATGGCCACGCAACTCCTTTCAGTGATGGCCAGAGGCGTTCGGCATGCGAAACCAGATGACCGGTCCGTTCCTCTCCGCTGGTTTTCCCGGAGCTTCGGCCCCCCATAAGCAGCCGCCCCTGATGGTCGACGCGGTAGTACACGGTATTCCAGCCGATCTCATAGACAGAGGATCGGCTCGGCATGATGTCAGCGAGCAGGGCAGGTGGGAGTGGATCCGTGGCGACGATCGCGCTCATGACCGGAATGATGGTACGACGGAGGCCGGGCCACAGGTTATCGGTGTAGCCGTTCGTGCAGAGGATCGCATGCGGCGCCGTGACGGTGCCGGTGGGAGTTCTGACCTTCCAGTTCACCCCTTGTCTTTCGATTGTCTGGGCAGGCGAGAATGCGTGAATGCGTGCTCCAGCCCGAAGGGCGGCTGCCGCAATGCCGCGCGCATAGGCAAGCGGGTTGATGTGACCGCCGCGAGGATCGAACAGGCCCGACACGTAGTGGCGCGTAGCCGTTCTTCGCACCATCTCGACCGCCTCCAACCTTTCGACGGGTATGCCGCGCAGCGAGAGCTGGCGGAAGAGATCCTCTTCGCCTTTCTGCGATGGAAGATTGATCGCCGCCCGCAAGGTACCTGACCGCACGGGCGAGCAACCGATCTCGAGTCGCTCGATGAGATCGAACACTTCGTCGGGTGCCCCCTGGGAGAGCGCAAACATCCGTTGGCCGAGGTCGCTGCCGTGATCCGCCTCCAACTGGTCCGGCGGGACCTTAAGTCCGGGGTTGACCTGACCGCCATTTCGCCCCGAGCATCCGTGGGCAAGGTCATGCGCTTCGAGAACCAGCGGCTTCAGCCCTCGTTCGGCAAGGTGCAGGGCAGAGCTGAGACCGGTATAGCCGCCGCCCACGATAACGACGTCCGCGCTCGTTTCTCCGGTCAACGGCACAGTGGCCGATCCAGGTGCCGTGCTCTGCCAGTAGAGGTTCAGCGCGTTGGGTGATGCCATGTAAAGGGAGCCTGCAGTAAACGTGGGATCGACGGGCGTCGTGGTCGGGAGAGGGGAAACAGGGTGATGGAAAGCCTTCCGGGTACTGCCGGGTGCGTGTGGAGAGTATGGGCGGTTTTGTTTCTGCACAAGCGGCCAATCCTGCGTTGCAAACGAAAAGTGAAGAGGCACGCCACCGTCGTCAGCCTCTGAGCCGGGCCCGAAGCGGAAGACCGGTGGACAACAGCGCTCATGGCATATTGCGGCGCTTTCCCGCTTTGGCCGTAGGTCAAAACGCCGCCATTTGCTATTCTCCAAGCATGGTTCGATTCGACAAGTCTATCCACGATCAAGCGCGTGCAACGAGAGAGCCCCAGCCGTTTCCCGGTTGGGCGCGGTCGCGGGTTGCCCTCGAAAATCCGCTGGAGGCTGCCTTCGCCGCCGGGGCAGCCCTTGCATCCATTCACCCGATCGCGATGCAGGACGAAGGGATTGGCCTCTTGTGGCGCCGCCGGCTCGCGCTCAGGAACGCGGCGGAGATGGTCAGGATGCAGGGCCGCAAGGAAAGCGAGGCCGACCTGCGCGATGCCTGGGTGCTGCGTCGTCCCGGCGACGATCCGGGGCCGGCGGGGCGCGTTCTCGAGGCATGGCGCAGGCTTGCGACAAAAGCTTCGCTCGATGGCGAGAGCTGGCAGGCATCGGTTGCAGACTCGCTGGCGCCCGGGCGAGGGGAGCGACTTCCCGACTTGCTGATGAGCGTGACAGAGGTCGTCGGTGCAAGCCAGGGCCCGCTTGCTGCCGCGGGACAGGCCGCCGCGCGTGTCATGCAGGCGATGCCGGAAGCCGAAGCGCTTGCATTCTGGTTTGCGGATGCGGCCCTCGCGATCCGCATGAAATGGCCGGCACCGGTGCCGCTCCTCGTGCCTTACGTGAAGCGGTCGGAGTTGCGCTGTGCTGCGGCTTCCCCCGAGGATGGTGGTAGCTGGATGCGGGTCTGCAGCCTGGCCTATGCACGGGCGGCGGCGGACGCCTTTGATCTTCACGCCGAGATCACCCGGCGCGCCGACATGTTGATCGCAGTCGCACCCAAGCTTCGCGCCAAGGAGGCCTCGACGCTCGTGGCCGCACTGCTTTCGGAGGATGCCCACGCGGCCGGCTCCGCAACGGACAGGACGACGGACCGTTCGGGCCGCAGGTTCTTCGATCGACTGCAATCTCTGGGCGCCGTCCGGGAACTCACCGGGCGCACCACCTTTCGCTTATACGGGCTTTGACCGATGGCGAAGCGGCTGCAACAACTCGCCCTTATCGACGTCGAACTCGCCGACCTCCCACCTGAGCGTCGCTGGCGTGAATGGAAGAACCGCATCGAAGCAGTGATCTTCGCCTCGGCCACGCCGGTGTCGCGGGAGACCCTCAGCCGTGTCGTCGGCAGCGAGTGCAACATCGAGCTGATTATCGACGACATCTGTGACGATCTCCGCGAACGGCCCTATGAACTCGTGGCGGTCGCCGGCGGATGGCAGCATCGCACGAGACCCGGCTACGCCGGAGTGATCAGGGCTTCGGGCGCCCCCACGGAACCCCTGCACGAGGTCTCGCAGCATGAGGCCACGGTCCTTATGGCGATCGGCTACTTCCAGCCGCTGACACGGTCCGAGATCTCGGTGATCTTTGGAAAGGAGGTCAGCCGCGATACCATCGCGAACCTCCGCCAGGCCGGGTTCGTGACCTATGGTCCGCGCAGTCCCACGCCGGGCGCGCCCTATACCTATGTCACCACGCCTGCCTTCCTCTCCGCATTTGGCTTCGACAGCCTGCGAGACCTCCCCGATATCGAAATGCTCGAGGATTCCGGGCTTTTGAGCCGCAGGGAGTTCACTTCGGAGTTCGGGAGCCCAGCCGGTGACGATCGGGACGAAACGGTCGAGCAGGACATGGAGTAGGGGGCCGCATCCTCCTCGCTTGTCGTCCGCCACCTTCCAAAGATGATTGTGGCCTGTGCCGAAACTTGAGGACTCCGCTTGGGAAGCCAGATGGGTCAGGACCGGAGCGTTGCGAGATCCATCACATACTCGGCAATGGCAAGGCACGATGTGAGGCCGGGGCTTTCGATGCCGAAAAGATGCACGAGCCCGCTTGCCCCATGGATCGCCGGACCGTGGATCGCAAAATCGGCGGCGGGAGCGCCTCGCGGCGCGAGCTTGGGCCTTATTCCGCTATAGGCCGGCTGCAGGCAGTCGTCCGGAAGATCGGGCCAGTAGCGGCGGATCTCTTTGAAGAAGTCCCGACACCGTTCAGGATCGACCCGGTAGTCGATCCTGTCCGTCCATTCGACATCGGGGCCGAACCGCATGTTTCCGCCAAGGTCCATCGTGAGATGCACGCCGAGCCCGCCTTCCTGCGGCACGGGATAGATCAGCCGTGAAAAGACGTTTCGCGCCGGCGCGGAAAAGTAATTCCCCTTGGCGAGGTAGAGGTTCGGTACCTTGGAGCGGTCGGTTCCTTCGACGGCCATGGCAAGTGCATTGGCGGAAAGACCGGCGGCGTTGATGAACGTCCGTGCGGCAATTTCGAAATGCGTTCCGCTGGTCGTGTCGCGCGTGGCCAGAACGAGGCCGTCGTCCATTCGCCTGCGGGCGGATACGATTTCCGTGTTGAAGGCGAGGGCGGCCCCGCTGTCTTCGGCGTCGGCGCGCAACGACATCATGAGCGCATGGCTGTCGATGATGCCTGTCGATGGGGAAAGAAGTGCAGCCACGCAGGAGAGCGCGGGTTCAAGAGCGCGGGCAGCGTCGTCCGAAAGCAGCTCGAGATCTGTCACGCCGGCCGCCTCGGCAGTCTCCCGGATCTTCTGCAATCCCGCGCGCTGGCTCTCATCCGTTGCAACGATCAGCTTGCCGCAGCGCCGGTGCGGAACGTGCATCTCCTCGGCGTAGCGATAGAGACGCTTTCGTCCCTCCACGCAGAAGCGCGCCTTCAACGAGCCACGGGGATAGTAGAGCCCGGCATGGATGACTTCCGAGTTTCGGGAACTCGTGCCTGCGCCAATAATCGGCTCGGCCTCGATGACGAAGGTCTCCAGCCCCCGCCTTGCAGCCTCGCGGGCGATCGCAAGGCCGACGACGCCGGCTCCGGCAACGACGCATTCGACTTCTTCCATGCTGGACCTCCGATTCAGTGCCCTCCGAGTTCAGACCACCAATCGGGCTGACAATCAACGGCTCGCGGCATGGACGGGTTTGGGTGCCCGCTGAGCCGGGTGATTGTTTGGAAACGCCCGTCCGGAGTGTGGCTGATTTTGGTGCATGATCATTTATTATGCAGTGCGTTTGCTTGACTCGGTTTTGTGCGAATCCTATGGTTTTTGAACCAGTTGGTAAAAAAGATGGGGACCCGCCGATGACCAATCGCATTCTGATTTCACGCCGTGCCGTTCTGGCGACCGGACTTGCCGTTGGGGTGAGTGGCCTGGTCCCGTCAGCGCGCGCCCAGGCACCACTCAAGGTCGCCGGCATCCACGCTTCCCCCGTCGAAAATGCCTGGAACTCGCGTCTTCACGAGGCGCTGCAGGCAGCGGCGGCAGAAGGCGTGATCGAATACAAGTTCTCCGAGGGCGTGTCGGGAACGGACTATCCGCGGGCCATGCGCGAATATGCCGATCAGGGTTTCAAGCTGATCGTCGGCGAATCCTATGCCGTGGAGCGTGAAGCGCGGCAGGTCGCGGCGGACTATCCGGACACCGCCTTCCTGATGGGGTCGAGCGGCGACGCCGCGGGCGATAATTTCGGCGTCTTCGGAACCTGGAACCACGACGGGGCATACCTCGCCGGCATGCTCGCCGGGAAGATGACCAAGTCGAACGTCGTCGGCTCCGTCGGCGCGATTCCGATCCCGGAAGTCAACATGCTGATCAACGCCTTCGCCGCCGGCGTCAAGGAAGTGAACCCCGACGCGAAGCACCTGGTGTCCTTCATCGGCACGTTCTTCGATCCGCCGAAGGCGCGGGAAGCCGGACTTGCGCAGATCGACGCCGGTGCGGATATCCTCTTCGGCGAACGCATCGGGACGGCCGATGCGGCCAAGGAACGGGGTATCAAGTCGGTTGGCTCTCTGCTCGACTATACACCGCGCTATCCGGACACCGTTTTTGCGAATGCGATGTGGTACTTCCGGCCTATTCTTAATGCAGCGGTTGCGGATGTGAACGCTGGAAACCCCGTCGGCAAGAGCTACACGGCCTACGGCCTGATGAAGGACGGCGGCAGCGACATCGTCTATGTGAAGGGTGTGGCGCCTGCGGACGCCGAAGCCGCGATGGAAGCAAGACGTGCAGAGATCAAGGCCGGAAGGTTTGAAGTGCCGATCATGATGGAAGAGCCGAAGTAAGCGGCGAACGCAGATCGGTCGGACATGAGCAGGATGGAACAGCCTCGGCAGTCGCCAGTCGTTTCGGCGGCCGGCGATGCAACGTCGCTTGCCGCGGCGATCGCGGCCGGTTCGCTTTCGTGCGCCGAGGCCATGGAAGCGGCGCTGGAGGCGGCGGAGCAACGCCGCGCCGAGGGTGCCATTTGCCATATGGATGCGGAGGCGGGCAGGGCTGCGGCCAGAGGCATGGACGCGGCGCAGCTGTCTGATCCGGAAGGGTTCTCCCGGCGGCGCTTCGCCGGTGTGCCGACCCTTGCCAAGGATCTCGGAGGTCCTTTCGCCGGATACCCGGTTGTAGCCGGTTCTCGGGCGCTCGAAGGTCGCGTGGATGGCAGCGCGGATTCGGATCTCGCGGTCCGGTTTCGCAAGGCCGGCTTCTGTCTGTTCGGTGTGACGACCAGCCCGGAGTTCGGGCTTTCGCTGTCGAGCGAACCGATGCGAGGTCCCGTGTGCCGCAATCCGCTCGCGCTTGACCGGACGGCGGGGGGATCATCCGGCGGTGCGGCGGCTGCGGTCGCGTCCGGCATAGTAGCGATTGCCCATGCGACGGATGCGGGTGGGTCCATCCGGGTGCCCGCCGCCTGCTGTGGGCTCGTCGGGTTGAAGCCTACCCGCGGCCTGATCCCGGGCGGTCCCGCCTTCGGAAACCATCTGGGAGGAATTGCCAGCGAACTTGCGGTTTGCCGTTCTGTCCGCGATGCGGAAGCGATACTCGGCGCAATTGCGGGGAAGGTGCGCGGACCCTTTGCGGATCCGCAGACCGATGAGGTCGGTCCCGGTTCACTGCGGATCGGCGTGCTCGAGGATACCGGCGTCCTTTATCCGACAGATGGCGAGCGCTTTCACGCTGTTGCCGAGGCTGCCAGAAGTCTCGAGGCGGCGGGGCACACGCTCATTCCACTGAAATGGGAGGCGTTGGAGCACGCGGTCAACATGAGCCAGCGGGCATTCGCCGATATCGTGGCCGTCAATCTCGCAAATCTTGCTACCTCCGCCGATCTCGACTTGGAAAAAGTGGAACCGATGTCGCGCGCCTTCGTGGAAAGGGGAGCAGCCCTTGCGGGCACCACGCTTTGGGAGACCCTCAATCAGGGCGTTCTTGTCAGCGCGGCGCTCTGGAGCCTGTTCGATACGGTCGATTGCATCCTCGCGCCGATGCTTTCCTGTGCGCCGCCGCCCATTGGTTCCTTCCCGTCCGACCATGGGGATACAGACCTTCACCTCCAGCGGATGGCCCGTTTCTCACCGACTGCCGCCCTTGCGAACGTTTCAGGCTTCCCGGCGATAACGCTGCCTTTCGGCCGTGACGATGAAGGGCTTCCGTTGCCCGTGCAACTGATCGGTCCGATGGGGCAGGACGCCCTGCTGTTGTCGCTCGCCGCGCGTCTCGAAGGCGAGGGACGTTGGACCCACGCGTTTCCTGTTGCGGGGTTTGGAGCATGACCGACCGTCTCGTTCTCGAACTTGTCGGGATCACCAAGCGCTTTGGTACCATCGTCGCCAATGACGACATCTCCATCGGTCTTCGCGAGGGAGAGCTTCTGGCGCTGCTTGGCGAGAACGGCGCCGGTAAGACAACGCTCATGAGCGTGCTCTTCGGTCATTATGCACCGGATGCAGGCACGGTGTATGTCCACGGCAAGGAACTTCCACACGGCAAGCCCAGGGCGGCGATCCGCGCGGGCGTCGGCATGGTGCACCAGCATTTCTCGCTGGCCGCCAACCTCACCGTGCTCGAGAACGTGATGACGGGCACCGAGACCCTCTGGTCGCTGCGGTCCGACCGGTCGGGCGCGCGCGCGAAACTCCTCGATATCTCGCGACGCTTCGGCCTGACCGTCGATCCCGATGCGCGGCTGGGCGATCTTTCCGTCGGAGAGCAGCAGCGCGTCGAGATCCTGAAGGCGCTCTACAACGATGCGCGCATCCTCATCCTCGACGAGCCGACCGCAGTTCTCACCAATCTCGAAGCGGAGCGCCTGTTCCAGACGCTCAAGGAAATGGCCCGGCAGGGCCTCTCTCTGATCTTCATTTCCCACAAGCTCGATGAGGTCATGGCGGCGGCGGATCGCGTGATCGTCCTGCGCGGCGGCAAGGTCGCGGCCGAGCGCCGTGCGAGCGAGACCAGCAAGGCGGAACTCGCGGAACTGATGGTCGGCAGGCGCGTCACCCGTCCGGTCCGCGAACCCGCGACACCCGGTGCGGTAGCCTTCGAGGCCACCGGCGTGACGGTCGTGGAGAACGGAGTTGAGAGGCTGACGTCGGTTGATTTCTCCCTCCGCGAAGGTGAAACGCTCGGGATCATCGGTGTTTCCGGCAATGGCCAGGCGGCACTCGCGAAGCTCATGTCGGGCGTCATCGGTCCGAATAGCGGAGACATGCTTCTGTTTGGCCAGCCGATCCCGGGTCTCGACGTCAAGGGAGCCATTGAGGCGGGCATCGGACGCATTCCCGAGGACCGCAACAAGCAGGGCGCCATCGGCGAGATGGCGATCTGGGAAAATGCCATTCTTGAGCGCGTCTGGTCGTCTGAATATTCAAGGAATGGCCTCGTTGACAGGTCCGCTGGTCAGGCCTTCGCGCAGCGCATCATCCAGGAATTCGACGTGCGCGGGGCGACCGTCGCGAGCCGCACGCGGTTACTGTCTGGCGGAAACATGCAGAAGCTCATTCTGGGGCGCAACCTTCACCAGCGTCCACGTATTCTAGTCGCCGCACAGCCGACGCGCGGTCTTGACGAGGGAGCGGTGGCGGCGATCCACGCCCGCATCCTGGAGGCGCGCAGGCAAGGAACTGCAGTTCTGCTGATATCCGAGGATCTCGACGAAGTAATGGGCCTTGCGGATCGGATACAGGCAATCGTGAAGGGCAGGCTTTCGCCCCCGGTCGCAGCTGAAGACGCGAACCCGCGCCTGCTTGGATTGATGATGGCAGGCGAATGGCAGGCGACCGGAGCTTACAGTCATGCGTCTTGAGCGCCGCGATCACCGTCCCCTCTATCTCATCCTGCTCGCGCCCGTCCTTGCGGTCGTGGCGGCACTGGCTATCGCCGGCATCCTCATTGCTCTTGCCGGTGCGCCCGTGTTGGAAGCCTATTGGCGAATTCTTGCAAGCGCGTTCGGGACGCGGCTTGCGGCCACGGAAACATTGACGCGCGCCACGCCGCTGATGCTGACCGGACTTGCCGCTGCCGTCGCCTTCCGGGCGCGGCTCTGGAACATCGGGGCCGAGGGGCAGTTCTATCTCGGCGCGATCACGGTTGCTGCGCTTGGCTCAAGCGCGCTCTCGGCGCTTCCCGCGCCACTGTTGGTCCCGGTGCTCTTCGCCGGCGGGGCCGTTGCCGGCATGCTGCTCCTGCTGCTGCCGCTGTGGCTCCGCCTCCGCTTTTCGGTGGACGAGGTGGTGACCAGCCTGCTCCTCAATTTCGTGGCGGTCCTCTTCGTGTCGATGCTGATCGACGGCGTGCTGAAGGATCCGCTCGCTTTCGGATGGCCGCAGTCGCTTCCGGTCGCTGACCATGCGCAGCTTCCGAAGCTGATCGCGCGCTCGCGCCTGCATATCGGACTGGCGGTGGCTGTCGCGGTGGCGCTGGGCATCTATTTCCTGCAGTCGCGCACCGTCTTCGGCCTGCAATCGCGGGCGGCAGGCCTCAATCCGGACGGGGCGGTGTTCGCGGGCGTTCCGCTCGCGCGCACCCTCGTCAAGGTCGCCTGCATTTCAGGTGGCCTTGCCGGATTGGCCGGTGCCATCGAGGTCATGGGCGTCAAGGGCTATGTGACGACGGATCTGTCGCCGGGATACGGCTATTCCGGCATCATCGTCGCCATGCTTGCCAACCTCCATCCTATCGGGGTGATCGCCGCCGCGCTCTTCACGGCCACGATGTTCGTGGGTGCGGACGGCATGAGCAGGGCGCTCGGCATACCGACCTATATCGCCGACGTGACGGTTGCGCTGTCGCTGTTGACCATGCTCGTCGCGCTGTTCTTCACCCAGTACAGGCTGCGCAGATGACGGCACTTTTCGACATCATCGCCTCGGCGGGATTGTGGGCCGCGGTTCTCCGGATCGCGACGCCGCTCATATTCGGTACGCTCGGAGCCGTTCTCAGCGAGCGCTCCGGGGTTCTCAACCTCGGCATCGAAGGCATCATGACGTTCGGCGCCATGATTGGGTGGCTGGCGGTCTTCAACGGTGCGGATCTGTGGACCGGGCTGCTCGTGGCCGCACTGGCGGGCGGGCTGTTCGGCCTCCTGCACGCGCTCCTGACCGTTACCCTCGGCTTGTCGCAGCATGTAACCGGTCTCGGCATCACCCTTTTCGCTTCGAGCCTAAGTTACTTCATCTTCCGGCTTGTCGTGCCGCTTGCCTCGACCCCGCCGACGATCGTGCCGTTTCAGCCGATTGCGATACCGGGCCTTTCTGACCTGCCGTTTTTCGGCCCCGCATTGCTCACCCAGACACCGCCGACCTATCTTGCCATCGTCATTGCCGCGATCCTCGCCTATGTGCTCTTCCGCACACCCCTTGGGCTCGCGGTGAGGATGGCGGGCGAGAACCCGCACGCTGCGGAGGCCCAGGGGCTCAATCCAGTCCGGTTGCGCTATGGGGCTATCGTCGTGGGGAGTGCGCTGATGGGAATGGGCGGCGCGTTCCTCACCCTGTCCGCCTTCAACAGCTTCTTTCCGACCATGGTGCAGGGGCGCGGCTGGATCTGCATCGCTCTTGTCGTCTTCGCGTCCTGGCGGCCCGGCCGGGCGCTCCTCGGAGCGCTGCTCTTCGCCTTCTTCGATGCTTTCCAGCTCCGGCTGCAGACCGTTCTCGGTGATCTGGTCCCCTACCAGATATTCCTGATGATACCCTACATCCTGTCCATTCTCGCACTGGCCGTGATGGCGCGGCGCGCGCGGGTTCCGCAGGCTCTTATGCAACCATATCGCAGGGGCGAGCGATAAGCCGTTCGTGCGCAGAACCTCCCGATCAACTCCGAAACAAACCGGTGCCGTCATGTCCGATCTCATTGTCCGAAATGCAAACCTTCCCGATGGCCGCACCAAGATCGACATCCTGATCAGGGACGGAAAGATCGCCGAGGTCGGTCATGGCATCGAAGCAACCGCGCGCGAAGAAATCGATGCCACCGGCTGCCTTGTGACGCCGCCCTTCGTGGATCCGCATTTCCATATGGACGCTACTCTGTCCCTGGGACTTCCGCGAATAAACCGCTCGGGCACGCTGCTCGAGGGGATCTCGCTCTGGGGCGAACTCCGCCCGATTCTCACGCGCGAGGCTCTGGTCGAGCGGGCCCTTCGGTACTGCGACCTTGCCGTCAGCCAGGGGCTTCTGGCCATCCGCAGTCATGTGGATACCAGCGATCCGCGTCTTGTCACCGCCGAGGCGCTGCTGGAAGTGCAGGAGAAGGTTGCGCCCTACATAGATCTTCAGCTCGTGGCGTTTCCGCAGGACGGCTACTACCGCGCCGCTGACGGAGTTGCCTCGCTCAATCGTGCACTCGACATGGGGATCGGCATCGTCGGGGGCATCCCCCATTTCGAACGGACGATGGCCGATGGCGCCGCGTCGGTCGAAGCGCTGTGCCGCATCGCGGCCGAGCGGGGACTGCCGGTCGACATGCATTGCGACGAAACCGACGATCCGATGTCCCGCCATATCGAGACGCTTGCCGCGCAGACGGTCCGCTTCGGATTGCAGGGCCGGGTGGCGGGTTCCCACCTGACCTCGATGCATTCCATGGACAATTACTACGTTTCGAAGCTGATCCCGCTGATGGCGGAAGCCGAGATCAACGTCATCCCCAACCCCCTTATCAACATCATGCTGCAGGGCCGCCACGATACCTACCCGAAGCGCCGCGGCATGACGCGCGTTCGCGAACTGATGGATGCGGGTCTGAACGTTTCCTTCGGCCACGACTGCGTGATGGACCCATGGTACTCGATGGGCTCGGGCGACATGCTCGAAGTCGGTCACATGGCAATCCACGTGGCCCAGATGGCAGGCATCGAAGACAGGCTGAAGATCTTCGAGGCCCTGACGACGAACTCCGGCAAGACGATGGGCCTTGAAGGCTACGGGCTCTCCAAGGGATGCAACGGTGACCTCGTCGTGCTGCAGGCAAGGGATCCGATCGAGGCCCTGCGGCTGAAGGCGAACCGCCTCGCGGTGGTTCGCCGCGGCAAGGTAATCGCGCGCGCCCCGCGGCGCGTGAGTGAGCTGTTCCTCGACGGGCGTCCGGCTTCGGTCGACGGCGCAGCATATGCCCCGCGCCCTGCCACTGCGGATTGATCTTCAATTTGCAGGTTCGCCTGTCTCGGGAACTTTCGAGGCAGGCTGCCGTTTTCTCTCAATGCCATGGCCTTCGCCATGGAATGGTAGGGAGATACAAGAGATGGCACCGGAATTGGATGAACGTGGCGACGATGTCGCCGCAAGTCATGACGCTGATCGGAAGACCTATTCGGCGGTGGAGACCAGACAAGGGCTGCTCGGCCGGCCTGTTTTCATCGTCCTGGCAGCTGCCATGGCGCTGGTGCTGGTTGCCTGGGCCGGCGCGGAAATCTGGGGCGAAAGCACCGATACCGACCAGACCACCCAGTCGGAGCAGACGAGCCCGGAACAGACAGGCTCCATCGACAACGGCGCTCCGGCTGGCGGAGCGACCCACTCTACGCCGCAGACCTCGCCGATGGAGGGTGGTTCGACGCTCGATACGGGTACCGGCGGTCAGGGCCAATAGACCAATTCTGACGGCTTAGTGCGGTAATCCTGTCGGACCGGCCGGCCGAGGCAATGTCCTTGGCCGGCAGGAAGAGATCTACTGTTTCGTTGCCCCGGGAGTAACTTTACCGCGCCGCGCCTTGCTCGGCGTCTTTTCCAGTTCGACGATGCCTGTTTTCTTCTTCGATGCGGAAATCTTTGTCGTCGGGCTTTTTTCCGACTGTGTTTTTGTCGCTTTCGCTTTGCCGCCAAAGCCTGGCAGCGCTACCCGTTCCAGTTCGTCTCGCTCCCGAACAGCTTGTTTCCAGTGTTCATCATCTCGGCCGTGTGGCCTACCTTCCAACTCCCAGATGGAGTACGCACGCTTGCTGATCCATTCCGTTCGCGTATCGCTCATGTTTTATCCTCATTTGCGAGTGGGCAGGGGAACTTGGTACTCGGTGGCGAGATGACCGCCGTTGGAAAAGCAATGAACGCCGAACTGGTCTGGCCCAATCAGGCGAGTCACCTGTACATCAAATGTAAAGCGCACCCGGAACGATTGAAAGCTAATTCCGGCTCGACGCTGCAGGCCCGCAAGCCTCGCGCATACCTCCGGCGAGGACCCTGGCCGTCGATCAGCCGGAAAGACCGATACCGGCGCGTACCCGGTTGATCGTCGTCATGATCAGCGCCAGGCACACGACAGGCTGGAGATAGTAAGCCCAGGGCGCGAGCAATTCGGCGGCGACGAGGAGACCTAGTGCGCCGAACAGTACTGCGCGATCGCTCTTGCCCAGTGGACCATCGTAGCGGCGCGGCCCGCCCTGGGCAGAGCCAAGAACGCCCGCAAACTCGGTCACGACGGAAAGGAAGATGATTGCCGAGATCCATTCCGGCGTGAACGGGGAGATGACCGCAAAGGGCATGTAGAGAGCCGCATCGGAAACGACGTCGCCAAGTTCGTTCAGGAAGGCGCCGAGCCGGCTCTGTTGCCCATGCTCGCGGGCAAGCATGCCGTCCATCGCATTCAAGGCCATCCTGAGGAGCATCCAGAGCGGAATGAGCGCAAACCAGCGCGGATCCGCGCTCCATGTCAGGGCGGCTCCAAGCACCACCGATACAGCAGCCGCAAGCACGGTCACCTGATTGGCCGTCACTCCAATGGCCGCGAGTTTCGCCACCAGTGGCCGGAGCACATTCTGAAATGCGGATTTCAACTTGTAGACCGACATTTTTTTCCCTCGAATCGAAGGGCTGATTCGTTCTTGAAACATGAAGCGGCATCGGCGGCAATCCGGATAGGGGCCGGAGCCGCAAATCGCGGGCAGATCCGCAACGGGATTTGCCCATTGTGGGGCGAGGGGAGCTACGTGCTGAACACATTGGAACGCGCGCGAGAGTGCCGGGAGGCCGAGTTCGCGACGCATGACGGAACACGGCTGTTCTATCGCACATGGCCGGCCGAGATCCCCCGTCCCAGGGGAGCTATCGTGCTTCTCCACCGCGGACATGAACATGGTGGCCGCGTGGCCCACATCGTTCCCGAACTCGACCTGCCCGACTTCGCATTCTACGCGTGGGACGCCCGCGGTCATGGGCGCTCCCCGGGCGTGCGAGGGTACTCGCCATCGTTCGGCGCCTCCGTGAGGGATCTTGACTGCTTCATCCGCCATATTGCCGAAGAGGATGGAGTTCAAGTCGAGGACATAGTTGTCGTGGCCCAGAGCGTCGGCGCTGTTCTGGCGTCTACCTGGGTCCATGACTATTCTCCGAAGATACGCGGGCTCGTGCTCGCATCGCCGGCGTTCGACGTAAAGCTCTATGTGCCGTTCGCCCGTCAGGGCATCGCATTGCTGCAACGCCTCAAGGGCACCTTCTTCGTCAACTCCTACGTCAAAGCCCGGTTTCTCACCCACGATCCGGAGCGGATCGCCTCCTTCAATACGGATCCGCTGATAACCCGACCGATTGCTTCCAACATCCTTCTCCAACTCTATGAAGCGGCCGAGCGCGTTGTCGGTGACGCGCGGGCAATCACGGTTCCGACCCAAGTGCTCATATCCGGCAGCGATTTCGTCGTCCGACACGCTCCCCAGCACCGCTTCTATGAGCAACTGGGCAGCCCCATCAAGGAGCGGCATGTGCTTCCCGGTTTCTACCATGACACGCTTGGGGAACGGGATCGTGCGATCGCGATCGAGAAGGTGCGGAGTTTCATCGAGGGACGGTTCTCGGAGCCTTCTGCGGCGGTCGATCTTCGCGGCGCCCACAGACAAGGTTACACGCGCGATGAGGCGGATCGGCTGACGACGCCATTGCCGGCCACGACGTTGCGAGGCCTCTACTGGCTTGCGACGCGCGCCTCGATCCGGGTCGGGGCGCTGATCTCGAAGGGTCTCGGAGTCGGACGCAAGACCGGATTCGATTCCGGTTCCACACTCGACTATGTATACGAAAACGACGCGCGAGGGCTCGGTCCGGTCGGCAGGCTGGTCGATCGCCAGTTTCTGGACGCGATTGGTTGGCGTGGCATCCGGCAGCGCAAGATCCATCTGGAGGAACTGATTGCCACGGCGTTCGCCCGTTTGAACGAGGCGGGACGGCCTGTGCGGCTGCTCGATGTCGCCGCCGGACACGGACGCTATGACCTCGACGCAGTTGCGGCATGCGAGACGAGACCGGAAAGCATTCGCCTGCAGGACTATTCGCCGATCAACGTCGAGGCGGGGAGCCGGCTGATCGCGGAACGCGGGCTTTCGGACATTGCGCACTTCTATGAGGCCGATGCATTCGACACGAGTGGGTTGGCGGCAATAGAACCCCGTCCGACCGTCTCCATCGTGTCCGGGCTGTACGAACTCTTCCCCGACAATGCGTTGATAGAGGCCTCGCTCTCCGGTCTGTCGCAGGCCATGGATCGAGGCAGCCTGCTGATCTACACCAACCAGCCCTGGCATCCGCAGCTCGAGATGATTGCGCGGGCGCTGACGTCGCACCGGGGCGGTGCCTCGTGGATCATGCGCCGGCGGACGCAGCAGGAGATGGACCAGCTCGTCGAGGCAGCAGGCTTCCGCAAGCTCGAGCAGCGGATCGACCAGTGGGGCATCTTCACCGTCTCGCTGGCCGAGCGAACCTGAGGTCGCGGTGGCAAGTTCGTTCGCACCGACCCCCATCCTGCCAAGTCGCGCCGTTTCCGTTCGGGCGGCGCTCTGGCTGCTGTTCCTCGCACCGTTCTTCTATGCGACTTACGGAGCGGCGAACTGGCTCGCCATGCAGCGGGAGCACGTGCCAAACCTTGCCTTTTCATGGGAAGGCAGCATTCCGTTCCTTCCGTGGACGATCCTGCCCTACTGGTCGATCAACGCCTTCTACGGGCTGTCACTCTTCATCAACGATACGACCGAAGGGGTCGATCGCCTCGCCAAGCGCTATCTGACTGTCCAGCTCGTCGCCGTGAGCTGCTTCATTGTCTTTCCTCTGACGGCGACGTTCGAGAGACCGCCGACGAGCGGGTTGCCGGGCTTCATGTTCGATGTGCTCGGAGGCTTCGACAAACCATTCAACCAGGCACCGTCGCTTCACATCGCATTGCTCGTGATCATCTGGGACCATCTGCGACGCAGGATCGCGCGATCCTGGCGCTGGTTCTGGCACGGCTGGTGTGCCCTGATCGGGCTCTCGGTGCTCACGACCTGGCAGCATCATGTCATCGACATGCCGACGGGCGCACTCCTCGGTCTCTTCGCGCTCTGGCTCATTCCGGTTGCCGGGACCTCACCGGCGGCAGGGTTCAAGGTAACGGCGAACCGCAAGGCGAGGACGCTCGCGATTGCATACGGATGCGGAGTGGCGCTGTTCCTCGCCTTGACGGTTTTATTGACGCCGCGCTCGGGCGCCGCTCTCCTGCTGCTGTGGCCGGCGCTCGCGCTCGCAATCGTCGCGTATGGCTACCTCGGCGGTGGTCCGGCTGTATTCCAGAAGGGTGGCGACGGTCGTGTGACGCTGGCAAGCCTGCTTCTGCTCATGCCCTATCGCCTTGGGGCATGGCTCAATATCGCGGCGTGGACACGCAAGCTGCCATCCTCGGTGCCCGTGGCAGCTGGCGTTCACCTGGGTCGGTTTCCGACGGTGCGCGAATACGCCCGTTTCGCTTCCGTCGTCGACATGACGAGTGAATTTCCCGGTCTCGCGCCGCCGCCCACCGTCTGGGTCGCCATTCCCGCGCTCGATCTCTTGCCGCTCGACAGGTCGCAGCAATTGGCGGCCGCAAGCGCAATCGAGACGGCGCGAGAGCGGGGTCCTGTCCTGGTTTGCTGTGCGCTCGGCTTCCAGCGCAGTGCCGTTGCCGTGGCGAGCTGGCTGATGGCGACGGGGAGAGCCCAGAACGCAGCCGAAGCGATAAGAATGGTGGGAGAGGGTGGACGCCGCATTCACCTGACCGAGGCGATGATCGGTTCTGATGGAGATTGGCAATGAGTCAGTCCGATCTGTCGGCAGGGGAGGCGGCGACGTATTTTCGACGACGCGCGATCGCCGGCGGAGCCGTCGCAGTTCTGTCCATCCTTGCCGCACCGCTGCTTGCCGGCAGATGCGCGCAGGCGTCGCCATTGGCATGGCTGCTGCTGTCGGGTGCTGCGCTTGTCGCGCTGGCCCTCGCGGTTCACCTGCTGCTCGACGCTGCGCTCTTCCGCCTGTGTGCGAGCTACGAGGAGGAGGCGAGGGGTCTGGCGTCATTGGATGAGGTTCTCGCGAGAACTGGACTGCGCGCGGCGCCAGGCGAACTGCGTGGCCTCGCACCGCGTATCGCAGGATCGCGGCGCATTCTCTGGCACCTGAGGATCTCCGTCGCTGCCTGCCTGATACTCCTGATCGCCCTGCTTCTCGAAGGAACGGACGGTCTGCTACGATGCTGAAATCAAACTTCAGGCCGGCCGTTCAGGCGATGACCAGTGCCGTTCTCGCGGGGATGGCCCGCGCCATCACCGGGGTGCGTCCCATCTGGGCAGGTTGCGGGCCGTCACACCGCCAGCGCATCTACTTCGCCAATCATTCGAGCCATGGTGATTTTATCCTTCTCGCCTCCTGCCTGCCGCCCCAGGAGCGGGCGCGCACCCGTGCCGTCGCAGGGGCGGACTACTGGCGCGCCGGCCCGATCCGTCGGTTTTTCGCGGAGGTCCTGCTGCGCACCGTGCTCGTCGAGCGCAATTGGGTGGAGCGCACGGAGGATCCGATCGCGGTCATGCTGCGGGCGATCGACGAGGGGCAGTCCCTGATCTTCTTTCCCGAAGGCACGCGCAATATGGGCGAAGAGCCGCTGCAACGCTTCCGTTCCGGCCTCTACAATCTCGCCATTGCCCGTCCCGACGTGGAGTTGGTCCCCTGCTGGATCGAGAACATGTCCCGCGTACTGCCGAAGGGCGCCTTCCTGCCGGTGCCTCTGCTCTGCCGGGTGATCTTCGGATCCCCGATCATGCTTGAGGAAGGAGAGGAGCGGCAGGATTTCCTCCAGCGCGCGCAGCAATGCCTGCTGGCGATCAACCCCGACAACCGGAAAGAGGGAAAATGAACGCGGAGACGACCAGGCTCTTCCTTGCACTGATGGGCGTGCTTTCGAGCGCAAGCCTGGTCGCCGGCGTGCTCTCGTGGCGCAGCCCCAAGCCACTTTCGCCGACCCTTCTGAACCTCAACGCCCGGATAAAGGCCTGGTGGCTGATGGTCGGCGCGCTCTGCCTCGCCTTTCTCTTCGGCAGGGGCGGCGTGATCGTGCTGTTTGCCCTCGTCTCGTTCGCGTCGCTTCGCGAATACGTGACGCTCACCCTTACGAGGCGCAGCGATCACTGGGTCCTGCTCGGCATGTTTCTGGTCGTCATCCCGGTGCAGTACTACCTGATCTGGATCGATTGGTACGGCCTCTACTCGATCTTCATCCCCGTTTACTGCTTCCTTGCCATGCCCGCCCTGACGGCGCTTTCCGGCGATACGTCGCGTTTCCTTGAACGCATCTCGGAACAGCAATGGGGCATCATGCTGTCTGTTTACTGCCTCAGCCACGTGCCCGCGCTGATGACGCTGCACGTGCAGGCATACACGGGAAGCAGCCTGCTGCTCATCGCCTTCCTGATCGCGACAGTGCAGGGAAGTGACGTCCTTCAGTACATCTTCGGCAAGCTCTTCGGGAAGCACCGGATCTCGCCCTCGGTCTCGCCATCGAAAACCTGGGAAGGCATGATCGGCGGCACCGCCAGTGCCTCTCTGCTGGGCGCCGGCCTGTACTGGCTGACGCCGTTCTCCCCGCTTGAGGCGGGGTTGCTCGCAATGCTCTCATGCGTCATGGGCTTTCTCGGAGGGCTGGTTGCATCCGCGATCAAGCGTGACCGTGGCGTCAAGGACTGGGGCCATATGATCGAGGGGCACGGCGGGATGCTGGATCGGGCCGACAGCCTCGTCTTTGCCGCGCCAGTCTTCTTCCACGTCGTCCGTTACGCCTGGACGTGACGCTGGTTACCAGTCTAGGCGGAGCGGATTGCGCCGATCGGTCAGCCAATCAATCAGTCTGAAATTCGTTTCCTCTGCTTCCCTGTCCCGAAGCGATCATACGGCACGGCTTGACGAACGGCCGGCAACCCCACAGACTCCCCCGCGCGGATGACGGCGTGCGCAAGCATGTCGAAAAGGGAGGTCTCATCTGCGGGAGGAACATATGACGGAATCCATCAGGCTCTTTCGGGGCCGGTTCGGGCATGTTTCGCTTTTGAATGTCTGCAGCAATCTCGTGACACATGCCCATCCGGAGCTGCACATCGTCCTCTGGCTCGCGGGCGACGGTGGCGAGATGACGGTCGGCAGCGAACGTGTCTCGGTCTCGCCGGGTATGGCCATAGGCATAAACTCGTTCCAGCCGCACAATCACGTTTTCGACGAGAGCAAGACGCCAGGCACGTTTCTGGCTTTCTACATTGATCTGGAGTGGCTCAAGGAAAGGCGAAACCTCGCCTCCGGAAAGCAAGTCTTCGCGACGCCGCTCATCCCGCTGGAGCCCTGGCTCAGCGAAACCGCCGCCCTTCTGCCGCAAAAGCTCTCCTGCGGCGAGGACGATTACGAGTTGGTTGCCTACGAGCTGGAGCGGCTGATCGACCATCTGTTGGATGCCGCCGATGCTGCGAGACCTCCGGTTTCTGCCGCCCATCCCGTCCGATCCGCACGCGATTTTCGCGTCCGCAAGGCCATTGCGCTTATGGAAGCCAATGTCGGGGAGCGTATCTGCTTCGATCAGGTGGCGCGCAGTGTCGGCCTGTCGCGCCCGCATTTCTTTGCGCTCTTCAAGGAGCACATGAATGTCACGCCGAACGTCTATTGGAACACGCTCAGGATCGCCGAGGCTGTACGCTGTCTGCAGACTTCGAACGAGTCGCTGATCTCCGTAGCCTGCAATCTCGGCTTCACGACGCAGGGCAACTTTTCCCGCTTCTTCCGCGAGCATACAGGCGTGCCGCCGACCGTCTATCGCTCGGCTGCAAGCGAGGGGCCGCATTCCCAGCAGGCCGGGCGGGAGCGTGACGGCCTCTGTCCCTGAAGTGGCGCGAATTTCAGACTTATCGATAGGTTGTCGAGACTGATCGATAAGCCCATGTGCAAGGCCTCCCTATACTCGGCCGTGTTGAGGGCCTGCAGACTGTGCGGGCGCCACAGGACCGGACCTTGGCACAGGGAGCCTTTTCATGACCAAAGTCACCATTTCCTCCGTCATTGCAGCTCCGATCGAAAAGGTGTGGGAGCGCATTCGCGACTACAACGGCCTGCCGTCCTGGCATCCGCGCATGGTCAAGAGCGAGATCGAGGATGGCCTGCCAGCGGACCAGATCGGCTGCGTGCGAAAGTTCGAACTCGTCTCCGGCGCGACGATCCGCGAGGAGCTCATTGCGTTTTCGGACAGCGACCGCTTCGTTACCTACAGCATCCTCGAAACCCCGCAGCCGATCAGCAACCATCAGGCCACCCTCTCGCTCCGGCGTATCACTGACGGCGATCATACATTCGCGGAATGGACCGCGTCGTTCGATGCGCCTCCTGAGGAAGCGGAAAAGGTAGCCAAGGGCATGGGCGAGAACGTGTTCCAAGGGGGTTCAATGCGTTGAAGACCTTCTTCTCAGGCAAGGCATGAAGGAGGGGCGGTATGGGACTGCTTCTGAGAACCTTCCAGACGGCTGATGAGGCGAGCGCGACGCTCAAGGCGGACCATGCGTCGCGTTACCTCGGCGGCGGGACGCTGCTGGTGCGGCGGGCGAACGAGGGTGACATCTCGTTTTCGAGCTATGTGCGCGTGGTCGACAAGGCGTTGTCAGAGATTTCGATCGCGGACGGGCGCGTGCGTGTCGGCGCATCTGTGACGATGGCACAAATTCTCGCCAGCACGGAACTCAGTCCCCTTGGGCCGGCGGCACGCGCTGTGGGTGGCCCGGCAATCCGGAACATGGCGACGGTCGGCGGCAACCTTCATGCACCACCGCCCTACGGGGACTTCGCAGTGGCGCTCATCGCGCTCGGCGCGCTGGTGGATTTCGACGGCCGCGAGGTTCCGGTCACTGACTTTCTGGCCGGGCGTGATGGTGTGTTTTCCTCCGGTGTCATCCGTTCGGTGAGCTTCGCCCTGCCGGCGGAGGGCAGCTTTCGCTTCGCGAAGGTGTCACGCGTGAAGCCCAAGGGCACGGCAGTCGTCACGATTGCCGCGGTTATCGAGGAGGATAGCGGCGTCATCACGTCGGCCCGCGTCGCCTACGGCTGTCTGGCGGACCGCCCCATCCGGGCGAAAGTCGTGGAGGGCGCGCTTGTCGGCAAGGAGCGCAGCAGGGATGGAATAGCTGAGGCACTCGCCGTCGCTCACGAGGGAACGACGCCGATAACCGATGCAGTTGCAAGCGCCTGGTATCGCGGGGAGGTACTGCCCGTGCACCTCGCGCGCCTGCTTCTGGGCTAACAGGAAAAGGACGAGATATTCGGGCGCATGGTTTCGGGAGGAAACGATGACCAAGGTTCCGGTGCAATTCACGCTCAACGGCGAGGAGAAGGCCGAATTCGCAGAAAGCGGCGCAACGCTGCTCAAGGTGCTGCGTGAGAAGATCGGAGACATGTCCGTCAAGGGGGGCTGCCAGCAGGGAACCTGCGGAAGCTGTTCCGTGATCATCGATGGCGCGCTTCACCTCTCTTGTCTCACGCTCGCGGAAACCTGCGACGGCAGGTCGGTCCAGACGACCGCGGGGCTGGAAGATGCGGGGGTGCTCCATCCGCTGCAGCGGGCCTTCAATGAGGGGTTCGCGACGCAATGCGGCTTCTGCACGCCGGGAATGCTGATGGCGGCCAAGGCGCTGCTCGACAGCAATCCGGCGCCGAGCCGCGAGGACGTAATCGAGGCGATCGCGGGGAACATCTGTCGCTGCACCGGCTATGAGCCGATCATCCAGGCGATACTTAGCGCGGCGCACGCCAATACTCTCAATGCCGCGTGAGGACGAAACATGGAACTTCGCAAGGAATACTTCGCGGGAGAGCGGAAGGACGACCTCAAGGAAATCGGGCAGCCGCGGCTTCGCTCCGACGCGCTCGGGCACGTCACGGGCAAGACAACCTTCTTCGCCGACCGCAACCTGCCAGGACTGCTTCACCTGAAGATGGTCCGCAGTCCTCACCACAATGCCCGCATCCGCTCGATCGACCTTGCCGATGCGGCGAAGCATCCAGGTGTCGTCCGGATATTGACCGCCGGTGACGTACCGCACAATGTCTACACGATCCTCACCCTGATCCAGGTCGGGCCGGAAGACGAGACGGTACTTGCGACAGACAAGGTGCGCTTCAAGGGAGAGGCCATTGTCGCCATTCTCGCCGACACCGAACGTGCCGCGCACGAGGCGGCCGCCAAGGTCAAGGTCGACTACGAAGTCCTACCAGCGGTTCTCTCAATCGACGAGGCGCTGGCCCCAGGCGCTCCCATCGTCAACGAGTATCACGGGCGGAACTACTATCTCTACGACAGCGGTGAATGCCGCAAGGTTCGCTTTGGCGATGTGGAGGCGGGCTTTGCCGGGGCGGATCATGTCCTCGAGCAGACCTATTCGTCCGGGCCGATCGAGCACGCCCCGACGGAAACGACGGGCTGCATCGTCGTGCCCGAGGGAAGCGGTCGTTTCACCTGCTACACGAATACCCAGGCGATGTTCTTCACGCTCGACAATACCTCGATCATCCTGCAGATGGACGGCGCCAAGCTTCACATGGTCGGCGGTACGGTCGGCGGTGGTTTTGGGGGCAAGGTGGACGTGATCGTGGAGCCGATCGCCATCCTCGGTGCGAAGCTCACCGGGCGCCCCGTTTCCTTCGTCTACAGCCGTGAGGAGGAGATGCAGGTCTCGTCTCCGCGCGCGGCCGAAAAGCTGGTGATCAAGGATGGCGTCATGAACGACGGGCGCATCGTCGCCCGCTATGTCAAGGCTTACATCGATGCCGGCGCCTATTCGCGCCACTCTCCCTACGGGGCGCAGAAATCGGCGGCGCATTTCCGGGGCCCTACACCGTTCCCAATGTTTGGGTCGACAGCTATTGCGTCTACACCAACCGCACGCCGTCCAGCGCCATGCGCGGCTTCGGGGTGACGATCGGCGACTTCGCTCTCGAGGTCCAGATGGACAAGCTCGCCAGGCTGATAGGAATGGACGCTCTCGAGTTCCGCTTCATCAACGCCTATCGTGACGGCGACATGAAAGCCCACCGCCAGCCGACGGAGGGCGCTGCACTGATCGAGTGCATGCAGGAGGCCTCCCGCGCCGCCAACTGGCCGGTGGCTGACAAATACATGAACATGTCCTCCGCGATACGGGAGCGTTGAAGCATGGCAGTCAAGCGGGGCCGCGGCGTTGCGGCGATCAACTATCCGACCGGCATGAACCTCGGTGGCGATCCGACACAGGCGCTGGTGCACTCCACGCCGACCGGCAACTTCATGGTGTCGCTGTCAAGCGTCGACCTCGGGCAGGGGATGAAGCAGATCATGGCGCAAATTTGCGCCGAGACAATCGGCGTTCCAACCGATCGCGTGATCGTCGATACCGCCGACACCGACACCGGCCCTCACTGCATGGGCACATTCGCCTCGCGCGGAACGCACCGTGCGGGCAATGCCGTTATCCAGGCGGCAAAGGAAGCGCGGCAGGTGATGCTCGAGGTGGCGGCTGAGGAGCTCGAGGTCAATGCGTCCGATCTCGACACCGACGGTCTAGGCAATATCCATGTGAAGGGTGCCCCGCAGCGCTCGATATCGATCTTCGACACGGCGCTCTCGGCCCATTTCAAGCGCGGGCGGTCGATTTCCGGTCGCGGCATGTTCCTGATACCCCGGTCCTATCCGGATGCCGAGACGGGGGCGATGAAGCCGTCCACCTGCTATGCCCACGCCTGTACTGTGGCCGAGGTTGAGGTGGACGACGAGACCGGCGAAGTGGATGTGCTGACGATCAAGAACGTCTTCGAGATCGGCCGCGCGCTGAACCCGAAGATGGTCGAGCAGCAGCTCGTCGGCGGCTCCTGGATGGGCATCAGTCACGCCCTCTACGAGACGACCGAGCCCTACTATCCCGATCGCAGCCATGGCGGGAGGGACTTCAACGAATATCTGATGCCGGGACCGGGCGATCTGGCGGAGACCGAGATCATCGTCCTGGAGCGGCCTGCGGCTGACGGACCCTTCGGGGCGAAAGGGCCGGGCGAGATGTGCGCCAACCCGCAGATACCAGCCGTTGCGAATGCAATATATGATGCAGTCGGCGTGCGCATCGACACGCTACCGATCACGCCGGAGCGTATTTTGCGTGCGCTTAAGGAACGCGCTGCTGGCGACGCGAGCTGAGGAAGCAACATGACGGAGCAGGAAGCGAAATCCGTCGTCAATTCTCCATCGGCCGTCGCGGCCGGTTTCGCCTCTTGCCGCTACATGGCGGACGAAGGCCTCTCCACGGCGGTTTTTCTTGCGATCGAACTCGGGAAACCGCTCCTGCTCGAAGGAGCGCCCGGGGTCGGCAAGACGGAAGCGGCGAAGGCCATCGCCGCCATGCTCGACCGCGACCTCATCCGGCTCCAGTGCTACGAGGGCATAGACGCCCAGCATGCGCTCTACGAGTGGAACTACCAGAGACAGCTTCTGGCGATCCGTCAGGCTGGGGAGCGGGAAATCGACATCTATGATGACCGCTTCCTGCTGGCACGGCCCCTTCTGCAGTCGCTGCAGGCTCCGCAGGAGACCGTGCTGCTCATCGACGAGATCGATCGCTCCGACCATGAGTTCGAGGCGCTACTGCTGGAGTATCTCTCGGATTTCCAGATCACGATCCCGGAGAGAGGCACCGTTTGCGCAAAAGTGAAGCCGATGGTCGTTCTGACCTCGAACCGGACACGCGAGCTTGCCGAAGCGCTGCGCAGGCGCTGCATCTACCACTGGATCGCCTATCCCGATGCCGAACGCGAAGCGTCCATCATCATGATGCGCTCTCCGGATGTCGCCTACGAGACGGCGAGGACGGTTGCCGCCGCCGTCGGCTCTCTGCGAGCGCGCCCACTCGCCAAGCCTCCGGGAATCTCAGAAGCCGTCGAGTGGGCGAACGCGGCGACGGTTCTCGAAAAGAGCGGAAGCGCCTGGCCCGAGGCCTTCCGGCGCGCGATAGGTGTCCTCATCAAGGATGAGGAGGATCTGGGCTTCATCGCTACCGACCTGGGGCAGATCATCGAGGAGGCGATGGCATGAACCTGGCCCCCGCCTTGCCCCTTGCCGCCGAGCCCTTCCTTCGGCTTTCCGGTCTCCTTCGCGAAAGCAGCTTTTCCATCGCACCCGAGCAGGTCACCGCATTTCTCGCTTCGGTATCGCTTCTCGGTCCCTGCTCGATCGAAGACATCCGCCAGGCGGGCATCGCAACGCTCGCGCCGTCGCCGGACCGGATGGGGGAGTATGATGCGATCTTCCGTGCCGTGTTCTTCGGCGATGCCGTCATCGCCGCCGGTGCGGAAGATGAGGACGACGAGACGCGCGTCAAGGACAGTATGGGAAGAGAGCAGCAGCGTGAGATGCTGGTGAAGCGGGAAAAGGGCGGGGCCCTGTCTTCCGGCGCCGAACGGCTATCCACCCGTGAACTCGACGGCGGAGCGGAAGAAGGCGAACTACGGCAGTTCCGGCGCAGTCTCGGCCGCTGCCTGCCACGGCGCCGCAGCTTCCGGTATCTGCCGACCCGATTAGGTGGCCACATCGATCTGCGCCGGTCGCTGCGGGAGATCGTGCGTGCCGACGGAGACATTCCCGATCTGCGGTTGCGCAAGCGCGAGATCGTGCTGCGACGGATCGTATTGCTCATCGACATCTCGGGATCCATGAAGCAACATACTCTGGATCACCTGAAGGTCGCGCATGCCGTGGTCCAGGGCGCCGGATCTGCGGAGGTCTTCACGTTCGGAACGCGCCTGACCCGGCTGACAAGCGCCCTCAGGATTCGCGACAGGGCGCAGGCGTTGGAGATGGCGTCCCGTCAGGCGGAGGACTGGGACGGCGGAACGAGGATAGGGCCGGCGCTTCTCGCCTTCCTTGCCGTTCCGCGGTTCTCGTCCATGGCGCGCGGTGCTGCGGTCGTCGTACTGTCAGACGGACTGGAGCGGGGAGCGCATCAAGATATGGAGACGGCGATGCGGCGGCTTTCGGCGCGCGCCTTCCGCCTCTCCCTTTGTACCCCGCTTGCCGGCGACCGGCGCTTTCGGCCGGTGACCGCGGCATTGCGGGCGATACTTCCAATTCTCGACGATCTCGTCGACGGTTCTTCGATTGCGACACTCGCCGATTTCATTCTGTCGCTCGACAAGCCGGCGCCGCGAGCCGAGGCGATCTGGGGGAGGAACGCCGATGCAGGGCATTGTTGACGCACATTTCCACATCTGGAGGCAGAAGGACCTGCCCTGGTTGAATGGGCCGATGGTGCCGCGCATCTTCGGTCCGTATGAGCCGATCATGCGCGACTATCCGATCACCGAATACCTCGGTGACCTTCAGGGCGAAGGGGTTGAAAAAGCGGTCTACGTCCAGACCAACTGGACCAGGGACGACTACGAAAAGGAGGTCGCCTGGGTAAGCGAGACGGCGAACGAATATGGCTGGCCTCATGCGATCGTCGGTTATGCCGACATGACGGTGAAGGACGTCAGGCCCCAGCTCGATCGCCTGAAGGCCTATCCGCTCATGCGCGGCGTGCGCATGCAGCTTCACTGGCACGATGTGCCGGAGTACCGCTTCGCCGCCTCAGCGCGGCAGGTGATTGATCCCGCGGTATCCCGCAACGTCGCGCACCTGAAGAACTACGGACTTTCATTCGACCTGCAACTGTTCCCTGGGCAGATGGAGGACGGGGCACAGCTCGTTGCCGACAATCCGGGGACCGATTTTATCCTGACGCATGCAGGCATGCTGGTGGACGACAGGCCGGCGACGGTGGATGCCTGGCACCAGGGGCTTTGCCGCTTCGCCGGGATGGACAATTTCCATGCCAAGCTCTCCGGCCTCGGCACCTTCGTGCACGCCAATGACCCGACGCTGGTGCAACGGATTATCGACGATGCGATCGACATCCTCGGGAGCGAACATCTGATGTTCGGCTCCAACTTCCCGATCGAGAAGCTGTGGACGGACTACCGCACGCTGCTGACGACTCACAAGCAGGCCGTCGACGGCCACGGCGTGATCGACATGGAGAACATCTTCCGCAAGACCGCGACAAGGGTCTACCGGCTGGCCTGATTTCACCAACCAGCCGGCTCCACCGACACCCCCGCGAGACGGTGCGCAACAAAAAATTTCTCGCGTGGCGTCGGCGCTCCGGCGGACGTGTAGCGGCTTCTTGCGAAGCCTGTCCGGTGTGTCGGTGCCGGCTTCGGCCGTCATGAAAATTACTCCGCGAACTGCTCGGCCCGAGATTGTTCAAATGTGGGTACTGAGAAGATATTATCTAAAATAAATCAGCAAGATAACGTTCTCATTCGCTCACGTTTCGGCTGGCAATGCCGGGTCGATGCCGTCAATCTGATGCATTTTCCAAAGGGATTGTTAACCTTCATTTCCTATCGATCAGGGCAGCCCATCGGCAATGTGTCTCGTGCTTGAAGGTCCCATGCGTATTTCCAGAAACAACTTCTCATCCGCAGCCCTGGCCCATGACGGGTACGAGGCGGTAACACCGGACAACGATAGTGGAGACGACGGCTGGGACGACGCGACCGAGGCGCCCGCCGAAGAGGACCTGCAGTGGTACGATTCGCATGCGGAGATCGCCAACGATGCGGCGAAATCCCGTTTTCGTTCGCCGGTTCTGCAAGGTTACGACCCGGCGCAGAACGCCGATGGAACATGGGAAAGCCACTTCTACCTCGCACCCAATGTGCGCTTCACCCGGACGCCCGACCGTGTCGGCGCGGAGCGGCGGCTGGCCGAACAAGCTGAAGCCATTCCGCAGCCAAAGGATCCTGTCCCCGCCCAGACGCTGCCCTCGGAGACAGCACTTCTGCAAAAGCTGAGGGAAGCCCTCAACGAGCGGCGGCGCAAGCCGGAGCCGATCGTCGAACCCGATGCGCCAGCTCCCCTGGCGGTGGCCTCCACTCCGGAGCCGACCCCGCAACTCGAAGTAAAGCCAATTCAAGCGAAGCCGATACAGTCAGTGACCATACCCGTACCCCAATTCGCAAGACCCGTCGTCAATCCCCCGGCTGCACCAGCAGCCCCGAGGCAGACTAACCCAGAGGCGGCAACTCCGTCTCGCTTCGTCAATCTTTCCGATTTCGCGTTCTTCGAGACGATGGCAATCGACGTCGATCTCATTCCCGAGCGCGCGCCCGTCCGGAAGGACGTCGCGATCGCCCCCGCGCAGAAGGTGAATGTTGCACCAGCGGCGCCGGCGCCGGTGTCCGTTCCTCAGCCCCAAGTCGAGTCGATTGCGCACCTCTTCCGCGTGGTCGAGTGCCGCAAGCCGTCCGTTGCCGAAACGCCTGCCGCCGACGTGAGTGAAACCGCCGCCGTAACTCCGGTTGTCGAGATTGCCGCACCGGCGCCGTCCGGCCCGGAAGCTCCGGCTCTTGTGGCCCAACAGGCAGGTATTGCTCCGGTGCCGGCTGTCCATGCCGCAAATGCGGTCCAGCCGGTGGTCGAAAATGTCGAGCGGCCGCGCGTGGCGGTGACGTCCGGCGTGGCGATTTCGAAGCCCTTCCAGATCAATCTGGATGCAATGCCCGTCGCGTCCGACCCGGGTTACGAATTCCCCCCGCGCGACCTGCTTCAGGAACCGCCCCTTTCTGCCGGCTACGTCCTGTCGCAGGAAACGCTCGAGCAGAATGCGGGCCTTCTGGAAAGCGTGCTCGAGGACTTCGGTGTGCGTGGCGAGATCATCCACGTGCGGCCCGGTCCTGTCGTGACGCTCTACGAATTCGAACCGGCGCCCGGCGTCAAATCCTCGCGCGTGATCGGCCTTGCGGACGACATTGCCCGCTCCATGTCGGCACTCTCTGCCCGCGTCGCTGTTGTGCCCGGCCGCAATGTCATCGGCATCGAACTGCCGAACGCGACCCGCGAGACCGTCTACTTCCGCGAGATGATCGACTCCCAGGATTTCGCAAGGACGGCGTTCAAGCTGCCACTCTGCCTCGGCAAGACCATCGGCGGTGAACCCGTGGTGGCGGAACTGGCAAAGATGCCGCACCTGCTCGTCGCCGGAACTACCGGCTCCGGCAAGTCGGTCGCCATCAATACGATGATCCTGTCGCTGCTCTACCGGTTCCGGCCGGAGGAATGCCGACTGATCATGGTCGACCCCAAGATGCTGGAACTGTCGATCTACGACGGCATCCCGCATCTGCTGACGCCGGTCGTGACGGACCCGAAGAAGGCGGTGATGGCTCTGAAATGGGCCGTGCGTGAGATGGAGGACCGCTACCGCAAGATGTCGCGGCTGGGCGTGCGCAACATCGATGGCTACAACAGCCGTGCCGCCGCCGCCCGGGCAAAGGGCGAGACGATCATGGCGACGGTCCAGACCGGCTTTGACCGGGGCACGGGTGAAGCCGTCCACGAGCAGCAGGAGATCGACCTCGATCCCATGCCCTACATCGTCGTCATCGTCGACGAAATGGCCGACCTGATGATGGTTGCCGGCAAGGAGATCGAAGGTGCGATCCAGCGTCTTGCGCAGATGGCGCGCGCCGCCGGCATCCATCTCATCATGGCGACCCAGCGTCCTTCGGTCGACGTCATCACCGGCACGATCAAGGCGAACTTCCCGACCCGTATTTCGTTCCAGGTGACGTCGAAGATCGACAGCCGCACCATTCTCGGCGAGCAGGGAGCTGAACAGCTCCTCGGCCAGGGCGACATGCTGCACATGGCGGGCGGCGGACGGATTTCCCGCGTACACGGCCCCTTTGTTTCGGACGAGGAGGTAGAGAAGGTCGTCCTCCACCTGAAGGCGCAGGGCCGACCGGAATATCTGGAGACGGTTACGGCCGACGAAGAGGAAAGCAAGGAAAGCAAGGAAGGCAAGGAAGTCGAGCCGCCCGCAGGCGCCGTATTCGACAAGAGTGACATGGCTGCCGAAGACGGCAATGATCTCTACGAGAAGGCAGTCAAGGTGGTGATGCGCGACAAGAAGTGCTCGACTTCCTACATCCAGCGCCGCCTGGCGATCGGCTACAACCGTGCGGCTTCCCTCGTAGAGCGCATGGAGAAGGAAGGACTGGTCGGGCCTGCCAATCACGTTGGCAAGCGCGAGATCATCAACGGCGAACGCGATGCATTCGGACCGATCGCACCCGACGAAGCCGAGTAATCCGCAAGTAGTGAAGCACCGGAGCCCGGCGCTTCACTCCATCACGGCACTATGGTCTGCCACCGGCGGGGCCGTGGGTTTGCGCAGCAGGAGAACCAGCGGCAATGCTGCGATGGACATCAGCATCAGCAACTTGAAATCGTCCATATAGGCGATGATCGTTGCCTGGAGGGTTATCGTGTTGTCCAGGGCGGCCCGGCCCGCTGCAGTGAATGGACTGAGCGACTGCGCCGCCGCGCTGTGGAAGGCATGGTTGAACGGCGTCACATAGGCCGCGATCGTTTCATGGTTGGTCTGGACGTTTTCAGTGATCAGGGCGGCGACCACCGAAATTCCGACGCTGGAACCGATGTTGCGGGACAGGTTGTAGAGGCCGGTGCCGTCGCCGCGCATCTGGGCCGGCAGCGTCGAGAAGGCCATGGTGGTCAGCGGCACGAAGAGGAAGCCGAGACCTGCACCCTGAATGAAGCCGACGGAGACGATGGTCCATTGCGAGACATCCGGCGTCCAGCCGGTCATGTCGTACATGGCCCAGGCGGTCAGTGCCAGGCCGATCGCCAGCAGGAAGCGGGTATCGATCTTGCCCATCAGCTTTCCGACGAGAAACATGCAGACCATTGTGCCGAGGCCACGCGGGCCCATGACGATACCAGCAGTTATGACCGGATAACCCATCAGTGTCTGGAGATAGGGCGTCATCAGCGCAAGCGACGCGAGATAGGTTATGCCGATTATGAAGATGAAGACCATGCTGACGGTAAAGTTCCGGTCCAGGAACAGTCGCGGATTGACGAAGGAATTGTTCGCCGTGAACGTGTGCACCAGAAGCAGATAGAATGCGCTCACGCAGACAACAGCTTCGACGAGAATTTCACCCGAGTGAAACCAGTCGAGTTGTTCACCGCGGTCGAGAAAGAGCTGCAGCGACGCGATGAAGAGGCTCATCATCCCGAAGCCGAACCAGTCGAGCTTCGCCAGTCTGTCCAGCTTGGTTTCCGATACGAAGACGGTGATGCCGAAGAAGGCGAGCGCCCCGATCGGCACATTGATGTAGAAGACCCAACGCCAGCTGATGTTGTCCGTGAGCCAACCGCCGATGACCGGTCCGAGGACAGGGCCGACCATGACCGAGACGCCGAAGAGGGCCATGGCGGATCCACGCTCCTCGACGGTGTAGATGTCGAGCAGAATTCCTTGCGACAGCGGGACGAGCGCTGCGCCGAAGAGTCCCTGCAGCAAGCGGAAGGCGACGATCTGGTTGAGTGACTGGGCGATGCCGCACAGTACGGATGCGAAGACGAACCCGGCAATGGCCGCCAGAAGAACACGCTTGCGCCCGAACTTGGCGGCGAGGAAGCCCGACGGCGGCGTCATTATCGCAGCCGCGACGATGTAGGAGGTCAGAACCCAGTTGATCTGGTCGGCACTCGCCGCCACGCTGCCCTGGATGAATGGCAGGGCCACGTTGGCGATGGTCGTGTCCAGCGCCTGCATGATGACAGCGAGGATCACGCAAGCCGTAATCGCGCCACGGTTCGCGATCGGAGCCGTGGCCGAAACGCCCTGGCTACTCATGGTCGCTGCCGCTGAGCGCGCTCACCAGCTTCTCCGCGGATTCCGGCAGGCCTCGTGCATGGCCGGTATCGACATCGACGATCGCGCTCATGCCGACGCGCAGCGGCGGCTTGCCTTGCTGATCGTCGATGCTGACGCGCATCGGGATCCGCTGGACGACCTTTACCCAGTTGCCGCTGGTGTTCTGCGCGGGCAGCAGCGAGAAGCTCGAGCCGGAAGCGGGGCTTATGCTTGCAACCTTGCCCTTCCACTCGACGCCCGGGTACGTATCCACGTAGATCGATACCGCCTGTCCGGGAACGACGTGGGTGAGTTCGGTTTCCTTCGGATTGGCCGCGATCCACATGTTGGTGTCGGAAACGAGCGAGATCGCCTGTTGGGACGCTGTCAGGTATGAACCGGACTGGAGGCTGCTGACATTCGTGACGATGCCGTCGAAGGGCGCCTTGACCACGCTGTGGTCGAGTTCCCGCCGGGCCTTGTCCACGTCGGATTTCGCCTGGAGATAGAGCGGATTGGACTCAAGTGTCTGGCCCGGGTCACCGCCAACCTGGGCAAGCGTGGCCTTGGCTTCGGCCTTGGCGACGGCGACCTTCTGTTCGGCCGCCTCCAGGTCATGCTTGGCCTGGTCGTAGGCGGCATGCGAGGCAACAGCGCTCGACAGAAGATCCTCCTGCCGCTTCAGGTTGGTCTGGTAGTAGGGGATGTCTGCTTCCGCCTGGGTAATCTCCGCAAGCGACTGCTCGTAGCTGGCCTTCAGGTTCAGTATCTGGTTCTTGACGACCCCTAGCTGCGCCTCCGCCCCGGCAAGGCTGATCTCGAACGGCTCGGCTTGCAGCTTGAAGAGCGTCTGTCCGGCCTTCACCGCCTCGTTCTCGTGCACGTCGATCTTTTCGACAATGCCGGAAACATCCGTGGTAATGCCGACCATGTCCGCTTGGATGTATGCGTTGTCCGTCGACATCACCTGTCCGCCGGTCACGTAGGAATATCCTCCGATCGCGAGGCACACGGGAAGCAATGCGAAGAGAATTGGGCGTTTGAGACTGCGCCGGCGGCGGACCTGAATGCCGCCGGGCGCAGTCACTTCAGCAGCGGGCACCGCGGAGACCGGTGTTTCCGCTACTGTATCTCGGAGTTCGGAGGTTGGAGCGTCGGCTGCATTTGCGTTGGCGGCGACGCGCAGGGATGAATTTGCTTCAGACATTCGAGGACTCTGTTTCTGTCGCCGGGTTACGGCACGCTTGCACAAGATTGGTCTTCATGAGGGACAACGTCGCGAAGAGCTGTTCCCTTTCTGCGGCCGAAACGCCCTGAAGGGCTTCGGCCCTGGTCTCGTCGCCTAGCACCCGCATTTCCGCGATAAGCGGCAGGGCCTCCTCACGCATGTAGAGCAGCGAAATCCGGCGGTCGGTCGGGTGCTGGCGTCGCTCAACCAGGCGCCGGGCCACCAACTTGTCCAGGATGCGCGTGAGTGAAATCGGTTCGATCTCCAGCATGTCGGCGAGCGCTGCCTGATGAATCCCGTCGTTGTTCAGGAGATAGGCGAGTGTCTGCCACTGCGCGCGCGTAAGGCCCAGGCACTTCGCGCGCTGCTCGAAGCGCTTCCTCAACAGGCGCGCCACGTCATGCAGAAGGAAACCGAGAGTGGGCGCGCCCATGCGTCATTCCATAAGCAAGTCTGTTATAGTCGTATATATAATAAGCATGCTAATAAATGCAACGGCTATTTTGCACTGCAACGACAAAAGGAGGCGGAATGTCGGGCGAGGGGCCGATGGGGCGCCTGCCCGGGAGAGGGGAACTTTCCCGCAGTGATCTCGTTCGACCAACACGTGAAGGGAGAACGAAGATGCACGAGAGACTCAATTTTCAGCTGTATTTCGATGTCCTGAGCAGGAGGGCTCTGCTTTGCTGCGACGGACAGGACTACATGTTGCCGGACGTCTACGAGAACAAGGAAATGGCCGAAGCGGCGGCGAGGAAATTCGCGGCGGATAAGTTCGGTTCGGGCAAAAGGGGCGACGAAGCGTCCGAGATCGCCATCTGGCCCCGCTAGGGCGCGAGGGCGGTAGATTCCGACTGCTTCTTTGCGCTCAGGATCCGCTCGGCGGCCTACCTATTTTGGCGACGTGGGGAGTTATGCCTGGTTCGGCCAGTACTCGTCGGATCGGAAGTCTTCGGGAATGGGTTCCAGTTCGGCGAGGGTTTCGGCGACAAACTCGATCTGCATGCGCAGGAAGGCAATCGAATTCGGCACGCGCCCGCCCGTCGCAAGCTGGCGGGCATACATCGTGCCGTATCCAGCCAGACTAAGCCGTCTTTGCGCCTCACGCCGAACGTCTTCCGAAGTCGGTCCGACACGACCGTCGATCATATCCGTCCCGGCGACGATCCGGAGTCTGAATCCCTGTGACATCGGGCGATCCTGTCCAACCTTTCTCTGCTATCGCCGTTATCACATTTGGACGTCTGCAAGCTATCGCGAGATCTGGTGACATTGCATCCGTGGAGCCCGACAATAGCGAACGGCGGACACTGGGCCCGCCGCTTTTCACCCGAAAGCACAGAATGCTTACGCGACTTTTTTCTGCGCTGCTGCGTTGACAGCCGTTTCAGCGAGTTTGGTCAACGCGTCGTCGGTCTTGGACTCTTCACGAAGCGTTGCGTCGAGCAAGGTTACGGCTTCGGTATAGCCCAGCCGCTGTGCCCAAGCCTTCAGAGTTCCGTAGCGCGTTATTTCGTAGTGTTCGACGGCTTGGGCAGCGGAAATCAGGCCGGCATCGAGTGTCGGCGTTCCCTTGAAGTCCTCCATGATCTCCTCGCCTTCGGCGATGATGCCCTGAATGGCTTCGCAGGTCTTGCCCTGCGCGCGCTTGCCGATTGCCTCGAACACCTGCTGGAGGCGCTCCACATGACCTTGTGTCTCTTCCAGATGCTTTTCGAAGGCCGCCTTGAGCTTCGGGGCCTGTGCGGCTCGGGCCATTTTCGGCAACGCCTTCAGGATCTGCCGCTCGGCGTAGTAGATGTCCTTCAGCGTGTCGTAGAACAGGTCGTTGAGTGTCTTCTCTGCCATGTCGGGGGTCTCCTCTCGGTTGGACCGCGTCACCGCGGTGAGGAGCGTTAACCGGCGAGGGTCCCGATTGTTCCTTGCGAAGCGAGAGCGGGCGCGTGGACCAGTCAGTACAGGGGTGGCAGTATCGCGGGCCCGCTCTAGATCGGAAGGCTGGTATACTCTTTCGAGCGGAGGCGAGGCGGCGATGACCTACGAGCTCTTCTACTGGGATGAAATTCCGGGGCGTGGCGAATTCGTTCGCCTGGCTCTGGAGGAAGCCGGCGCAGACTATGTCGATGTGGTTCGGGGTAGCGAAGCGCAGGGCAGGGGCATTTCCGCGATGTTTGAGATCATGCAGTCGCAGACGGCGCCCTTCATCCCGTTCGCGCCACCCTTTTTGAGGGATGGCGAACTCGTTATCGCGCACGTGGCCAACATCCTATTCTACCTTGCTCCCCGGCTCGGTCTCGCGCCGAAGGAGGAGGGATTGCGCTTCAGCGCCAATGGCCTGCAATTGACTATCGCGGATCTTGTCGCCGAGATACACGATTGCCACCATCCGATCAGCGTCGAGCTTTACTATGAGGATCAGATGGATGCAGCGCGGGCGCGCGCGCAAAGCTTCCTACAGCATCGGCTGTCGAAGTTCCTGACCTATTTCGAGCGGATCCTCCGCCAGAACCCGGCGGGGCCGGCTTTCTGTGTCGGCTCGTCCCTAAGCTACGTCGATCTATCCGTTTTCCATTTCATCGAAGGGCTCCGATACAGCTTTCCGAAGGCAATGGAAAAGCAGGAGCCCGCGATCCCGCACCTGATCGCACTGCACGATGCCGTCGCCCGCCGCCCGCACATCAAGAGCTATCTGGCGTCCGGGCGAAGGCTTTCGTTCAATGAGGCCGGTATCTTCCGATACTATCCGGAGCTCGACCTCAACTGACCGCCTGAGCGTTGCGATCAGGGGAGTGGTCTGTAGGTCGCACCCTCGGTCGGCTCGACGATTTCCTTCAGTCCACTGCCGGCCGCGTCAGGGGCGGCCCGGGCCGCATCTGCAAGCGAAACGACCCCAGCGAGGCGGTTGTGCCGATCGAGAACCGCCAGCCGCCTCACCTGCAGGGCGCCCATGTGACGCACCACGTCTTCGACCTGCTCGTCAGAGAAGCAGTAGGTAACGCTTGTCGACATCGTATCGCCGACCAGCGTTTCTCCGTCACGTCCGGGGGCTATGGCCCTCACGACGATGTCGCGATCGGTGATCGTGCCCACCAGCCCGCTCTCGTCGGCGACCGGCAGGAATCCGATATCGTGGTCGGCCATCATTACAGCGGCCTCGTGAAGCGTGTTCTCCGGCCTTGCCAGATGAACGTTGCGTGTCATGATTTCAGCGATTTGCATGATCGCCTCCTCTTTCGGTCTTCTGTTTGAACTGTCGGCAACCGTGCAAGTTCCCGACCGCATCTTCGCGCTGGTCTGCCTGCCGAGGCGATCAGGTCGCTTCGGGGGGATCGAGCGTGACCACAATTCCGGGCCTTCCCACGATCCGGTCCCGCCGCCAGGTACCCGTGCCGTCGACATTGGCGACAATCTCCCCACGTGCCGGCGGCAGCGCGGCTTCCCGGGACGTCAGATTCGCCCGCAGGCGCAGGACGCCCTGCGAAAACGGCCAATCGATGGCCACCGTGCCGTCCGCCGTCGGGTGAATTTCTGCACGGACGCCGCTCGATTGTATGAGCAGCGGGGCGATGAAGGACTGCCTCAGGGCGATGAGCCTGCGGACAAAATCGGTTGTCCGACGCCCATCGGGGCTGGCTGCCCGGTTCCAGTCGAGCTTGGAATCCTCGAACGTCTGGGCGGAAATCGGGTCGGGAAGGTCCTCCGCCGACTTCCCTTCTCCTATGCCGCCGAAGTTCTCGACTTCCTTCTTGCGCCCTTCCCGGATTGCCGCCGCAAGGTCGCCTGCATAGTTGGCGAAGAAATGGAACGGACGTGTCTCGCCGTACTCCTCGCCCATGAACAGCATCGGTATCTGTGTAACGAGCAGGAGCATTGCCGTGAGAACTGAAATGAGACTGCTGTCGGCAATCGTCGTCAGCCGCTCTCCAAAGGCACGGTTTCCGGTCTGGTCGTGGTTCTGGAGGAAGTTGACGTAGGCAGTGGACGGCAGACACAAATCCTGCTCCCCGCCATCAGCGAGCGAGCCCTCCTTGGAAAAGATGAAGCCATCTGCAAGGGCGCTCGCCAGCATTGGCCAGCGGTCTTTGCTGAAAGGTTCGTAGTAACCTATGGCTTCGCCCGTGGCGATCACATGAAGCACATGATGGAGGTCATCGTTCCAGCCGGCCGTATAGAGCGGCGCGGATCCATCCTCACGCCGCCTTAGCAGGCTGCGTCGGCTGCGTTGGTCTTCCACGATGAGGTAGGGCTCGCGAAGCGGAAAGGCCCGCCGCAGTTCCTCGGCCAACTCTTCGAGAAAGGGGCGCGGTCCCGTATCGCTGATATGTTCGACCGCATCGAAGCGCAGGCCGTCGAAGCGAAAGTCGCCAAGCCATTGAAGGGCATTCTCGATGAAGAAGCGTCTTACCGGCTTCTCGTTGAAGGCGATCGAAGGTCCCCAAGGAGTCGGTTCGTCTTTCCGGAAGAAAGCGGGAGCGTAGCGAGGGAGGGCGTTACCTTCCGGTCCGAAGTGATTGTAGACCACGTCGAGAACGACGGCGATGCCAAGCCCATGTGCGGCATCCACGAAAGCCTTCACGTCGTCGGGCGTACCGTAGGACGTGTGAGGCGCATACAGCAGCACACCGTCGTAGCCCCAACCCCGCCCACCGGGAAACTGTGCAATCGGCATGACCTCGATGACGGTTATGCCGAGGTCGCGCAGGCGGGGCAGCATGCCTATCGCTGCCTGGAACGTACCCTCCGGAGTGAACGCGCCGATATGGATCTCGTAGAGAACGGCTTGGTTCCACGAACGGCTGCAGTGCCCGTTCTTCCAGACATAGGCGCTTTTATCGACAAGAAGGGAGGGGCCGGTGGCATCCGACTGCTGCTGCCTGGAAGCAGGATCGGCGACTGCCGTCCCATCCGCCAGACGGAAGAAATAGGCATCTCCGGATTTCACAGATTCCACCGTCAGCTCGAACCATCCCCTGGGTCGGCTCTCCATCGGCCGGCCCCGGCCGTTCACCACCAGCGTCACGTTTGCTTCGGCTGGCGCCCACAGTCGGAACCGGGCGACATCGGCACCGACGAAACGGGCGCCCCATAAATTGCCGCGAGCGTCGTCGAGAGGCGCTGCGTCCGTCATCTGGTGCTGTCTCCCTATGCTGGGCCACGGGGATATAGACCGACGTTCCCCATGTGACCGGACCGCAACTTTCCGCCGCACGAAAAGTTCCCTGTCCATTTGCCCGGACCTGAGCAGCGGGAACCTTTTCCGGCTCATCGCGTTGGATGGTGTCCGTTGGGCACGGTGATTTCACAGGCAAGCATGACGAACCGATGAGGCGACCATGAGTCTTTCATTCTCGGAACTCGACTTCCTGAAGCCTGAACTCGGAGCTGAGTATACCGGTGCGGGGACGCACTTCGCGGTGTTTTCGGCCCATGCCGAAAAGGTCGAGTTGTGCTTGTTTTCCAGCGATGGAACGGAGGAAACCGCCCGCCTTGCGCTTCCCAAGCGCGAGGGCGATATCTGGTCGGGATACATTGCGGGGATCGGCCCGGGAACGGTCTACGGCTACCGTGTCCACGGACCGTACGATCCGAAGACCGGTCACCGGTTCAATCCCCACAAGCTTCTGCTGGACCCTTACGCGAAGCAGACCACAGGCAAGCTGCTCTGGGACGACGCCCTGTTCGGATACAGGATCGGGGCTCGGAACAACGACCTGTCGTTTGACGACCGGGACAGTGCACCCTTCATGGTCAAGGGCGTGGTGCAGGATCCGGCTTTCGACTGGGATGGCGACAAGGCGATCCGGCGGCCCTGGACGCAAACGATCATCTACGAGGCACATATCCGCGGGATGACGATGACGCATCCCGGAGTTCCGGAAAAGCTGCGGGGCACCTTCCTCGGCATGTGCAGTGATCCCATCATCGAACACCTGACCAAGCTGGGCATTTCCGCCGTGGAACTGCTGCCGATCCAGTACTTCGTCGACGACCGCTATCTCCTGGACAGAAATCTCCGCAACTACTGGGGCTATCAACCCCTCGGATACTTTGCGCCCCAGCCGCGCTACATGGCGGGCAGGGACATCACCGAATTCAAGACCATGGTCAAACGCTTCCATGCGGCCGGCATCGAGGTGATCATGGACGTGGTCTACAACCACACGGCGGAAGGGTCCGAGCGGGGTCCGACACTGAGCTTCAGGGGGCTGGACAACCTCAGCTACTATCGCCTGTCGCCGGAGAACCCGCGCCATACCTTCGATACGACGGGCACGGGAAATACGCTGAACGTGGCGCATCCGATGGTTCTTCGGATGGTCCTCGACAGCCTGCGCTACTGGGTTGGCGTGATGCACATCGACGGCTTCCGTTTCGATCTCGCAAGCACGCTCGGGCGTGCGCGACACGTCGCCTTCGACCGGGAGGGCGGCTTCTTCGATGCAATACGCCAGGATCCGATACTGGCGGGCGTCAAGCTGATCGCCGAACCGTGGGATGTTGGCGACGGCGGCTACCAGGTCGGTGGATTTCCCCCACCTTTCCGGGAGTGGAACGACAAGTATCGCGACAACGTGCGTCGGTTCTGGAAGGGCGAGGGCGGGCTCGTGCCGAAGCTCGCGCAACGGCTTACCGGCTCGGCGGTACAATTCAACCATTCCGATCGCGGCGCAACCTCATCGATCAATCTGCTGAGCGCCCATGACGGTTTCACGTTGATGGACACGGTCTCCTTCAACGACAAGCACAACGAGGCGAACGGCGAGGACAACCGGGACGGACACTCCGACAATCATTCCGATAACATGGGCGCCGAAGGCCTGACCGACAACGACGGTATCAATGCCGCGCGGGCACGGCGCCGCCGGAACATGATCGCTACGCTTCTGCTCAGTCAGGGCATTCCCATGCTTCTCGGCGGTGACGAAGTCGGAAGCAGCCAGGGCGGCAACAACAACGCCTATTGCCAGGACAACGAAATCGGTTGGATCGACTGGCAGGGTCTGGACGATTCCTTCCCTGGGTTCTGCAGAGATACCGTTGCCTTTCGCAAGGCCCATCCCGCGCTGTGTCAGGAGCGTTTTCTCACGGGCGAGGGCGGAGAAGACGATTTTGTCGACATCGCCTGGTACCGGCCCGATGGCAGCCACATGAGTGACGACAGCTGGAACGAGGGCGAGCTCCGCGTCCTCGGCGTCTACCTCGCGAGAGGTTCCGCTTCCGACGGGGCCCCGGCCGACCAGATCTTCATGGTCTTCAATGCCGGCGGCGACTGTCAGTTTACGTTGCCCGATATGAACAACACCAGGACATGGCAGAGGGTTATGGATACCGGAGCGGAAGAGGCGATGGCGATCCACGAAGCGGATAGTCCGACGATGGTCTATGCGGCGAGCGTGGCGGTCTTCGCGCCCCAGGGAGAACCGGTCAAATAGCGGAGGCGGTGGTTCTCAGGTCTTCACCACCCGACAAACTGATGTTCGCCACGATATCCTCGTCAACTGCGCCGTTTACCGATACGGGGCTTGTCTATGTGTCCGATTCCCAACCGGGCATAAAGCGTCGACGGAAGGGAAGGGGGTTCTGCTACACGCTGCCGGACGGAAGCCTGCTGAAGGATCCGACACAAAGGGCCCGCATTGCCGCCCTTGGTCTTCCGCCGGCCTATGAGAATGTCTGGATCTGCCTCGAGGAGAACGGACATCTCCAGGCAACGGGGCTGGATGCGCGCGGCCGCAAACAGTATCGCTACCACAAGGACTGGCAGGCCTTGCGCAGTGGCGACAAGTTCGGACAGCTGATAGCGTTCGGCAAGGCCTTGCCGCGGATCCGCCGGTGCGTCGCACGCCACGCCGAAGGGGTGCCCGGCGAAATGACGACCGTTCTGGCGGCGCTGACAATGCTGCTTGATGACGCCCACCTTCGTGTCGGCAACAGATCCTATACCGAACAGAACAATACCTACGGTGCGACGACCCTTCTCAAGCGCCATCTGAGGATCGTTGATGGAAGCGCGGAACTCCGCTTCATGGCCAAGGGAGGAAAGCGGGTCCGCAGGATCCTGCGCAGACCGCGGCTGCAACGGCTGCTGGAAGCGATCGCCGATCTGCCGGGCCATCAGCTGTTCGTCTGGCGCGATAATGATGGCGCAGTCCGCCCCATCGATTCGGGTCGGTTGAACGGCTATCTGGCGGAGATCGCGCGAATTCCGGTGTCGGCAAAGACATTTCGCACCTGGGCTGGAAGCGTCGCTGCATATGCCGCAGCTGCGTCAGCCCTGAACGAAGGGCGGCGTCCGACCATCAAGGAGATGGCCGAGGCGGCGGCGGCAGTCCTGCACAACACGCCGGCCATCTGTCGATCGAGCTATATCCATCCGCATATCCTCGAACTGGCTGGGGAGACAATGCCTGTCGGCGCGAAAGCGCGCGGGTTTTCGGTCAAGCTGCCGAAGGGCCTTCTGGCCGACGAGAACCGGATGCTTCAGCATCTGATACGCAGGCTCCGCCGCCGCCCGTGCCCCTAACGCCCGCGCAACTGCCGAATCCGTAAGGAGCGGGCAGTTGGACGTCAGGCAGACTTGGTAGGAGGCGCGCTTGCGTTCTTTTTCCGCGCCGCGGGCGCCTTCTTTTCTGCACCGGCCTGCACTTCTGTTTCTTTGTCGGCCTTGGTTGCAACCTTTGTCGCTGATGATCTTGGCGCGCTCTGAGCCTTCCGGGGCTTCTTTCCTTTTTCCAGGTAGTCAGGAAGGGCAACACGTTCGAGATCGTCACGTTCACGAGACGCCTGCTCCCAATGTTGAGCATCCCTCCCGTGCGGTCGGCCCTCCGCCTCCCATATCGCGTAGGCGCGCTTCCTTATCCATTCCAGTCGGGCATCGCTCATGTTTCACCCCGGACGCGATCAACATCGCTCTCTAGAAGACCTGATTGGTTCGAAGACGTCAGACGGGCATCCACGAGTTGACGCGATAGCCCGCCTCTTTGGCAGCTTCTATGAAAGCTGCCTTGGCGCGATCCGGCAAATTGTCGCGGCTGATCACATCGTCGCAAGCGGCCAGCGCGAGTCGCTTTGCTTTCCCGTCGGCAAGAGCCCAGTAATACCTGAGACACAGGACCGCATCCCTGGTGCTCTTGACGCTCAACACCTGTGCATTCCCTTCAAGGGTCACGGCCTCGTCCCAGAACCGGTCGGTAGACAGTGTTCTCACGGCACGCTCCTTTCTCGCGGGGCGATCGAGCTCTGCGCAAAGCGGTCTGTGAGTTCCGGCAGTGCGTAAGTTAGGTCGGACTGCGAAAGGACGCCGACCACCTGGTGCGCGTCATTCACCACCACGAGCCGCCGGAGCTGTAGTCGTGCCATCCTGTCGGCGGCGGAGTGTATGTCCATGGTCTCCTCGCAAACTTCAGCCGAGACCGTCATGAATTCGCAGACTGTCGTAGACGTCGCCCGGCCCTTCGACAGGGTGGCAAGAACGATATCCCGATCCGTAACGATCCCGATCACGGCGCCTACGCCGGCGGCTTCCACGGGCAATGCTCCCACGCCCGTTGCTGCCATGAGCCGCGCTGCCGACTGGGCCGTGTCGCTCGGAGAAATCGTGTACACCTGGGCTGACATGACGTCCCTCACGCGCATTCGCGGTCCCCTTTTCTATGGTCGGCCAGTGGAAAGATCTGTGCCATTGACCGAAGCGGGGACAATGACTTCATCGACGGGTTCCTTCTTCAGGGGGAGATCCACCCGATCGGCGGCGGAAACCTGCGGTTCCGCAACATTGCGACGCCGGGGTGGTACAGCGCTCCTCCTGTCGGGAGTTTTCGTCTTCAATCTGGTGGAAGTGATTTGCTTTGCCACGGGCGGATCCTTTCCGGGGTAGCGGGTCTAACCTGTCGAGAACGCCTTACGGGCGCGCTGGTTCCGCCTCTCGGCAACGCGGGAACTTAGCCATGTGGACGGCGTTGAAACCCCGGATCGACTGCATTTGCGACAGGTGGGGTAGGGTGAATGCTACATGACAAGGTGGTGCTGGTCACGGGCGCTGGCTCCGGCATAGGCCGCGCGTCGGCGCTCGCCTTTGCGAGGCAAGGTGCGACTGTTGCGGTCCTGAGCCGCACGGGCGACGAAGTGTCCCGTGTCGCTGAAGAGATCCAGGGTCTCGGCGCGAGGGGAGTGCCCCTGGTCGCCGATGTCGCGGACGAAGGCCTCATGCGCAAGGCGATCGCGACGCTCGCAGACAGCTTCGGGCGTCTCGATGTCGTCGTCGCGAATGCAGGCATAAACGGCGTGTGGGCCCCGATCGACGAACTCCAGCCGGCGGAATGGGATCGCACGATCGAGGTCAATCTTCGTGGCACCTATCTCACGCTGCACCTCACGGTGCCACTTCTGCGCAAGAGTGCAGCTGGGGCCATCGTGATAATCAGTTCGATCAACGGCACGCGTACCTTCACGACGGCCGGTGCCGTAGCATATTCCGCTACCAAAGCCGCCCAGCTAGCGATGGCGCAGCAACTTGCCCTCGAACTCGGCAAGGACGGGATCACGGTGAATGCGTTGTGCCCCGGCGCCATCGATACCGAAATCGACCAGAATACCGAAAGGCGCCACACGGAAGACGCAGCGATCCCCGTGATCTGGCCGGAAGGCGACATCCCTGTAACTCATGGCAAGCCCGGCCTGCCGGAAGACGTCGCGGACGCCGTGGTTTTCCTCGCCTCGCCGGCTGCGCGGCACATCACCGGCATTCCCTTGTGGGTGGACGGCGGACAGAGCCTCCTGCGATGAAAGCCGCAAACCGCATCGTTCTGCGCCGGTAGACTGTCGAGGCAACTGGATTCCTGGACCTCTGGTTTTGTTTATCCGAATCAGGAATGAGCCAAACTGTAATTTTCCTCGAGCTGCATCCGAAGGATATGTGAGCCGGTGGCTGAGCTCGGCCACCTCGGCCAACCTGGACAAGGGCAGATGATGCCATCTGGCGGGCAGGGGCGCAGTTATTCGGAAGAAGGATGAACATATGGACAAGGCTCTGGCGATCCTCGACAAGCTGATTTCCTTCCCCACCGTCAGCCGCGACGGTAATCTGGAGCTCATTCGCTACGCGGCGTCCCTGCTGGAAGGCGCAGGAATTGAGGCCCGGCTGTTTCCGGGTGAGGGAGGAGACCGCGCCTCGCTCTTCGCAACCGTCGGGCCAAAGGGGACGGGAGGTGTCGTACTCTCCGGCCATACGGACGTCGTGCCTGTCGAGGGGCAGGCCTGGTCGAGCGATCCCTTCCGGATGGCGGAAAGAGACAGCAGGTTCTTCGGACGCGGCGCGGCAGATATGAAGGGTTTTATTGCTTGCGCGATTGAATCCTTTCTGGCTGCCGCGCGGGCGGATCTGGCAAGGCCGCTGCATCTGGCGCTCTCCTATGATGAGGAAATTGGCTGCGTCGGTGTCCGTCCGATGCTCCTGGAGCTCGCGGGAGCCGGCATCCGTCCGGAATGGGTACTTATCGGCGAGCCGACCGGAATGCAGGTGGCGACTGGACACAAGGGCAAGACGGGTATTCGCGCGGCTTGTTGCGGGCAGGCCGCGCACTCGGCCCTTGCCCCGACCGGGCTCAACGCCATCCATCTTGCCTCAGACTTGCTCACGGAAATCCGCGCGATACAGGCCGACATCGAACGGATCGGCGCCCGCGATGCAGACTACGACGTGCCGTTCACCACGCTTCATGCCGGGGTGATCAAGGGCGGCACGGCGCTCAACATCGTGCCGGACGCCTGCGAGATGCTGTTCGAGATCAGGAACATCGCCGAAGACGATCCGAAAGAGATCCTGGACCGGCTGTTCGAAAGCACCGGTGCGATCGTCAGCAAGGCCCGCAAGCAGTTTCCCGCGGCCGATATCCGTCTCGATATCTTTAATGAATATCCGGGGCTCAACGCGGATCCCGGCGGCGCGGTGACCCAGAAGGCAATTGGCCTCTCGGGTCAATCGAGCCGCATCAAGGTCGCATTCGGCACCGAGGGAGGTCTGTTCGAAAGCAGCCTCGGCACCACCGCCGTCGTCTGCGGTCCGGGCAGCATGGAACAGGGTCACAAGCCGGATGAGTTCGTGAGCCGCGACCAGCTGCAGCAGTGCCGCGCCATGCTCGCGCGCCTGACTGGCGCAATGGCGGCTTGACTGCTGCTTTCATCGGCGCGCGCACACATTGACGCTGCCGGCGGGCGCCACCAGTTCCCGACGTCAACAAAGGCGCGGGGAGAGTGACATTCCAACTTTGCAGAATCAGGACACTTCATCCTTGAACCCACCCCGCTACAAGCACTCAGGTGCATAACGTATGTTATGGAACTCAATTTCCCACTGAGATCCCGAGCACGTTGGCTTCTTTCGCGTATCGCGAGAATACTCCAACCCTGCGTTTTCGCGTGCTTTCGAACGCAAGACGCTTTTGAGATTGCGCTAGATCCAGCTGGTCGTCGCCATGGCCAGAACCACGTATCGTCCGACCTTCGCGATGGAAACCAGTACGAGAAACGCCGCGAACGGCTCCCGCAGGACACCGGCCGCTACCGTGATAGGATCACCGACGAGCGGCAGCCAGCTGGCGAGCAGAGACCACTTGCCATAACGGCGATACCAGAGCTTCGCGCGCTCCAGTCTCTGGGGTGAAACCGGAAACCAGCGTCGGTCGGAAAAACGCTCTATGCCACGCCCCAGAAGCCAGTTGATGCAGGAACCGAGAACGTTTCCAACGCTGGCGACAAGAACGAGAAGAGCGGTAGAGTATTCCCCCGTCAAGAGAAGCCCGACCAGGGCTGCCTCGGATTGCATCGGCAGAATGGTCGCGGCGGCGAGCGCCGCGACGAACAGGCCAGCATAAGTCGCGAGCTCGGTCATCTATGGCCTGCAAATGACCGGCCTGCGGGTCCTGTCATATGGCTCAGTTGACCGAAGTGAGTGTCACGGAGGTTCCGGTGGCGGCTACGTTGAGGCCCAGCTGGCCGGTCACGCTCACCGTCTGGAGGTGGATTGACCCTGTGGTGCCACCTATCAGGATATTTGCGCCCACGCCTGCACCGAGTGTCGCCTCCGCGGTGGCACCCTGATAGATGCCGCTGAGAGAGCCGTGGTGATAGCCCGCCGTCGGTGCGAACACCGCCCAGATGAGCCGCCCCTGCGTCGTGAAGCCGACATCGACGCCGAATTTCCTGATGGCGCCGGCATAATGGTCGGACGGTTCACTGTCCATGGCTGTCCGGAAGACGCAGTTGACCTCCTTGGCCGATCCGAGCACATAGCCAGCGCCGCCTCCGATCGTGCAGTCGAGGTAGCCGATCCTGACGCCGTTGACGGCATCCGGTTCCTGGGGGATGACGACCGGGTCCGCGGCGTGAACCGCGGCTCCGCCGGCCAAAAGCAACGAAGCGGCGGCGACTGCGGTGGCAAATGTCTTTCTCATTCCAATTCTCCTTGTTCGCTTGTCGGTGCGCCGCCGGACGGGAGCACTCGGGCAGCGGATCGGCCAAGTTGGCGAGAGGTAACGTCTCTTCGTCCAGAAAGATCCAGACCGCCAAGCTTGCATCGCATGTGCCGAAGTGTTTGGGCGCGCGGGTGACAAGGTCCCCACAGTTCAACTTTCATTGAGACTTTTCAAAGGCATCTTGCTGCCGGGTTGGCGGCGAGACGCGATCGCGAGCGCGAAGGAGAAACGGCGCGCCAATGTCTCGCCGGCGCAGATGAACCGAGAATGGCGCCTATTGAACGAGCATGGCGACCGCAGGAACGTCCTGCGATCGTCGATCGTTGATTGTCGTTTCGGTCAGGAAGGCAGGTGGGCCTGCTTGACGAGATCGGCCTTCAACTGGGCTGTCTGCAGGCCGAGGGTGATAAACTCCCTGGCATGACGCGCGAGTGCGACATTGTCTTTCCAGAGGTCTCTCCAGATTGCGGTCTTCAATGAGAGATCCTTGTCGACGATCGCAGACGAGAATGACTCGAAGGTCACGTAATCGTTCCAGCCGATCGCAACGAGCGCATCGAAGATAGCAGGGAAATCGATACTGCCGGTGCCGAGATAGCCGCGATGGCTCTCCCCAATATGTACATAGCCGATCTTATCGGCCGCGTGGCGTATTGCCAGCCCGACGTCGGCCTCCTCGATGTTCATATGGAACGTGTCGAGATGGAGGAAGACGTTGCTCGCCCCCGTGTCGGCAATGTAGGCCATGCCCTGCGCCGCCGTGTTGAGCATGTTGCTCTCGAAACGGTTGACGATTTCGAGATTGAGCGTGACACCCGTCGTGCGGGCGCGATCGGCGACCTTGGAAAGCGCCGAAACGCTCGTATCCCAGGCCTGGCGGGTGAGCGCCCTCTCCTGCTTGCCATGGGCGGAACTGAGAATTCCGGCAAGCTTGGTGCCGCCGAGGTCGCGGGTCAATGCCACCGCCTTGTCCAGGATTTCCTCGCCGCGGGCAACGACTGCCGCATCGTCGCTTGAAATGTCGCCCTCTGGTGGAAGTCCCATGCTGATCGCAACATCGAGGCCGAGCTCGCGGATACGGCCCGCGAGCCAAGCCACGTCCACCTGCCGCGGATCCAGGTAGGAGAATTCAATGAGCTTGTAACCGAGTTCGTGTGTTCTGTTCAGCGCCCTTTCTAGGTCGTCTCGTGACGAGCCGGCGCTCCAGACAAAGGAATGAACACCAATCTTGGACATGATCCTGCCGCTCCTGATCGCCCGCCACGGGCGCCACAGGTAGGGGCCGCTCCGCGAGAGGTCTTTCCATCAATTGAAATCGGGAGAGTGCCCGACATCTCGCCCGGGAGAGAGGGCGGCGAATGTCGGGTGCTCCGGGAAAACGGGCCCGCCGCATCGAAGGCTGGGCGAACCCGGTTTGAAGCGCGTTGCGATGAAAGGATCATCGCAACGCCCCTCAACTCTTCGTTTCACGCATGTCTTGTTCCCTTGGTCTCTTCAGTTCTCGGGAACTTGGCATCGGGTCTATCAGCGGGCTGCGGTCCACCCCTGGTAGTCCTTGATGTTCTCGGCCGTGATCAGCTTCGGATCGAGAAGGATTGTAGGTTCCGCGGGCTTCTGGCCCTTGAGGACCTCAACGCCCATTTGCAGCGCCTGGCCGGCCATGACGTAGGGATCCTGCGAAGCGGATGCCTTGATCATGGAGGTGCCGCTCGCCAGCGACTTCTCGATATCGGGAGCGCCATCGACTGCCGTGATGATGAATTCATTGCGATTCAGCTGCTTGGCGGCAAGTTCGGCACCGATGCCGGTCGGATCGTTGATCGCGAAGATGGCATCGATCTTGTCGAAGCGGGTCAGCAGACCCTGCATGACCGCAAGCCCGCCTTCGCGCGAACCCTGGCCGTTCTGGTCGTCGGAGAGGATCTTGATGTCCGGGCTCTTGGCGAGCACGTTCTTGCATCCCTGGACTCGGTCGAGGATCGAGGACGAGGCAGGCCCGTTGATGATGACGACGTCGCCCTTGCCGCCGAGCTGGTCGACGATGTACTGGCACGCTTCTTCGCCGGCCTTGATGTTGTTGGTCATGACAGTCACGTCGGCGCCCGGCGCGGAAACGTCAAAGGCGGCGACCACGACACCGGCGTCCTGCGCCTTCTTGACGGCGGGCGCGATGGCCTTCGCGTCGACGGCGTTCAGCATGATGATGTCGACGCCGGCAGCGATGAAGCTGTCAATCTGGGAAACCTGCTTGTTAAGGTCATAGTCAGCCGAAACCGAGGTTACCTGCACGTTCGGATTGATTTCCTTGGCGCGATCCTCGATGCCCTTGATGGTTGCCACGAAGAAGGGATTGCCGAGCAGGCCGACGGAAATGCCGATCTTTTCCAGATCCTTGGCCGCAGCCGGTGCGGAAAGTACCGCCGCGAGCGCCGTGCTGATCATGAACTTTTTGAATACACTCATGTTTTTCCTCCTTGGTTGATGACGCTCCCGGCGCCCTTTTTCCGGTCAGTTCCGGTTCTCCCTGCCGCTGTCAGGTGCGGCTAAGCCCTTTGAGCCGATAGCGATCGAGCGCCACCGCGATGATGATCACCAGGCCCTTGATGATGTACTGCCAGATGTCCGAGACACCGACGAGGATGAGGCCGTTCGACAGGACGGCGATGATCAGCGCGCCAATGAGCGTGCCCCAGATGGAGCCGACGCCGCCGACGAAGCTCGTTCCGCCGAGAATTACGGCCGCGATGGCATCGAGTTCATACGCCTGGCCGAGTTGGAGACCATTGGCCGCATAGAGACGCGCGGCCGACATGACGCCTCCGACACCTGCGAGGAGGCCCGACATGCTGTAGACGAACAGCAACACCAGTGGCACCTTGATGCCGGTCAGCCGCGCCGCCTCGACGTTGCCGCCGACGGCGTAAATCCACGTGCCGAGTACCGTTCGCTTGAGGATGAACCAGGATATGACGATCGTGGACAACGCGATGATGGCAAGCCACGGCACCCCGAGAAAACTGCCATTTCCGATGAAGTCGAACGGCAGGTCAGGATTGAAGACCGTGGTGTCGTTTCCGAGCAGACGCGCGATGCCGCGCATGGCGGTGAGCGAGCCAAGCGTCACGATGAATGGCGGGAGCTTGAGATAGGCGATGACGCTACCGTTGGCGACACCGCAGGCCAGACCGACCGCGATCGCCGCGGGAATGCCGAGCATGCCATGATCGGGAACCAGCGAGACGATGACGCCGATCATGGCCGATGCCGCAAGGATCGAGCCGACTGACAGGTCGATGCCGCCTGTGAGGATGACGAAGGTCATGCCTGCCGCAAGGACCGTGTTGATCGAGGCCTGCTGCATGACGATCGACAGGTTGTTGACCGTCAGGAAGCGTCCGCTGAGCAGGTGGAAGCCGATCGCCAGGATCACGAGAACCGGCAGCATGCCCAGGGCGGTCAGCGTGGAGCGGAACCTCGCCTTTTCGATACTTGCCTTTTCGGTCTGTGTCACAGTCATTGTCTCGTCCCGTCTTTTTACTGTTGCCCGTGATCTCAGTCGTGGTGTTCGGAAACACCTGTCGACAGCGCCATGATGGCTTCCTGGGCGACAGGCTGCTCTGGCGTCGCCCTCACCTCACCCGCAATCCGGCCTTCGCGCATCACGAGAACCCGATCCGCTATCCCTATGATTTCCGGGAGATCACTGGAGATGACGATGATGGCTATGCCACTCTTCGCGAGTTCATCGATGATCCGGTAGATCTCCGACTTGGCGCCGACGTCGACGCCGCGCGTCGGTTCGTCGAGGATGACGACACGCGGTTTCGTTTCAAGCAGGCGGGCGATCAGCGCCTTCTGCTGGTTACCGCCGGAAAGCGCTCCGACATTGATGCCGGTGCTGGTCGTGCGGATCGAAAGGGCCGAGACGGCTTCGTCGGCCCGCTTCCTTGCTGCGTTGAAGTTGAGAACGCCGGGAGAAAAGGAGTCCGCTCCGATGACGCCGATGTTGATGTTTTCGCTGATGGTCATGTCGAGGAAGAGACCGAGGTTCTTGCGGTCTTCCGTCAGGTAGGCGATCCCCGCATCGAGCGCATCTCGAGGTCTGGAGACGGACAGCTCCCGACCGTCGAGCGTGACGGTGCCGCTCGTCTTCGCGTCGGCGCCGAAGATCAGGCGCGCAAGTTCCGTGCGTCCGGAGCCCACGAGCCCGGCAATTCCCAGGACCTCGCCTGCATGCGCATCGAAGCTGCAGTCATGGACGCGTTGTTCGTCGCCGACGTTTCTGACGGATAGCACCGTTTTCTGGTCGGCAGCCGGGGGCGGTGCTCCTTCTTGTAGAAGGAGGAGAGGTCGCGGCCGACCATCATGGATACGAGTTTCGACGCCGAGAGCTGGTCTCGCTCCAGCGTGCCGACGTATGCGCTGTCGCGCAGGACACTGACACGATCCGCGAGCTGGTAGATCTCTTCCATCCGGTGGCTGATATAGATGATGGCGATGCCATGATCCTTGAGGCTTGCAATGACCTCGAACAGCCTGTCGGTCTCCCTGGTTGTCAGGGATGTCGTCGGCTCGTCCATGACGATGATGCGGGCGTCAGTCGTCAGCGCGCGGGCGATTTCCACCATTTGCCGCTCTCCGAGCGACAGGCCCGAAATGAGCTGCCCCGGTCCGAAAGTGGTGCCGAGCCGGTTCAGGATGGGCTCGGCACGCTTGCGGGTCTCGGCACGGTCAACGACGCCGAAGCGCGATGGCTCCGCGCCAAGGAACATGTTCTGCGCGACGGTGAGATTGGGAGCGAGCGACAGTTCCTGGTAAATGACGGCAATGCCGCTTGCCTTGGCCCGGATGGGATCGCCGGTCACGACTGGGTGCCCGTCGATGAGGATCTCGCCGCCCGGATCGGCCTTGTAGGCACCCGAGAGAACTTTCATCAGGGTCGACTTGCCGGCTCCGTTCTCGCCCATGAGGGCATGAACCTCTCCGGCATGCACTGTCAGGGAGACATTCGACAGCGCGCGTGCCGCACCGAACGTCTTGCTGATGTTGCGCATTTCCAGCACGGGCGCGCCGCCGCCCTTCAGCGTTGCCATGGCGATCATCGGTTGGCCCTCCGTTGTTCGGCGCGGCCGTCACCAGTGACGCCTTCGCGTGCATTGGCGAGTTGCTGCCAGGCCGCCCGGTAGGCGGCGAGCCCTTCGATGGAGACCGGCGCAACAGGCTGGCACTGGTTCTCGAAGGGTTTGATGCCGATCTCTTCAAATGCGAGTGCGGCCGCACCGAAGGCGCTTCCTTCAGCATTGGCGCTGGTCAGGATCGGCTGCCCCGGGCGAAGTGCCGCGAGGAGTTCCGCATAGAGGCCGGTCTTGACCAGCCCCCCGTCGATGACGATCGGGTTCTTGGACCGGATGAGGTCCAGCGACAGGTCCGTCATGAGGACAACATAGAGGAGTGCCGCGGCGGCGCGCTCCTCCCCTTCTGCTTCGGGTCCCACGAACCGCCCGGCCATATGGGGAATCGGGCCCCCCGGGGCGAAGGACGGGAGAGCGAAGATGCTCTTGGCGACAACAGCGGCGATCGCGGCCGTCGATATCGGCCGGTTCCAGCCATCGCTTGCGGCATCATACTCGCGCCCGCCCATGAAGCGGATGGTTGCGGCCGGTTGGTGATCGACAGTCACGTTCGCGAGCATGTCGCGATCACGATCGAGTGCCTCGAGCGGGCATTGCGAGTTGAAGATGATCACCCAGGTGCCGGTGGAAATCAGCGTGAAATCATCAAATCCGAGCGACCGGTAATAGTAGAGGGAAGCATTGCTGTCGTGCACGCCATTGTGGACGGTGACCTGGGTTTGGCTCCCGTCCGCGAGGAGGACGGTGTGCTGCCCGAGCGCAGCCCCTGCCCTTGCGAATTCGGGCATCTTGCCGCGCCAGCCCCTGTTGTCGACGAGACTGCTGAAATCGTCGTTGAGGGGTGCCCAAAGATGAGAATGGCAGCCGAGATAGGATACCTCGGAGACCTTGCGGCCCGAAAATTTCCAGGACCAGAACTGAGGATAACCCAGAATGGAGTCCGCCTTCTCCAGAACAGAGCCGTCGCGATCCTCCAGCCAGAGGATGTGTCGCCCATAGTTGAAACCGAGCGGCAGGCGCGGCGAAAAGGTCTCGTCGAAGTCGGGTATAACTGTATCGATGCGCTCGGAAACCTCTGCAGGAGGCTCCTGTTCGTAGTCGAGGACCGGATGGGCAAGGCTCGCCCCTTGCGTGAGGGCGAACGTGCAACCGTGTCCGGAGAACATGATGCGGTTGACACCGTGTTCCACGGCTGCCGCTGACAGGCTTGCCTCCATCCAGGCGAACAGGTGCTCGTCGTCCAGAACCCTCAGGCCGCCCTCATCTTTCCAGACGGGCCGGGTCCTCGCCTCGCCAACGACTTCTCCATCGGCTGAAAAGACGAAAAGCTTCGAGTTCGTCTTGCCGAGGTCGAAGACGGCGAGAACTTCGGGTGTCTTGGTGCCGGACGCGGTCAATTCTGATCTCCCGCGACATTGGCAATCAGGATCGTCACGCCGGCATCCTCTAGAGTCTTGGCATCGGCATCGGAGAGCCCGTCATCGGTAACGATCGTGCCGATGCGCGACAGAGGCAGGACCAGGTTTCGTGGCTGCATGGAGAACTTGCGGCTGTCGGCCAGGAGCACGATCTCGTCGGCGCACTGGCTGAGTTCGCCGATCGCCTTGACCAGCAGCGGGTGGGATTCCAGAAGTCCTTCGCTGTTGATGCCCTGGGTTCCGACGAAGAAGCGCGAGGCGAAGAAATCCGGCGGGCCGCCGGCTGCATCATGGATGATGCCCGGCTCACGATAGAGCTCGCCTCCCGAGATGGTGAGATGGCAGGTGCCGTGCTCCCCGAGATGGGCGGCGAGCGGCATGGAATTGGTGTAGATCCGCACGTTGCGGCGCGCCAGGAGGGTTCCGAGCTGGTAGCAGGTGGAGCCGGCGTGGACGATGATTGAATCCCCATCCCGGATGAGCCCCTCCGCCTTTGCGGCGATAGCGCGCTTCGCCTCGACCGCAAGGTCCCGGTTTTCGTCGTAAGGACGCGCCGCGTGACGACTGAGCGCCGCGCTATCGCTTGCCGAGATGCCGCCATAGACTTTCCGGGCTTTGCCGATTTCGTGTAGCTTGTCGATGTCGCGACGGATGGTGGCTGCCGAGACTCCGAGGCGCTCCTGCAGATCGCGCACGGAAGCGAAAGGCCGCTCGCGCAATAGATCCGTGATGATCCGGTGACGATCCGAGTCGCTCACAAATGTCTCCTCCCTCGATGCTCCTCACGGCAATCGATGATTGAATATAATCATACTTTAGGGCGATCGAGCAAGGCCGACGATTGAAAAACTTCACGGTTGACGAAAGTTGATCAGCTTCCTAACATTGATGCAGAAATATGACCACGTCTGCGCATCCTGGCATGTGTCACGTGCTCGATGTGATACACGGGAGGAATCTGATCATGTCTCCAGCGACGCCGTCGCGAGGGCCGCAGGCTCTCGAGAGCTTTCTCGATCTCTCTGCCGCGGTCGGGCAGGACATTCTGAAGACTCAGGGGGCCGGCGGAAACACGTCGATCAAGCAGGATGGGATCCTGTGGGTGAAGGCTTCGGGAACCTGGCTGGCGCATGCCAAAGAGCGCAACATCATGGTTCCCGTCGAGATCGCTCCCCTTGTCAAGGCTCTGCGGCAGGGCGACCCGCGTGCGGAAAAAGCCACCGATTTCGTGGTTGCGGAGCTTAACGAGAGCGGTCTTCGGCCATCGATCGAGACCAGCTTCCATGCCGCGCTCGAGCAGCCGGTCGTTGCGCATTTCCATTGCGTCAACACGATTGCGCTTGCGGTATCAGCACGGCGCGAGCAGCTGCTCGCCAAGCGGATGTCGGAAGTCTCCGATCTGACATGGAAGAGCATTCCCTACCGTCGGCCTGGCACCCCGCTCGCCGGTGAGATCGACCGCGTCGCCTCCGAGCGGCCGGATGTTCTGGTCCTTTTCAATCATGGGCTCATCGTTTGCGGCGATACTGTCGAAGAGGTGTCTGAACGCATCGAGCGCGTGACGAGCGCTCTTTCAACTGCCCCGCGGGAGACTCCGGAGGCGGATCGCTCGGCACTCGAGGCTGTCTGTCACGGTTCCGGCTTCCGGCCGGCCGAGGATGCCGAAAGCCACAAGGTTGCGCTGTGCCCGGTGAGCCGGGCGATCGCAATGGGCGGCTCGCTCTATCCCGACCATGTGATCTTTCTCGGAACCAAGCTGGGTGTGCTGGCCGAAGGTCAGACGGTCGAAGATCTCCTTCAGGGGTTCAAGCGTCGCGGCGAAGCAGCCCCGAAGATGATTATCGTTCCCGGCAAGGGTGTTCTTCTGTCGACGGATCTGACTGCGGGTGGCGAGGCCATGGCGCGCTGCCTGGCAGAGGTGACGTTGCGTATCCCCGCGGACGAGGAAATCGTCTATCTGAGCGCTGCCGACGAAGCCCAGTTGACCAACTGGGAAGCCGAGCAGTATCGCCAGGCCCTCGACCGCAAGTCTGCCGGACGTTGAGCCTATGACCGCAGATATCCGGGCAATTGCGATCGGCATCGATGTCGGGACGACTGGGGTGCGTGCCGCCGCACTCACCAAAGAAAGCGTGGTAGTCGCCCTCGCCGCCGTTCCGTTTCGGTCACCATCCGAAAGCCGCGAACCGCGGAGCTGGTGGGCGGGCGTCTGCGATTGTATCGCCCAGATTGCCGGGCAGATTTCCCTGACGACGATCGAAGGATTGGCGGTAGACGGTACTTCAGGCACCGTGCTTGCGATCGATGCCGACGGACACCCCGTGGGGGACGTCCTTATGTACAACGACCCCTGCCCTGACAGCCATATCGTCGATCGGATAGCGGCGGTTGCTCCCGCAGCGAGCCCTGCCCGGGGTGCCAACTCCGGTCTTGCCCGCGCCATCCATCTTGCGCGCCGACCGGGCGTCGTCCGGCTCGTCCACCAGGTGGACTGGATCCTTCTGCAGCTCGGGCTTGAGACGCCGTTGTCGGACGAGAACAACGCATTGAAATCCGGCTACGATCTGCGGTGCGAAGATTGGCCCGACTGGATCGAGGCTGCGGGGCTGGAAAGGCACTACCTTCCCACCGTCAAGCGGGCGGGCACTCCCCTCGCCCCGGTCGGTGCAGCGGGGCGGCGTCTAGGTCTGCCCGAGGGGTGCGTTCTGCATGCGGGAACGACTGATGGCTGCGCCTCGTTCCTCGCGACTGGCGCCTCGGCCGTCGGCGACGCAGTGACTGCGCTCGGGTCCACGATGGTCCTTAAGCTTGCGTCCGATCATCCGGTCGATGCGCCTGAGTATGGCATCTACGCCCATCGCGTGCTCGATTTCTGGCTGGTCGGTGGAGCCTCCAACAGCGGGGGCGCAGTCATTCGGGCACTCGTCGGTGACGATCGCCTTGAGGCGCTGTCCGACCGTTTGGATATCGACAGGCCGACAGGTCTCGACTACTACCCCTTGCTGAAACCCGGCGAGCGCTTCCCGATCAACGACCCCACATATGCGCCCCGATTGGAACCGCGACCACAGGACGATGCGGTGTTCTTCCAGGCAATTCTCGAAGGCATCACGGCAATCGAGAGGCTCGGATACACGCGCTTGGAAGGCCTCGGCGCTCCGCGGCTCCGTTCCGTGCGTACGGTGGGAGGAGGAGCGCGCAATCCGGTCTGGCGCGAGATGCGCCAGCGTGCGCTCGGGGTGGAATTTCTTGAACCGCATTCTCTCGAGGCTGCGGTCGGCACAGCCAAACTGGTCCTTGCAGGTAGACAGAGCATCTGATGAACCATCCGCAACGCATTCATTTCGATACCCTCCTCGATCGCTACGACGTTTTCCTGATTGACCAGTTCGGCGTGTTGCGGGACGACGCTGGCCCCTATGAAGGGGCGTCGAGAGCCCTCGTGCGGCTGAAGGCCGCCGGCAAGACGGTGGTTATCCTGTCCAATTCCGGCCGGAGCGGCGCCTTCAACGCCAATCGCATCCGCACGCTCGGCTTCACCCCTGAGATGTACGACCATTTCCTGACGTCCGGCGACGTCGCCTACTCGCTGCTGTCGCGGCCGGGCTCACCGGTCCAGGACAGGCGGAACTGCTTCACCATCTCCAGTGGAGGCGACACCGAGCTTGCCGACCGGCTGCATCTGACCAGCGTTCCTACGGCCGACGATGCCGATATCGTGGTCATAGCCGGCAGCGAAGCAGAGAGCGTCTCTCTGGCGACCTATCGCGACATGCTGCGCCCGGCGGCCGAGCGCGGACTGGCCTGCTTCTGTACCAATCCGGATTTCCACAAGCTGGCAAACGGTTCGACGGCGCCTGGCGCCGGCACGATCGCTAATCTTTATGAAGAGCTGGGCGGCAAGGTCACGCGGATCGGCAAGCCCTATCCGCAGATTTACGACCGCGCGCTTGCGCTATGCGGCAATCCCGACAAGCGCATTGTCGCCTGCATCGGTGACAGCATCGATCACGACGTGGCGGGCGCTTCGGGAGTTGGCCTGGATTCTGTTCTTGTCGAAACGGGAATTCTCTCCGGCAAGAGCGATGCCGAGAGAACGGAACTGATGCAGCATGCCAACGCCACGCCGACCTACATGATCGCGCGGTTGCATCCCGACTGCTGACGGGCTTCGCCCTGCCGGCAATTGAGAGCGTCGCTAGTGGTGGGTAGGTAAGTAGAAGCCTGTCGTCGCCTTCAACCTGCAAGGCCGAAGATGAGAGCGGCAACGAAGAGAAACGACGCAACACAGATCGTGCCGCTCATCACGCCCTGAAAGAGCGAGCGACGCCGCAGCCGCTGGAAATGCGCCTGGCGTCCCGATGACATGACCAGTTCCCGGTTCGTTTCGTGGCAGTTGCTCGTTTCAAAAGCGACATTGGCCATGGCGAGACCTTTCTCCTGGGTTCCGGTCCGCATCTCCTTAGAGAGCGGTCGTCAGGGCCGGACTTCATGCCCGGTCATTTCTTTCGCTATTGATACATTATCTCTATAAGATTGGTAGGGTATGATTTTCTCATTTTCGCCACAATCGCGCACGGGTGTTTCAAGAATGCGCATCGTGGCGGGGCTGCTTTCACATGAGGCGGCGCCCTGCTATAGCGCCGCCGATTTGCTCTATCAGGCAACCGACTTTGAAATTCGGAACTTGCGCTTCTCGAGTTCCGGGAAATAGGTGGCGACGTCGAAATAGCTCTCAGGCGCATAGACACCCGGCTTCTTCGGGTGCTTGAGAATGAGTTGCGCGGCGATCGAGGCGTTCATCGAGGTGCAGGCGTCGACGTAGGGGCTGTACATCGGATCTGGCGTCACCGTCACCTCGACGCGGACCGTTGCAGGTTTGCCGTCCTTGCGGCCACGGCCGATCGCGAAATGGATCTCGTGGCTATCCTGCGCGGGGATCTTTTCGGCGTTCTTCCTGATGTTGCGCTCGATCACCTTGTTCAGCACGTCAAGCGGTTTGACGCTGACGCCGCCGATCTCGACCGGCTCGTTGAAGTCCCCGAATCCGGCCTTCACGAGGCCGACCCAGGCCTCGTGCTCGCGATGCGGAAGGTGCAGCTTCCAGGAAAATTCCTTGATCCCTTTCTCCTTTATGCCTTCGGCGAGCGGAACGGTGAGCTGTTCCGAATGCGGGGAGTGCATGAATTCGCAGCGCCCCCAAGGCTCAGGCAGGTCAAGGAACTCGCTGCCGCTCATCGGCGGGCATTCGACGTGCTTGCCGCCGTAGAACTGGGTGCTCGGATGGGCATACTCGGCAAGAACGGTGGAGACGCTATAGGGCGGCACGAGCACCGGGTTTTCCTCGCCCGTTAGTTCTGCGGCCCAGTAGAGGTTGATCCGGTCGATTTCATCGAGCTCATCGGCGACGGCGCGGCAGATGACGTTGGACATGCCGGGATCGGCACCGACGCCGATGACGGCAGTGACGCCGGCCGCCTTGAAGCGCTCATGCTCGGCCAGTTGCTTGACGGTATAGGTCCCGAGCCCACCGAGATCGACGTATGGCACCTTTGCCGCAAGGGCCGCCTCGAAGATCGTCATCTGGAAGCCGAGCAGGGTCGGCACGCAGTTGATGCAGATGTTGGCGCCGGCAATGGCGGCGGAAAGCGCCTCTGGGTTGGTTACATCAAGGTCGACAAGCTCGATGCGGGGATCGCCAAGCTCGGATGCCAGCGCCTCCATCTTCTCGCGCGAGGCGTCGCAGAGGCGGATCGTCGTGATGTCGATGATGGCGCGGTCGGAAACAAGGTCGCGCACGATACCCGCGCCCATGAAACCCGCGCCGCCGAGAAGGGTGATGATCATGATGTCTTCCTATGTCACTCGTTCAATATGCATGGTGCGGTTTGGGCTCTCGCCTCTACCTTGCCCTCTTAGGAAAGTTTGGGGGCACAGGGAGGCTTGAGTGGCGCTTCCGATACACGGAGCGTCGGGTCGCTTACGCTCTGAAAACGGGGGCTCTCTGCCTCACACATGCTTGCGCCCCTCCTCCTCGTAGAACCATTCGTCCGGATAGGGGTACCACCAGCTCTGGACCACCGGCTTGTGGTCGATGATCACCATTTTCGAGCGGCGAAAGGCATCCAGGCCTAACCTGGAGAGTTCCCGCCCAAGTCCGGATTTCTTCCATCCGCCGAAAGGCAGCGCGTCGTTGTCGATCAGCGGGTTGTTTACCCAGACCATACCGGCTTCCAGCCTGTCGGCGGCTTCCATCGCCTCTTCCAGCGAAGTAGTGAAGACGGATGCACCGAGGCCGAATTCGCTGTCGTTAGCCTTTTCAATAGCTTCGTCGAAATTCCTAACCTTCATTATGGCGGCGACCGGTCCGAAGCATTCCTCCTGCATGATGGCCATGTCGGGGGTGCACCCGGTGAGGATCGTGGGCTCATAGAACCAGCCAACCGGCTCGCTTTCAGGAATTTTGCCGCCGGTAACCACCGTGGCGCCCTTGGCCTTGGCGTCCTCGATGAGATGCATCACTTTGGCGCGGGCCGTTCCGCTGACGAGTGGCCCGATCTCCGCCTTGGAGAGACCGTTGCCGATGCGAAGCCGCCGGGTCTCGGCTGCAAATTGCTCGACGAAGGCGTCGTGCACACTTTCCACGACGAAGAAGCGCTCCGCCGAGGTGCATACTTGGCCGGACATATGGAAGGCCGCGGTAACAGCGCCCGCTGCCGCGACGTCGATCGGCGCGTTCGCGGTGATGATCATCGGGTCCGAACCTCCCGCCTCGATCACTGCCGGTTTCATCTGTCCTGCCGCCGCCATCGCGACGGCCTTGCCGGCCGCGACCGAGCCGGTGAAGGCGACAGCATGCGTTTTCGCAGAAGCGATGAGCGCCGATCCGAGCTCCGAGCCACCCGGCAGGCAGGCGATAAGACCGGCGGGCAGTGCCTCGAAGACCTGCATGAATTCGAGCGTCGAAAGCGTGGTCGCCGGTGCGGGCTTGACGATGCAACCATTGCCGGAGGCAAGCGAGGCGGCAACAGTCCAGCACATGAGCAGGATCGGGAAGTTGAAGGGCATTATGTGGACACTGACGCCAAGCGCCTCGTAGCGGGCGTGCTGGAACGAACCCGCCTGCGTGGAGCCCGCCACCTTGCCGGCTTCGTCGCGAGCAATCTCGGCGAAGTAGCGGAAGGCACCAGCGCAGTTGGCGACCTCACCGATTGCTTCCGGATAGGGCTTGCCCATTTCGCGCGACATCAGCTCGGCGCAGCGGCGCATGTCGGTCGCCTCGATGCGGTTGGCGATTTTGTGCAGGATTGTCGAGCGCGTCTTTGCGTCGAGTTTCTTCCAGTCCCGCTGTGCAGCGTTTGCGACGTCGAGCGCCTTCTCCATTTCGGAAAGGGTCGTGACTGCGATTTCGCCGACTGGTTTCAGTCGCGCCGGATCGATCACCTCTTGTCGAGGTCCCTTGGCCGGGACGTAGGCCGGATGGAGATAGAAGGCGGGTTCGGCTGGGTTGAACATGGAAGTCCCTCTCTGTTCCGGATGGGTGGACCCATCTTCGAGTTTGTCGTCAGGAGCGCAGGTGGCCGTGCGGAGCCTGCGCCTCGCCTATTTCCTCCCCGCAAGCGGAGAGAGGGGTTGCGGCGGTGCGGTTTGCACCGTGCCGGAGGACGAGGTGACCGGCGGATCGGGGCGCCGAGATGCGCAATAGTTCGCTGCTCGCGACGCCCCCTGCCCTATGGTCTCTACCGGATCATGTAGACCTTCTTGATCGTCTCGTGGACGGTGCATTCACCCTTCCAGTCCTGTGGGAAGAAGGCTGCGGTGTCCGGAGTAATCTCGATCACTTCGCCGCTTTCGTGCACATAGGTGCAGCGACCCTCCAGGAAGTGGCAGAATTCGTCGCGCGTCACGTGGCAGAACCATTTGCCCGGTGTGCAGACCCATAGCCCGCATTCCGAGTCACCGTTCGGTCCCTTGTGGATCAGCTTGCCGGATACGTGGCTTTCCCCCTCGATCATGGTCGGGATGATGCCCCAGTCGACGAGGTCGACCTGTTCGAGCGGTTTCTTCAGGAAGGGGGTGATCGGCATGTTTATGTTCCCTTTTTGCTCTTCAGGCGCCGCGGCTCATGAAGGCTTTGGTCAGTGTTTGCGTGATGATTGATGTGCCCGTCCATCCAGCGGGAAAGAATACGGATGCGCCGGCAAAAACCGGAATCTCTTCGCCGCTCTCGTGCACGTAAGTTCCCTTGCCTTCGAGGAAGTAGCAGAACTCGTCGCTGGGGATCGTGACCTTCCGCGTCCCGGGTGTGCATGACCAGAGGCCGCATTCGCTGGTACCGTCGGCATTGACGGAGAGGACCTTGCCGCTCATGCGCGGATTGCCTTGCGTGGCCGTGGCACTCGTGCCCCAATCTTCGAGGGCAACGGATGCGGTATCTGGCCAATAGGGTGTCGTCATGTCTTTCCTCATACGAGCATGTATATGTTGCGCATCGTCTCGATGACGGTGCATTCGCCGGTCCAGCCGCCGGGAAACATCACGACGGTACCGGCCTCGATCTCGATAACCTCCCCGTCGTTAGAGCGATAGACGGCGCGGCCCGCGACAAAATGGCAGAATTCGTCGCGTGGGATCGACAGTTGCCAGCGGCCCGGTGTGCAGACCCAGATGCCGCATTCGGGCTGGTTGTTCGGTCCCTTGAAGACAAGGCGGCCGGAGGAATGCGATTGACCCTCGACGGAATCGGGCTGGCTGCCCCAGTCGACAAGGTCAGAATAGGTGCTGGCGCCCTGAATGTGCGGCGCCGACGAAGTGGTGGTCTCAGCCATCGAACTTGCCCGTCGTGACGAGTTCGTTGAGGATGCCGGCAGCCTTTTTCGGACCGCTGCGTGCCTGCATGTGGACGCTGGTCGCGGCGAGCTTGGTCTTCATCGCCGGATTGTTGATGCAGGCGTCCAGCTTTGCGGCAAGGTCGGCATCGCTCCAGTCGTAGCGCGGCATCTTGAAACCGTGGCCGGTCTCGTCGACACGGGTGGCGTTGTCGTGACCGTCCCAGACGTAGGGCATGATGATCGCCGGCTTGCCGAAATAGAGGCACTCGGTGAACGAGTTGTTGCCGCCGTGGTGGATGACGGCGTCGACCTGGGGAATGACGGAAGGCTGTGGGAACCAGCTGTCGACAATGACGTTGCCCGGCAGGTCCTGGTACTGGTCCTTGTAATCGCCGACATTCACAAGTGCCCGGTAGGGCAGCTTGCCGATCGTTGCGATCAACCGCTTGAGGAGATCCGTGTCCCCTGCCCCGAGCGAACCGAAGGAGATGTAGATCAGCGGCTTGTCGTTCTTCTCGGCGAAGACCGGCACCTCATATGGCTTCTCCGTGCGAACGCAGCCTTCGAGGTACTGGAACTGGTTGGGGGCGAGTGGATGCTCGCGGTGGAACTTCACGGGTTCCGGATAGAGGAGAAGGTTCATGAAGGGCGAGGCCTCGAAGAACTGGCCGATGGGATAGGCCGCTTCCCTGTTTTCAGCGAGAAAGGCGTTGAAGTCGTCATGGATCGGCTTGATCACAGCATTGAAATGATTGCGGTAGGCCTCGTGGCCGTCATAGTCCTTTTCTCCGCAGCCGGAGAGATGGGGCGGGATCTTCGGATCTTCGATCTCGTTTTCGGAGCAGGAGATGATGCGCACCCACGGCTTGCCGAACTGCTTGATCGCCGGGAAAAGGATGACGTTGTCGACGCAGATAAGGTCTGGCTGGATTTTGGCCAGAACACCGGGCAGGTCCTTCTGCGCCCACTTCGCGCTGTCGACGATCGCCGTCCAGCAATCCTTGACGTAGTTGTCCACTTGGTCGATGGGTGACTTGCGGAAGTTCGGGATATGACCATTGATGAAGTCCTCCCAGAATTTTGCCATCTGCTCCGGCGGCATCGGCTCCGAAAGGTTCACGGGGTGCGCTTCGAAACCGTAGCCCTCATAGACCGAGACGAAGCCTGGATCGGAGAGAAACACGGCCTTGTGGCCAAGGGCTTCGACGGCCTGGGCAATGCCGACCGAGTTCAGCGCAGGCCCGAAGGCCGCTTCCGGAAAAAATGCGATGGTCTTGGACATGGTGTTCCCCGTCGTTGCTTATTGGAAGAGCCGGCATTTGGCCGGATCGATCTTGAGGCTGAGTGCATCGCCGACCTTGTGGGCTGCGGCACCGTTCGCCTGGACACGGACTTGCAGTGGGATTGGCGACGCTGGGGTCGCCACGTGCAGGACGCGATCAAGGCCGTGATAGGCGATTTCGGCGACCGTCCCCGCAAGCCCTTCACCCGGCGCCGCTATGGCGATGTTCTCCGGCCGGACCGCAAGCGCTGCGGCGCCGGCAGAAGCCCTGTCGAAGGGTAGCGTCAGGCCGGGCACCTCGAAGACGCTACGGTCGTTCACCCTGCCATCGATGAAGTTCATGACGCCGATGAAATTGGCGACGAAACGGTCGGCGGGAGCCTCGTAGATCTCCTCGGGCGATCCGCATTGCAAAAGCTTGCCGTCCTTCAGGATTGCCATCCGGTCAGCCATCACGAGGGCTTCTTCCTGATCGTGCGTGACGACGATGAAGGTGATGCCGGCCTCGTGCTGCATGCGCTTGAGCTCGAGCTGCATCTTCTCACGCAGCTTCTTGTCCAGCGCCCCAAGCGGTTCATCCAGGAGCAGCACCTTCGGCCGCTTGACGAGCGCGCGGGCGAGTGCGACGCGCTGTTTCTGCCCGCCGGAGAGCTGATCAGGCTTCCGGTCCGCGAAAGTGGTGAGGTCCGTTGTCGCGAGCGTTTCGTTCACGCGGCGAACGATCTCGCTCTTTGCCAACCTTTCCATTTCCAACCCGTAGGCAAGGTTCTGGCGGACGGTCATGTGCGGGAACAGCGCGTAGGACTGGAACATCAGGTTGAGCGGCCGCTTTTCGGGCGGGAGCGGCGAGATGTCCCTGCCTTCCAGCAGGATCTGGCCGGAGTTCGGGGTCTCGAAACCGGCGAGCATGCGCAGCAGCGTCGTCTTTCCACAGCCCGAAGGCCCGAGCAGGGCAAAGAACTCGTTCTCGCGGATATCGAGTGAGACCCCACCGACGGCGGTGACCGGCCCGAACGTCTTCGATACGCTGTCGATACGAAGAATGGGTGTATTCTCTGCGTTCATTTAGCCTGCTCTTTGTTGAGCCATTGCGAGATCATGAGTGCGGTGGCGCTGACGCCCATCACGATGGTGGCGAGTGCATTGACCTCGGGCGTAATGCCGAAGCGGATCATCGAGTAGATTTGCATGGGAAGGGTGATCGACGAGCGCCCGGCGCCGGCGGTGAAGAAGGCGATGATGAATTCGTCGACCGACAGCGTGAAGGCAAGCAGTGCGCCGGCGATGATCGAGGGCAGGAGCACCGGGAAGGTGACGCGCCAGAAGGTGGTCCAGCCCGACGCGCCGAGGTCGCGCGAGGCTTCCACGATCGAGAAGTCGAAATTCTTCAGCCTTGCGCGCACAACCGAGCAGACGAAGGCGAGATCGAAGACCACATGGCTGACGATGATGGTGTGAAGACCCATCGTCACGTTCAGTCGCGAGAAGAAGGTCAGGAGCGATACTGCGAGCACGATGTCCGGAATGACCATCGGTGCGAAGGCCAGGGCTTCCAGTCCATTGCTCCGGCGGCGTCGCGTTTCCATACCAAGTGCGAGAAGCGTGCCCAGAATGGTCGAAATGAGCGTCGCGAAGACTGCGACGACCAGCGTGTTCCAGGCCGCATGCAGGATGTCGGCGTTGCTGAGAAGCGATGCGTACCAGCGCGTCGAGAAGCCCGACCAGGAGGTCGGCAGGCCGCTGTCGTTGAAAGAGAGCATGACGAGGACGGCTATCGGCAGGTAGAGGAAGCTGAAGACGAGCAGCAGCACGATCCGACCCGGCAGTTTTCGGCGGAAGGCGCTTTTTGTCGCGGGACTTGTGGCGACTGCCTCCGGCATCAGGGTTGCGGTTGTCGAGGACTGGCTCATGCGACCCCTCCCTGGTGCTCGCCGCTTGCTTTCGCGGTGGCGCGGGCCTGGATGAACAGGAGCGCGATCATGGTCGCGATCAGCGCCATTCCGAGGGCCGCGCCGAAGGGCCAGTCGTTGGCAGTGAGGAACTGGTCGTAGACGAGGTTGCCGATCATCTGGAAGCGGCCGCCGCCAAGTAGCGCCGGCGTCACGAAATTGCCGATCGAGAGGACGAAGACGAAGACGCCGCCAGCGGCAACGCCGGGCATGGTCAGAGGCAGCGTGACGCGGAAGAAGGTGCGGATGGGGCCGGCACCCAGGTCGCGGGAGGCCTCCATCAATTCCGGATTCAGCCGCGACAATGTCGAATAGATCGCAAGGATCACGAACGGCAGATAGTTGTAGACGAGGCCGATGATGACGGCGGCCTCGGTGTACAGCAATGATAGCGGTTCGCCGGTATAGCCGAGCGAACGCAGCAGATTGTTGACGAGGCCTTCGCGGTTGAGAAGCACGATCCAGGCATAGGTGCGGATCAGATAGTTGCTCCAGAATGGCAGGACGGCGAAGAAGAGCAGGATCGGCTGGCGCATCCGCGGCGCCCGGGCAATTGCGTAGGCCGCCGGATAGGCGATGAGGATCGCGATAATCGTAGTGGTCAGAGCGATGCGCGCCGAATTCAGGAAGATCTTCGCATAAAGGGGATCGGTGACGCGGGCAAAGTTTTCCAGCGTGAAGGTGTACTCGATGCCGCCCCAGACGCCGCGTTGGAAGAAGGCATAGGAAAGGACCAGCAGGCACGGCACGACCATGAAGGTGACGAGCCAGGCAACGCCGGGAGCGGCGAGCAGGTTCGGTCTGGTGGCATTGGAAGACACTTCGGATTTCGCCTTGCTGCTGTTTCATGAGGGAGTGGCGCCACCGCGCCGCTCGTTGGTCGGGAAGTATTGGCTGCAGCGTGCAAGCAACCGCCGTCCCCTCTCCCGCTTCAAGGGGAGAGGGCCAGGGCTCACGAATGTCTGCAGCCGGAGCGGCCACTTCAGTCGGGACTTCGTCCGCTCGGCGGTGCCTTCTCCCCGCAAGCGGGAAGAAGGATCGAAGCGGTTCAGTTCGCGGCTTTGATCTCGCTGACTGCGCGCGAATAGTCCTTCTGGTTCGGGCCGAGGTCGCGCAGCAGCTCGTACTTGGCAAGATCCGAGGGCGGCACCTTCATGTTCGGATATTGCTCGCCGAGCGCGGCTGGCAGGCTTTCCATGGCGGCCTTGTTCGGCACCTTGTAGAGGATGTTTTCGGCCGCCCAGGCGTGGTTCTTGGCGTCGAGGATGAAGTTGATGAACTTCATCGCGTTTTCCTTCTTCTCCGAATTCTTCATGACGACGATGGTATCGACCCAGAGATCGGAACCTTCCTTCGGCACGACGAACTTGATGTCCTTGTTCTCGGCGATGCCATAGTTGCACCAACCGTCCCATGCCTGCACGAGAGAGGCCTCACCGGAAACGAGCTTCGAGTAGAAGGTCGTGTCGTCATAGGCGAGCAGTGTCTTCTTCGCCTCGATCAGGAGATCCCGCGCCTCGCTGATCTTTGCAGGGTCGGTTTCGTTGACCGAATAGCCCTTGGCAAGCAGGCCTGCGGCCATCAGCCAGCGGTCGGTTGCCAGCATCGTTGTCTTGCCCTTCAGATCGTCCGAAGGTTGGAGCAGGCTCATCCAGCTGTCAGGTGTGCCGTTGACTTTGTCTGAACGGTAGCAGAGGCCGGTCGTGCCCCACGTGTAGGGAACCGAGAAGACATTGCCGGGGTCATAGGCGAGAGCGGCCGCTTCCGGATAGAGATTGGCGAGGTTCGGGATCGCCGCCTTGTCAAGCGGTTCAACGAGGCCCTGATGGTTGAGGACTTCGGCGAAGGGCGAGGAGACGAACACGACATCGTAGCCTTTGCCCTGGCCGGCCATCAGCTTGCCCATGATCTCTTCGTTGGTGGCGTGGTTCACCACTTCGATTTCGAGCCCGGTCGCCGCCTTGAAACTTTCGGCGATGTCCTTCGCCATATAGCCATCCCAATTGGAGATGACGAGGTCGGCGGCCGACGCCGTCCCCGCGGCCAGGCTCGCGGCCATGAACGCCGACGCCGCGCACAATGCGGCCATTCCGTTTTTCGTTTTCACGAAAGACTCCCTTGTTTCGATTGTTCCAACCTCTTTGTGGCCGGTTCGTTTTCCCGAACTCTTTCCACGAGGTGGCAGTATTATTTATAAAAAAAATACGTCAATAGGCTTTCTCCAAAAAGACGGGACAGGCAATTTTGTGGAGCTGGAGGCTTGCGGAACGCCGTCGCAAAAGGCAGCATGCGCGGTGACGGAGGCCTTTGCAGCGCATGAATTCTGAAACGAAACGCCCCAACTATCGCCATGTCGAACTGGCGCAGAAAATACTGGATATCGCCGGCGAGCGGGGCATTTCGCCGGGAGAGCGGTTGGCCGAACAGGCTCTCGCCTCACTCTGTAACGTCTCAAGAACGCCGATACGCAAGGCACTTCAGGTGCTGGCGGAGCGCGGGCTCGTCACCGCCGAGACCGAAGGTGGTTACGTGCTTTCTGCGGATCCGGTGGTTACCGCGCGATTGGACAATAGTTCCGAGGGGGATGGCGAGAGCGAAATTTATGGAGCGATCCTGCGCGATCTCGCGGCCGGTCGTATCGCCGAGACGCAGACTGTTGCGGCACTCCAGAGACGGTATGATGTCTCCCGGCAGGTGGTACAAAATGCGCTGATGAAACTGTCCGAGGAAAATCTGGCGGAACGCGGTCCCGGCCAGCAGTGGGTTTTGAAACAATTCGCCATCAATAGCGATGCAGCAGCAAAGAGTTACGAGTACAGGCTCGCCACCGAACCGCTGGCGTTGACGCTACCTGATTTTCGTCGTGACCTTCCGGCGCTGATCTCCCTTCGGCAATCCATGCTGATCCTGAAGGGCATGAGCGAGAAGAGCTTCGATCAGAAGCTGTTCGAGCGTACGGATTTCGATTTTCACATGCTGATTGCCAAGGGCTGCGGCAATCCGTTCCTTTGCGAGGCCCTCGTCAATCATCATCGCCGCCGCCGGGCGGTGCCGCTTGCCGGCCACGTGGCGGTTTTCCGGTTGATGCAATCCAACCTGGAACATCTGCAGATTCTCGAACAAGTGGAGCGCGGACAGATGGAACTGGCGGCGGATCTCATGCGCGTGCATCTGCAGCTGTCGCGCTCCCAGCGTCCCCGGCTCGCCGGTCGTGGCGTACCGCCTGCGTTCAAGCTGGTGTCACGTTGATCGCCATGGACTCAGCAGCGACGATCGCCCTTTTCCCGGAAGCAAGCTACGGCGCCGCGCTCAACTGCGTGGGCATCGCTCAGGAGCTTCGCCGCCTGGGTGCCCGGCCCGTATTCATATGCCATCCGGGCTTCAGTGGCGTGTTCGCGGAATACGGCTTTCCGGAGTACCAGCTCCCGGATTCGGCCAGCGGCACGCCGACGGACTGGACCGGCTTCATCGAGCGGCACCAGGACGCATTCCGCCAGTCGCCATTCGAGCAACTGGACAGCTACATCGGGCCGACGTGGGAAGCCATCGTCGACACGGCGATCCGCGTCGAGGAACCTTTGCGCCAGCTACTTGCCCGCTTGAAACCCGATGCCATCGTTCTCGACAACGTCGTGACGTTTCCGGCGATCCTCAACGCCGGTGTGCCATGGGTCCGGGTCGTCTCCTGCGCGGAGACGGAGATCGCGGATCCCCTGGTGCCGCCCTATGTTTCTGGCTGTGGGGCCGAACCCTCAGACGAATGGACTGCCTTTTCGGCCGGATACCTGAAGGCGACTGCGTCGGCGCACCGGCGTTTCCAGTCCTTCGTCACCGATTGTGGACTGAGGGCACCGGCGGCTGCCAGTTTTCTGGACCCCTCCCCCTGGCTCAACCTGTTGCTCGCGCCGGAGATCATCCGTCATCGCAGGAGCGTGCCGCTCGATCCCGAGAAATTTGTCTTCCTCGACGGTTGCGTCCGCCACGAGAGTCCCTTCACGCCGCCGCGGTTCGCGAGCCACAACGATGCGCCGCTGGTTCTCACGAGCTTCGGATCGCTCGGAGCAATGGACGTCGAGATGACGAAGCGGATGATCGAGGTGTTTTCCACCCTCCCCTATCGCTTCCTTGTGAATGCCGGGCACTGGCGCGATGAGTACCGCGAGGTTCCGGACAATGTCTTCATGGACAGTTGGTTCCCCCAGCCCTCGGTGGTGGAGCAGGCAAGCCTTTTCATCCATCACGGCGGCAACAACTCGTTCTGTGAGGCGCTCTATTACGGCGTGCCGTCGCTGGTCATGCCCTATTGCTGGGACGGACACGACAATGCGCGTCGCGCCGATGAGGCAGGGGTTGGACGGAGGGTCGACCGCTATCGCTGGACGGACGCCGAACTTCGCGCGGCGATCAGCGCCTTGCTTGAGGATGACCGAATGGCGCGGCGGCTGCGCACCAATGCCAGGAAGATGCAAGCCGCCTCTGGCGCGACGCTCGCGGCTGAAAGAATTTTAGCGGTGACCGTGGCTTGAAGGGGGCGGTCGCCGGAATTTTCGAAAAGGTGGAGAGAATAATGCGGGACAGGCTTTTCATTGACGGAAAATGGGTTGCGCCGGTCAAGGGGGGACGTTTTGACGTCGTTGATCCAGCGACAGAGGAAGTCATCCATCGGGCGCCCGCGGGCACCGGGGAGGACATCGAACTCGCGGTCTCGGCCGCACGTCGTGGGTTCGACACAGGCCCATGGCCGCGCATGACCGGCAAGGAACGCGCGATCTATCTGCGCCGCATCGCCGACAGGATCCTCGCGCGCAAGCAGGAACTGGCTCGGCTCGAGGTTCTGGACAATGGCAAGCCGTTGCCGGAGGCAATCTGGGACATGGAGGATGCGGCCGGGTGCTTTTCCTTCTATGCCGGGCTCGCTGAGGAAATGGACGACCAGCCTGACGAGACGATCGCATTGGGGGATGCCCGTTTCTCGTCCAAAGTGGTGCGCGAACCAATCGGCGTTGCGGGTGCGATCATACCGTGGAACTACCCTCTGCTGATGGCGTCATGGAAAGTTGCGCCCGCTCTTGCCGCCGGCTGCACCATGGTGCTGAAACCTTCCGAGCTCACTTCGCTGACGGCGCTGGAACTCGGGGCGATCTGCGAAGAGGTTGGGCTGCCCGCCGGCGTACTCAACATCGTGACGGGTCTCGGCGCTGATGCCGGCCAGCCTCTCTCCGAACATCCTGGCATCGACAAGATCGCCTTTACGGGCTCTGTTCCGACGGGGTCAAGAATCATGACAGCGGCAGCCCGCGACATCAAGAATGTCAGCCTCGAACTGGGCGGCAAGTCGCCCTTTGTCGTCTTCGCCGACAGCGACATCGAAAAGGCCGTCGAATGGATCATGTTCGGCATTTTCTGGAACCAGGGGCAGGTCTGCTCGGCGACATCGCGCGTGCTGGTCGAGGAGAGCCTTTATCCCGCACTCATCGAGCGGCTGGTTGCCGAAGCGGAAAAGATCCGGATCGGTAACGGCCTGGATGAGGGCACGCTCCTCGGTCCACTCGTGTCCAAGGGGCAGTACGAGAAGGTTGTTGCGGCGATCGAGCGTGCGAAAGCGGACGGCGCCACCATCGCAGGCGGTGGCAAGAGACCCGCGGGCTGAATACGGGCTTCTATCTGGAGCCGACCATCATCACCGACATGGGCGAGGACAGCCACATATGGCGGGAGGAGATTTTTGGCCCGGTTGTTTGTGTGAAGTCCTTCGCAACCGACGCGGATGCAATCCGGATGTCGAATGACAGCCGCTTCGGCCTTGCGGCCGCGGTCATGTCGAATGACCGGATGCGTTGCGAACGGGTCGCCCGGGCGTTTCGTGCCGGAATCGTGTGGATCAATTGCTCTCAGCCTACGTTCACCGAGGCGCCCTGGGGCGGTTACAAGCAATCTGGTATCGGCCGGGAACTCGGCCGGTGGGGCCTGTCGAACTATCTGGAAACGAAGCAGATTACCGCTTTCGACAGCGAAGAACCCTGGGGCTGGTATATCAGGAAGAACAATTCATAGGCCGTCAAGAGCTTGCGACGTCGGTCGTTCTGGGCCATAACTCCCCTCCCTACCTGTTCGAGGCCAGCCAACTTTATTGAGTTGCAGGCCGGGTGCAATCGTGCGCCGCGGCGTCTCAAACCTGCTTCATGTGGCTGACACTTGTATGTCTTACAGGGTTGCATCCGGCGCAATGCGGGATGTGGCGGTACTTGGAAGAGCGCTGGATTCGGATATCCCTCTCGTTTTGAGAGTCTTTTCAGAGCGCTGCATCAAACATGAGGAGCAATGACCATGGGCGCAACGGGACACCTTGATACGGCTTGGCGTGAACGGACCTATCACCGTGAGTGGCTTTGGACCCAGGCGAGTCGGCTCTTCGACTTCTTCCAGAACCGCGCCTTCAATCCTGGAGGCGGCTTCCACGAACTCGATGTCGAAGGTCGGCCGATCAATCCCGGTAACCCGATCCGCGGCATTCATTCCACCGCCCGCATGGTGCATTGCTTTGCCATCGGCAGCCTCCTGGGGCGCCCGGGTTCCGACGATATCATCGATCATGGAATGAGGTACCTGTGGGAGAAGCACCGGGACCATGAGCGCGGTGGCTATCACTGGTCGCTCGACAACTCCGGCCTGCTCGACGCCTCGAAGCAGGGATACGGCCATGCCTTCGTTCTGCTTGCGGCTTCGAGCGCGAAAGTGGCGGGACATCCGGATGCCGACCGCATGATAGCGGACGTTACCGAAGTCCTGGATCGGCGCTTCTGGGAAGAGGAGCACGGTGCGATCGCAGAGGAGTTCAATGCGGACTGGTCTCCGGTACCGGGCTATCGCGGGCAGAACTCCAACATGCACCTGACGGAGGCCCTCATGGCGGCCTTCGAGGCAACCGGCGACAAGGCATATCTCAACAAGGCCGAGAGAATTGCGGATCTGATCATTCGCCGAAAGGCGGGCGAGAACGGCTATCGGGTCCCGGAGCACTTCCATGAGAACTGGAAGCTGGACAAGGACTACAAGGGCAACGAGATGTTCCGCCCCTCCGGTACGACGCCAGGCCATTGGCTCGAATGGGCGCGGCTTATCCTGCAACTCTGGTCGCTGGGCGGGAAGAAGCACGCATGGATGCCGGATGCGGCCAAGGCGCTTTTTTCCCAGTCGATCAAGCTCGGCTGGGACGAGGAGCGCGGCGGGTTCTTCTATACGCTGGATTGGAACGATGGGCCGGCGAAGCGCAACAAGCTTTGGTGGCCCATGGCGGAAGGTGCTGGCGCGGCGGCGTTCCTCTGCGAACACTTGCCGAGCTCTTTCCATGAGACCTGGTACAGGAAGATCTGGGACGGGATCGCTCGCCACTTCCTCGATCAGGACCGCGGGGGATGGCACGAGGAACTCACGGAAGAGATGGTTCCGAGCTATACGCTCTTCGCGGGCAAGGGCGATATATATCATGCCCTACAGGCGTGCCTGATACCGCTATACCCTGCAACCGGCAGTCTCACCCGGGGCATCGTCGCCGCCGAAGGGAAAATGTGAACGTGGCGCCGAAGGCGCCACAACTTTCATTTTTCGTTACGGAACTTCTGGAATAAGCTTGCCTTGTGAAAGGCAGGGCTTTGGATGACCGTAATCCCGGAGCAAGTATCAACACTCTGGTTCGCCGTCTTCTCGGCGTTGTTCATCCTGAAGCATTACTTCGGTGACTTCATCCTGCAGACGCATTGGATGGTGGTGCGCAAGGAAGCCGACACGAACTGGTTTGCTCCCCTGCTCGCGCATGCGGGGGTGCACGGTGCCCTGACCGGACTCATCTGCCTGATCTTTGCCCCGGCTTACGTCTGGTTCGGCGCGGTTGACTGCATCGTTCATGCAGCCATCGACAGGGTGAAGTGCAACACGGGCCGGCGCATCGGCGCCCGCCCAGACCAGTCGGCATTCTGGTGGCTCTTTGGTGCAGACCAGACGCTGCACCATTTCACTCACCTCGTCTTCGTGGTGCTCTTGGCAGCAAAGGTCGGCGCCAGCTGACCCACACCGGACGGCCTGTCCTGGGTGGACAGCCGCCCCAGACCTGCAAAGCACTCAGGCGGCGATCTTTCCTCCCGCCCGCTCGGCTCTCGCCTCTCCGGCGATAAGCTCGACCATGGCCAGTTCCTCGGCGAACCACTGGTCCGCAACATCCCACATCGCAGGCGTCAGCTGGATGTCGTGACCGCCCCGCCCGGAGAAGGAAAGAAGCCCCTTGTCGCGGACGGCCTCGAGCAGGCGGCGGACATGGGTGCGGGAAACACCCGTCTGCGTGGCCAGCCGCTGGAAGCAGGTGTTTGCGCGCATGCCGCCGTTCTTCGCCGCGTTTGACAGCAAGATCAGCAAGATGAGGTAGCCGCAATCGTGGTCGAAAAAGGCCGAGAGCTTGCTGTGGCTGTGCATCAACATATCGATGTCCTGCAAACGCTCGACGCTCGCACGACGTATCGCGCGATGGAAGTCAGGCGACAAGACGCTGTTGAAGGCCGAGGGATCGCCTTCCAGTTCTGCGAGCGCGGCGAGCTGGAGGCGCACGACCGAAGCATCGCGGGCGAGCATCTTGGCGGTGGGCTGAAGGAGCCGGATACGCCGATCGGCGGCTTGTGGTTGCTGCGCCAGCAGGCCGTACTTCTTCAGGGCGGAGACCTGCGCTTCCACGCGGTTTCTGCTCGCGAACCCATGTTCGGTGATCTCCCGCTGGAGCTTGCCGAGGGTCAGCCATGTCGATGGTGTGTTGGGGTCTTGCGCTGCATGCAGGCAGAGGACGGTCAAGAACGACATGTGGCGCCCCTGCTCGAGCAGCAGGCGATTCGTGAGATGGTCGCCAGCGTAGACGGCGAGTATCCCCTCGACCATGCGATTGCGGACTTCGGTGAATTTCGGGTGCCTGCGCAGGTTATCCGGCGAAAGCCGATAGTTGAATGCAATGCGTTCAAACGAAAGCTGATCCATCGGTCCTTATTCCCCAATAAACATCATCAATGGTGACTTTTGTTGTTTTGCGTTCGCCGAGAACTCCTAATCCCTCAAAAGACGTAACGTATGGGACATGATGGGGGGTGCAAGTAAGCGATGTGTCAATGATGTTTTGCGTGCAATGCAGCAATATGAGACGGAAGGCATAAAGAATGAGACGCCGTGCCTATGTTTCAGAAAGCACAGTTTCGTGAACTGATCAGAATTTTTTGGACTTCTGTCGCGTTACTATCTTAGCTTGTAGTTACGGAGACGAATTTGATTTTCGATGTCGATAGATACCATTGCCGCGGCAAAACCGCCCCGGTAACAAGTGGCAATTTGTCCAGTTTAAGCTGATATATTACTATGGCTCCAGACAGCAGAATTCCCGTTTCAAGTGTTGGTCTTTCTTTTTCCGGCGACTGGCGCCGGGCATCGGAGATTTTCACCGAAACGCTTGACCCGTTATGCTCGACCCGCGTGTCGGTTCCCGAGGATGAGACGGAAGCGCGCGCAGATATAAGCTCTTTCTTCATGGGGCCGGGCGTTTTCTTCTCCGGGCATGTCAGCGGTACTTCCTATGAGTTCGTTCGCGAAGCGAGCAGGATCGCCCGGACGGGATTGGATCTGATCCTCATTGAGGTCGTTCTCGAGGGAGGCGAGATCCGCACCATTGACGGCAAGACGTCGAGATCGGAACGGGGTGATGTCTGCGTCATCGATCTTGCGAGGCCAACGCGTACGCAGACGGCCCACAATATCTTTCTCACGCTGGCCATACCTCGCCAGTTGCTGTTCGCGCAGGAGAGCCAGATGGATGGACTGCACGGCATGCTGCTCAAGAGCGATTCAGCCGCAGGTCGGCTTATCGGCAGTCATTTCCTTTCAGTTTATCGCGTGCTTCCCGACCTGACCCAAAGCGATGCCCCGGCGATCGTCCAGGCAACTGCCGACCTGGTGGCACAACTCGTGTCCGGAAAGCCCGAGAATGTGGGAGATACGTCCGTCGCGCTTCGTGGTGCTTTGATCGTTCAGATCAAGGATCATATCGACAAGCATCTCTCGTCCCATGAATTGGGTCCGGAATATCTTTCCAAGACGTTCGGTCTTTCTCGTGCTTCGCTGTACAGGTTGTTCGAGCCGATTGGAGGGGTGACCGAGTATATCCGTTCGCGCCGCCTGCGCTGGGCGTTCGATGCTCTTGCCGATGGCCGCAAGCGCACGATTGGCGAAATCGCCTATAGTTGCGGCTTCACTGACGTATCGGTCTTTTCCCGCGCCTTCCGGAACCGCTTCGGGATCAGTCCCAGCGAGGCACGGGGCGCAAACGGCGGGTTGCCGGCTGGCGTCTACTTCCCGCCGCATGCGGAGGCTGCCTCGGTTCATGAATGGTTGAGGATCGTCAGTGCATTTTGATGCCGGGTCTTTGGCGCTCGCTCCGCAGCGTTTGACAAAAAAGATCACAACCAATTATATGTGATCACATTTTCGGTGTGGGAGCGATGTGTGATGCTTGCGAGCAGAGGGCTGGACTCGGCCCATAGGGAAGCAATCGAAGAGCGGGCACGGGCGATCATCGCTGAGGAGACGGGGACCTTCGTTCGCCGCAGGCCGAAATCCCAGTCAGCCCACAAAATCGAAACGTCTGGGTTCTTCGACGGCGTGCCCCAACACTGGATGCTTGACTGGCCGATGCCCTTTCCGATGGTGATCGAAGAGGCCTCCGGCGTCCGCCTGAGGGATATCGACGGCAACGAGGTCATCGATTTTTGCCTTGGCGACACGGGAGCGATGTTCGGGCACGGACCCGAGCCGGTACTGCAGGCCCTTCGCACCTCGGGAACGCGCGGGCTCACCACGATGCTCCCATCCTCCGATGCGGCGCATGTCGGCAGGATGCTTGCCGATCGTTTCGGACTTCCGCGGTGGCAGCTTGCAGCAACAGCAAGCGATGCCAATCGCTTCGCCATCCGGGCCGCGCGGGCGGTGACCAAACGCTCGAAGGTTCTCGTGTTCGACGGCTGCTATCATGGCGCGGTCGACGATACGCTGGTCGACGTCGTGGATGGTCGGACCGTTTCCAGGAAGAACCTCCTCGGTCAGGTCCGCGACCTCGGGGAGTTCACGATCGCCGTACCATTCAATGACGAGGCGACACTGGAGGCGGCGCTCTCCTCCGGCGACATCGCATGCGTCATTGCGGAGCCGGTCATGACAAATTGCGGCATGATCCTCCCGCAGCCCGGTTTCCACTCCACGCTTCGGCGCCTGACGCGGCTTCACGGCACGCTCTTGCTCATAGATGAAACGCACACGATTTCGAGCGGCCTCGGCGGATACAGTCGCGTGCACGGCCTCGAGCCCGACATGATGGTGATGGGCAAGCCGATCGGCGGGGGTGTGCCGGTTGCGGTCTGGGGCATGAGCGAGGCAATCTCCGAACTCCTCCACGATATTCGCCGGAGCCAGAGCGGGCATGGACATTCGGGGATCGGAACGACACTGTCGGGCAGTGCCCTGCAACTCGCCTGCCTCAGGGCATGCCTGGAAGACGTGATGACGGAAGAGGCCTACGCGACGATGAACGAACGCGCCAGCCGGATCGAGGCCGGTTTTCGCGACGCCATCGCCGCGGCGGAACTCGACTGGACCGTCACCCGCGTCGGGGCGAGGCTCGAGGTGGTGTTTTCGCCGGAACCGGTGCGCAACGCGCAAGAGGCCCGCGCCGTCGCTTCTGATGTCCTTGAGGCAGCACTTCATCTCTCTTTGCTCAATCTCGGCTATCTCTTGACGCCGTTCCACAACATGGTGCTCGTGAGCCCGGTCCTGTCGGAAGAAGAGGCGGATGGGCTGGTGGTCGCGTTCGCGGCAGCCACGGGGCGGCTCACGGGTCGGAGGGCTGCTGCTTGAGCGAACTGGCATCCATCCGCCCGGCAGGTGTAGCGGCTGTCGAGGAGGCCGAGGCATTTCTGGCTGCCCATCCGGACATCACGGCGTTCGACCTGGTCCTTGTCGACGCCAACGGCATCGCGCGGGGCAAGATCATTCGGCGCCATGAACTTTTGCCTCTCTTTCGCTCCGGGCGACATCTGCCGGGATCGATTCTCGGCCTCGACGTGACTGGCGAGGATGTGGAGGAAACCGGTCTGGTGTGGGCCGACGGCGATGCCGATCGCCGCGCATGGCCGATCGCGGGGTCCCTGGTCAGGCTTCCCTGGACGTCGCCACCGCGTGGCGAGGTCCGCCTCGCGCTCTACGAACTCGACGCCAGTCCCATGGCCGCCGATCCTCGCCATGCGCTCGCCCGTCGCGACAACATGCTGAAGGCCGAGGGCTATCATCCGGTGCTGGCCTATGAGCTCGAGTTCTACCTGCTCGACAGGCAACGGGATGCGGATGGCGGGTTCCAGGCGCTGCGACTGCCTCTCTCCGGGGAGCGGCCAGAAGGAATCCAGGTCTATGGTGTCAGCGAACTCGATCGGCTGGAGCCGTTCATCGATGCCGTCTACCAGGGCGCAGAGGTTCAGGGGTTGCCGGTCGAAACTCTGATATCGGAGTACGCGGAAGGGCAATTCGAGCTGACCTTGCGGCACGGGGCCGCGCTGCGTGCTGCGGACGACCTCGTGATGCTGAAGCGGCTCATTCGCGCCGTGGCGCTTCGCCACGGGATGATGGCCTGCTTCATGGCAAAGCCGTTCGCCGACCGGGCAGGATCAGGTATGCATGTCCATGCAAGTCTGAACGACGGCAACGGACGCAACCTCTTTGCCGACGAAGGCGGGGTACTCGTTGCCCCGTTGCGGCACGCCGTCGCCGGATTGCTGGAGACGATGGACGAGTCGATGCTGGTCTTCGCGCCGCACCTCAATTCGTGGCGGCGGTTCTCCGCGCAAAGCTATGCGCCGACGGCGCCCACCTGGGGCTTCAACAATCGCAGTGTTGCCGTGCGAATTCCGGCGGGTGCTCCCGGTGCAAGGCATCTTGAACAGCGCGCCGCCGGAATCGACGCCAACCCCTATCTCGTCGGAGCCACGGTCCTGGCCGGCATACACCGGGGCATATCCTCGAAATCCGATCCAGGACCCGAGGCAAGGAGCTATCGCCCGGGCGCAAGCGACGAACTGCCCCCCGACTGGCGAAGCGCAATCAGCGCCGCATCCTCCTCAGCCTTCCTGAGGGATGCCCTGGGAGAACGCCTGCATCACGTCTTCCTGGCGCTCAAGCGAGCCGAGTATCGGCGCTTTGCGGCAGAGGTTACGGCTCTGGAGCGGAAAATCTACGGAGAAAGCGTGTAGCCTCGCCGTTTCACGCCTACGCTGTTCCACGCGTCGCGTGCGGCGGCCAATCTCCGGACGGACCGGGCGGTGGGGACCTCGCCTGCCACGGTCCGACGCGATGGCCAGTCTGCCGCAGAGTTCGTGGTGCGGCGAGAGGGAATCGTCAGCTTGGCCGCCGAATAGTAGAGCAGGAACGAGCCGATCTGATAGGGCGTCATGATGTCGATCTCCACGAAGGAGCGGACGAAAAGAAGCATGGCGATGCCGAAGAGGATGGACGACTGAACATCCTCGTCGCGAGCAAGCAGATGCTTCAAATGTCCGAGCACATTCGTGATCAGCACCATGCAAAGAAGGCCGAGGCCGATGATGCCTGTCTCAACCGCAGCTTCGATATAGGTATTGTGGAAGTGGAAGCCGCTGCGGGACTCGATGAAGAAGTCGTCCCACAGTCGCTCTGCTTCCGAAAAGCCGGGAACCCAGAAGCCCTGGTATCCGACGCCGAACACCGGTGACTGCGCCGCCGCCTCCATCCCCTGTTGCCACAGATAAGTACGGCCCGTCAGGGTCGCATCCTTGCCGAACGCACCGAGAATGAGTTCGAACGCGCCGCCGTACAGGGCTGCGATCGCCGAAATCGTCCCGAATACGACGAGGGTGGTGAAGAAGATTTTCCGGTGGCGTGGCGAGAGCATGCCGAGGAAGCGCATGCCGACCGACAGCGCCAGGACGGCGGCAAGTGCCAGTACGGACGTGGCAGACTGGGATGCGATGAGGCAGTATCCGGCAAGCAGGGCAACCACGCCGTAGAGGGCGATCCAGATCTGCCGCTCCCGCAAAATGAAAACTCCGGCAAAGGCGAAGTAAACGCCAAGCGAAGCGTAGAAACCAAGCTGGTTCTTGGAGGAAAACTCGCCAACGAAGCTGAAAGTGCCATCAAGCGCATCGAAGAGATAAATCCCGAAGAGCAGCGAATAGACGAGGACGATGCCGGTGCCGACCATCATGCCGCGCGTAAGGGTGCGGATGTTGATCGTGCGGGCGGCGATCAGTGCGCAGACGACGTGGGTGAAATACTGCACGGCGGTGCGGCCACTGAACCCCGGAGCGCCGGACCAGAAGGCGGAGACGATTGCGAAAATCGCAAAGACGAAGAGCCAGGCATAGCGCTTGGGGTCGCCGATCACCCTGCGGTGATCGACGAAGAGCAATGGTAGCCACAGCCCATAATAGGCCAGGATCGCAATTGGTCCGAAGCGCGTGGAGTAGGCAAAGGCGAAGAGCGACAGCGCGACGGCGAAAATTCCGTAGTGCTGGTTCTGCTCCTGATCTATCAACCTTACCTTGGCTATCCGCATCGACGGCTCACTGCATCGGTATGCTGAGGGTGACCTTGATGACGTCGCCCGGCAGAACCTGCATGCTTTCGGCGGCCGGTATCTCCACCAGCTTGCCGTCTTTTTCGCGAACGACGGAGTAGCCCACGTTTGCTGCCGCGTTCTCGCTGCTGAGCGCGGCGGCATCGGCCGACTGCACCAGAGCCTCGGACATCAGGTTCTTGCTCGTCCCGAGTTTCAACGCGAGCGTTTCCAGCTCGTGCTCGGTGTTCTGCAATTCCTGGGCAAGCTCGGCGTCCCAATCGTTGCGCAGATTGGTTTCGTCTTGGCCGGCCTTGTTGATGTCCTGCTTCGCCTTCAGCGATGCCGTATCGATGTCCAGGAGCGCAGCCTGGAGATCGGCGACGCGCTGTTCGAGCGACAGCTTGCGGGAACTGATGGCAAGGCCCTTTTCGGCCAGTTCATCGACCTTCTCGCGATCGTCGAGGACGAGTTCGAGCTGCCGCGACTGGGTGTCGTTCTTCTTGGCGAGGGATTCGATCTCGCTCTGGAGCAGCGACTTGAGGTCTGCAAGGGCCGTCAGCTGGAGCTTCTGGCGCTTGTCGCGAGTAACCATCAGGGCCGTCTCGCTCTCAAGCAGGCTTGCCGCCTCCGGAAGATCCTTGATCTCCGCCGGTGCAGTGATGTTCAGCTTGTCCGCAATCTCGGCCTGCAGCCGGGCCCGGCGAACGAGCAGGCGGTTCCGTTCTGCAAGCAGGACGACCGTGTCTCCCTGGGCCTGGATGAAATCGCGAGCAAAACGTTGTCCGGTCTCGGTGCGGCGCAGGCCGCCACCGAGGCTGATGGCCTTCAGTACGGTCATGTTCGGTGCGAAGGGATATTCGCCCGGAGTCTGCACTTCGCCGGCTAGGTAGATCGGGCGATATTGCGCAATTTCGACGGAGGCGGACGGCCGGTCGCGAAGCCCGAAGAGCTTCTGCATCTTCAGCCCGATTTCTTCCGCTACTTCGTTCGTCGATTTCCCGGATGCCGGCAGTTCGCCGACGAATGGAATGGAAATGCTGCCGGACGAGCCCACTACGTAGTCGCCGCTGACCGCAGACCAGTCACGCACGGAGCCTTCGGCGGTCTGCCATTCAGCAACGCGTACACGCAACTTGTCCATCACGCCGAGGCGGTAGTCGTCGGCAGATGCAGGACCAATGAGCGCCACCAATACGGTGGCGCCCAAGGCAAGGCGGGAGATATAAGACTTCGCTTGGGAAAGTCCGAGTTTCCCGGCACTCTTTACTTCATTCATCAACTGGGTTCCCTGAGAGGGGCGAACGGCGGCGGTGCCGCGGGTTCGCGCTATCAGTAGCAGCCGCGCGACAGGCAGACGGCAGGGATGGTACGAACGACGATAATGACGTCCTTGAGCAGCGACCAATTCTTCACATAGTGCGTGTCGAAGGCGATGCGTGTGTCGTAGGAGACGTCGTTGCGTCCGCTGACCTGCCAGAGACCTGTGAGGCCCGGCCGGGTCTGAAGATAATACACTGCCGCCCCGCCGTACAGTTCCAGTTCGTCTTCAACGACTGGACGTGGGCCCACGATACTCATCTCCCCCCGGAGAATGTTCAAGAGTTGCGGAAGCTCGTCGAGGCTTAGTTTGCGCAGTATGCTGCCGATGATCGTAACGCGCGGATCATTCTGCAGTTTGCGTGTTTCGCGCCACTCCTCATAGGCGCCAGGATTCTTGCGCAGATATTCCTGCAACACGCGATCATTGTTTTCGACCATCGTCCTGAACTTCAGGCAATGAAACGGCTGGCCATTATGGCCGATACGACGGTGGCCATAGAGAACGCTACCTCCGTCAGACATTTTAACAAGAGCGGCGAGGAGCAGAAAAATCGGGCTCAAAAACGCGAGCGCGACAGCTGCAGCGGAAATGTCGAAGGCCCTCTTGGCAATCCCCCCAACGGGCGCACGCCCGGGATTATGGTGCTGAGAAACGGCGAATTGGCCGATCGACTCGCGGACTTCATAGAGTTGGCTCCATTTACGTTTGGCGATTGGTCGGGTCCGGATGGACGCGGGGGCCATCCAAAAGCAAGTGTATGGTCAGAATTTGTTTTTCACATACCCATTTTGTGGGGTGCCTGAATTGCAGCTCTATTTAAGGGATGATGAATATGAAAGTTGCATGTATTAAGGCAAAGATCAACAATATCGAAACCCGGTTGTGGCGGGCGTTTGATGCAGTAAACGCGAGTTATATTCTACCTCGCGAATTGTTACGTTCCCCGATAGGAACGCATTACAGCGAGGTGTATTTGTCACCATTTGGAATGCGTTACCTAGAGCGAAAGCGTGATCGATATAAACGAAAATGGGGAATTATTTTGCGTCGCATCATTATGCTGCACTGCACATTTTTCAATTAGTATTACCTAAAATTGTAACAAAAGTTGATCATTTGGTAACGATAAGCAACCCCGATAGGTCAATAACGCTGTCGCATTGTGTCCGCGAGGCGGAAATGTGGCAACTTTTGTCTCCGAATCTGACGCTAGGGTAGGTTTTCTTTGCTGAAAGGGAGGCTGATCCTAACCGGAGCTAAACCAGATTTCGTTATGTTACCGGTTACACGGGGTCGTGATCAGTACCCGGAATTGAAACCAGGCCTGGCAAAATGTATATAAAAACAGGGTTGGTGGAGGCAGCAGGCACGATGGCATTGGCACTCGAAATTCCTAGGCATTTTTAATGTATGCACCGAAAGTTTTTTTCAGCATGTTCGGCGCATTGGTCGCCTTTGCGGTGGCAACTTATATTCTCAATGGTTCGTTTTGGAGTACGGTCGGACAGACTTTGATCTGTGCCGTCTTGCTTCAGGTGGGCTATTTCGTTGGCGTACTGTTCCTTGTTCGCAAGGCGGCGCGCGAACGTGACGCGTCATCGCGAACCGGCGGGTCGACGACGGCGTCGGAGGATGTCCAGACAGCCAAAGTGCGTATATCAGGCCTTAACAAGCCGGGGCACTTCAACCAGTAACGAAGGCTGGACCGGATTTTCCTTCAAATGCGACCGGCATTCACGCCAGCGTCGCGTTTGCGACAAGATCACGTTTCATGGTGCGCGCGCAGGAGCCATGATGGCTCCTGTTCGACTATCGTGACATGGAGATCCCTTTGACTGCAGCCCAGGACGTTTGCGTCATTATCGCCGCCAAGAACGCCGCCGGGACAATCGGCCGTGCAATTGCCTCAGCACTCAATGAAAACGAGACTTCCCACGTCGTCGTCATCGACGATGCCTCTTCCGATGGGACAGATGCTGCTGCGCGTTCGGCCGACGACGGCAGCGGCAGGCTGGAGATTGTGCGCTTCGACGTCAACAGGGGACCGGCCGCGGCTCGAAATCACGCGATCAGCATTTCCCGGGCTCCGTTGATCGCCATTCTTGACGCGGATGACTTCTTCTTCCCCGGCCGCTTCCGGCAACTGCTCGCAGAGCCGGATTGGGACTTCATTGCTGACAATATTGCATTTGTCACCGAAGAGGCGGCGCCGAGTGCCGCACAGAAGCTGGTACGGTACGCCCCTCACCCTCGTCGTCTCGATCTCAGCGGCTTTATCGAGGGCAACATTTCAAGACGTGGGGCGCAGCGTGCGGAGATCGGCTTTCTTAAACCGGTGATGCGGCGGGCATTTCTGGACAGACACGACCTTCGCTACAAGGAGGACCTCAGGCTTGGGGAAGACTATGACCTCTACGCCCGGGCTCTCGCGCGCGGCGCACAATACAAGGTCATCCATAGCTGCGGCTACGGGGCGGTCGTGCGGAGCAATTCTCTGAGTGGTAGCCACAAGACACAGGATCTCAAGCGTCTCTATGAAGCGGATCGCGCAATGCTCGCCGATCCGAAGCTTGCACCCGAAGCGGGGAAACTTATCCGCAGGCACGAGCGCCACATAAGGGGCCGCTACGAACTGCGGCACTTCCTCGACCTCAAGAACCAGTCGGGACCGGCAGCGGCGCTCACCTACGCTCTGTCGCATCCGGCAGCACTTCCCGCCATTGTCGGCGGAATATTCGCCGACAAGACAGCACGGTTCCGCAAGAGTTCAACGGTAGCGCCGGCGCCTCGCGACGGCGCCCTGCGCTATCTCCTGACGGTTCCGGGCGCGTCAGCGCCTCAGAAGTAGTCGCGCTTTACGCCTTCCAGCACATTCATCAGGCGCGCTTTCCGGTCATCGAGGACCTGATCGCGGCTGAGTTCGGGGGTGGCGCGGCACGCCTGCCAAAGGGCGAGCGTGGACGGTGCCGCAAGCAGTTGCTTGGCAGCGGAGCGAAGCGGGGTCTGTTTGGGATCCCGTGCGGCGACGAGCAGTTCGTCGGAAAATTCGCGCTGGTTCGGATCTGCCGGCGGCGGCGCCTTCGTGTCGAAGTCCATTCCCCAGAACCGCTCGCCCTTGATTATGGCCTCGGCCCGGCTCGATATAGGAACGTGGCGCGGTTCATATTTCACGCCAAGCGTGGACGCCCAATCGTTCCATTTGAAATTGTTGATGCTGCTCGAGGTCGTCACCGCCACCCATGGAACGCGGAATGCATCGGCGAGGATGGCGCCGTGCATGGATTCCGCGATGATGAGCTCCGACTGCGCGATCTCGCGGATCACGCTTTTGGCTTCGCCCCTCGGATCGATGTAGTTGAGCCCGACCGTCGTGCAGATCGTGGGCCACAACCCGGCAATCGCGGATTCCCAGTGCGGCACGAAGCTTTTCTTATGCAGCTTCGGCAGGTTCTGGAACTCGGGCATGTGCGGAACCATTGCTGCGGGGTCGATAATGCCGAGCGCTTCTGCAACGCCGACCTTCGCTGCCGTCAACGGTCCTCGCACGCAACGGATATCCCATTCGGCCGCATTGCTCATGTCGGGAAGAGTGCCGTAGCCATAGCCGCTGCCCAGGACCAGCTTCTTGCGGCCTGCGGGGAGGAGTGCGCTGTTGAGGACGGTACCGACGCCGACGAGCAGGGTTTCCGGATGAACGTCGCGGAACCCTGGCAAGAGGAAGTCCCAAAGCCAGAGATTGAGATCGTCACCGAAGTTTCCGTGATGCGAGTGCCAGTAGTAAGGCTCCATGAGTGCTCCTTGAAGAGATGTATTGAGGTTGCGGCTGCGAGGGATGCGGGGCAAGCATTTGGCCTGCCCGGCGGCTATCCTCGGCGCGAAATTTTTCCGACCGCCAGTTCGACGGCGCTGTGAAGCAACTTCGGATCACGCCAGAACCAGCGCGCCAGAAGATTAAATTGCGGCATCTTGGCGCGTTTCACCAGGCGGGCCTGGCTCCAGAGGGCCTGTCGGCGCGCGGTGCTCTTGTAGGAGCGGATCGAGGCGATCTCTTCCGGCTTTCGGGAAAAGCGCGCCTCCAGCGTATCGAGCGCAACCCAGGTGTTGAACTGCTGTTTCAGGAACTGCGGCGAGTCGTTGTCGATCGCATGGAAGATATTTACGCCTTCCCCCCGCACCGCGCCCGCATCATCGCAGAGAACCACGCGACGGGCAGCAAGCGCGCAGTCGCAGAAGAAGAGCACGTCTTCCGCCGCAAGGCGCAGCTCCCGCTCGAAACGGATGGTGCGGTAGATCTCACGGCCGATGACCATGCAGGACAGGTGGAGGAAGCTCCAGTTCTTGAGCATCACCCGTGAAAATTCCGGAATCTCGATGAGCAGCGGACTGTCCGACAGCCGGTTCACCTTCTCGGTCTCTTCCAGATTGCGCATGCCGAAATGATAGTAGAACGCATCCCCGCCGGTGATCGTTGCCCAGTAGCAGTCGGCGTCAAAGCGCTTCATGCTCTCATAGGCGTTCTTGAGGTGAGACGGTGTCCACACGTCGTCGGAATCGAGAAACGCGACGAATTCGGATTCAGCGGGTACATTGTCGAGACCCGTGTTGCGGGCGCCACCGGGACCGGCGTTGGGCTGCTTGACGACAATGATGCGTTCCCTCTGCTCGGGATCGAGCGGAGAAAGCTCCTGATCAATCGGGTAAGGCGATTCATCGTCGACGACGACGATATCGAAATCGGTGAATTCCTGCGCAAACACAGAGGCCAGCGCGCGCCGCAGTATGCCCGGCTCCTTCTGGTAGTAAGGAATAATTACAGTCAGCCTTGCCATCTTTTCGCCCCTGCGGTTTCAGTAGATAGAGTTCGCGTCGTCCCCTCCCGCCGGGTTGCGGCCATGTTTCTTGGCGCTCCTCCTCAGCGCTTTTCCAAATCTCCGATTTATTACGGGAACCTGTCATGCCTCCAACTGTCAACGCGAAATCGGTCACGCGCAATGTCGGCTGGAGCGTCCTATCCAAGACAAGCACATTCGGGCTTAAGTTTGTCACGGTACCGATTCTTGCCCGCATCCTTACTCCCGAATCCTTCGGTGCCGTCGCCGTTGCGCTGACTTTGGTGCAGTTCCTCGCGATGATTGGCGGTGCCGGGCTCGCCTCGGCGCTGGTCATCCAGAAGGACGAAAATCTCGACACGATCCACTCGGTCTTCTGGGCAAATTTGGCGATTTCATGCCTGATGGCGGTGGTGCTCTATGTGGGTGCCGATCCGCTGGCTGCCTGGCTCGGAGCGCCTGAAGCGGCCGGTCTCCTGCGCATCATGAGCGTTCTGATCCCGCTCCAGCTTGGCGGCGACGTGGCCTACGCGCTTCTTGCGCGGAGGATGCAGTTCAGCAAGGACGCGGCCTGGAGCATGATCTCGGAACTGGCGGGTGCGGGGCTCGCAGTCATCCTTGCACTGCTCGGCGCCGGCGTGTGGGCGCTCGTGGCGCAGCTGTTCATTTCTGCGATCATCCGGCTCGCCGGCCTCTATGCGGTCTCGCGCTACCTGCCACGGTTCGTGTTCAAGCCGCGGCGCGTACTCGAGTTGAGCCGCTTCAGTCTCGGCATGATGGGGTCGGAAATTGCAAACTTCATCACCTTCCAGTCCCCCATGGTCGTTATTTCGCGCTTCCTCGGCCTTGCCGATGCGGGTGCCTATTCGGCCGCGAACCGCTTTGCGAGCATTCCCAACCAGGTGGTTCTCTCTGCCGTCATGGGCGTCCTGTTTCCCGCTTTCAGCAACATGATGCATGATAGGCAGCGCCGTTCGGATGCCCTCATGCTGAGCACGCAGGTCACGACCGTGCTGCTTGCGCCGATGATGTTCGGTCTCTGGGCGATCGCGGAACCGGCGATGCTCGTGCTGTTCGGGCATCAATGGGCCTATGCCTGGCCCGTGCTTGGCTTGCTCGCGCTGTCCAAGGGCGTGCTGACGCCGTGCAGCACGTTCATTCCTTATCTCAAGGGGGTGGGCCACGGCGGAGCGCTCTTCTGGTGGGCAGTGATCCGGGCGGTCGTCACCACTGCCGCTGTTGTGTACGGAGCTGCCGGCGGCACGCTGGTATCCGCGATGATCTGGCTGTGCATCGTCAATGTAGCGGTGCTTATCGGCTATTCGTGGGTCGTCTTCCGGGCCGATGGCATGCCCTTCCTGCGGGGCCTCTATCTTTCGACCCGACCGATGGTCACCGCCTTCCTCATGGCATTGATCGTCCGCTACACACTGGACATGCTTCGGGACCACCTGACAAATCCCGTTCTACAGATCGTCGTCGGTTCAATTCTCGGAGGCATAATCTACGGTCTGCTCGTACTACTGACGGAACGGGCGCTGAAGGACAAAATCCTGGAACTTGTCCGGTCGCGAAGAGCGGGCGAGGTCACTCCGCTGGCCGAGTAATTGTTCTGGAAATTTTCTTCGATTCGGTCGCCTTATTTCCATTTTTCATGCCTAGATTGGGTCTTTCTCACCTAAGGTAAGGAAAATTACGCTGCGAAACTCTTGAGAAAAGTTCAGAGTTTTTTCTCTGCAACCTCGCCCGTGCATAAGAATATGCGCAAATGCATCAACAACTTGGTTGCTGGACATTTTCGGGAGGTTTTGGGCGGGTTGTACTAGCGGGGTACGTTGTCAGGATCGAGGTTTCTCCACTGCGATGCGGAAAAGCTTCGATGTTTTTTGCTGCACTGCCATATTTTTCGCCCGGAGAGCGATCTAGTTTCACTCTGCGGGCTCAAGTCTGCTCTGGTTGAACAAGACTGCGATGGGGGCGCAGTCCAAATGGGGTGACGTGACATCGTGAGTATGGACGGCAATATTTCGGCGCGGATCAACTTCCTGCGCATCGTTCTGATCTCGGGGATCGTGCTTGTGCATATTCCCTACTCCCCGGCTACGTCTCCGTTCCTGGGTGCGTACGGCCTTTTCGACTGGCTGCGTGTGTTTCTGGGGGACAGTCTTTTCCGTATCGGCGTACCCTGCCTGAGCGCGATCTCGGGATATCTCCTGTTTTATCGGGGGCTCGCAGGATTCAACTATACGGCAACGCTTCGCAGCAAGGCTGTTACCATCCTCCTGCCATTTCTCATCTGGAACTTATCGTTCCTGCTCTTCGCGTTCGCGGTCCAAAAGGTGGGTGCGGGCCACAGTTACTTGCCTCATGTCTACGAGGCGTCTCCTCGTGAACTCGCAAACCTGGCCTTTGCCATTGAGAGCTGGCCGATCAATCTGCCACTCTTCTTCCTGCGCGACCTTCTGCTCTGCGTGGTGCTTTCGCCCGTATTGGCATTCCTGTTGAAGCGGTATCCGTTCGTTACGCTGGCGGTGCTGTTCATCTATGCGGTATTCCCCGTCCCGAATGGCATATTCCTGAAGAAGTCCATCGTTTTCGGTTTCAGCCTCGGCATATGGGCCAGCCTTCATTCCGTTGATGTCAAGAAACTTGACCGCTTTGCACCCTGGATCGTGTCCGCGGTCTTTTCCGCAGCGGTACTGCTTTCGGTCGGCGTCTACACACTTGGACCCGATTTTCCGGCTTGGCTGGACGTGTTGCGTAACCTCGTCGCGATTACCGGCATTCTGGGTTCATGGACGCTGTCGTCCATGATCATCGATACCCGTATCGGCCAGCGCCTGACGAAAACGGGTGGTCTGAGCTTCTGGATCTTCTGCGGACACTATCCAGTGCTCGTGTGCTTCTGGATGCTCTGGAGCGTACTGAATATCGGCCCCTACCCCGCCTTCTACGCCTTCGTGATTGTCGCCACCTTCGCAATTCTGATTGTTTCCAACAATCTCGCCCGGCGCTGGATGCCCCGGGTCCACAGCATCCTCACGGGGAGCCGGAAGGACAGTGCGCGCGGTCGCCCGCCTGGCAAGCCGGCCGCCGCCGAGGTCACTCTTCGAAATGTGTAACACAGTAAAAGGTAACTCTATGAGCACGACGCCCAAAACACCGTTCTTCCTGATCGCTCTGGTCATGACTGGTGCCTGCATCGCTGCCCCCGCTTTGGCGCAGGATGGAGTTAGCGGCAAGTCCTTCGTGGACAACTTCGACAGCTTGAACAAGGCGAGATGGTACATCTCCGACGGATGGAACAACGGCGCTCATCAGAACTGCACCTGGTCCAAGGAACAGGCGAAGGTGGTCGATGGTGTTCTGGAGCTGAGCTTCGAAAAGAGGCAGGCGGGTGAACGCGACTATGTTTGTGGTGAAATCCAGACCCACAAACGCTTCGGATACGGCACTTACGAGGCCAGACTGAAGTCCGCTGACGGCTCCGGGCTTAATTCTGCCTTTTTCAGCTTTATAGGTCCCACCGACAAGAAGCCGCACGACGAAATCGATTTCGAAGTGTTGGGCAAGAATCCCGCCAAAGTACAGGTCAATCAATACATTTCGGGGAAAGGCGGCAACGAGTTTCTCGCAGATGTTGCGGGTGGCGCGAATGGTGGTTTCAATGACTATGCTTTTGTCTGGGAGAGCGATCGTCTCAGATACTATGTAAACGGCGAGATGGTCCACGAGGTTACCGATCCCGCCAAGCTTCCCGTCAATGCGCAGAAGATTTTCTTCAGCCTCTGGGGAACGGACACGTTGTCCGACTGGATGGGGGCTTTCTCCTACACGGCGCCAACCAAGATGCAGGTCGACCGCGTCGCCTTCACGGCGCTCGGAGAGAAATGCCAGTTCGCCGAGTCGGTTGCCTGCCTTCTGAACTGAAACCCGAAACACCGTGGTGACCACGCCGCGAAACGCATTCTCACCTCCGGTCTCAGGCCGGGCAATTCGAACGGATAATTCTTAATGCTGCATGTCCTCTACCTGGCGCATGACCTTTCCGATTCCGCGGTGCGCCGCCGCGTACTTGCCTTCGAGGCAGGTGGGGCAAAGGTGACGCTTGCCGGGTTTCGACGGGGGACAAGAGCGCTGCCCTATGCGGCGGACAAGCAGCCAATCAAACTGGGCGTGACGAAGGACGCCCGCTTCGCGCAACGCACCGGTGCCGTCGCCAAGGCGTGGCTTCAGCTCGGTGGTTCGCTTGGCAACGTCACTCGCCCCGATGTGATTGTCGCGCGAAATCTCGAAATGCTGGCGCTTGCATCGCGCGCGCAGTCCCTTTTCGGTGGAGCGGACCTGCCGATCGTCTACGAGTGCCTCGACATTCATCGTCTGCTTCTGCGCAACGATTTCGCAGGCAGGGCGATACGTTCGGTAGAGGCGAACCTGGGTCGGAAGGTGAGCCTTGTCCTGACCAGTTCGCCAGCCTTCATCGAATACTATTTCCGGAACCGCTCCGGGATCGAGGCGCCACTGTCTCTGGTGGAAAACAAGGTGCTGGCCCTCGATGAGGCGGCCAACCAGGTGGTGGCGCAGCCACGGCCTCCGGCACCCGGCGAGCCTTGGAAGATCGGTTGGTTCGGCGCCCTGCGGTGTCGCAAATCGCTCGCCTTGCTGGCCGCGTTCTCGCGGGCGATGAAGGGCCGGTTCGAGATCGTGCTCAGGGGCCAGCCCGCCTACACCGAATTCGACGACTTCGACGGGTTTGTCAGGAACGAACCCTACATGACGTTCCACGGGGCCTATCAGAATCCCGAGCAGCTCGCCGAAATCTACAACGAAGTCCAGTTCACCTGGGCTATCGACTTTTTCGAGGAAGGCCTGAACTCCAGCTGGCTGCTGCCCAACCGGCTCTACGAGGGCTGCCGTTATGGTGCTGTCCCCATCACGATGAACGGTACCGAAACGGCACGCTTCGTTGCCGGCAAGGGTATCGGACTTGTCCTCGACCAGCCTAGCGTCCTGGCTTTGACGACGCTGCTCGGCGAGATGAGCGAGGCGCGCTACCTCGATGAATTCGACCGCGTTGCGGCGCAGGGCATCGGCACCTGGATTTTCGATCGCGCGGATTGCCAGGCCCTGGTGCGGCGCATCGGTTCGGTCGTGCGCCCGTCCAGCTCCATGGCGCAGGTGAAGTCGGTGAACGAAGGGGGACTGTCATGACCATTGATGCCTTGAAGTCCGTCAGGTGCCTGATCGTTATCCCCTGCCTCAACGAGGCGGCTCATATCGAACAGTTGGTCCACAAGTTGCGGTTTGCCCTTGCGGTCCTCGACGCCGATATCGTGATTGCGGATGGTGGAAGCATAGATGGGACGCGCGAAATCGTGACCCGGCTGGCAGCGGAAAACCCAGCGGTTACCCTGCTCCACAACCCGAAACGCATCCAGAGTGCTGCCATCAATCTCGTGGTGGACACGTACGGATCCCAATACGACTATCTCATCCGCATCGATGCGCATGGCGAGTATCCGGACGACTACTGCGAGCGGTTGGTGCAAGAGGCGCTGGCGACCGGTGCAGATTCCGTGGTCGTCGGCATGAAGACCGTCGGCTTCAGCACTTTCCAGAAGGCGACGGCCTTCGCACAGAACTCCAAGCTCGGAAATGGCGGATCGAAGCACCGCGTCGGCGCGCCCAGCCACTGGGCCGACCATGGCCATCACGCGCTCATGCGGATCGCGGCTTTTCGCGCCATCGGAGGATACGACGAGAGCTTCAGCCACAACGAGGATGCGGAGTTCGACTACCGTCTCAACAAGGCCGGCTACCGCATCTGGATGACTGACCGGACGAGCATGGTCTACTATCCGCGCAAGACGGTCGGGACGCTGTTTCGCCAGTATTTCGCCTATGGCCGCGGTCGTGCACGGAATTTCCTGAAGCACCGTGCGCTGCCGAGTGTCCGGCAGATGATCCCGCTTGCGGTCGCTCCCGTGGCAATCGGTGCCGTTCTTGCGCTCATCAACTGGATTGCGGTTGTCCCGCTGGGGCTATGGGTGGCCGCGTGCCTCGGCTACGGCATCTGGATGGCACTTGGCCAGCGCAATCCCTACGGCCCTCTGGCCGCGGTGTCCGCCATGGTCATGCACTTTGCATGGTCGGCCGGTTTCTGGCGCGAACTCCTCGATTTCCGACACAGGAGGATTTCGCAATGATCAGCCAGCGTTCCAACGCAGTCGCACCGTTGCGGGTCGATATCGCTGTCTGCACCTTCCGCAGACCGCAACTTGCAGAGACCCTGCGCTCCCTGGGCCGGCTTGCCGTTCCGGAAGGAACGACGCTTCGCATCATCATCGCCGACAATGATGTGACGCCGAGCGCCGAGCCGCTGGTCGAGCGCCTGCGAGGCGAAATTCCCTTCGCGCTGCACTACGTGCATTGCCCGGCGGGCAACATCTCAATTGCCCGCAATGCCTGCCTCGACAGTGCCGATGCGGATTTCCTCGCCTTTCTGGACGATGACGAGGTGGCGTCCGAACTGTGGCTGGTCAATCTTCTGAACGCCGCCGAGGCCACCGGCGCCGAAGTCGTGCTAGGCCCGGTAAAGGCTGTCTACCTTTCGAGCGCACCCGAATGGATGCGCAACGGCGACTTTCATTCGACGATGCCGGTCTGGGTCCGGGGCGAGATACGCACTGGCTATACCTGCAATACGCTTTTGCGCCCCGACGCACCTTCGTTGAGAGGGCGCCGCTTCAATCTCGCGCTCGGCCGTACGGGCGGGGAGGATACGGAGTTCTTCACGCATATGCATGAGGCCGGCGGGCGGATTGCCTTTGCGGAGGAAGCCTGGCTGGACGATCCGGTTCCCGAAAACAGGGCATCCTTTGGATGGCTGGCGAAGCGGCGCTTTCGCGTCGGCCAGACACATGGCCGGCTGCTTGCCGAGGGTGCTTCAGCGCTGAAGCGTCCGGCATCAGTTGCTTTGGCAGCTGCGAAGGCGACCGTCTGCTTCGTTTCCGGCGCGGTTTTCGCCCTGTCGCCGATCACGCGCAATCGCTTCCTCCTGCGAGGCGTCATGCACACCGGCGTCGTGGCAGGCCTTCTGGGAGCCCGTGAGATCCGCCAATATGGAGCACTGGAGGCGGCGTCCTCATGATCCGTTCGCAACCAGACGTGACCTTCGTCGTGGCGGCTTACAATTCCGCCGATACGATCGTGCCGGCGATCGAGAGTGCCTTGGCGCAGCGTGGCGTGACGGTAGAAGTTCTCGTCGTCGACGATTGCTCGTCCGACGATACGCGATCGGTCGTTTCCGCGATCGATGATCCGCGTGTCCGGCTGATTGCGCTTCAGCAAAACCGCGGCCCCGGTGGTGCGCGCAATGCCGGCTTGCAGCAAGCGAGCGGTCGATGGATCGCCACCCTCGATTCCGATGATACGATCCATCCGGACAGATTGCGCCGGATGCTCGATCGCGCCGAGCGGATGGACGCCGAGGTTGCGGTCGACAACATCGAAGTCGTGTCCGGCGATGGCCGCCGGCAGCAAATGTTCGAACGTGCTGAACTTCAGCGCCACCCGACGATCAGTCTCGCCGAGTTCATCGAGTCGAACGTCCTCTTCGAGGCCGAGCACAATTTCGGTTACTTGAAGCCGGTGTTCGAACGTGCGTTCATCGAGATCCATGGCTTGCGTTTCGATGAGACGCTTCGCATCGGCGAGGATTACATTTTCCTGGCGTCGGCGCTCGCCAAGGGCGCACGGTGCGCGGTCGAACCTGAGCCGGGATACGTCTACCACATTCGTGAAGGTTCGATCTCGCGCGTGCTGAAGATCCACCACGTGGATGCAATGCTTGCCGCCGACGAGACGTTCCTGCGGAGCCATCAGCTCGACGAAGCTGCAAAACTTGCGCAACGCAAGCGCAGCCGCAGCCTTCGGGAAGCCCGCTCATTCCTCACACTCGTCGAACAGTTGAAGACCAAATCGCTTGGTGGCGCCGTTCGCACCGCCTTCAGCAACCCTGCGGCGCTCAGGCATCTGCGTATGCCCATCGCCGCACGTCTGCGCCGTCTGACGGCGCCTCGCCCTTCCCCGGCGGCGACAGTGGTCGCCGCCGGTCAACCGAACCCGGGCAACAGCCCGCACAAGAGCAAAGGATAAAGACATGGATCGATCAAAGACCGTCAGGAAAGCAGTCATCCCGGTCGCGGGTAACGGAACGCGGTTCCTGCCGGCTACGAAAGCCATGCCAAAGGAAATGCTCACGATCGTCGATCGTCCGGTGGTCCAGTACGCAGTGGATGAGGCCCGCCAGGCCGGTATCGAGCACATCGTCTTCGTTACGAGCCGCAACAAGCAGGCGATCGAAGACCACTTCGACGACACGCCCGAGCTGATCTCTTCGCTTTCCCGTTCGGGCAAGAACGCTCAGATCTCCGAGCTTGAAAGCATGCTTCCGGCTGCCGGCTCGGTGAGCTTCACGCGCCAGCAGGCCCCTCTCGGCCTGGGGCACGCCGTCTGGTGCGCCCGTGACCTGATTGGTGACGAACCCTTCGCGCTTCTGCTCCCCGATATGATCTGCTATGGTACGCGTGGCTGCATGGCGGGCCTGATGGACCTCTACAACGAGGTCGGTGGCAACGTCGTCGGCGTCGAGCAGTGCGCACCTGAAGATGCATCGAAATACGGCATCGTTGGCCAGGGTGACTCGGTTTCACACGGGTTTTCAGTGACCAAGATGGTCGAGAAGCCTAGTGCTGGTGAAGCGCCGTCCAATTTCTACCTCAATGGCCGTTATATCTTGCAGCCGGAAATTTTCCCGATCCTCGCACACCAGCAGCGGGGCGCCGGAAACGAAATCCAGCTTACGGACGGCATGTTGAAGCTGTCCGAAGACCAGAACTTCCATGCGCATCCCTATCAGGGGCGGACATTCGACTGCGGCTCGAAGCACGGCTTCATCGAGGCCAATGTCGCATTCGCGCTCGCCCGTGCCGACATCGGCGGGATCGTGTTTGAATCTGTGCGAGAGATGGTTCTCTCGCATGAAGGCCGCATCCAGGCGGCATAACGTCGAAATAGTCGATAAGTCCGGACCTTGGTCCGGTTCAATCCTGCCCAGCTTCCCCCGATCGCGTAAAGATTTCGGGGGAGCTGAGGCGTTTCAAAGACTTGCCGTGTCCCTGGCTTCTCACCGGGCCGGGTACCAAAGGCGAAAACAGAGCGGTTGCCATGCATCAAAGAAGCCTGCCATTCAACAGTGTCGTGTCTCGTGAGGCGGAGAATGCCGACTCCTTCATCGACCTCGACCGGTTGATGGTGACCGTTCTCCGGCGGGCGAAGGCGATTGCCATCTTCGTGGTAGCCTTCGTTCTCCTCGGCATTGCCTATCTCGTGACCGCAACGCCGCTTTACACGTCGATGACGCAGATCTTGCTCGATGACGAACTCTCGCGTTACGCGGACGAGGACCGGTCGCCGCAAAGCCGACAGGAAGCGGATACGCGCATTTCGAGCGCTGTCGAGATCCTCAAGTCGAACACCCTTGCGTTGCGTGTCGTCGACGACGCGAAACTCGCCGACAACGAGACCGTCCTTGACCCGCCGCAGTCCCCGGCCGCAATCGTGAAGTCCTGGGTGAAGTCGCTGAGTTCGTACTTCACCGGTGAACCGCCGCTCTCGGACGAAGCCATCTACAATGGCAAGCGCTACAAGGCGGCAGCGTTCCTGCAGAAAGACATCACTGTCGAACGTGTCGGGCGAAGCGCGGTCGTGGCCGTTTCCTACGTCTCGCCGGATCCCAAGCTGGCTGCGGGGATCACCAATGCCTATGCCAGCGCCTATCTCACCGACCAGCTGAACGCGAATTTCGACGCTACCGAACGGGCCTCCCTGTGGCTTCAGGAACGCGTCGCCGACCTGCAGCGTCGTGCCCAGATCGCGTCCCTGGAGGTCGAAAAGTACAAGTCCGAAAACGGTCTGACCCAGGCCCGCGGCGAGTTGATGTCCGAGCAGCAGCTTGCGGATCTGAACAGCCAGCTGATCATCGCGCAGGCCGATACCGCAAGCGCTTCCGCGCGCTATCACCAGTTCCAGGCGATTCTCGCCCAGGGCCCGGACAATGCGGTCAACAACGCGACCATTTCTTCCAAGGATACCGACAATTCCGTTATCCAGGAGCTCAAGTCTCGCTATCTGTCGCTCGGCAAGCGCGAACAGGAAATAACCCAGAACTTCGCAGCCGATCATCCACAGGCTGTCGCTCTCAGGGATGAAAAGGCCGATGTCGCGCGTCAGATCTATCAGGAGCTGGAGCAGCTTACCTCGAGCTACAAGAACGAGTTCGAAGTGGCTCGTTCCCGCGAGGCATCGCTCAGGGAAAACATCGATCGCGTCGCCGGGAAGAACACGGAGGCGAGCAAGTCGCTGGTCCATCTGCGCGAACTGGAGCAGAAAGCTACAGCGCTGAAAACGCTCGCGGAAGCCTATCTCGGTAGGTATGAACAGGCATCCCAGCAGCGATCCTTCCCCATCGCAAAGGCCCGCGTGATTTCCGAAGCGGGTGTGCCGGTTTCTCCGTCGAGCCCTCGCAAGACAATGGTGCTCGCCCTCTCGGCAGTCCTCGGCCTCATGGCCGGCGCAGCCTACGCATTCATTGCCGAAGCGCGCGACCGTCATTTCCGCCTGGAAGGTGACATCAGGGCTCTTCTCGGCCACAAGTCGCTCGGATACCTGCCGCAGCTCGGCGGTGTTTCGAAGGGGACGATGCACTCGCTTCGCTCGCGCTTCTCCAAGGGTAAGTCGGATCCGCCGGGCGAGGCCGTCATTCCCTTCGAGCAGATGACGCGGGTGGTCCTCGATTCGCCACGTTCGGCATTCGCCGAGACGCTACGCAACGCAAAGCTCGCAAGCGAAGTGATGTTGCAGGGCTGCCCGAACAGGGTCATCGGCATTGTTTCCGCCTTGCCGGGTGAAGGAAAGTCCACGTTGGCCGCAAACTTCGCGATGCTGCTGGCGGCAAGCGGCAAGCGTACACTCCTGATCGACGCCGACCTTCGCCATCCGGGTCTCAGCCGCATGCTGCGGCCAAGTCCCCGCACCGGCATCATAGAAGTGGTTCTCGGTGAGGTTCCGTGGACGAGTGCCATCAAGTTCGACCAGCAGACCAAGCTTGCCATTCTGCCCGTCGGGCTGACCGCCTCTCACGAGATGCTCCACCACACCGACGAGCTTCTCGCATCTGCTGGCATGGCCGAGCTGATCGAGAACGCCCGCAAGACCTTCGACTACGTCATAGTCGATCTTGCTCCTCTCGGACCGGTGGTCGATGCCAAGGCGTTTTCCGTCCACGCGGACGGTTTCATCTTTGTTGTCGAGTGGGGCAAGACGCCGTCGCGCCTCGTTCGGGAACTCCTGGAGGCCGAGCCGCAGATCAGCAGCAAGATCCTCGGCGTCGTGCTCAACAAGACGGACATGACCGAGCTTGCACGCTACGGGGATTTCGGCGGCTCCGAAAAGTACCGGAATCACTTCGACAAGTATTACGTCAACAGTGGGCGCTCAAAGACCGTCAGCTAGGTCAGGGCATTCCCAATCGAAGCTACAAAGAGGTCGCAACCTTGTCATTCAAGGCTGCGACCTCTCGTCTTTTTCGCCTCTTGCGCTGGACATTGTCGTTTCGCCTAACGTATGGTCTCTACAGATGAATTCGTAACGGCAATCGATATGGTCCGGAGGTTGGAGATTTGACAAGGATGGAGGAACGACATCTGCGGCGAAGCTGCATGTCGCGTCCGACTTCCCTCCTACTCTCCATCCTCTTCCTGGTTTCGACCCTTTCCCTTCCGACTTCTGCGTTGGCCGCGCGGTTTCGCGTGCTCGACAGGCCGCTTGCTTCTCTCCAGACCAGCAGCGACAGCCCCCGATATCCCGAAAGGATGGTCGAGCAAGGCTCTTCTCAGATCGCGGATCTGATCTGCAATCCTGATTTCAGTATGATCGTTCCCGATTCGGTGGAGCTGAGTCTCGTAGCGCGGGGCAACACAGGCGCGGCAGGTTTCACGCACCGGCATGAGGGCGCGGCACCTTTTCTCGCAGCAGATCCGCGTGGTCCTCCTGAACGTTTCTTGGGTTTCTTGCTCGGTTAAAGCCTTGTCTGGCCTGCCCGAGCGGTTGTTCCGATTTTGCGCAGACTGCGAGTGCGCGTAAGGTTGGGAAAATCCGGCGCACTATTATCGCCGAACAAGCTGGCTGCGCCGTGGTCGCGCGATGCCGCCAATTCCAGACCCGAAGGCGATTCAGGAAAAGATGTCAGGAGAAATGTTGCTTTTGCCGTTGATCGCGTTGCCCTTCCTGGGCAGCGTGGCGGCGGCGCTCTTGTTGCGGACGGATTCGCGTGTCTTTCCGGCGTGGCTTGCGGGTGCGGTGGCATTCACTTGCCTCGCCATAACGGCCGCACTCTACCCGGCGATCGCCTCTGGTCGCGCATTGCGCTACGAGATCGCGTGGCTCCCAGAGCTTGATCTGAACTTTACGCTGCGCATGGACGGTTTTGCATGGATGTTCTCCATGCTGGTTACGGGCATCGGTTTCCTCGTGGTGCTCTACGCCAGGTACTACATGTCGGAAAGCGATCCGGTTCCACGCTTCTTTTCCTTCCTGCTTTCCTTCATGGGGGCAATGCTGGGGATCGTGATCTCCGGCAACGTCATCCTGCTCGCGGTCTTCTGGGAGCTCACGAGCATCTTCTCCTTCCTGCTGATCAGTTACTGGCATCAGAATGCGGCGGCGCGCGATGGCGCGAGAATGGCGCTGACGATTACGGGCGTCGGGGGCTTTAGCCTGCTCGTCGGGCTCCTCCTGCTCGGTCATATCGTCGGCAGCTACGATCTCGACCGCATTCTTGCCGCCGGCGATACGATCCGGCTGCATTCCCTCTACCTGCCCGCCCTGGTGCTGATCCTCATCGGAGCCCTGACCAAGAGCGCCCAGTTTCCCTTCCATTTCTGGCTGCCCAATGCGATGGCGGCACCCACTCCCGTATCCGCCTACCTGCATTCTGCGACAATGGTGAAGGCAGGCGTCTTCCTGCTGGCGCGGCTGTGGCCCGTCCTTTCGGGTTCCTACGAGTGGTTCATGTTGCTCGGGATTGCCGGTATCGTGACACTGCTGCTCGGCGCCTACTTCGCGATGTTCCAGCAGGACCTGAAGGGGCTCCTTGCCTATTCGACGATCAGCCATCTCGGGCTGATCACGACGCTGCTGAGCCTCGGCAGTCCGCTTGCCGCTGTCGCGGCAATTTTCCACATGATGAACCATGCGACCTTCAAGGCCTCGCTCTTCATGGCCGCAGGCATCATCGACCATGAGACCGGGACGCGGGATATGCGGCGTCTGAGCGGTCTTTTCCGTTTCATGCCGATCACCGCGACGCTCGCGATGGTCGCAAGTGCTGCGATGGCCGGCGTGCCGTTGCTCAACGGTTTCCTGTCGAAGGAGATGTTCTTTGCCGAGGCGGTAGAGACCCATGCGGATTCTGTTCTCGACCGAATTCTCCCTTATGTCGCGACGCTCGCGGGCGCCCTTGGTGTCGCCTATTCGCTGCGGTTCATTCACACGGTCTTCTTCGGTCCCGCGCCGACGGATCTTCCGAACAACAAACCCCACGAGCCGCCGCACTGGATGCGCTTCCCGATCGAGTTCCTCGTTCTCGCCTGCCTTGTGGTCGGGATCATTCCGGCGCTCTCCATCGGGCCATTTCTGCACACGGCGGTCGTGTCGGTGCTGGGAGCGCAGACCCCGGAATACAGCCTCGCCGTATGGCACGGTATCAACACTCCCCTCATCATGAGCGCCGTGGCGCTCGTCGGGGGCACTGCGATCTATGTGGTGTTCAACGACTATCTCGCGCGCTGCGAGGATGGTCCTCCCTATTTCCGTCATCTCATGGGACAGCGCATCTTCGAGCGCATTCTGGTTACGGTCTCGTGGAAGTGGGCCCGCTGGATGGAAAGCCATTTCGGAACACGCCATCTCCAGCCGCAGATGCGGCTCGTGGCTGCGGCCGGCTTTCTCGCGGGTTTCGTGCCGCTGTTCTTCGCAGGGTTCCATTCGGAGCTGCCGCCGCTCTCGACGGTCGACCCGGTCTTCGCGGTCGTCTGGGCGATCGGCATCTTCGCGGCGCTCGGCGCAGCTTATCAGGCCAAGTATCACCGTCTCGCAGCTCTCGTGCTGCTCGGTGGCGCAGGGCTTGTGACCTGCATAACCTTCATCTGGCTGTCGGCGCCGGACCTGGCGATAACGCAGCTGCTTGTCGAGGTCGTGACGACCGTTCTCATCCTGCTGGGCCTCAGATGGTTGCCCAAGCGCAAGGAGACGGTCGACGAGGGCATTACGCTTTCAGCGCGGATCCGAAGACTGCGTGACTTCGCCCTTGCGGTCGCTTGCGGCGTCGGAATGTTCATCGTTGCCGTTGCCGTGATGACCCTTCCCGTGCCGGATGCCATTGCGAACTATTTCCTCGAACACGCCTACACGGAGGGTGGCGGGCGGAACGTCGTGAACGTCATCCTGGTGGATTTCCGCGGCTTCGACACCTTCGGAGAAATCGCCGTGCTTGGCGTGGTGGCGTTGACCGTCTTCGCTCTTCTCCGCCGTTTCCGGCCTGCGCCAGACAGCGTTGGTGCCCCGGAGCAGCAGCTGATCCAGAACGCGATCGATGACGAGAGGCCGGATCGTTCCGCAGGCGACACGGTGCGCGACTATCTGCTGGTGCCCTCGATCGTGATGCAGTGGCTGTTTCCGGTCATCATCACCTTTGCGGTCTATATATTCATGCGCGGCCACGACCTTCCCGGCGGCGGATTTGCGGCCGGTATCACGATGGCCATCGGATTCCTGCTCCAGTATCTCGGCAGTGGGACACGCTGGACCGAGGACCATATCCGGATCCTGCCGCTGCGTTGGATGGGATTGGGCCTGCTGACGGCCTTTGCGACGGGTGCCGGCTCCTGGCTGCTTGGATACCCGTTCCTCACAAGTCATTCGCAATATCTCGAGCTGCCGCTTGTCGGAAAGGTGCCGGCGGCGACGGCGCTCCTGTTCGATCTCGGGGTCTTCTCGCTCGTCGTCGGGGCGACGGTTCTCATCCTGATCGCGCTCGCCCACCAGTCTGTCCGCGTTCATCGCGTACGAGCGCTCGAACCTGCCGGTGCGGAGGATATCTGATGGAACTCGTCGTCGCGATCGGCATCGGCGTCATGACCGGCTCGGGAGTGTGGCTCATCCTCCGCCCCCGAACCTATCAGGTCATCGTGGGCCTCTCTCTCCTCTCCTACGCGGTCAACCTTTTCATTTTCGGGGTCGGTGGTCTGCGCTCCAATGCGCCGCCGATCCTTGTCGACGGTGTCGATCCCACAACCCTCGCCGATCCCGTCCCGCAGGCGCTGGTGTTGACCGCCATCGTGATCGGTTTTGCCACCACGGCACTATTCCTTGTCGTTCTGCTCGCATCGCGAGGCCTGACTGGCACCGACCATGTTGACGGAAGAGAGCAGCCGAAATGAGCGGATGGCAACACCATTTGATCGTCGCGCCGATCCTCATCCCCCTCGTGTGCGGCGCGTTTCTCGTGCTCTTCGACGAGCGGCAGCGCGTCTTCAAGGCCATGATAAGCATCGTCTCCTGCATTGCGCTGGTAGCGGTCGGGATTACCCTCTTCCGCTTCGCGAGCGCCCTGGACCCCGCGCGCGCCGGCGAGAATGTCTATTTGCTCGGAAACTGGCCGGCGCCATTCGGGATCGTGCTGGTGGTGGACAGGCTTTCGGCGCTGATGCTGGTGCTGACCGCGATCCTGTCGATACCGACGCTGGTCTACTCTCTTGCCCGCTGGCATGCGGTCGGCGCCCATTTCCATACGATGTTCCAGCTCCTGCTGATGGGACTGAACGGTGCCTTCCTGACCGGCGACCTCTTCAACCTGTTTGTGTTCTTCGAGGTCATGCTTGCGGCGTCCTACGGGCTTCTGTTGCACGGGTCCGGATCCCTGCGCGTGAAGGCAGGCCTGCACTACGTCGCCATCAACCTTGCCGCGGCGCTGCTCTTCCTGATCGGGGTCAGTCTCATTTACGGTACCACCGGCACACTCAACATGGCCGACCTTGCCGTCCGCGTGACGGAACTCACGCCAAGGACACGGATGCTGATGGAAGCGGGCGCCGGCGTGCTGGGTGTCGCGTTCCTGATCAAGGCAGGTATGTGGCCGCTGAATTTTTGGCTGCCCACCGCCTACAGCGCTGCCGCCGCGCCGGTCGCGGGCATCTTTGCCATCATGAGCAAGGTGGGCATCTACGTGCTCATCAGGCTTTCGCTTCTCGTCTTCGGTGAAGGTGCCTCGGCGGGTTTCGGATTGAACGTCCTTCTCTACGGCGGGATGGCGACGATCGCCTTCGGGACGATCGGTGTTCTGGCCTCCCAGGCTCTGGGACGTCTCGCCGGCTTCTCGGTCCTCGTTTCCTCTGGAACGCTGCTAGCGGCCGTCGGTTTTGGAAATCCGGCCGTGACGGCGGGCGCCCTCCTCTACCTCGTGACCTCCACGCTGACCATCAGCGCCTTTTTCATGCTCATCGAGCTTGTCGAACGGGGCCAGGATGCCGGCGCAACCGTTCTTGCGGTTACGATGGAGGCCTATGGTGATGTCGACGAGGAAGAGGAGGAAGAACAGGTCGGCGTGACCATGCCAGCGACGATCGCAGTCCTCGGTACATGCTTTGCGGCGTGCGGCATCCTGCTTTCAGGTCTTCCGCCGCTTTCCGGTTTTATTGCAAAGTTCGCCATGCTTTCCGGCATGATCGGTATCGGCGCCGCTGACGCCGATACCGCGCCCTGGACGTGGGCGATCGTACTCCTCATCATCCTCTCGGGGCTCTCGGCCCTCATTTCGATGATGCGCGCCGGCATACGCACGTTTTGGGCATCGATGGAAGGTAGGGTTCCCCGCGTGCTGGTGCTTGAGGTCGCACCGGTCATGCTGCTTCTCGCCCTGACACTGCTACTCACCGTGCAGGCAGGACCGGCCATGCGCTACATGTCAGAGACTGTCGCCAATCTGCGCAGCCCCGGCGTCTATATCGAGGCCGTGATGGAGGCGCGCCGCGCAGGGCAACAGGCAGTGGGAGGCGAGGAATAGCCATGCTTCCCTATCCCCTGCTCACAGCTTCGCTTGTCGGCATGTGGCTGCTTCTGAACGGATTCTCGATCGGGCACCTGCTTCTCGGCACGCTGGTTGCGGTCTTCGCCTCCTGGGGCATGGCGGCGTTGCAGCCGACGAAGCCACGCCTGCGGCGCTGGTATCTCCTGCCGAAGCTCGTGCTGATTCTTCTCTACGATATCGCTCTATCGAACCTCGCAGTCGCCAGGATCATTCTCGGACGGCGAAGCGTTTCGAGGCAATCCGGCTTTGTTACCGTTCCTCTGGACCTATCGGATGATACGGCGCTTGCCGTGCTGTCCGTGGTTCTCACGAGCACGCCGGGAACCGCCTGGGTGGAGCACAACTCGAAAGAGAAGACCTTGCTCATCCACACTCTCGACCTCGCTGACGAGAACCACTGGCGTGACCTGATCAAGAACCGTTACGAAAAACTGCTGATGGGGATATTCGAATGAGCTCGACCATACTCTTATGGGCCATCAGTATTTCCCAGTCGTTTCTGGCGATCGCCATGGCCCTCGCCGTGTACCGAATGTTCATCGGCCCGCGTGCACAGGACAGGGTGCTTGGGCTGGATACGCTCTATGTCAATGCGATGCTCCTCCTCGTGACATTCGGTATCCGGAGCGGCCGCACGATCTACTTCGAGGCCTCGCTGGTGATCGCGCTTCTCGGGTTCGTCGCAACAGTAGCGCTTGCCAAGTTCCTCATGCGTGGCGAGGTGATCGAATGACCGACCAAATCGACCAGTTCCCCGTCTGGGCGGCAATTGCCGTATCGGCTTTCCTGGTTCTCGGGTCCACGCTTGCCCTCATCGGCGCGATCGGACTTGCGCGCTTCACGACGTTCTACGAGAGGATTCATGCCCCGACGCTCGGGACGAGCTGGGGCGCCGGTGGGATCGTCATGGCATCGATGATCTTCTTCACGATTTCCGAGAGCCGTATCGTCATCCACGAGATTCTGATCGGGATCTTTGTGACTGTCACGACGCCGGTGACCCTGATGTTGCTTGCCCGCGCCGCACTCCACCGGGACCGGGCTGAGAACAACCCGGTGCTCGGCAAGGCGGCCAAATCGGCGGCCGGGTCGACTGATGGGGCGGTCGAGGAGCGCTAGGGCCTTCGCCGCTCCGTTAGTCTTGACCGACCGCTCAATCCTGATTGTTCCACGGTCGCTCAGCCTCGCGATATTGCTTGATGCATCAAATGGGCTCATAGAAGAGCGGCGTGCTGTTTTACCAGTCGCCCCATTCCAGGTATCGCAATGTCAGATCTGGCAGCACTCGAGCACGACAATTTGGGCAATACCGTCTACGCAACGCTTTGCGATGCGCTGATGAAGGGACGTTTCCAGCCGGGGCACCGGTTGAAGATCCGGGACATTGCCGATCAGCTCGGAACGAGTGTCACTCCCGTGCGGGACGCCATCCTGCGGCTTACGCACGACGATGCCGTCGTCTTCCAGTCCGCCCGCAACATCTGCATTCCGACGATGACGGAAGAGCGCTATCTCGAAATCCGCTCCATCCGATTCAAGCTCGAGTCGCTCGCCGCCGAGACGGCGGCGTTGACGGCGACCAAGGCGGACATGGAGCGCCTGAGCGAAATCCTCGAAAGCAACGAAAAGGCGCTCGCGGACCGCGACCTGTTGCGTGGTGCCGAGCTCAACCAGGCGTTCCACTTCGAGTTGACGACAATAGCTGGATTGCCAGTGCTTCGCGGGGTCTTGCGCCGCCTCTGGCTGCAGATGGGACCGCTGATCGCCGACAGCTATCTCGACGGCGGACGCTCGATGATCGACTATCACTACCCGATCCTCGAGGCGATCCGCCACAGGGACGGGCCAGGTGCTGCCCGCGCCATGGTTGACGACATCGAGCACGGTGGGCGGTCGATTTTTGAACGCGTGCGCAATAACCGCTAGCGGAGGGCGCCCAACCGGTATCGCGCCAATGTGTGCGCTGCAGCAACAAACTGCTTGCGCGAGCATTAATTGCCAATATGATGCATCATACATCAAAAGCGAGGTTTTCGATGGCCGAGGGATACATGCTTCTGACCGGCGCAAGCCGCGGCATCGGCCACGCCACCGTGAAGCTTTTTCAGGCTCACGGCTGGCGGATTTTCACTGTTTCCCGCCAGCCCTTTTCCGAGGAATGCGCCTGGCCGGCGGCCCGCGAGAGCCACATACAAGCTGACCTCTCGGATCTTTCGCAGATCCACCGGCTGGTCGCGACGGTGCGGGAACGGCTGCCCGGAGGCAAGCTCAACGCACTGGTCAACAATGCCGGAATTTCGCCGAAGGGCCCCGCGGGAGAGCGTCTCGGCGTACTCGCTTCCGACGCGGCGACCTGGACCCGCGTTATGAATGTCAACCTTATCTCGACCGCCCTCATTGCCCGCGCACTTCTGCCCGAGCTCGAGGCTGCGCAGGGATCGATCGTCAACGTGACCTCCATTGCCGGTTCGCGTGTCCATCCATTCGCGGGCGTCGCATACGCCGCTTCGAAAGCGGGGCTCGCTGCGCTGACCCGCGAGCTCGCCCATGAGTTCGGACCGAAGGGTGTGCGTGCCAATGCAATTGCTCCCGGCGAAATCGGGACGTCCATACTTTCTCCTGGAACGGACAAGCTGGTCGAGCGCGAAGTCCCGCTCGGACGTCTCGGTACGCCGAAGGAAGTGGCAGAGACCATCTTTTTCCTATGCAGCAACGCATCGAGCTACATCAACGGAGCGGAAATCCACATTAATGGCGGCCAACACGTCTGAGGCTGTGTCTCCGAAAGGCAAGGCGCGCGGCGCTATCGGAGAGGCCGCATGAGAGCATGACGGGGCAAGGTGACTATTCCTTTGACTCCGTCGATGAAGCCAGAGCATGATGCATCATGCATCCATGGTGCGGCTTCTTGCAGATCTGTCATGGGATCGAAAGATCCTTGAAATCAACGAAGAGAGAGGTTGTCACAGTGCGGAAGAACGGTAGCATTCATGCGGAAAGCCGGGAGATTGCAGGATGATGGGAACGCCGAATTCTGCCGAGGCGCGAGACGTCGCTTACCATCTGCATGGATATACCAACGCCGTCAGGCATGAAGAAGTCGGTCCGCTGGTCATAGATCGCGGCGAAGGTATCTATGTCTACGACACGACAGGCAAGCGCTACATCGAGGCCATGGCGGGTCTGTGGAGCGTTGCCCTCGGGTTCAGCGAGAAGCGCCTTGTCAGGGCCGCGGCGGCCCAGATGGAAAAGCTCCCCTACTATCATACGTTCTCGCACAAATCGCATGGGCCGGTGATCGATCTTGCCGAGCGGCTGGCCAAGCTCGCACCGGTGCCGATGAGCAAGGTGTTCTTCACCAATTCGGGATCCGAGGCGATCGATACCGCGCTCAAACTCATCTGGTACCGGTCCAATGCACTCGGACAGCCGGAGCGCAAGAAAATCATCGTTCGCAATCGTGCTTACCATGGCGTGACGATCGCGGCCTCCTGCCTCACCAGCCTGCCGGGCAACCACCGTTCCTTTGACCTGATCGTGCCCGGCGTGCTTCGCATGACATGTCCGCATCACTGGCGCGAGGCGGCTCCCGGCGAGAGCGAGGAAGACTTCGCCACGCGGCTGGCCGAGGAACTTGAAAGCACGATCGTGGCTGAGGGGCCGGAAACGATCGCGGCATTCTTCGGCGAGCCGGTGATGGGAGCCGGTGGGGTGGTCGTTCCCCCTCGTACCTATTGGGAAAAGGTACAGGCTGTTTTGCGCAAGTACGATATCCTGCTCGTCGCAGACGAGGTCATTTGCGGTTTCGGCCGCACCGGCAATCTCTTCGGCAGCCAGACGTTCGGGATCCGTCCGGACATTATGGTGATGTCGAAGCAGTTGTCGTCCTCTTATCTGCCGGCTTCGGCGCTGATGATCAACGAGAAGATCTACGCGCCGATCCGGGAGCAATCGGGTGAGATCGGCACGCTCGGTCATGGTTTTACGGGTGGTGGGCATCCCGTGCCGGCCGCCGTCGCGCTCGAAACGCTGAACATCATCGAGGAGCGCCAGATCGTGACCCATGCTGCTGCCGTGGGAGAGCGGCTGCAGGCGGGCCTGCGGGAGCTTCAGGCCCATCCACTGGTGGGCGAGGCTCGGGGCGTCGGTCTGATCGCGGCGATCGAGTTGGTGACCAACAAGGAAACGAAGGAAGGTCTCGAACAGCCGGGCCAGTTGGGGGCGTTGGCAAATGCAAAGCTGCAGGAGGCGGGCGTCATCAGCCGGAACATGGGAGATGCTCTGGCCTTTTGCCCGCCACTGATCATAACCGAGACGCAGGTCGACGAGTTGCTCGCAGGCCTGCGCAAGGGGCTCGACAACACGCTCGCCGCGCTGCCGGCCCAGTCCGTAAGGGCATAGTCTCTGGTCTTTCGCATCGGCCCCGGCAAAAAATGCCGGGGCTTTTTACTAAGAAAAGGGGAATGACATGACACTGATAAAGACATCGGCCCTCCTCGGAGGACTTTTCGTTGCAGCTTTGGGCCTTTCGTCATTGCCGGCGGCGGCTCGCGATCTCACGATCGTCTCCTGGGGCGGCAACTACCAGGACGCCCAGCGGGAAATCTACTTCAAACCCTTCGCCGAAAAGCTCGGCAAGCCCGTTCTCGACGAAGCCTGGGATGGCGGCTTCGGCGTGCTGCAGTCGAAGGTGAAGGCCGGCACGCCGAACTGGGATGCCGTGCAGGTCGAGGCCGAGGAGCTCGCACTCGGTTGCGCCGACGGTCTCTTCGAGAAGATTGATTGGGACAAGATGGGCGGCAAGGACAAGTTCCTTCCCGAGGCTGTCGATGATTGCGGCATCGGTGCCATCGTCTGGTCGACGGCTATCGCCTATGACGGCGCCAAGCTCGCGGACGGTCCGAAATCGTGGGCCGATTTCTGGGACGTGAACAAGTTCCCGGGCAAGCGCGGTCTGCGCAAGGGTGCGAAGTACACGCTCGAATTCGCTCTCCTGGCCGATGGCGTCAAGGGTGAGGAAGTCTATGACGTGCTCGCCACGCCGGAGGGCGTAGACCGCGCATTCAAGAAACTCGACGAACTCCGCCCGAACATCGTCTGGTGGGAGGCCGGTGCCCAGCCGCTCGCGCTCCTCGCCTCCGGCGAAGTCGCAATGACCTCTGCCTACAACGGACGTATTACCGGTATCAACCGCACCGAAGGCAAGAACTTCAAGGTCGTCTGGCCCGGCAGCATTTTCGCCATCGACAGCTGGGTCGTCCTCAAGGACGCGGAAAACAAAGACGCGGCGCAGGACTTCATCGCCTTCGCCAGTGCGGCTGACAACCAGGTGAAGTTGCCGCAGTACATCGCCTACGGTCTCCCGAACCTCGAGGCCGCCAGCAAGGTCCCGGCGGAATTCTCATCGGAGCTGCCGACGGCCGCCAGCAATATGGAAGGCGCAATCTCGCTCAACGTCGATTTCTGGATCGACAACTCGGAAGCCCTCACCCAACGGTTCAACGCCTGGCTCGCCCAGTAAGGTGATTGTCGGACGACCCGGCACAGGCGGCACGTATGGTCCGCCTGTGCTCCACCTCGCGATCGATGGCGTACGTATCCGGTGGTGATATCGGACGCGGCTATGGACGCGCGGGTTCCGTTCAAGGAATATGACATCGTTCCACGCCTGCCGGCTTCCGGGCCGACAGGTCTCGCATTGTCATGACGAGTGAGCTGGAGATTGCTGTTGAGTGAAGTTCGCATTCGATTTGATGCCATCAGCAAATGGTACGGGCCCTTGTGCGTGGTCGATAGTCTCGACCTCGAAATAGCCAAGGGTGAATTCGTGAGCCTGCTGGGGCCTTCCGGTTCCGGGAAAACAACGCTGCTCATGATGCTGGCGGGTTTCGAGGCGCCCACGAAAGGACGCATACTGGTCGACGGGGAGCCAGTGGACGGCCTCCCCTCCTACAAGCGCGACATGGGGGTGGTGTTTCAGAGCTACGCGCTGTTCCCGCACATGAGTGTTGCCCGAAACGTTGCCTTCCCGCTCGAGATGCGTGGTGTCGGAAAGGCCGAGATCGAGGATCGGGTGGGACGGGTGCTGGACATGGTTCAGCTTTCGACGATGCGCGATCGCTGGCCGGCGCAGCTTTCCGGCGGGCAGCAGCAGCGCGTGGCACTTGCCCGTGCCTTGGTTTTCGAGCCGCGCGTAGTTCTCATGGACGAGCCTCTGGGTGCGCTCGACAAGCAGCTTCGCGAACAGATGCAGCTCGACATACGCGCGCTCCACGCGAGGTTGGGGCTGACGATCGTGTTCGTCACCCATGACCAATCAGAGGCCCTGACGATGTCGGACCGGATTGCAGTCTTCAACAAGGGGCGCATCGAACAGATTGGTACGCCGCGCGAGATCTATGACGAGCCGCACACGCGCTTCGTGGCCGAATTCATCGGTGAGACGAATCTCGCCGAGGGGACGATCGAGAGCGTCGACGGTGGCCACGTCCGCGTGGCCCTGAAACGGGGCGGCCATGTCGTCGCCGGGCTCGCCGGAGCGATGAAGACGGGCCAGGACGTACTCTTGTCGATCCGGCCGGAGAGGATCGAATTGCGCGAGACCGCCGGACGGCAAGACAACAGCCTGACTGCGACCGTCGCCGACTGTGTCTATCAGGGCGATCACCTGCGCGTTCAACTGGACGGCGCAGGCCACGACTTTGTCGTCCGCCTGGATCGCAAGGCGCATGAATGGCGGCCGGGATCTCCCGTTGTCGCCGAGTTCAGACCCGGCGATTGCAGGGTCATCGCGCCATGAGGTCGGGCTTTTCCCGAAATGCAGGCGCGATCGCCCTGCTTGCGCCGCTCCTCCTCTTCACCGCGCTGTTCTTCGTCTGGCCGTTGTTTACGATGATGTCGCAGGCAATCTCGGATACGGCCGTCCTCCACATCCTTCCCGAAACGGCCGTCGCCACCAAGGATTGGGACCGACAGTCGCCGCCCACTCCGGAAATGAAGGAAGCGCTCGTCCGCGATCTGCGCCAGGCGACGGACACCCAGGCGGTCGGCGACATGGTGAGGCGGCTCAACAGCGCTCAATCAGGTTTCCGCACGCTGATGTCGAAGACACTGCGCGCCATAGAAGATCCGAACGCCACGATCGACCTGGCGGCCGTCGATCCGCGCTGGGAGAAGCCACAGTTCTGGCTTGCGATCTCCGATGCCCTTTCGCCGACCACCGACCGCCATCTTCTGGCGGCCGTGGACCTGACCAGAGACGCATCGGGTTCGATCGTGTCTCTCCCCGAGGGAACGTCCGCCAACCGGGTGATCATGCTGCGAACCTTCTGGATCGCCGCACTGGTAACCCTGGCCGCGGCAGCGATCGGATACCCCTATGCGATGCTCGCTGCCTCGACCACCGGGTGGAAGCGCAATCTCTTGCTGGGCGCGGTTCTACTGCCCCTCTGGACGTCGCTCCTGGTGCGCACTGCTGCCTGGTTCATTCTGCTGCAGGAAAACGGGCTGATCAACGATACGCTGAAAGCGCTGCATCTGATAGATACGCCGTTGCCCCTGATCTTCAACCGCACTGGCGTCGTCATTGCCATGACGCATGTGCTCCTGCCCTTCATGGTGCTCCCGGTCTACAGTGTACTGATCTCGATCCCGCGGAATCTCATGCCGGCGGCTTCCTCCCTTGGTGCCAACCCCTTACGGGCTTTTTTTCGCGTGTTGCTTCCGCTCAGCCTTCGTGGACTCGCCTCCGGTGCGCTCCTCGTCTTCATGTCCGCCATCGGTTACTACATCACCCCGGCGTTGATCGGCGGGCCGAGCGACCAGATGATCAGCTCGGTCATTGCCTTCTATGCCATGGGATCGGCGAACTGGAGCATGGCGGGAGCGATGGGCCTTGTCCTCTTGGTCGTGACCATCGCGCTTTATGCGGTCTACGGACGCCTGTCCGCAGAAGATCCGAGGAGAAGCTGAGATGTTCAAAGGAGTGAGATTTCTCTTCGGTGCAGCCGTGGTCGTCTTCCTGATCGCGCCCTTGCTGGCAATCCTCCCGCTCGCCTTTACCTCGAGCGTATTCCTGACCTATCCGATACCGGAGTTTTCCCTGCGCTGGTTCCGCGAACTGGTGACGGCGGATGCGTGGAGGCGGTCGATCGTAAACAGTCTCATCGTCGGCGGCGGCACCACCGTGCTTGCGACCATGCTTGGTACGACTGCCGCCCTCGGCCTGCGCAATCGGCGTATTCTCTTTCTCGGTGCGGTGAAAACCCTGTTCCTCCTGCCGATGGTGGTGCCGGCGGTGGTTCTCGGTGTCGGCATGCAGGTGCTCTTCGTTCAAATCGGCATTGCCAACAGCTATCTGGGCGTGATCATCGCGCACACCATTGTTGCAATGCCCTTTGTGATCGTGAGCGTGAGCGGCGCGCTTGCGGGCATAGATCGGCGGGTGGAACTCGCTGCGGAAAGTCTCGGTGCTGCACCATTCACTGTCTTTCGCCGCGTGACGCTGCCGCTTGCAATGCCGGGTGTTCTCTCCGGTGCAGTGCTTGCCTTCGCCACATCGCTGGACGAGGTGGTCCTTACGCTCTTCGTAGCAGGCCCGAACCAGCGGACACTGGCGCGGCAGATGTTTTCGACGATCCGCGAAAACATCTCGCCGGCGATCGCGGCCGCCGCGTTCGTTTTCATCGTTGGCACGATCATCATCGCCTCGCTGGCGATGGTGGTGCGAAAGCGCAGCAGTTCGATTACCGCGGCATAGGTGGCGATGACGCGCGGCGTGAACTCAACGCTTTCTCGCGGCGCCCCGGCGGGCGCGGACGAAAAACGGACGGTTCTCGTCGATCGCCCGTGCCGCTGATTGCAGGAGTGCGGCCTCGCTCCCTCCGTCGTGCGCAACTCGCTCAGCCGCGCGTTCCAGCGCGGCGGAGGCACGGGCAGGATCCAGCGAGACGCGCTCGATCCTGCGCAACGCGATCGTGATTGCGCGTGTCGTGCCCGCTGAAAGTTCTCCGCGCTCTGCGAGTTCGCGCATGCTCAGGATCGATGCGCCTAAGGAATAGACGGCCATTCCGCCTTCGGCCGGAGACAGCTCGCGTTCGGCGGAACGATCTGCCCAACGTACAAGCCGGATCAGCCGGTGATAGAGTCTGGAACGCCATGCGACCTGGTGGCTGGTTGCGTCTCTCGCCGCGGCCATCCGTTCCAGGTCGTGGACCATCATGGCGATGAGCGTGTTCAGCCTTCTGTGCGCATCCGTCGGAAAGATCAGCCTGAAGGATATGAGCGCGATCATCGGAGCGAGAACGACCGCAGTCGCGGTCGCAAACGATTGGCCGAAGGATCCGGTGAGAGGAAAGGCTGGCTGCGAGAGCAGCAGCAGGATCAGCACATAATCGGTCCCACCCACGATCGGCCGCTGCAACGAGAGCGGGATGATACTGGTGAGCACGAACGGCATGATCATAAGGACGAGTTGGAACTCACTCGTCGCATGCGGCCAGACGAGCCACCGGCATGCAAGGGCTGCGATCGCCCCGCACAGCTGGGCCTGGAAGATTTGCCGCATGATCTGGGCGGGGTTCTCAAATGTCGAGAACAGGGAGATCATCACCGATGTCCCCAGCATGACATAGGCGCCGGAAGACCAGCCGGTCAGGATCCACACCACGCCGATCAGGAGAAGGATGGCGGTCGCACGTATCGCCGCCTGCCGGGCTCCGATCCAGTCCTGGTGCAGGATCACGGGATGCAACAGGCGAAGCTTGCCGAGTTCGCTTTCATCCGCGGGTTGGCTATGCCTGTCTACGACCGAGGCTCGCTCGAGCAATGCGGTTCGCATTCGCTCGATCACCGCATGCAGGGTAGTGCGATCCGCGGCGAGAGCTGCCGCCTCTTCCAGCGCCACGGCGATTTCGGCAGGCGATGCAGCTCCTTCGTGGGCATCGGCAGCACGCGCGAGGACCCGGCCAAGCGCCGGATCGCGTTTTGGCTGCGCCCTGCCCTTCATCCATAGCAACGCGGAGACATGTGCGGCGAGAACTGCGCGCAATGTCCGAGCGGATCGCCTGGAGCGAAGCGAGCCGGCTCCGTGGGGATCGAGGAGTTCGTCGATTACCGCAATCTCGCTCAACGTCGAGTTATGCCAGTCCTCTCCTTCTGTGGAATGGCCATCCACGCGGTCCGCCATTGCGCGCAACAGGCGCGCCGAAAGCTGGCGCACTCGCCCGGCAAGTTCGTCAGGTGCCTCTTTCGGCGTGAACAGCAGCCCCACGATCAATCCGACCAGGACGCCCGTTAGAACGGTGAGCGCCCTGTCCGCGCCGAGGGCGAAGATGTGTCCGGGGTGCGCGGTCTCCAGCAGCGCCACCATTGCGGCGGTGTAGCCCGCGAGAATTGTTCCGTAGGACAGAAAGCCGCGCAGAACATTTCCGAGGAATGCGCATATGCCTATCCATGCCGCCAGTCCTGCAACGAGGAGCAATTGGTGGCTTCCTGACGCGAGGATGAGAAGGACTCCGATCACGCTGCCGATTACTGTGCCGGCGGCACGGAAGAAGCTCTTCTCGACGAGCATGTTTCGGCTGGGTTGGGCGGCGGCGAAAACCGTCATGGCCGCCCATTGCGGGTGTTCGAGTTCCATCAGCCAGGCAATGACGAGTGCGGCGCAGGACGCGAGCGCCGTTCGGAAGCTGAAGGCGAGCCTTTCAGGATTGAAGCCGAGAGCGTGGGCTGCCGGCACCGGGATCAAGGTTCTCTCCCCGCGTGTTCTTTGGTCGCCCTCAGGCGTCCGTCTATCCTACGAAGAATCCCGAGCATGTTGGCGATCTCGTCGTCACTCACGTCGGCGAGAAAATGCGCCTCCGCCGCATTGAGAGCCTTGCGTACATGCGACACCTCCTTGCGACCTTCAGCGGTCAGGAAGATAAGCTTGGCGCGACGATCAGTCCTGTCCCCTTTCCGTTCGATCAGGTTCTTGGCAGCGAGGATATCGAGGAGCCGGACAAGGGAGGATCCGTCTATGCCGACGCGGGCGGCAAGGTCTTTTTGGCTTATGCCGTCGCCGAGTTCATGCAGGTGGATCAGAGGCGCCCAGGTGGCGTCGGTCAGCCCGTTCCTTTCCAGTTGCGTTTCGATCGAGCGCCGCCATTGCCGGGCAAGCATGGCGAATTCTATGCCGAACCTGAAGCGGGGCGGAAGTTCGTAAGTGTCCATTCTTAAATCCTAGGCGATTTAATTTAAAGTTCAAATCATTTATAATGCAATGTATATGTCGGAGGTGCGCAAAGGGCTTGCTTGAAACCGTTGGGGCTCGGCGGTATAGCGTGGAATATGTCGCAGACGAACAAAGTCACACCCATCCTGTCACTCGATAAGATCGACCGCAGAATCCTGGCGATCCTGCAGACCGACGGCCGGATCTCGAACACCGAATTGTCGCAGCGCATCGGGATCCCCGCGACATCCATGAGCGACCGTTTCAAGCGCCTGCAGCGGCAGGGTTTCATAACCGGATTTTCCGCTCGCCTCGACCCGACCCTGATGGGTTTTGACCTGCTGGTGTTCATCGAAGTCATGCTGGACAAGACGACACCTGACGTCTTCGAAAACTTCGCACAAGCGGTGCGCAAGGTGCCCGAGGTGATCGAATGCCACATGGTGGCGGGAGGCTTCGACTATCTGATCAAGACCAGACTGGCCAACATGGCGTCCTACCGAAAGTTCCTCGGAGAAGTTGTCCTCGCCTGGCCCGGCGTGTGCGAGACGCGCACTTACGCTGTCATGGAAGAGATCAAGAACGACGGGCCTTTGCCGATCGCGCCCTGATCGGCGCTGGCGGTGGAAGACGGCAAGCCCGCCAACTTCGACGATATTCGACCGCGGTTGTGACATTCCGCGACAGTCGCCTGCCAGCGGTGCGCCGAGAGCGATTGCGATCACAATAGCGTTCGTGGCATGATCGATTGAGCGGCCGAAAGTGGCCGAGGAAAACACGCAAGTTTGGCGCTAGTTTGGATTTTTTCTCCGGGTCATTTCGAAAAATCCCGCTATTTCTACGAGGAAACTGCAGATAGATACAGGTGGCAGTGAGCCCCGGCGGCTCGATGTTCATAGGGCGAAGGAGCGCCTTGTGACCATTGGTTTCAAAAAGGCAGGCACCGATGTCCATCCAGTCCAATTCGAACTCATCATCTTCCCTCACCCCTCCCGCCTCGCCTGCAGCTTTCTACGAAGCGCCGGCGCGTGATGCGCTTCGCCGTGCCATAACCTCTGCCTATCGCCGGCCGGAGGAGACCTGCCTGCCGCCGCTTCTGGATCTGGCGTCGATGGACGACAAGGAGGCGAAATCCGCATCCGCCCTGGCGCGCCGTCTGGTCGAGGGACTGCGGGCCAATGTTTCCTATTCCGGGGTTCAGGGACTGGTTCATGAGTATTCCCTCTCCAGCCAGGAGGGCGTGGCCCTGATGTGTCTCGCCGAAGCGTTGCTGCGCGTGCCGGATGCGGCGACGCGCGACGCGCTGATCCGCGACAAGATCGCCGGCGGTGACTGGCGTTCGCATCTCGGCAAGAGCGCTTCCCTGTTTGTCAATGCCGCAACCTGGGGCCTGGTCGTCACCGGCAAGCTCACGGCGACGGCAAACGAGACCAGTCTTTCTTCTGCCCTGACCCGTCTCGTCGCTCGTGGCGGAGAGCCGGTCATCCGCAAGGGTGTCGATATTGCCATGCGCCTCATGGGCGAGCAGTTTGTCACCGGCCAGACCATCGAAGAGGCGCTCAAGAACAGCCGCGCGCTGGAAGCGAAGGGTTTCCGTTACTCCTACGATATGCTCGGGGAGGCCGCGACCACTGCGGAGGACGCAGCCCGCTACATGAACGACTACGAGACGGCCATCCACGCTATCGGTCGGGCGTCGGCCGGGCGCGGCGTCTATGACGGACCCGGTATCTCGATCAAGCTTTCGGCGCTTCACCCCCGCTACTCCCGCGCGAAGTACCAGCGCGTTCTGGGTGAGCTCCTTCCGCGGGTCAAGAAACTCGCGGTGCTGGCCAAGAGGTATGACATCGGTCTCAACATCGATGCCGAGGAGGCCGACCGGCTCGAGCTGTCGCTCGATCTCCTGCAGGCGCTCGCCTTCGATCCGGATCTTGCAGGTTGGAAGGGCCTTGGCTTCGTTATCCAGGCCTACCAGAAGCGCTGCCCCTTCGTGATAGACTGGGTTATCGACCTCGCCCGCCGGTCCGGCCAGCGGCTCATGATCCGTCTCGTGAAGGGCGCCTATTGGGACTCCGAGATCAAGCGTGCACAGGTCGACGGGCTCGACGGATATCCGGTCTTCACGCGCAAGGTGCACACCGACGTTTCCTATCTTGCCTGCGCGAAAAAGCTGCTCGGTGCGCTCGACGCAGTCTTCCCGCAATTCGCCACCCACAACGCCTATACGCTCGCCGCGGTCATGACGATGGCTGGCCCGGAATTTGCGCCCGGGAAGTACGAGTTCCAGTGCCTGCACGGTATGGGCGAGCCGCTCTACAGCCAAGTAGTCGGCCGCGAGAACCTGAACCGCCCGTGCCGCATCTATGCGCCGGTCGGCACGCATGAAACACTGCTGGCATATCTCGTTCGCCGCCTGCTCGAAAACGGCGCGAATTCTTCGTTCGTGAACCGCATTGCCGACAAGTCCGTGCCGGTCGAAGAGTTGATCGCGAGTCCGATCGACGTTGTGCGGTCTGAACACCCCGTCGGGGCGCCCCATACTGCGATCCTTCATCCCATGCGCCTCTATGGAAAGAGCCGCAAAAACTCCGAAGGTCTCGACCTCAGCAACGAGGATGTTCTCGAGAACCTCGCCGTTTCCCTGAAGGAGAGTGCGGCAACGAAGTGGATGGCCGTTTTTGCGGACGGCGACACCGATCGCATTGCATGGCAGCCCGTGGTCAACCCGGCCGACAGAAATGACATCGTCGGCCATGTGAAGCTGTTCGACCCTGCAGATGTCGCGGTCGCGACCTCGCGTGCCGAGAAGGCGGCTGCTGGCTGGGCTAGCGTTCCGGTGGAGCGGCGCGCCGAGTGCCTTGCCGCCGCTGCCGATGCGATGGAGGCCCGCATGCCGGTACTCCTCGGCCTCATCGTCCGGGAAGCCGGGAAATCATATCCCAACGCAATCGCCGAAGTTCGTGAAGCAATCGATTTCCTGCGCTACTACGCTGCCGAAGCCATCCGGACTCTCGACAACGGAAAGGCGTCGCTGGGCCCGGTCGTCTGCATCAGCCCATGGAACTTCCCCCTGGCGATCTTCACCGGACAGGTTGCCGCCGCCCTTGCGGCCGGGAATCCCGTTCTCGCCAAGCCTGCCGAAGAGACGCCGTTGATTGCTGCCGAAGCGGTTCGTCTGCTGCATGATGCGGGCGTGCCTGGTCATGTGCTTCAGCTCCTCCCGGGAGCGGGCGACGTTGGCGCAGCACTCGTTGGCGATCCGCGGACGGCGGGCGTGATGTTCACGGGCTCGACGGAGGTCGCGCGTCTCATTCAGCGCCAGCTGGCCGGGCGGCTCACCCCGGCGGGCGTTCCCGTGCCGCTCATCGCCGAGACCGGCGGCCAGAACGCACTTGTGGTCGATTCTACCGCGCTGCCCGAGCAGGTCGTCGGCGACGTCATCGCATCCGCGTTCGACAGCGCAGGCCAGCGGTGCTCCGCATTGCGCGTACTTTGCCTGCAGGAGGACGTGGCGGACCGGACCCTCAAAATGCTGCGCGGTGCGCTGAACGAGCTCGAGGTAGGCAATCCCTCGCGGCTTTCCGTCGATGTCGGGCCGGTCATTACCGACGAGGCCAGAACAACGATCGAAACGCATGTCGAGCGGATGGCGGCGAACGGCCACCGCGTCACTCGTTTGGTTCTTCCCGACGAGACGGCCCAAGGGACTTTCGTCGCGCCCACCATCATCGAGATCAAGTCGATTGCAGATCTCGGCCGCGAAGTCTTCGGTCCGGTCCTGCATGTGGTGAAGTACAAGCGCGACAACCTCGACCAGTTGCTCGCCGCCGTGAACGCTACCGGTTACGGCCTGACATTCGGTCTGCATACCCGGATCGACGAAACGATTGCCAATGTCGTTGAACGCGTTGAAGCGGGCAACATCTACGTCAACCGCAACATCATCGGCGCGGTGGTGGGCGTACAGCCATTCGGAGGTCGGGGCCTTTCCGGAACAGGGCCGAAGGCAGGCGGTCCCCTCTACATCGGACGGCTCTCGGCCCAGGCACCCAAGGACGTCCTGTCCGGCGCCAGGAAGGAAGGCAAGCTCACCTCCCCGATCGAGTTCTATTGCGCGTGGCTGAAGGCCGGTAAACATTCCGATGCGGCGAAGCGCTGCGCGGACTACGCCGCAGAGTCGGCACTGGACGTTTCTATGGAGCTTCCGGGTCCCGTCGGCGAGACAAACGTCTATGCGCTTCATCCCCGCGGCAAGGTCCTGGCCCTGGCCGAGGAACCTCAGGAACTGCTTTCGCAGATCGGTGCCATCATCGCTACCGGGAATACGGCCGTCGTTGATGCCGCCAATCCCGCACGGGAAGCCCTCAAGGGCTTGCCTTCCGAAGTCGCCCGCCTCATCGAGACGGCCAAGGACTGGAAGACGGCCGAGGATCTCACAGCTGCCCTCTTCTCGGGAAGCGAGAGTGATCTGATCGAGGTCAACAAGGCGCTCGCCGAGCGAGCCGGTGCAATAGTTCCCGTCTATCCCCGCTTGGCGGAGACCGACTATCCGCTGCTGCGTTTGCTGGAGGAGCGCTCCATCAGCACGAACACAGCTGCCGCCGGCGGCAATGCAAACCTGATGACCATCGGTTGATTGCTGCCGCCTGCGAAGTGAAAGGCCTTTGGTATGAGTGAGTCAAACGAGATCGTCCTCGTCGGTTGCGGCAATATGGGATTCGCCCTGCTCAAGGGCTGGCTCGGTTCGGGCAGCGTGGAGACGCAGCTTACCCATGTTGTGGAGCCGGCGGAGGCGTTGCGCGAAAGGGCTGCTGCTACCGGCGTCAACGTACATGCGCCTGCTGACAGCCTGCCGGCGGGCCTTTCGCCGGCAATGGTGGTCCTCGCCGTCAAGCCACAGGTCATGGCGGACATCCTGCCTTCCTTCCGGCGGTTCGCGGGCGGCGCGACGTTCGTCAGCATTGCTGCGGGCATACCTGTGGCTATGATCGAGCGGTGCATCGGCGAATCCTCCGTCATCCGGGCGATGCCCAACACGCCGGCCGCGATCGGTAAGGGATCAACGGTCCTCTTCTGCAATCCGAGAGTCGCTCAAGGGCGAGCAGAGATGGCACGCTCGCTCCTTTCGGCAAGCGGCAGCGTGCACTTCGTGGAAGATGAGACCCTCATGGATGCGGTGACGGCAATCTCCGGTTCCGGACCGGCCTATGTCTTCCACCTCATCGAATGCCTCGCCAACGCGGGTGCATCGCTCGGCTTGCCGGCGGAAATCGCGCTGGCTCTCGCGAAGGAAACCGTCAACGGAGCCGGCGCTCTTGCCATCGAAAGCGCCGATGATCCGGAAACGTTGCGCCGCCAGGTTACAAGCCCCGGCGGTACTACGGCCGCGGGTCTCGAGGTGCTGATGGCGGCACCTGGGCTCCGTGATCTCGTCGCAAGGACGGCAGCCGCGGCCCATCGCCGGTCAGTCGAACTGTCCAGCCTCGGCTGAGGCCCGGCTAGGCTCTCAAAGCTTCTCGCCATTCCGACTTCAGGAAACGCCGCGATGCGTGCAGGAGATGCACGCATCGCGGCGTTTCTTCTGTGTCGTTCAGCCCTTTTTCGGTTCTCTATGGTCGCCCCGCTCCGCTGGTGAGAGCGGGCTTGGGATTCTCGTCGGACTTCGGCGGCGGCGCCGAGAGAGGCCGCTGATTTCATCAACCTCATCCGGGAACCCAAATCCTTCTCCGAAAAATGCGCGAAAATGCGCTGATGTGATGCGCTATTGCGCATTTTTGGAGCTCTCGGATTGTTTTTCGTACCGATACTCGGTCAACTGATTGCAATCCTCCCGCCATGTGCCTGACTGACGCCCGGTGCAAGGCAAATCCGCAACGGCGGCCGGGGGACTTCCGCATTGAACATCGGCAAAAGATGGATGGAACCCGATATGGCTGATGCCCTACGTCGCCTTGTGGCGAACGCACCGCTTCTCGTGGACTGGATCGCGGCTGACGGCCGCATCCGCTCCGTCAACGACCACGAAATGAACGAACTCGGGCTGGAGGCGGGGACGGTCCTCGATCAGCCGCTGGAAGTGCTCTACGGCGACGATTCCGCCAGGTACATCCGCTCCCTCCTTGATGGACGACGGAACCCGGGCGAACCCTTTCCCGTCTGGATGAATTCTTCCGCCTACGAGGAAGTGCCGATGGTGGCGGCCGCTGTCTCCGATGAGCACGGGGCGCTGGCAATCATCAAGATCCCGCTCGGTCCCGCCATGTTCGACGTTGGAAGCGAGCTTCTCGAGCGGGTCGAAATCCTGTCGCAGATGATCGGGGCGGCGACGGAGGCGTGCTGGTGCATCGAGTTCCTCGAACCCGTCGATGTCTCGCTCGGAGAGGACGAGATCGTCGATCGCATCTTTAGCAACCAGTCGCGCTGGCGCGCGTGCAATGCTGCGATGGCCGCCCTCTACAACGTCCCGGAAGGCCTCGACTTCAACACGCAGCCGGTTTCCCGCTATTTCCCTGCGACGGCTGTGAACCGGGCGATGGTCCGCGACCTTGTTAGATCCAATTATCGGCTGGATCACGCTGCAGCTGTCGACCAGCGGCACGACGGCAGCGAAATGCTGGTCGAAAACGATTTTCGTGCGGCGATCAAGGATGGCTTTCTCATTCGCCTGTGGGGAACGACGCGCGACATCGGCCCCCACCGCCGCCGCGAACAGCAGCTTTCCGAACGTGCAACGTCGATGCTCGACATCCTGAGTGCCGCCCCCGATCCGATCCTCGTTCTGGCCGAGGATGGCGTCATCCTTGCGGCGAACCCCGCCGCCGAACAGGCGTGGGGGCGCGGGAACGACTCGATTCTAGGCCGCCCATTCGAGCAGCTCGCCGAGATGCGCGGTGCAGTCGCCCGGCTAAAGGAGAGCGCGGAGGCCGAGGAAGACGAAGGCGGGGAATGCGATCTCTCGCTCGCCGGCGTGGACGGGGTGAAGGAAGGCTGGCGCTTTCGCGTCGCGCGCACCGAGGGCGAGTTTCGCCGTTATGTCCTGACGGCAAGGCGCAAGTCCCGCCGCAAGGCACGGATATCCGCGAGCGAGGTGCTGTGATGAAGTTCTACGGCAACGATATCGCGAATGTCGGCCATCGTCGGCTGCGCCCCGCCTTCATCGATGATCCCATGCTGAACACGTTGCTGGAAGCGCTTCCCGATGGAGCTGCGCTGCTGGAAATGGACGGCAAGATCAAGCTGGTGAACGGCAAGCTCGAGAAGTTGCTCAACCTCAACAAGGGCGAACTTGTCGGAACGGAGCTTGCCAAGCACGCCGCGACGGGCGGGACGATCATCCAGAAGGCGGCTGCAGCCCTGCAACAGCTGAAGCGCCTAGAGGTGTCGGGCACCCTCCCCTCGCAGCGCTTCGTTTCCGCAAGCCTCAATATCCTTCGCACGGCCGACGGCGGGGCCTACGCAGCCCTGCTGGTTCTGCGTGAGCCGAACCGGATGGTGCGCTCGGCCGAAGCGGCCCCCGATCGCTTCCGCTTCCAGGACGAGAGCGGCATCCAGGCCGGCACCCCACACGTCACGACGCCTGCGTTGCAAGGACTCTTGAAGCGTGGATCCCAGGCGCTCGCGCGTGGCAGCAACATCCTGGTTACGGGAGAAAGCGGTACAGGGAAGACCGATTTTGTCCGCCGGCTGTGCACAGCCGGCGAACAGGGCGGCTATCCTTTCGTTCACGTCAATTGCGGGATGCTGACAGATGCGCAGTTCGACATGGAGATGTTCGGGGTCGAACCGGGTGCTTCCTCGGATCCCTTGACGCGAGGAAAGCTTGGCTATGTGGAAGCCGCGGACGGCGGCGTCCTTTTTCTGGACGAGATCACGGACCTCTCGCCAATCTCCCAGATGAAGCTGGTCGCGTTCCTGGAGACCGGAACCTACAGCCGGGTGGGCTCGGTCCAGAGACGCCAGGCCAAGCTCAAGCTCGTCACGGCCACCAATCGCGCGCTGAGGCAGATGATTGCCGATGGCCAGTTCCGTGAAGACCTCTACTACCGCATGGCCGTGGTCATGCTGGAGTTGCCGCCGGTGCGCGGCCGGGCCGACTTCATCAAGTCTCTTGCGGACGCGATGCTGCAAAGGATCAATCTCGGTCGCCGGCAGGCATTCGTTCTGTCGGAGGGCTTCCGACGCAAACTTCTGGCCTACGACTATCCCGGCAACATCCGCGAGCTGTCCAACATCCTGCAGCATGCAGTCGCGAGCGCCGAGGAAGTCGCGGAAATCGAGCATTTCGTCGTGCCGCTGGGCACCGGCCGCCTGCCAGTGAAATCGGATGCCGATCCGTCACCGGCCGACGGCGAAAGCACGAGCTTCAAGGAGCTCATCCGAGAATTCGAGACCTACGTTCTCGAGAAATCCATCGCTGAGAATGGAAGCAAACGAAGCGCCGCAAAGGCACTCGGCATCGACATCGCAACCCTCATTCGAAAAACGAACAGGAAGCGATAGCCACCAACAGTCGAATTTCAGATCATCAAAAGGGGAACAATATGATGACGAAAGCGATAGCGAAATGGAGTACATGCGCATTCACGCTGCTTGCGATCCTTCCGCAGGCGGTGACAGCCTCTGCGGGCGAGCTCAACTTCCTGACGTGGGAAGGATATGCGGCCCGGAGTTCATGGCGGAGTTCGAGAAGGTTTCCGGATGCAAGGTCACGACGTCCTACGTCGGATCGAACGATGACTTCGCGCCCAAGCTCGCGGCCGGCGGTGGCGTCTACGACATCATTACGCCGTCGCTCGATACGGTGAACCTGCTGCGGCTCGCGGGCTTCGTGCAACCGATCGATACCGCCAAGGTTGAAGGCTTCGATGGCATTTATCCGGAGTTCTCGAAGACCGGCGATGTGGTGGCCGATGGCTCGACCTGGGCCGTGCCGCTCGTCTGGGGATCGGTCTCGCTGATCTACCGGCCCGACAAGTTCCCTTCCACTCCGGATTCGATCGGCGTCCTTTTCGACCCAGCGAACAAGGGCAAGGTGTCGCTTTGGGATGACAAGTCCGCGATCTACTGGACGGCTCGCTATCTCGGCTACGACAATGTGTTCGACCTGACGGACGAACAGCTGGATGCAGTGAAGGCCAAGCTGATCGAGCAGAAGCCGCTGATCCGCAAATACTGGGCTTCCGCCGGAGAGCTCACCGAGTTGATGGCCAATCAGGAGGTCTTCGTCTCGAATGCCTGGACCGGTCTGACCAGCAAGGATGTCAACGGCCTGAAGAAGGACTTCGTGGTTGCCGAGTTCTCTCCGAAGGAGAAGGCCGAGGGCTGGATGGACTCCATGATGCTGGTGAAGGATACACCGAACGAAGAGTGTGCCTACAAGTTCATATCCTTCATGCAGTCGGCAGCCGGCCAGTGCGGCATCGCGACATCGACTGGCTACTTCCCCGTCAATCCGAAGAGTGTGGCTGGCTGCATGTCGGACGAGTTGAAGAAGGAGCGGCAGGTCGACAACGTCGAATTCGTCAAAAGCCTCGTGATGTGGCAGCAACCGAAGCGCCTCGACAAGTATCTAGAGGTCTGGAACGCGGTCAAAGCCGCGCCCTGACGTCATCCGCTTCGAGCAGGCATCCGTCCGTGGATGGAGCCTGCTCGCAGTGACGACAATCTTATCGATACCTCGGAGCACAAATGACATCGCGACCGATCGTGACGCTGAAAGGTGTTGCAAAGACATATGGGAATTTCACAGCGCTCGATGAGACCGATCTCGCGCTCGGTGAAGGGGAGTTTGTGACCCTGCTCGGACCGTCAGGGTGCGGAAAGACGACGACGCTTCGCCTGATCGGGGGCTTCGAACTGCCCGACCGCGGAACGATTGAGATCGGTGGGGAAGACGTAACGCATCGGGCGCCCTATCGTCGTCCGGTCAACACGGTTTTTCAGGACTATGCGCTCTTCCCGCATATGAGCGTCAGCGAGAATGTCGGGTACGGCCTTTCAGTCAAGGCGAACAAGGTGCCGGCTGGAGATCGTTCGCGGCGGGTCGCGGATGCACTGGCCATGGTCGGGCTGGAAAAGATGGGGGATCGGCGGCCGGGCGCGCTTTCCGGTGGACAGCGTCAGCGGGTGGCGATGGCCCGGGCCCTCGTTCGCAGCCCGAAGGTTCTGCTGCTCGACGAGCCGCTCTCGGCGCTGGACGTGAAACTGCGCGAGGGGATGCAGGTGGAACTCAAGCGGCTTCACCGTGAACTCGGCATCACCTTCCTGATGGTGACGCACGACCAGACCGAGGCGCTGGCGCTTTCGGACCGGATCGTCGTGATGAACCAGGGCCGTATCCTGCAGATCGGGTCGCCGGCGGACCTCTACGATGAACCGGCAACGCCCTTCGTTGCGGATTTCATCGGAGCGACCAATCTATTCGATGCGACGTTCGTCGGTCGCGATGGCGATTGCGATCTGCTGCGGCTTTCCGACGGCAGCGAGATCCGCCGCCGACGCCGGCCGACGTGCCTGTCATTCCTGCCCGGCCAGCCGATCATCGTGGGCATTCGTCCCGAACGGCTGCAGACCAGTGCATTCGATACCTCCAACAAGCTCCAGGCCCGCGTCGTCGAAACCCTTTTCCAGGGCGACAGGATCCGGATGGAGCTGATGAGCCAGGGCAACCACAGGCCGTTCTTCGCCGATGTCCCGCGCGTCGCCTATGGGGCAGCCGGCCCCTCCTGCACGGACGCGGAGGCCGAATTCCACGTTGCACCGACCGATGTCATGGTGTTTCCACCGGAGAGACGTTCATGATCAGCCGGCGCAGTTTCCCGTCCTTTGCGGCGATCTTTTCCCTGCCCTTCACCTGGGTCCTTCTGTTCATGATCATTCCCTACGTGATCATGATCTCCGTCAGTTTCTGGACGAGGCAGTTTCCGCTCTTCTATCCCGATTTCCAGTTTGGAAATTTCATCCAGATATTTAGCGACCCGCAATATACCATTGTAATTCTTCGAACTCTCAAGATTGCGAGCATCGTCACCGTTGGCGCTCTGCTTCTCGGCTATCCGCTCGCCTACTTTCTGGTCTTCACCGTGAAGACGCCGGAGCTCAGGAACCTCCTCTACATGTCGGTGATCGTTCCGCTCTGGGTGTCCTATCTGCTCAGGGCCTATACCTGGAAGATCATTCTCGGCACTGACGGCGCTCTCAATTCTCTTCTCATGACGATGGGGCTGATCCGGGAGCCCTTGTCCATCTTCCTCTACAACCAGACGGCAATGGTCATCACCCTTGTCTACATCTTCGTTCCGTTCATGGTCATGCCGCTCGTGACCGTGCTGGACAACATCCCGAAGGCGCTCATCGAGGCCTCGGAAGACCTCGGGGTCGGACCCTTTCTCACATTCTGGAAAGTCATTCTTCCCCTCTCGCTGGGTGGGGTGGTGGCCGGGGCGACGATGACCTTCTGCCTGTCCTTCGGAGATTTCGTGGCGCCTGTCCTCGTCGGAGGTCCCGACGGAATGATGGTGGCAAACATCCTGCAGAGCCAGTTCGGCGCGGCGCTCAACTGGCCGCTTGGCTCCGCCCTCGCGACGCTCGTGCTCACCATGGTGCTCGTCATTCTTCAAGTCTCGACCCGCATCGATCGGGCGGGACATGTGGACATAGGCTGAAGGGGGAACCGCCATGCATACTCTCAGATGGTGGCAGAAAGGCATGGTCGGCGTGAGCCTTGCAGTGCTCGCCTTCCTCTACCTGCCGATCGTCATTCTTGTGATCTTCTCCTTCAACGACAGTTCGGTCACATCCTTCCCGCTCTCGGGCTTCACGCTTCACTGGTACGACGCGGTTCTCGAAAACAGCGCCATGCTGACGGCCTTGGGGAACAGCCTGATCGTCGCTGTGTTCGCGACCGCAATCAGCGTGATCGTCGGGGTTCCGGCCGCGCTTGCGCTCGATCGCTTCGAGTTCCCGGGCAAGTATCTCTTCCGAAACGTCATTCTCCTGCCGCTGAGCCTGCCCGGCATCGTCACCGGTGTCGCCATGCTGAACTTCTACAAGCAGATCGGCATTCCGCAGAGCCTGCTTGCGGTGGTCATCGGCCATGCGACCGCCCTGCTTGGCGTCGTCGTATCTCAGGTGCTTGCACGACTTCACAAGTTGAACCGAAGGCTGCTCGAGGCCTCCGCGGACCTCGGGGCAACGCCGATCGAGACGTTCGTCCGCGTCGTTCTGCCCGCGATCCGTACCTCGATCCTCGGATCCGCGCTGCTGTGCTTCACGTTGTCGTTCGACGAGATCCCGGTCACCTACTTCCTGACCGGCAGGGATGTGACCTTGCCCATCTATATCTACTCGACGCTCAGACGCGGCATCACGCCCGAAATCAACGCCATCGGCAGCATGATCGTTGCCGCGTCCTTCATCCTCATCGTCATGTCCGTCACGCTGCTGCGCGACCGCAAGTAATCCAATCAAACTGGGAGAACAGACATGGATAGCTCGACCTACACCCGCGATTTCTGGCACGGAAAAGCCTCTGAGCTGAAGTTCCGCACCAATCACTTCATCGACGGGGCGTATGTTCCGTCGGCGGACGGCAAGACTTTCCCGACCATTAACCCGGCGACGGGTACGACGATCGCGTCGGTTGCGCGCGGTGGGGAGGCGGAAGTCAACCGTGCGGTGGCTGTTGCCCGCAAGGCCTTCCGCTCCGGGGCCTGGTCGCGGATGGAACCCCGCGCGCGCCTAGCAGTTCTCGAGCGGTTTTCGGCCCTGATCGAAGCCAACGCCGAGGAATTTGCCGTCCTGGACAGTCTCGACATGGGCAAGCCCGTGATGGACATGATGAACATCGACATTCCGGGGTCGGTGACGAGCCTGAAGTTCTTCGCCGAGACGATCGACAAGATCGATGGCGCGGTAACATCCACGGCCTCCACCGCGCTGCACTACATCCTTCGCCAACCTCTCGGTGTCGTCGGACTGATCGTACCCTGGAACTATCCGCTGATGATGGCGGCATGGAAGCTCGGTCCGGCGCTTGCGACCGGCAATTCCGTGGTGCTGAAGCCCGCCGAGCAGACGCCTCTCTCGGCCGGACTGCTGGCCGAACTCTTCATCGAGGCCGGCGGTCCCGCGGGCGTGCTGAACGTCGTGCATGGGCTCGGCGAGGAGGTTGGCAGGGCATTGGCGCTGCATCCGGACGTGGACAAGATCGGCTTTACCGGTTCGACGGAAGTCGGCAAGCTGCTGATGATCTATGCTGGCCAGTCCAACATGAAGCGCGTGACGACCGAATGCGGTGGAAAGACGCCGCAGATCATACTGGGCGACTACGACGATCTCGACACAGCGGTGACCTATGCGGTGAACGGTATCTACGGGAACCAGGGGGAGGTCTGCAACGCAGGCTCGCGCATTCTGGTGGAAAAGAGCATCCATGACGATTTCGTCGAGCGGTTCGCGGCGCGCACGTCGGAGAACTTCGTTCTCGGCGACCCTCTCGATCCGCAGACGACAGTCGGGCCGCTCGTGACCGCATCGCACCAGCGGCGCGTGCTGAGCTATATCGACATAGGTCGCAAGGAGGGAGCGGCGCTCCGTTTCGGCGGACAAGCCCCGGGCGCCTATCCGGCAGGCGCCTATGTGGAGCCGACCCTGTTCACGGGCGTCAACAACTCGATGCAGATTGCGCGCGAGGAGATCTTCGGGCCTGTCGCGACGATCATTCCGGTGGATGGAGTCGATGATGCCATCGAGATCGCAAACGATTCGATCTACGGCCTCGCCGCTTCGATCTGGACCCGCGACATCACCAAGGCCCACCGTTTCGCCCGTGACATCGAGGCCGGTGTGGTCTGGGTCAACTGCTTCGATCACGGCGACATGACCTCGATCTGGGGTGGCTACAAGCAGACAGGCAACGGCCGGGACAAGTGCCTGGAGGCATTGACGCAGTACACCCAGACCAAGTCCGTGTGGGTCAATCTCGGTTGATCGGCAGACTCAGTCATGTCGGGACCGTCCGCGCCTTGCGGGCGGTCTCCGAGCTTTTCGATGGGCCTGCACGGGATCCGTGCGGGGTTTGGTGCTCCACCCGTTTCGCAGGCGCCTAACGGCCTTGCATGCCCTCCATCCACAGGTCACTTGTCGAATTTGACGAGATTTCTTTACTTCTCCTGCACGGCCAGCTGATATGCGTCGCTCAACCGCACTCACTCGGGTTGGTCTTGAGATGGATTCTTCCAGAAAGCCTGGACGCCGTTTGCTCCGCGTGGCTGGCATCGCCGCCGGCGGTGGCCTGGCCGCCATGGCATTGGCTCTCGTCATTCAGTCGGTTCTCTATCTCGCGCTTCCGGAAGCCCCCGTGCTTGCCGGCTTCCTCGGTACGGGCGTCGTCGCGCTTCTGGCAAGCCTCCCCCTCCTCTCCACTGTTCTCTGGCAGGGCGAGACACTGAGGCTCGCTCGGATGCGCCGTTCCGCCGAGCTGGGCAGAGATGCCGTGACGAAGGTCATGAATGGCCGGGTGTTCTCCGCCCAGGTGGAGCACTTCGCCGAGCAACGCATTCAGACCGGCGAGAACGCAGGCGGAATCGTCGTTGGCGTGACGGTTGGAGGCCTCGATGCAATCAACCGCCACTACGGTCACGAGTGGGGTGACGAGGTGATGCGTTCGCTCGCCGCGATCATCCGCGCCTCGGTTCGCAAAGGCGACCTCGTTGCCCGCATAGGCTTCAATCAGTTCGGGATACTGCTTGCCGGTGCGGATGCCAAGAACGCCCAGGTCATTGGCGCGCGCATTCTCAAGCGCGTTTCGGATGCGGCCTTCAGTGCGGCGGAAGCGGGCCCGGGTATGGATATCCTCATCGGCGGCGTGCTGTTCGAGGAGCCGATCGATTTCACCTCGCTTCACCGGATGTTGGACGAAGCAGCACAGCCGGCCGATCCGCAGGCGACCATCCATGTGCCCGTGCGGCGTGTGGAGGACATCGGAATGTCCGCGCCGATCTGACGCTCGAAGCCAGCAGATCCTACCACCTTAAAAAACCGACGCCGCACACCCATAGGGTTGCGCGGCGTCGGCAGGTTCTGTCCGCGGCCACGGGATTGGACGTGGCCGCAGTCTGAATTATCAGGCGGTCGGCGTATGGTTCACGGTGTGCTCGTCATCATACAGGATCTTCACGGCCGCGGTGGAGTTCTGGAGCACGGCAACCGCGTCCCACGTACCGTGGTCGTTGACGCTGATCGTCGTATGTCCGCCGCTGACCGTAGCCTTGATGTTGGCCTGTGCTTCCGCCAGGCTCGCATCGTGACCGAGGAGCGAGTTGAGCAGGTCGGAAACGTCGAGCGTATCCTCTCCGCTCTTGTAGTCGGTTATCACATCGACAAGGTTGACCTCGTTCAGCGCCGACGGATCGATGACGAAGGTATCCTTGCCCGTGCCACCGGTCAGGGTGTTCTTCCCCGCTCCTCCGTAGAGCGTATCGTCATCGGCACCGCCAATGAGCGTGTCATCACCTAGCCCGCCATAAAGCTTGTCGCTTCCGGAACCGCCATGGATCCAGTCGTCGCCGCTGCCACCGGTCAGGGTGTCCTTGCCGCCAAAGCCATAGATCACCTGGTCGTTGGACTGCGACGATCTGTTGATCGTGTCGGCACCGTTGTTGTCGCCCAAAATGAGAGTAACAGTTTCCTGGTGTGACGCGCCGTGGCTGTCCGTCACGGTCAGCGAGAGGTCCGTGGCCTTCCAATCCTTATAACTGTGCTCGCTGGACGCCTTGACAACACCGCTTGAAGATACGCTGAAGCCGTTGGGTGTGTTGTTGCCCTGATAGCTGAATCCGCTGGTATCGTCCGGATCCACCGCCGAGAGCGTGAAGAGGGTCGAACCGTTGGCTACCTTGGTATTCTGGCCACTGTCTGTTGCGGACAGTTCCTGATTTCCGGCAGCGAAGATGTCTGTTGGCGCATCGTTGACGCTGACCACCTTGACGGTCGTATTGGCCGTGTTGGAGTCCGCCTCACCATCGTTGACCGTGATCGAGAAGACGCGATCGGCGGTCGAGGGCTGGTCCGAGGTGCTGGAGAACCGGACAGCCTCGATGGCAGCCTCATAGCTCGCAATGGCGGCCGCTCCGGAGAACACGATCGTACCTCCGACGATCGAGAAGGAGATGCCCCCGATCGTGCCGGTGGTGCCGCTCTTGCCGGCGATCGACAACTGGTCCCCCGCCTGCATGTTGGTGAGAACGACGGTCGCCTTGTTCATCTGCGTATCGGTCGTGTCGGCAATCGAGGCATCGCCAACGATCGCTACCGCGGTGCCATTCTCCGTGTAGGTCGGCGTCGACGAGTAGGCGATCTTGACGTTATCGATCAGGACACGGTCATCCGATTCCAGGCTGTCCGTGGCAACAAAACGGATAGTCGTGCTCGCCGAGATGTATTGGCTGAGATCAATACTGCCGGAAGAGACAAAACCGCTTTCCGTGCCAGGGCCGGCGATGGTCTTGAGATCCTTCCATTCGCCGTTGCTCCAGACCTGGACAAGAACCTTGTCATCGGCCTCGAGTCCGACGCGCTGGAAGTCGAATGTCAGCACCGCGGACGTAGCCCCGGAGAGGTTGACTGTTCGTTGGATGGCATCCCCGCCGTCAGCGCCGAAGTCACTATCCGACAAGACCAGATAGCTGTTTCCACCAGACGAACCGATCTTGATGTCCCCGCTGTAGGGTAATCCCGGCCAGTCGTTTGTTTCCGTCCAGTCGGAGGCCCAGTTGGCGGTACCGTTGTTTCCTTGGTAGTCGCCGCTCTGGAAGGTATCGAGGACGTAGTTGGTGGTCGACAATGTCAGCACCGGCGCGGTGTTTTCATCGACATTGGTCACGTTGATCGTGATCAGCTGCTGGGTGGTTGTCGTACCGTCAAAGACGTTGACGGTCACCTTGTAGCTGTTGTTGTGGTCGCCGTCCGCGGGTGCTTCGTAGTCCGGTGCTGTATTGAAGACGAGCTTGCCGGAGTCCTTGTCGATGGAGAAGAGGGCTCCGTCTCCTCCGCTCGCAATGCTGTAGGAGAGTTTGTCGCCCGTATCGACGTCGGTCGCGGTGACCGTGCCGACGGCTGTGGTGTTCTCCGACACGTTGAAGCTGCTTGCGGAGGTTACGACCGGTGCGTCGTTCGTACCGGTGACCGTCCAGCTGACGCTCGCCGCCGTCGATGCAATGCCATCGGAGACCGCGTAGTTGACGGTCACCGTCGTCGTGGCGTCCTTCGCCAGCGACTGGAAGGCTGCATTGGTCGGATCCAGCGTGAAGGAATGCGTTGCCTCATTCCAGGTTACGCCGGCTGGCAGGGTGGACTGGATGTTGACGACCTTGAGCGTCGTGCCGGCATCCACGTCGGAAGCAGCGCCGAGGGCGTTGAGGGTAACCGCCGAGCCGTCCTCGGTGGCGGAGCCTGTGACGGTCCCGGTGACATCCGGCGCATCGTTGACCCCATTGAGGGTAACGACGACGTTCTGTGTCGTGGTACCGCCGTGGCCGTCGCTGATCGTCACGGTATAGGTCTGCGTAAGCGTCTCACCCTGGCCGAGCGACTGCAAATCCTTCTCGTCGACGACGAGGCGCCATGCAACCTTTCCGACACCGTCAGTCGTGGCACTGTCGGTGATCGAGGTGATGAAGGTGCCGAGGTAGCCGGCTCCAGCCGGCGTCGCCGACACGGTGTGCGTGTCGCCGATATCGGCATCCGTGAAGTTGATGACGCCGTGAGTGCTCTCGCTTGCGGTGGCCTTTACCGAGACGTTGTCGAGCTGCAGGCTCCCGTTCACCCCATAGGCGGAGAATGTCAACTCGGTGGAGCTGGACGTTGCCACAGCCTTGAAGCTGTACCAGGTCATAGCGTCATAGCTGCCGCTGGCGGGCAGAGCGGCGATGGCGAAGTACGTCTGTCCGTTCCACGTCACCGTGAGCCCGTTCTGGCTGTTGGCATATGCGTTGCCCAGCTGGAAGCGGACTTCGTAAAGCGCCCCTTCCGTCGTGGCGAGGGTCTGAGACAAAGAGTCAGGCGTCGTGGAGTGCGTGTAGAACGTGACCGCATTGCTGCCGTTTACGTAGGCTCCGCCGGTGGAGCTCGACTCCGAGCCCTTCGTCAGTTCCCAACCGGTAGGCACACCGCTGACAAACGAGCCGAAGCCGCCGTTTGACACCAGCTCAACAGGCGCCGGAGCGGCTGTCGCATTTTCCGTAACCGCTCCGCTGACAACATTGGCCGTGGCCACGATTGCCGGATTGTCGTTCGCGCCGGTGATGTTGATGGTCAGGTCGGCCGTCGAGGTTGCGCCATGTGCATCCTTCACCGTGTAGGTGAAGACTTCGCTGGCAGCGGCATCCTTGACGAGCGCCTGGGTGTCCGCATCCTCATCATCCAGCGTGTAGGTGTAGCTGCCGTCCGCATGGATGGTGAGCGTGCCGTACTTGCCGATGACCGTGGTGCCGGCCTCATCCGCCGATACGGCCGTCGAGCTGCCGTTGTAGGTGATCTTCGTGACCACCTTCGTGTCGAAGGTATCGGCATCGGTGTCGTTCGCCAGAACATTGCCGGTTGCCGTCGAGTCCCCGGGCGTGCCGTTGTCGACGCCGCCCGCTTCCACGACCGTATCGCTATCTCCGACAGCGACAGGACCGTCGTTGATGAGCTCGGCTGCAGTGAGCGTTCCGCCGGTACCGCCATTCTCGCCCTGGAAGAAGAAGTTCTCGACGTTCTTCGTGCTGACCACCACGGAATTGTCGGCGATGCGCGTCACCGTGTAGAAGCCGGAAGTGGCGTCATAGGTGACGTTGTAGTCGATCCAGCGGCCGGCCAGCTTGACGGTGTCCGTGTCGCCGGATGTCGTCGGATCGACGTCGTTGATGACGACGCTCGTTCCGGCAAGGTTTCTGAGGTCGATCGTGTCGTCGCCTGTGCCGCCGTTGACGACGATGGTCGACGGAGCGATCGCGGTGCCGGTCAGGTCTCCGATGATGACGGTGTCACCTGCCGAGCCCGTGTTGATCACGACGCGTTCGATCTCGTCTGCACGCACCGTCGCTGCACCCGTGCCGGTGTAGCTCACGATCACGTCAGCAAGGTCACTCGGATAGGCCTGGATATTGGCAGCGTCGCCAATCGCACCCTTGCCTATCGTGAACGTCCGCTCGGCGGCGTCACCGGTGATTTCGAGCACATCGTAGTTCGGATAGCTGGTACCTGTTTCCGAGCCGCCATTGATCCGGTCGTTGCCGTCGCCGACTGCGTAGATGAAGCGATCGTTGCCGGCCCCGCCGATCAGCGCATCGTCGCCCTTGCCGCCGATGATGATGTCGTCGCCGTTGCCGCCGTCGATGCGATCGTTGCCGTCGCCACCGTCCAGCGTGTCGTTGCCGTCACCGCCGCGCAGGATGTCGTTGCCCTTGCCGCCGAAAATGGTGTCGTTGCCGATGCCACCCTCGAGGGTGTCGTCGCCCGCGCCGCCATCGATGACATCGTCACCTTCGCCGCCATAGACGGTGTCGTTACCCGCACCGGTGCGGATCTCGTCGTTTCCGGAGCCCGCATTGACGGTCATCGGCGTTGCGCCGACGTTGGCAGCCAGCACGTGGTCGTCGCCGTCTCCACCTTCGATCGTGATCGCCTGGATCGAGGTTCCGGCCAGGCTCGTGATCGTGACCGTGTCGCCTGCGTCGCCAAGGTTGAGCTCGAGGTTTTCGACCTCATCGACCCGTGTCGCCGTCGTGCCGTAAGCCAGCTGAACGTCGACCCCGTTGCCGGCGCCCTGGTTGATCTCCTGGCCTCCGGTGATCGTTCCGATGTTGAGGTTCAACTGTCCTGCCGTGTTCGTCACGACAAGCGTGTCGATGCCGGCATTGCCGACGATGCGATCGTTGCCGTCGCCGATGGCATAGATGAAGCGGTCGTTGCCCGCGCCACCGATGAGAGCATCGTCGCCCTTGCCGCCGTTGATGACGTCATCGCCGTTGCCGCCGTCGAGCCGGTCATTGCCGTCTCCACCGTAGAGCGTGTCGTTGCCGTCGCCGCCGCGCAGGATGTCGTTGCCGTCGCCGCCGTAGAGGCGATCCGAACCGCTGCCGCCATCGATCGTGTCGTCGCCGCCAAGGCCCGCGAGCACGTCGTCGCCTTCGCCACCGAGGAGCTCGTCGGCACCCGCGCCGCCCTGCAGATAGTCATTGCCTGCAGCGCCATCGATCCGGATACCGCCACCGACGGCGTCGCTCAGATAGTCGGAGCGGACGAGGATGATGTCGTTGCCTTCCGTGCCGTCGATGCGCTCGATGCCAGAGAATGTGGGAGCGCCGGACAGGGAGGCGTCGAAGACGAAGCCCGCGGAACCCTCCGCATCAAGCTGGATCTTGTCGTAGCCACTGCCGCCGATCACGGCATCGCCCGTTCCGGCAAGGCCGGCCAGGGACAGCGACAGCGTGGTGCCGTCGCCGAGCATCATGGTGCGCGGACCGTAGTTTCCGGCATCGGTGATGTCGGCACCCAGCTTGAACGTGTCGTCGCCGGCTCCGCCCTCGAGCGTGTCGTTGCCCTTGCCGCCGATCAGGATGTCATTGCCGCCGTTGCCGACGAGGTGGTTCGCCTCGTCACCGCCGATCAGGATATCGGCGGCCTTTGAGCCGTAGGCATCTACGGTGTTGCCGAGCGCGTCCTTGCCGACAACATTGCCCGAGCCAAAGTCTTCCGCCGTGTTCGCCTGAACGGTCTTGCCGTTCTGCGTCTTGGCGCTGTCGCTGAGGTTTACGAAGACACCGGTGTTGAGGTTGTCATAGTGGATCGTTCCGGTTGGGTCGATCGATCCGGCCGCATCAACGCGAACGGTGAAGGTGCCGGAGTCGGAGTCTCCATCGTTGTCCGTGGCAGTGTAGCCGAAGGTCAGATCGATGAAGTGGTTGCTGCCGTCCGGCGCCGGATGGTCGAGCGGCTGACGCAGTTCGAAGGAGTAGCTGCCGGCGGCCGCGTCCGAAACCGTAAGGATGAAGACGATGTTCACAGCGGTCGTCACCGCCGGTGCACTGCCGGTATAGCCGACGAGAACCCCGTTGATGAGCGTCGTGCGGACCTGGAGACCGTTCGAGTACAGGTTCGTCATGGAGCTGGAGCCGGTCGCGGTGACACTGTTCGCCAGGGTCACGGAGCGGTCCCGTGCCTGACCGTCATTGTTCCCGTTGTCTGCACCCCATGAAATGTCGAGCGAAACGTTGTTGAGCTTGCGCGCGCCGTCTTCGAAGACGGTTGTCGCCTCGGTCGCCGGCTTCGTGTCGACGACGACGGGTGCGTCGTCGTGAACCGTCGTGCGGATGATGCCGGTGACGCTGTCGCCGTCTCCATCGGAGAAGAGGACGGTCGCATCGATCCTGAGGGTGGTGATCGCCGAGCCATCCTCAGCCGCAATGTGGTCGATCGGCCTGAAGAGGGTCGTCGTCGCATTGCTGTCGGTGTCCGTCAGCTTGATTTCGATGACAGTGGAATGACTGCCATTGCCAAGGGTGATGTAGCCGCGGATGGTGTTTTCGTCGATCAGTTCGAAGACGATGACATGGCCATTGGAGGTCAGCTTCGACGAGCTTGCGGGGCCGTTCGACACGTCAAGCGTCACATTGCCGGCGAGACCGCCGCCGATATCGAGCTTCAATGCGCCGGTGAAGGCCGTCGCGCCATAGCCGTCGGCGCCGTATTTCACCGCAAACGTGCTGCTGTCCGTGCCTGTCGCCGAGCCGATGCCGGATTCGTAGACATCGTTGTAGCGGTAGATCTGCGTCAACGTCGGCGTGTCGTCGTTGACGTTGACCGTCAGCGAGCCCTTGGAGATGTCGCCATCGCCGTCAGTGACGGTGAAGCCGAACTTGAGCGCCAGGTTCTCTTCCGTCGTGCCGGCCGTCGAATGAGCGAGCGGCTTCAGCACCGAGAAGGTGTAGGAACCGTCGGCATTGATCGTTAGCGTGGCGACTGCATTGCCGCTGGTCAGGCCCGTTGCGGTCCAGGTGGTCGCTCCACCTTCGACCGTTGCGGTGCCCCACTTCACGGTTTCGGTATGCGCAACGCCGTTGGCATCCTTGTAGATGGCGCTGAACGCGGTGGTATCGCCGAGCGAGACGCTCTTGAACCCATCGGCACCGGCTGTGAACAGGGCGCCTGCGCCACCGCTGACCGACGTCCTGTCGGCAACATCGCCAGTCCCGTCGGCATTGCCGGCAAACAGCGTCTGGGCATCGTCGTCGAGCTTGTCGGCGGCCGTCACAGTGTTGGCAACCGGCGTGTCGTCATTGACGTTGACGGACAGCGAGCCATTGGAGGTGTCGCCGTCGCCGTCAGTGACGGTGAAGCCGAACTTGAGCGTCAGGTTTTCTTCGAACGAGCCCGCAGCCGAATGAGCGAGCGGCTTCAGCACCGTGAAGGTGTAGGAGCCGTCGGCATTGATCGTCAGCGTGGCGACCGCATTGCCGCTGGTCAGGCCCGTTGCGGTCCAGGTGGTTGCCCCACCGTCGACCGTTGCGGTGCCCCACTTCACGGTTTCGGTATGCGCGACGCCATTGGCATCCTTGTAGATGGCGCTGAACGCGGTGGTGTCGCCAAGCGAGACGCTCTTGAACCCATCGGCACCGGCGGTGAACAGCGCACCTGCGCCGCCGCTGACCGACGTCCTGTTGGCAACGTCGCCAGTGCCACCGGCATTGCCGGCAAACAGCGTCTGTGCATCGTCGTCGAGCTTGTCGGCGGCCGTCACAGTGTTGGCAACCGGGCTGTCGTCGATGACGTTGACGGTGAAGCCGCCTGTTGCGGTGTCTCCGTCACCGTCGCGTGCGGTGAACTTGAAGGTGAAGGAGAGCGTGTCTTCCTGGGCGGCGCTGTTGCCCTTGACCGGATGGTCGAGCACGCCGTCGAGGTCGAAGCTGTAGGAGCCGGCGCCCTTGTCGGAGAGCGTGACGGTGAAGACGGTGTGGCCGCCGGCCGAGGCCGTCAGCACGGTGCCGTTGGCCGACAGCGTGAAGGTCAGCGCCTGGCCTTCGGAGGTGAGGCTGGAGAGTGCGATGGCGGTGTTGCCGCTCTTGACCGAGAGGAACTCGGAGGCCTGTGCGGCGGTCAGCGCGACGGCTGCTCCGGTGCCGGTGGCGAAGACCACCGAGCGGTCGCCGAGGACCTGTGTGCCGGTGAAGCCGCCGTTCTCGATCTTGTTGGAGTCGTCACCGCCCCAGCCGATGTTGAGCGAGGCGCCGATCTTGTCGGTGATCGGTCCGCCATTGGCAAGCACGGCGCCGATCTCGACGCCGAGCGGCGAGGCATCCTCGTTGCCGCCGGGAAGCGCTTCCTCCTCGACATAGCGGTCATGGATCGGGCCGAGGGTGACCGGCGTGTCGTCGATGACGTTGACGGTGAAGCTTGCCGGAGCGGTGGTGTCGCCGTCGCTGTCGGTGGCGGTGAACTGGAAGGTCAGCGCCTTGGCGTCCTCGCCGGCGCCGCTGTGGTCCAGCGTGTCGATCAGCGTGAAGGTGTAGGAGCCGCTGCCGTTGTCGGACAGGCTGACGGTGAAGACAATGTGGGCCGCGGCCGCGGCTTCGGCATTGGCCGGAACCGAGGTCGGCGCGACGTTGCCGGTGTAGGCGAGCAGTACCTGGCCGCCCTCGACGGTGACGACCGTGTACTTCACGGCCTCGCCGCGCGAGGTGAGGCCCTCCGGCGCGACGGTGCCGGCGGCAAAGGCGACCGAGCGGTTGCCGAGGCCGGTCTTGCTCTCGTCGTCGGCATTGTCGGCACCCCAGGAGATGGCCAGCGAGCCACCGGTGGTCTGGGTGGTGACGTCGTGGAACTTCAGCCCGAAGTGGCTGGTGTAGTCGCCGTCGGAACCGGTGTCCTCGTTGCCGGCGCCGATGACGGCCGGCTGCTCTTCCTCGACCAGGCCGCCGGACGTCGGCGTGCCGATCGTCGCCACGTCATCGACGACCTTCACGGTGAAGGTGTTGGACGAGGTGTCGCCGTCACTGTCGGTGGCGGTGTAGTTGAAGGTGAGCTGCAGCGTGTTCTCGCCGTTGCCGCTCGCATGGTCGAGCGGCTTGACCAGCGTGAGGCTGTAGGAGCCGCTGTCGGCATCCGACAGCGAGGCGTGCAAGACGACGTTGCCGGAAGCAACCGAAGTCGGAACGGTGTTGCCGGTGTAGCCGACCAGCGTGCCGTTCGCGAGAATGGCGAAGTGGACGGTCTGGCCGAGCGAGGTCAGCGTCTGGCCATAGGCGCCCGAGACGCCGACATTGGCGTTGGTGAAGGCGACCGAACGGTCATTACTGCCGCTATTGTTGGCGTCGTCTGCACCCCAGGAGACGTTGAGCGAACCGCCGGCCGTGGCCGACAGACCATCGTCCTCGTTGTTGCCGAAGTTGACGGCTTCGTCCTCGACCGTCGAGCTGGTGCCCTTGCCCGCAACCGGGCTGTCGTCGATGACGTTGACGGTGAAGCCGCCTGTTGCGGTATCGCCGTCACCGTCGCGTGCGGTGAACTTGAAGGTGAAGGAGAGCGTGTCTTCCTGGGCGGCGCTGTTGCCCTTGACCGGATGGTCGAGCACGCCGTCGAGGTCGAAGCTGTAGGAGCCGGCGCCCTTGTCGGAGAGCGTGACGGTGAAGACGGTGTGGCCGCCGGCCGAAGCCGTCAGCACGGTGCCGTTGGCCGACAGCGTGAAGGTCAGCGCCTGGCCTTCGGAGGTGAGGCTGGAAAGTGCAATGGCGGTGTTGCCGCTCTTGACCGAGAGGAACTCGGAGGCCTGGGCTGCGGTCAGCACAACGGCTGCTCCGGTGCCGGTGGCGAAGACCACCGAGCGGTCGCCGAGGACCTGGGTGCCGGTGAAGCCGCCGTTCTCGATCTTGTTGGAGTCGTCGCCGCCCCAGCCGATGTTGAGCGAGGCGCCGATCTTGTCGGTGATCGGTCCGCCATTGGCAAGCACGGCGCCGATCTCGACGCCGAGCGGCGAGGCATCCTCGTTGCCGCCGGGAAGCGCTTCCTCCTCGACATAGCGGTCATGGATCGGGCCGAGGGTGACCGGCGTGTCGTCGATGACGTTGACGGTGAAGCTTGCCGGAGCGGTGGTGTCGCCGTCGCTGTCGGTGGCGGTGAACTGGAAGGTCAGCGCCTTGGCGTCCTCGCCGGCGCCGCTGTGGTCCAGCGTGTCGATCAGCGTGAAGGTGTAGGAGCCGCTGCCGTTGTCGGACAGGCTGACGGTGAAGACAATGTGGGCCGCGGCCGCGGCTTCGGCATTGGCCGGAACCGAGGTCGGCGCGACGTTGCCGGTGTAGGCGAGCAGTACCTGGCCGCCCTCGACGGTGACGACCGTGTACTTCACGGCCTCGCCGCGCGAGGTGAGGCCCTCCGGCGCGACGGTGCCGGCGGCAAAGGCGACCGAGCGGTTGCCGAGGCCGGTCTTGCTCTCGTCGTCGGCATTGTCGGCACCCCAGGAGATGGCCAGCGAGCCACCGGTGGTCTGGGTGGTGACGTCGTGGAACTTCAGCCCGAAGTGGCTGGTGTAGTCGCCGTCGGAACCGGTGTCCTCGTTGCCGGCGCCGATGACGGCCGGCTGCTCTTCCTCGACCAGGCCGCCGGACGTCGGCGTGCCGATCGTCGCCACGTCGTCGACGACATCAACGACAAAGGTGCCGGTGAAGCTGTCGCCGTCACTGTCGGTTGCCGTGTAGCCGAGGGTCAGCGACAGGCTGTTCTCATCGCTGCCTGCTGCGTGGTCGAGCGGCTGCACGAGGGTGAAGCTGTAGGAGCCGTTGTCGGCGTCCGAAAGCGAGGCGTAGAAGACGACGCCCTTGGATCCTTCGCCGGTCAGCGCGGTCGGTGCAGTGTCGCCGGTATAACCGACCAGTACGCCGTTGATGATTGCGGTATGGACGACCTGGCCGAGCGAGGTCAGGGTCTCACCGTAAGCACCGGAAACTGCCACGGATGCGTTGGTGAAGGTAACCGAACGATCGTTGCTGCCGCCATTGTTGGCGTCGTCGGAACCCCAGGAAATGTTGAGCGAACCGCCGGCCGAAGCCGAGAGACCATCGTCCTCGTTGTTAGCGCCATTGACGGCTTCATCCTCGACGGTGCCGCGGACCTCTTCGCCGCGCTCCGGAACGTCGTCGACGACATCGACGACGAACGAGCCAGTGATGCTGTCGCCGTCACTATCGGTTGCCGTGTAGCCGAAGGTCAGCGACAGGCTGTTTTCCTCGCTGCCGGTAGCGTGGTCGAGCGGCTGAACGAGGGTGAAGCTGTAGGAGCCGTTGTCTGCATCGGAAAGCGTGGCGTAGAAGACGACGCCCTTCGAGCCTTCGCCGGTTGCTGCGGTCGGTGCCGTTTCTCCGGTATAGCCAATGAGCGTACCGTCGGCGAGGACTGCGAAATGCACCGTCTGGCCGAGCGACGTCAGGGTTTCGCCGGAAGCACCGGCTACGGCGACATCGGCGCTGGTGAACGCGACCGAGCGGTCGTTGCTGCCGCCGGCATTGGCGTCGTCTGAACCCCAGGAAATGTTGAGCGAGCCGCCTGTCGAAGCGGAGAGACTATCGTCCTCGTCGTTGCCGTTGTTGACGGCCTCGTCCTCGACGGTGCCGCGGACCTCTTCGCCCCGCTCCGGGACATCATCGACGACATTGACGGTGAAGGTGTTCGAAGAGGTGTCGCCGTCGCTGTCGGTCGCGGTGTAGCCGAAGGTCAGCGACAGGCTGTTTTCGTCGCTGCCGGTAGCGTGGTCGAGCGGCTGAACGAGGGTGAAGCTGTAGGAGCCGTTGTCTGCGTCGGAAAGCGTGGCGTAGAAGACGACGCCCTTCGAGCCTTCGCCCGTTGCTGCGGTCGGTACCGTTTCGCCGGTATAGCCGATCAGCGTACCGTCGGCGAGAACAGCGAAATGAACCGTCTGGCCGAGCGACGTCAGGGTTTCGCCGGAAGCTCCGGTTACGGTGACATCGGCACTGGTGAACGCAACAGAGCGATCGTTGCTGCCGCCGGCATTGGCGTTGTCCGAGCCCCAGGAAATGTTGAGCGAGCCGCCGGCAGTGGCGGAGAAGCCATCATCCTCGTCATTGCCGAAGTTGACGGACTCGTCCTCGACGGTAGAGCTTGTTCCGACATTGGCGATCGGGGCGTCGTCGACGACGCTGACGGTGAAGCTGTTCGAGGCAGTGTCGCCGTCGCTGTCGGTTGCCGTGTAGCCGAAGGTCAGCGAAAGGCTATTTTCGCCGCCCCCGGCGGCGTGATCGAGCGGCTTGACGAGCGTGAAGGAGTAGGAGCCGTTGCCGCTGTCGGAAAGCGAGGCGTAGAAGACAACGCTGCCCGCCGATGTCGTCGTCGGTACGGACTCGCCGGTGTAGCCGATCAGCGTGCCGTCAGCGAGAATTGCGAAATGAACGGTCTGGCCGGCCGATGTCAGGGCCTCGCCGGAGGCGCCGGTGACGGAGACGTTGGCGTTCGTGAAGGCAACCGAGCGATCGTTGGTACCGCCGGCATTGGCATTGTCGGCGCCCCAGGAAATGTTGAGCGATCCGCTGGCAGTGGCGGAGAAGCCATCATCCTCGTCATTGCCGAAGTTGACGGACTCGTCCTCGACGGTAGAGCTTGTTCCGACATTGGCGATTGGGGCGTCGTCGACGACGCTGACGGTGAAGCTGTTCGAGGCAGTGTCGCCGTCGCTGTCGGTTGCCGTGTAGCCGAAGGTCAGCGAAAGGCTATTTTCGCCGCCCCCGGCGGCGTGATCGAGCGGCTTGACGAGCGTGAAGGAGTAGGAGCCGTTGCCGCTGTCGGAAAGCGAGGCGTGGAAGACAACGCTGCCCGCCGATGTCGTCGTCGGTACGGACTCGCCGGTGTAGCCGATCAGCGTGCCGTCAGCGAGAATTGCGAAATGAACGGTCTGGCCGGCCGATGTCAGGGCCTCGCCGGAGGCGCCGGTGACGGAGACGTTGGCGTTCGTGAAGGCTACCGAGCGATCGTTGGTGCCGCCGTTGTTTGCGCTGTCGGCGCCCCAGTCGATGTTGAGCGAACCGGTGGCGGAACCGAGCGAGCCGCCCTCGTTGTTCCCGCCGCTGAGGGCTTCGTCGTGGACGGTCGTGGAGACACCGGCCGCCGCGGTCGGGCCGTCATCCAGGATGTCGATGGAGGCAGTTCCGGTGGCGGTATCGTTCTGCTCGTCGGTCACGGTATAGGTGAACTGCAGGCGCAGGATGTCATTGGCGCCGAGTTCGCCCTTGTCCGGGTGATCGATCGCCGCAAGCTGCTGGAAGGTAAAGGCGCCGGTCGCCGGATTCGTGACCGTGAGTATGAACACGACGGTGCCATCGGCGGTAACGCCGGTAAGCGTCAGTCCACCGTTGGAGACTTCGATGGAGATTGCGCTGCCACCCGACGTCAGGCTCGTGGCCGTGCCGGTGCCGGCGGCTTCGTCGAGATCAAGGGCGCCGTCGAACCCGACCGAGGTGATTTCGCCGTTGCTGTCGCCGGGATCGAACCCGAACGTGCCTTCGATCGTCGTGGCTTCGAAGTCACCGTCGCCGTTTGCCGTTTCTGTGAGGGAGATGGTCAGGGTGTCGGTGGTCTCCGGATCGGCCGGCAGGGCGCTCGCGGCTTCCTCGTCGTTGGCGTCGAGTTCGCCAAAGTTGAGTTCGGTATCACCCAGCAGGCTCGCCAGAGGATCGGTTGAATTGTCGTAGCCTGGAAGATTGTCTTCAAACTCTGCGCCGGAGCTCGGCGTTCCCGCGCTCGCGGTGTAGCCGTTTGGCCCGGCTGCGACGTCGACGCCGTTGGATTCCATGGCGGCGAGGAGAACCTGCTGCGGGATCTGCACATCGTCGATCATGAAGGTCGGGATGTTGAGTGCGCCGTTGACGATCCGGATCTCTGTTCCGTCGGCCTGGACGAGGACGAGATCGGTTCCTTCAACCTGGATATCGTCGATCGATACGTTTGCAGGCAGGTGCACGGTGTTGCTGGCGTCCGCAGTCACCTGCGCGGGAAACGCTGGGGTCTCAACCGGCTGCTGGGGGACACGATCCGTCTTGGTGCTGTCATTCTCCGCCTGGGCTATTTCTACAGCCTCAACGTGTTCCTCGCGTGGATCGGAGAAAGTCTCATTGGCTGCGATTTCGCTGTCGCTGACGGTAAAGCGCGGATCTTCGATATTCATTGCAGCAATCCCTAAAACAATACACTGCTGCACTGAAATCGCGTCAGGGGTCCTTTTGCAATACTTCCTTAACTGTTGAGATATAACCGGTTATGCATCGCCCCAAAAATGTATAGAAAAGGTTAACCCTGGCGCTGGTTTTGCTGCGTTTTTTCGTCGTCGGAGCGTAGGTCTACTGACTGAAATACTGCTCGGGCGCGGTGTCGGCGCTTGGTGATTCACGTAACGTGAGGTCTGCGGCGCGATTCATTTCCAGTCGACGTGACCTCCCGGTTGAAAAATGGCGGCGGATTGCCCGATTCGCGCGAAACATCAGGGATGGCGGTCGATCGTCGAGCGCAGCCCAAAATGATAACAGTTCACCCGTTTTGGTTGAGGGAGACGACTGCCCGTCCGCGATCAGGTTTTCGAAACGAAGCCCAGCAACATCGACCGCTCATGAGTGGGGGCGAGTGCCAGCCGGATCTGGCCGCGGATCGTCTGCTGGTTCACGCTGATGCTGAAGCCCGTGCTTATGGCTTTGCCCTTGTTTTCCTCGAGCGCCTTCAGCGCATCCTCGACATGGAGGTCGATCGACAGGGAAAGGCCCTTGGCTGCGGACGTTGTGGGCTGCTGCATCCGGTTGCGCAGCATGGCCAGGAACGGTTCGTTGAAAAACTGGATCTTCTTCTCGCGGGTCAGCGCGATCGTCGGCGACGGCGATGCCTGCACCAGCGCATTGATATTGGCAAGGGTCGAGACATCCTCGAGCGCAGTCAGTCGCTTCAGCGCCCATTTCAGGCTGACGACCCGCAGCAGCGACGCGAGATTGCCGGTTTCCCTTAACTGCGAGGCCGTATGCTGGACCAGTTCGGCGGTCGTCATTTTGCCGGCTGCCGCCATGCGGCTCAGGCCGTCCCAATAGATGCGCTCGAGACGGATGCCGCGGCGCTCTCCGTTCGTTCCAACGACCACCCTGAAACGGGGTTCGGCCTCGTCCGCGCCGACGCTGGGCAGCGGGCCCTCGACCAATTCAACCGGCATGGTGTCGTCGGGGGGCGCCTGTTTCATCCGTCAGCGCTCCGTCAGTGCTTCGGAGCGGGCCTTGTTGATCGGCTTCAGGAGATAGCTGATAATTGTCTTGCGTCCGGTGAGGATCTCGACGGAGGTCACCATGCCCGGCATGATCGGGTAGCTCTTGCCGTTGCGCTCCAGGGCCGAACGATTGGTCTTGGCCTGCACGAGGTAGTAGGCTTCGCCTTTCTCCTTTTCGACAAGGCTGTCGGCCGAGACGTTGACCACCTCCCCTTCCAAGCCGCCGAAAATCGAGAAGTCGTACGCCGTCACCTTGATGATGGCGGGTTGCCCGCGGCGGACGAATGCGACATCCCGGGGCGATATGCGGGCCTCGACGAGCAAGGTATCCGCCGTCGGAACGACGCCGGCGATCACCTTGCCGGGCTCGACATAGGCGCCGATCGTGTTGACGTCGAGGGTGTTGACGATACCGTCGACCGGCGAACGGATGTCGGTGCGATTGACCCGGTCCGAGGCGCCGCGGATCGTTTCTTCGACGATACCGAGTTCGGCGAGCGTCTGGGCCTTTTCACTCAGCGCCTCCTGGCGGAGTTCGAGGGTCAGTTCGCCAACCTGCAGGCGAGCCTCCTCTACTGCACCTTCGAGGCGCTGAAGGCTTTCCTCATACACTTTGAGCTGGCCACGCTGGTCGGTGAGATCGCGTTCGATGCGCAGCACTTCCGTCTGGGCGACCAGCTTCTTTTTCGCAAGCGGCCCGATCAGGTCGCGCTCGCCTTCGGTCGCCGTGATGTTCTCCTTGAGGCGATCGATATTGGCGTGCGCTTCGCTCAGCTCGGTCTGGCGCTGCTTCAGCCGTTCCTGGAGAACCGAAACCTTGTTGAGGTAGTTGGCCTTGGTGGCGGAAAACAACATCTGTTCGTTGTCGCAGACGGCACGCGCCGCTGCCAGGATATCCGGCGGGCAGATGAACTGGCCGTCGTACTCGCCGGCCTCCTGCAGTTTGAGGCGTTCGATCTTGGCCTGCAGTGCGCGGGACTTGGCCACGGATTCGCCGAGCGTCGACGAGGTCGTCGTGTTGTTCAGCTGAACGAGAAGCTGGCCCTTCTTCACGACCTGGCCCAGCGAGACAGCGATTTCCTGGACGATGCCTGGCTCGCTCGACTGGACGATCTGCGTCTTCGATATCGGAATGACCTTGCCGTCGCCCCGCGCAATCTCGTCAACTTCCGCGAGGGTGGCCCAGGCGATGAAGGTGGCGACGAGCAAGGCGACGATGCCGAGAATTGCTCTGGCGAAGAAGGGCGGGCGATCGAGCGTGTTCGCGTTCACTGTTGCTCCGTGGGCTTGCCGCGCTGCATTGCCTCGATCACGCTGCGTTTCGGGCCATCGGCAACAATACGGCCCTTGTCCACGACGATCAGGCGGTCGACGAGATCGAGCATGCTGAAACGGTGTGTCGCGATCACCAGGGTGGTATCCTTTTCGAACGCACCATTGAGGCGCGCGATCAGATGCCGTTCGCTGGCGAGATCCATTGCGCCTGAGGGTTCATCGAGGAAGACGATCTTGGGTTTGGCAAGGAGCAGGCGGGCAATCGTCAATGCCTGTTTCTGGCCGCTGGAAAGATTGGTGCCGCGTTCGCCGACCGGCATGTCGAAGCCGCGTGGGTGGGAGGCGACGAACTCGTCGACGCCAGTCATCCTGGCGACTGCCAGCAGTTCCTCGTCGGTGGCGTCCGATTTGCCGAAGAGAAGGTTTTCCTTGACCGTCCCGGAAAAGAGCTCGGACGACTGGCCGGCAACAGCAACGGCGCTGCGCACTTCCGCCATGTGGTACTGGCGAATATCCACGCCATCGATGAGGATGCGACCCGACGTCGGCGGATAGAGGCCGCCCATGAGGCGGCTCAGGGTCGTCTTGCCGGAGCCGATACGTCCGATGATGCCAATGCGTTCGCCGGCCGTGGCGGTGAAGGAAAGGCCGTTCAGGACGGGGTGATCCGAACCGGGATACTGGAACACGACGTTCTGGAAGCTGAAGCTGCCCTGGGCAATGCGGCGGTTGACGAAGCCGGCGGTCACCGGCCGGTCCTCCGGCTGTTCCATGATCTTGTTCAGGATGCGTAGCGACAACGTCGCCTGCCGGAAACGCGCAAGCGTCATGGTGATCTGGCCGAGCGGTGCGCCTGCCCTTCCAGAAAGCATCACGGCCGCAATGATTGCACCCATCGCGATGCGTCCCTCCGAAAACTCGTAGGTTCCGGCGACGACGATGGCCACGCTCACCATCTGCTGCAGAAACTGTGTCGCGTTTACCGCATTGGACGAGATATGCTTGATCTCTTCGCTGGTACGGGAAGAGTGGTGCGTCAGTTCCTGCCAGCGGCGGAGCATCGGAGCTTCCGCCCGCAGGCTCTTGATGGTCTCGATGGTGGATATCGCCTCAATCAGCAGCGACTGCCGACGTGCGGACTCGTTGGCGGCCGCGGCCATGCGCCGCCCGATCTTGTGCTGGGCATGGAACCCGATGGCGATCGCCAGCAGGAAGGCGACAGCCGGGATCACGACCAGCCAACCCGCGATAAAGAATATGACCGCCAGGAAGATGAACACGAAGAAGCTGTCGATCATCACGCCGATCGTGTTCGAAGTGAAGAACTCGCGAACGAACTCATACTGGCTGACGCGGCTGGCATATTCACCGGTCGACAGTGGCCGGGACGCCATTGTGGAATTCAGCACCTTGTCGAAGAGCAACTGCGAAAGACGCATGTCGGCCTTGCGGCCGGCATAGTCTATAAGAGCTGAGCGTGCGGTCTTGAGCAGGAAATCGAAGAGATACGCGAGCGAGATGCCGATCGCGAGAACCCAGAGAGTGGGGATCGCCTTGTTCGGCAGAACCCGGTCGTAGACGTTCATTACGAACAGCGGTGAGCCGAGCGCGATGATGTTGATGAATAGCGCGGCCGCGATAACCCTCAGGTAGGTCCGCCAGTAGGGAGCGAGCGTGGTCGAGAGCCAGTGCCGCCGCTCAATTTCTTGCGCGGTGCCGACGACACCGTCTTCGGACGCGTTCTCGTAGTGAAGCGTGAAGCTGAACGCCCCGACAGGCTTCATCTCGAAGAGCTCTTCACGCGTGAGCGCCGGCGGCGCGTCCACGTCGCGAACGAGATCAAATACGAAGGAGCCGTCTTCCTGCGCTTCGAGCAGCGGCAATGCACTGCCGTCGGCAAGCATGACGATCGCCGGGCATTCGAAATCGCCCCGCCGGCAATCCCGTTCAGAATGATGGATGCATTGAAGGCCGATGCGTTCCGCCAGGCGCTCCACGTCGTCGAATTGCGCGGACTCGATGTCCTCCTCCGGTACGCCGGAAAACAGCACCGTGTCGGAACTCGGGCGACCGTAGAAGGCCGCTATGGACTTGAATGCATTTCTGAACGTCTGCTGCGCGCGGCTGCCGGAACTCCTGCTTACGTAATCCAACATGGCTTCCAGTCCGAGCGGGCAGCGCTCTATTTCTGTCTGATAGGTGTCAGTAGATCTATCGGCATGTCGGCAGTCTGGTGCGAATCGATTTCCTTGTAGCCCGGGTTGTCACCGAGCGACTGGACGCCGAACTCCTGGCGCGCATAGGCATCGGACTGCGATACCGCCTTGAGCCCGAGGCTCTTCACGAGGCTGCCGCTTGCAGCGAGAATCTTGTACTGCGCGAAAAGCGAAGCGTACTGCGCGGTCTTGGCGAGGACGCCCACGTTGAACTTGGTGTTCTGTGCGTCCAGAACGTCGAGCAGCGAACGCTTCCCAACCTGGAACTGCTCCTGGTAGCTGGAAACGAGCTGGGCGTTGGTCGCGGACTGCGCACCGAGAGTCTTGGCGAGATCGGAGCGGGCTGAGCGCTCGTTCCACGAAGAACGAACGGATTCTTCCACTTCTCTGTGGACCTGGTGAAGGTTGTAACGCTGCTCGCTGGCGCGGCGGATACGCTCCTGCTCGCGCGCCACATCGATCCCGCCGCGGTAGAGATTCCACTTGGCAACGATACGGCCCTGCAGGTCGTTCGTGTTGCCCTCATCACCGTTGACGTCGTTGCCGGTGCGCGCCGTGCCTTCCAGATAGACCTTGGGCAGGTAGTTCGCGCGCGCGCCACGAACGTTCGCATCTGCCGCGTCGACATCTGCGCCGGCCGAATAGACGCGCGGGTTGTTCTCCCGTGCAACGAAAATTGCCTCGTCCAGGGTTGCGGGAAGGAACTTGCTCATCGGCGGCGGCATCTTCGTCTTGCCAATCGGCTGGCCGACGGTCGCGCGGAACCGGATGTTCGCGGCCTCGAGTTCCTCCTGGGCCTGCCGAAGCTTGGCCTGGGCGGACGAGAGGCGTTCCTCACCCTGCAGCAGGTCGGCGTCGGTCAGCGTGCCGCCCTGGATGCTTTGCTTGATGTTGCCGATCATGTTGCGATGGAAGCCGACGTTCTGCCCTGCTTCCGCCACAATCTGTGCCTGCAGCATGTATTCGAGATAGTCCTGCACCACACGCAGAGCGAGCGATTCGGATCGCTCAAGCACCCGGAACGATGCGCCATCCACACGCGAGGCCTGGGCCTCTACTTCGGCGCGTCGCTCACCGCCGTCGAAGAGCGTCTGGGTGATCGTGATGCCCGCGTCGGTCGGGTAAAGCTCTTCAGGTCCGTTGCCGAGCGCGCGCTCGGTCGGGCCTTCCAGGCGCCGGGCTCCGGTGCTTGAATCGAAGTCGATTGTGGGCAGATAGAGCCCCCGGGCCTGGCGCAATTCGAACTCGACCGCTTCACGATTCTGTGCAGCCTGCATAATCTGCGGGTTGTCCGTCAGGGTCTTTTCAATCGCTTCGTGCAGCGTGATTGCATTTGCCGGGCCAAAAGAAAAAAACAAAAATGAAACAGATGCATAGGCCGAAGCCAAATACGAAATTCTCTTATTCATAGAGTCTAGTCCCCAGCAGTCGCATTACGTAACGTTGGGGGACTCTATATAGAAGTGTTGCTCATAGTAAATGCCAACTTTCTCATCGAGTGACTATTATTGGGGCATGATTAATGCTGTGATGTAAATGCAACATACGCGGGCGTGTATCGCACGCCTGCTCGCCATCTTGCCGCGCATCGACGCTTTTAACGTCATCCGCAACTGCCTGGTTTGGCAAAGCAAAGAAAGCTGATGTTACAGAAGGTCTCGGCCCAAGTCGGCCCTTCGGTGCGGGGTAGAAATGCACCTGCGCTCGCCAATGTAAGCGTAGGCGTCTGCAATTTAAGGGTGTTTTCGAGCAGCGAAGAAGATGAGAAAAGGCATAGATCTATTTAGCTACATTGTCATGTATTGACAGAAGACGCCCGAGTTGATCCTTCGGTTTGCGGTATTCTAATCTGGAAGTATTTGCGAGCGCACGGCAATACGTCATTTGTCCGGCGAGATTGGGTCGACGGTGAGGCGCGGATATGGCGCTCAGCGGGCGCCGAGTAGAATAATGTGCCACTACGCGGGACAGCAATCTTGCAGCTTCGCGTCTTTTTCGGAAGTAGAATTAGCGAGCTGAATAAAAGGGAGAATCGAATGGACCCGAGAATCACTGAGAGACCCGTGGGTGCCGAGGCGGTCCTTGGGCGTACAGGCTTCCCGATCGTTACATCGGCGACCGGCGGAGAGATCGCGATCGTGACGGGTGCTTCTCAAGCCGGGTTCAATCCGCTTGACCTGCTTTATGCATCGTTGGCCGCCTGCCTGGCGATGAGCGCCCGTGTTGCTGCGAACCGAATGGGCCTTCTCGGCCGTCTTGAGGAAGTGCGAGCCGAGGTGACGGGGGAAAAGGCGGTTGAGGGACTGTCTCGTGTCGAAACCTTCCAGATCGCCATTACCATCAAGGGCGACATCGACGCCGAAACGCGTGCCTTGATCGTGAAAGCAGCGGAAGAAGAGATCTGCACGGTGAGCAATACCATCCGGGCAACGCCGGCTTTCGTGACCACCATCTCCGACTAGAGGCCGATTCCCTTTGGCCATGTTCCAGACACTCCGGTCAGGATCTTCTGCCCGGAACGGTTGTCTTATGGATGGCGTATAGCCTTCTTCGTGCCATTCTTCCGGTGCAGCCTTAGGGTGGTGTGCTGATGGAATGCAATTTTGGCTGTTATTTTTGCATGCTCAAAAAATGGCCCTTTACAGTTTTCATCCGACTATGATTTGTTGTGATCATAAATTCCGTAAGCCTATCACTTTGGTCTGAGGGGAGTCCGGGTGTCCGCCCGTCACCAAAGGGATCAAGGCTTCGGAGGCGGCATAAAACGGGGAACAGATGGATCAAATCCACGCCAAGAGTGCCGGTGGCGGAGCCATAGGCATGCAGGGAATCTCGAAGTGGTTCGGCACGTTTCAGGCCGTCGACAACGTATCCCTCGACATCAGGGCCAACGAGTTTTTCACCCTTCTCGGTCCGTCCGGTTGTGGAAAGACCACCCTCCTCCGGATGATCGCCGGGTTCGAGCTTCCAACAGAAGGGCATGTGCTGCTCGACGGTAGAGACATTTCGAGCCTGCTGCCGAACCAGCGGCCGGTCAACACGGTGTTCCAGAACTACGCCCTGTTTCCGCACATGTCGGTCGCCGATAATATCGGCTTCGGCTTGAAGATGCTCGGGAAGCCGAAGGCGGAAATCCAAGCGGTCGTCAGCGAGATGCTGAAGCTGGTTCGCCTCGAGGGGCGTGGAAACAATCCGGTGGCGCAGCTTTCCGGGGGCAGCAGCAGCGGGTGGCGCTTGCGCGGGCACTCGCACCGCGGCCCAAGGTGCTGCTGCTCGACGAGCCTCTGTCGGCGCTTGACCTCAAGCTTCGCAAATCGATGCAAATCGAGCTGAAAAGACTTCAGGCCGAAACGGGCATCACGTTCGTCTTCGTTACGCACGATCAGGAAGAGGCTCTGACGATGTCGGACCGGATCGCGGTCATGTCGCATGGCACGGTGCGGCAGATCGGGACCCCGTGGGACATCTACGATCGTCCGGCCGAGCGCTTCGTGGCGGATTTCATAGGCGAGACGAATTTCCTCGAAGCCACGGTCGTTTCGGCGGATGCCAAATTCGCCCGGGTCAGGCTGTCCTCTGGCGCTGAAATTTCCGCGACCTATCCGGCCGATGTCACTCCGAGCGGCAAGGTGAGCATCGTCATTCGCCCCGAGCACGCCCAGGCGGTCGCAGCCGGCGCGGAGGCTTCGCTTTCCGGCCTCGTGGACAATGTCGTCTATCTCGGCACCGACACGCATTTCCACGTGCGTCTCGACGACGGAACGCTTTTCACAATCCGCGAGCAGAATGCCAGGAGCGGTCACCGCAGCTTTCCCGAGGGGGAACGGGTCGGCGTCCTTGTCAATGAAAACGTCGCCCAGATCTTGAAGGACTAGAGATGGCCGTCAGTGCAGCGGAAGCCGGTGAAGCCCGAAACAAGAAAGAAACCCGCGACCGGTGGCTGCTGAGTGCGCCGGCCCTGCTTTTGATCCTGGCGGCGAGCGTGGGCCCCCTTCTCGTGGTCGTGCTCTATTCATTTCTCGCGCCCGGCAATTATGGGGACGTGAAATGGGAATTCTCCAGCGAAGGCTGGTTCAACGTTCTCTTTTCCCGCGACATCTTCGATGAGACGGTCTCTCTCGCGACAGCCCATTTCTCGATCTTCTGGCGATCGATCAAGCTCGCGGTGGTGACGACCGTTCTTTGCGCGGTCCTCGGTTTTCCGACCGCCTATTTCATCGCGACGCGTCCCCCGCACAACCGTACGATCTGGCTCTTTCTCATCACCATCCCCTTCTGGACGAACATGCTGATCCGCGCCTTCGCCATTCAGGAGGTCATCCGCAGTGAAGGAATCGTCAACTCGCTGCTCCTGAAACTGGGTGTCATAGCCGCGCCGATCCAGATGATGTTCACGGATTTCGCCATCCTGCTCGGCATGACCTACGTGTTCCTGCCCCTGATGGTCCTGCCGTTGTATGCGAGCCTCGAAAAGCTCGATTTCCGCCTGATTGAAGCGGCCTACGATCTCTATGCGAGCCGGTTCGGCGTGCTGACCCGCGTTATCATTCCGCTGGTCAGGCCCGGCCTGATCGCTGGCTCGATCCTCGTCTTCATCCCTGCCCTTTCCTCTTACGTGATCCCCCGCGTGCTGGGTGGAGGCAAGAACCTCATGATCGGCAACCTGATCGAGCTGCAGTTCGGCCAGGGGCGCAACTGGCCGCTCGGCGCGGCACTTTCGGTGGCGCTGGTGATCGTCGTCCTCTTTGCCATGCTCTTCTACGTCCGCAATGCCGGAAAGGCAGGAGGGAGCGCGCATGGCTGAGAAATTCTCCATCAAGAGGCAGCCCGGCTTCGCGACAGTAGCGATGCTCTGCTTCTTCATCCTCTACCTGCCGATCTTCACCCTCGTCGTCTACGCCTTCAATGCAGGAACCTCGATCGCGACATGGGAAGGCTTTTCCCTGCGCTGGTTTGCGAGCGCCTGGCAGAACGAACAGGTGATCGAGGCCTCGCTCAGGTCGCTTCAGATTGCGATCATTGCCGCCATCGTCGCCACCGCGGTCGCGACGATGGCGGCACTCGCGACCACCCGCACACCCGCCTATCGCGGGCTCACGTTCAAATACGCCTTCATCAACCTGCCGCTACTCGTGCCGGAGATCGTCACTGCGGTCGCGCTGCTCATCGTCTTTTCGCGCATCAAGATATGGACGGGCTATTCCGGGCTCGGCTACCTGATTGCCGCCCATGCGGCTTTCTGCGTGCCCTTCGCCTACCTGCCGATCCGGGCGCGGCTGGAGAGCATGGACCTGTCCCTCGAGCGGGCCGCCGCCGACCTCTACGCAACGCCTTTCAAGGCGTTCCGCTATGTCACGTTGCCGCTGCTCTTTCCGGGAATTCTGGCCGGGTTGATGCTTTCCTTCGTGATTTCGCTCGATGACGTTGTCATCACCGAGTTCGTGAAATCCGGCGGCCAGGACACGTTGCCCACCTACATGCTCGGCCAGCTCCGTCGCAACGTGACGCCGGAGATGAACGCCATATCCACCGTTTTCCTGCTGCTGTCGCTGGCGATCGTCACGATCTTCTTCTTCCTCAGCAGGCCATCTCGGAAAGACAACGAATAATTCAACCAGGAGAACAGCAATGACGCGTAAAGTGGGACTTGCAACGCTTGCCTTGGGGCTTCTCGCATCGACGGCGGTTGCCCATGCGGAGGGTGAGCTCAACATCTTCAACTGGGGCAACTACACCAGCCCGGAGATGATCAAGAAATTCGAGGATACCTACAAGGTCAAGGTGACGATCACTGACTACGATTCCAACGACACCGCGCTGGCCAAGGTTCGTCAGGGCGGCCACGGGTTTGACATCGTCGTTCCCTCGGCAAGCGCCATGCCGATCTTCATCTCCGAGGGCCTGCTGCTCGAATCTCGCCCCGACGAAATGGAAAACTTCAAGAACGTCGATCCGAAGTGGGTCGACGTTCCCTTCGACCAGGGGCGCCACTATTCGGTTCCGTGGCAGTGGGGCACGACCGGCGTGACCGTCAACAAGGCGGTCTATCACGGCGACATCAACACCTCGGCGATCTTCATGGACCCACCGCCGGAGCTCGTCGGCAAGGTCAACGTGCTGCCTGAAATGGCCGATGTCATGCATATGGTGGTGACCTATGCGGGTGGAGAGCCCTGCACCGGCGATCTCACCGTGCTGAAGAAGGCGCGCGAGCTTCTTTTGGCCGCGAAGCCCAAGTGGATCTCGATGGACTACGGCAACATCGAGAAGTACTCCAAGGGCGACCTCTCGGCCGGCACGAACTGGAACGGCGCATCCTTCCGTTCGCGTCTCCAGAACGAGAACGTTGCCTATGGCTATCCCAAGGAAGGCTATCCGATCTGGATGGATAATGCTGCCATCCTGAAGGACGCCAAGAACGTCGAGAACGCCAAGCTGTTCCTGAACTTCATCATGGATCCGGAAAACGCAGCGATGCTGTCGTCCTTCGCCCGTTATGCGAATGGCATCAAGGGTTCGGAGGCCTTCATGCCGGAAGACATGAAAGCTGCGCCCGAGATCGTCATCCCGGAAGAGTTCAAGGCAGCCGGCAAGTTCAACCTCGCCTGCCCGCCGGAAGTCCAGCAGCTCTACACCAAGATCTGGACAGAACTGCAGAAGTAACGATTTTCCTTCACGAAAGGGATTGCGACGCGGGAAGTTATGCTTTCCGCGTTCGCTACAAATGCGATGATACCTACATTCAATGACGCGAACGGCTTCGCCAGGGCTGACGTGACGCTCGAGACCTGGCGCAGCGCGCCGTATAGCCGCTGGTCCTTCCAAAACCTGCGTGACCTCGTTCCGACCGCCGAGATCGCTTGCGAGACGGTCGAGGCCGAGGTGGCGGTGGAGTCCTCGCTCTTCCTCGCCGGCAGCATCGACGCCGGCCTCGAAGATGTTTCGACGATTTCGGGCTTTCTCGACTATGCCCATACCGACGCCTTCGTCGTGATGCGCGACGGCCGGATCGTGGCGGAGCACTATGCGCCCCATGCTGACGTAAATGCACGCCACGTCGTCTTTTCAGTTTCCAAGTCACTCACCGCCGTTGTCTCGGGCATTCTGGAAGCCGAGGGCGTGATCGATCCCGACAAGCCGGTGACCCACTATCTGCCGGAGGCTGCAGGGAGTGCCTATGGGGACTGCAGCTACCGCGATGTCCTCGACATGCGCGTCAGCCTCGATTTCGAGGAAGTCTACCTCGACAGGCTCGGCGCCTTCGCGCGCTATCGCCGCGCAATGCTGTGGAACCCGCCGGAACCCGGGCTACCCGCAGAGACGCTGCCCTCTTTCCTTTTTACGCTCAGGAAGGCCGAACGTCCGCATGGAGGTCCGTTCTTCTATGCCTCGCCGAATTCGGACCTTCTCGGGGTGATCATCGAGCGCGCGACCAAGATGCGTTTCCCGGAGCTGATGTCCGATCTTCTGTGGAAACCGATGGGCGCCAAGAACCACGCCTATGTGACCGTCGATGCGATCGGCACGCCGAGAACCGCCGGCGGGATCTGCGTGACTGCCCGGGACCTCGCACGTGTGGGCGAGCTTCTGCGCACGGGCGGCGCGTCGGCCGGCAGACAGGTCGTGCCATCGGCATGGATCAAGGACATGAGGACGGCGGGTGATCACGATGCCTGGGCCGCAGGCAGCAATACCAGCCTTCCGAACGGTCGCTACCGCAGCCAGTGGTATCAGTCGGGCGAGGCCGACGGAGCCTATTGCGCCATCGGGATCCACGGCCAGTGGCTTTATGTCGATCCAAGTACCGATACCGTCATCGTCAAGCTGTCGTCCCAGCCCAATCCGCTCGACGACGAACTCAAGCAGGACAATTTCGCATTCTTCAGGGCCATCTGCCAGATGGCGTTCTGAAACAGAGAAAATCGAGGAGACACCGTGCAGAAAGAAGCAAGCTTCATCATCCGCAATGCGCGGATCATGACGATGGATGACGCCAATCCGAATGCCGAAGCAATCGCTATTGCGGGCAACCGCATTCTGGCCGTCGGTTCGGAGGCCCAGGTTGATGCCTTCAGCGGGCCGGACACTCATGTGATCGACGCCAAGGGAGGGACCGTGCTTCCGGGCTTCAACGAAGCGCACATGCACATCTTCGGTGGATCCGTAGGGCTCACCCAGCTGTCGCTTTTCGGTGTCAGCGGTTACGAAGCGCTGGAAAAGGCGGTTCGCGACTACGCTGCCGCCAACCCGGACCTGCCGTTGCTCGAGGCGCAGTATGCCGATTACACGATCCTGTCGGTGGACGAACGCGTCACCCGTCACCACCTCGACCGGATCATCGTTGACCGCCCGTTCATGATGGTCGCGCCTGACCATCACACCGCCTGGGCGAACACGATCGCCCTCAAACAGGCAGGGATCCTCGAGGGGGGAGACGTCGGCGTCGGAAACGAGATCGTCATGGGGCCGGACGGCCTCGCAAACGGGGAACTTCGGGAATCCAACGCGATGCGCCCGGTGGCGGCGCTGAGTGAAACCGGTGGCCGCGAGATGCTTGGCGTAGGTACGGGCGGCGACCCGGAGAACCTGACGCCGGATGAACGCGCCAAGGACATTGCCGTGATCAAGCGCGGCCTTGCCTACTGCGCCTCCCTCGGCATCACGTCCATCCAGAACATGGACGGCAGTCTCTACCAGCTCGAAATGCTGGACGAGATCGAGAAGGTCGACGGGCTTCCGGTCAGGGTCCGCATGCCTTTCCACATGAAGAACTTCATGCCGCTTTCCGATCTTGAGGATAAGGCTGCCGCGTGGCGCAAACGCTTCGACACGGACAAGCTGCGTTGCGACTTCGTCAAGCTCTTCATGGATGGGGTGACGGAGTCGGGCACGGCGGTGTTCGTCGACGACTATTCAAATCAGCCGGGGTGGAAGGGTGATCCTCTCTTCACGCAGGACCATTTCAACAACGTCGCAATCGTTGCCGACAAGCTAGGTCTACCGGTGGCGGTTCATGCCATCGGTGACGGCGCCGTGCGCATGGTTCTGAACGGCTATGAAGCGGCCGCGAGTGCGAACGGAGGGCGCGACGCCCGCAACCGGATCGAGCATATCGAGGTCATCCACCCGGACGACATTCCGCGCTTCGCACAGCTCGGCACGATCGCCTCGATGCAGCCGACACATCCGCCAGGCAATGCGGGCCTGCCGCTCGAGCCGTATCTCTCCTGCATCGGTGAGGAGCGCTGGCCCTATGCCTTCGCCTGGCGCACGCTGACTGACGCCGGCGCCGAGATCGTCTTCGCAACCGACTGGCCGGTCTCTCCCCTCGATCCGATGAGCTGCATCTACGACGCCATGACCCGGAAGACCTGGAAGGACGGCATGCCGGACCAGCGCCTGTCTCTGAAGGAGACGCTTGCCGCCTACACCAGGACCAGCGCATGGGTCGAGTTCATGGAGGACCGGAAGGGCGTGCTCAAGCAGGGATATCTGGCGGATATCGTCGTGCTGTCCGGTGATGTCGAGGCCGCTGCATCAGAGGCGCTGGCGGGGATCCGCCCGGTCACCACGATTTGCGACGGACGGATCACCCATCAGGCATAGGCCCCGCCTGATGAAATGCGAGATGGTCTTCGGGAGAAGTCATGCCCGAAGACTATGACGCAAGCGGACGGAGCGGGCACCGGAATGCGCTGCCCGTGCTGCCTTTCGTGTTCGTCGGAGGCTGGCATATAGGGAAATCAGGCCACTCCCGCCCTCGGTGCGGAAGTGGCGAATTCTTGGGAGACGATAAATGCGGAATGTGACGCTTGCGGCCACGCAGATGGCCTGCAGCTGGGATATCGAAAAGAACATTGCAACGGCCGAGCGTCTCGTGCGCGAGGCGGCCGGGCGCGGTGCCAACATCATCCTGATCCAGGAGCTGTTCGAGACACCCTATTTCTGCCAGGAGCAGTATTTCGGTTTCTGCGAGCTGGCGAAACCGCTCGAGAACAACCCGCTCGTCGCTCATTTCTCGGCTCTCGCGGCCGAACTCGGTGTGGTCCTGCCGGTGAGCTATTTCGAAAAGGCTGGCCGGGCCTTCTACAATTCAGTGGCGATCGTTGATGCCGATGGTTCGGTGCTCGGAAACTACCGCAAGAGCCATATCCCGGATGGTCCGGGCTACACGGAGAAGTTCTATTTTTCCCCGGGCGATACCGGTTTCAGGGTCTGGAAGACCCGGTTCGGCACGATCGGCTGTGGAATCTGCTGGGACCAGTGGTTTCCGGAAGCTGCTCGCAGCATGGCGCTCCTCGGAGCTGAAATCCTGCTCTATCCCACCGCGATCGGTAGCGAACCTCACGACGCCACGATCGACAGCGCGGCACACTGGCAGCGTGTCATGCAGGGGCATGCCGCTGCCAACATGGTTCCGCTCGTGGCATCCAACCGGATCGGCACCGAAGAGGGGCGCAACGACACGGCCCTCACCTTCTATGGCTCGTCCTTCATCGCCGACCAGACGGGTGCCAAGGTGGCAGAGGCCGACCGGGAGAACTCCGGCGTGCTGCTTGCGACCTTCGATCTCGATGCCATAGAGCGGCAACGCTGGGGATGGGGACTTTTCCGGGATCGGCGGCCGGATCTCTACGGCCCTGTGGCGACACTCGACGGGCGTGCATAGGAAGGGCCTAGGTGGCATTGAGATATGACGCGCGATTTTCTTCTTCGGGCGTGCGTGAGCGCTGGAATCCGGGATGCTTTTGACTTAGGACCAGCGCGCACTTCCCACTGCAGGATCTCCTGAGTCATGTCCGAACTGTTCGCGATCTCCGCCGCCATCTGTATTGCCATGAGCGGCATGCTGATTGGCGAACTGAACGGACGCGTGCACGTTCTGCGCCTCGCGCGCTGGCAGATGATCGCTGCCTTCCTGATGACCGGGGCCGTTTCGCTTTTCCTGGGCGGTTGGCAATCTGTGGCGGCGTGGCAGCTGGGCTACCTGGCCGCGTCCAGCTTCTTCGGAATCATCGTCGCAAGCACCACCTATTTTGCGACTATCTATGCGATCGGTGCACGCAATACGGCGCTGATGTTCTCATTGACTGCACCCTTTGCCGTTCTGCTCGGCTATGTAGTGTTGGGCGAGACAATCAGCATCCAGCAAGGCGGGGGGATCTTGCTGGTCCTGGCGGGGATCATACTTGCGATTGGTCTCCGCGGTCGTCAAGGTGAAGGCGTTTCGTCTCCGTCCGAGGGACGCCAGGTGCCGGTGCGTCTGCCATGGCATGGGATCGCGCTCGGAGCGATCACGGCCTTTGGCCAGGCGCTCGGCAGCCTCTGCGCACGTCCGGCCATGGCGACGGGTGTCGAACCCTTTACCGCGATGGCCATACGGTCCGGCATCGCGATGGTCTTTTTCCTGATGTTGTCGGTCTTGCCCATCGCTGCACTGAGGCGGGCTCCGGCGGTAGCTCTCAAAACGGTTGGCATTGCCGTGCTGGCTGCGTTTCTCGGAACAGGGCTTGGCATGTCACTGCTGATGGCGGCGCTTGCGCACGGAAACGTCGGGATCGTTTCGACCCTGTCGTCGATGACGCCCGTGGTGATTTTGCCGATGGTGTGGTTTCGAACCGGGGTTTGCCCGCCCGCGCAATCCTGGCTCGGTGCGTGCCTGGCCGTCCTGGGTACGGCGCTGATCACACTCTAGTGCCGCTCGGCGATGCGATTTCAACCCGGCGTCGCTCTGTCGAGATTGTTTCGCCAACTGATCGCGTCATCGAGGCGGTCGTGCCCCCAGAAGAGCTCGTCGTCCACGATGAATGAGGGGGATCCGAAGATGCCGAGACCCCTCGCCTCTTCCGTCGCCTGATAGAGCGCATCGATGCCGTCGGTGGAATCGGCGAGTTCGAGAACCCGTGCGGGATCGTGGCCGGCCTGGCTTATACTCGCCGAAAGGTTTGGTTCGCTGCCCGGAGCTTGGCCCTGCGTGAACCATCGTCGGTATGCTTCTACGGTGTAGGCTTCGCACCAGCCCTCATTCGCTCCGACAATCGCGACGCGGTTGGCCCGCTCGAGTTCGGGAAGGGGATACGGGATTGGAAGGTGGGCGGGCAGGCTGTACATCGCAGCGCGGCGTTCGATGTCCCGCCACATGTAGGCCGCCTTCACCGGCTTCTTCGCGAAGGGGATGTTGTCCATCTCGATCATGATTGCGCGGACATTGAACGGTCGCCATCGGAAATCGATTCCGGACTTCTCCGAGATCTGCGGCAGGCGCATCACCGCGAGGAAGGTATAGGTGCTTCCGAGCGTGAACCAGAAATCGATGGTGGCCATGACATTCACTCCCTCCGGCAATTGTCGAGGTCGCGAAGGAGCATCGCTATCGGGAAAACCCGTGGGCGATCTATAACCGGTTTCTGCCGTTCGGCTGCCCAGAAACCATCGACGGTGGCCTATGTCTCCGGACGCGTTCGCTTGGCGGATCCGGACTGCAGACGGGCCGTGTGCTTCGTACCTTCGGCCTCAAAATTATACCTGCCGCGCGAGATCCGCCAGATAGGTGTTTTCCGCTTTCGACGCGACGTAGTCGCCAGGTCTGATGTCTGCGTAGATCAGCGCCTCGCCATCCGCGGGGGCCTCGGCAAGCACACTGCCGTCAGGCGCGACGATCCGCGACAGGCCTGCATAGGTGAAGCGGGAGTCGGCGCCGCAGTGGTTGACGTAGGCGACGAAAACCTGGTTCTCGAAGGCCCGGACCTGGATCATCCGGTCGGCGATGAAGGTACCCGAGGCACCCTTGGGCAGTGCCGTGGGCACGACGACGAGTTCGACGTCGGCCTGCGCCAGCCGGCGGACATTTTCCGGGAATTCGACATCGTAGCAGATGAGCATGCCTACCTTGATGCCCTCGACGTTGGCGACGACAGAAGTCGGTGCCTCCGGCTGGAACCAGATGCGTTCGTATTCGCCATAAAGGTGCGACTTGCGATAAATGGCGGTGTTGCCGCTGCCATCGGTGAGCAGCGCGCTGTTGTAGGTCGTCTGACCGTCTGTCTCTGCAAAGCCGGCCACGATCACCACGCGGTTTTCCCGGGCGATGGTCGCGATCCGCTCGACGGTCCGTCCCGTGGCTGTAGACGCTAGTTGCGGCAGCGCGTCCCCTGCCCCGTATCCGGTCACCGCGAGCTCCGGCGCGATCAGCAGCTTCGCGCCGTTCGCCGAGGCTTCGGCTGCGGCACCGGCAATGCGAGCGAGATTGGCTTCCACATCGCCGGCAACGGCGCGCATCTGAAGGGCAGCGATCTTCACGGCAGGCTCCTATTTCTCGTTCGTCGACATCGCGCCAAGCAGCTTCGGCAGATCGCCGAAGCGGGCGACGAGCCCGAAGACGGTGGCAGCGATCGCGACGAAGACGATCGTCACCGAGGCCATCGTCGGCGTATAGCCGTAGCGCAGTGCGTTGAAGATCTTGATCGGCAGCGTTTCCATCGTGAAGCCGATGGTCATGTACGCAACGATGTATTCGTTGAGCGATAGCACGAAGGCGAAGGCGTAGCCGGAGACGAGATAGGGCAGGATGAGCGGCAGGACGACCGTCCGGAAGATCGTTCGATCATCGGCCCCCATCGTGGCGGCGGCCTCGACGAAAGAGCGGTCGATGGACGAAAAGCCGAGCGAGAGCGTGACCAGGGGGAGCGTGACAAAGAAGATGGCGTGGCTGATGACCGCGGTCCATGGCTGGCCGTAGAACCCGGTCGTCGCCCAGAACGTCAAAAGGCCGAGGGCGGTAATGACCGGCGGCAGCGTGAAAGGCGCGATGCCGAGCAGTTGGAAAATGTTCGCCCACGGGGCGACGCGGCGCCACAGGAACCAGGCGAGCGGCAGGGCGATGGCGAGCGCGAGAGCTGCCGAGAGGGCGGCGAGCGTCACGGATGCGAGAAGCGCATTGCGCCATTCGGGGTTGGTGAAGATCTCACCGTACCATGACAGGGAGAAGCCTTCTGGCGGAAAGGCGAGCGTCTGCTTCGCGTTGACCGAAACCCCCGCGACGACGATGAGCGGCAGCGCCAGAAACAGGCCGACGAGGGAGAAGTAGAGCCGCTGGAAGAGAGTATTCATGCGGCTTCTCCCTTGCGTCCGGCGTAGATCGTCAGACCGACGAGGCCGAGAGTGACGAGTACGAGGAACACGGCCATCGCGGCGGCGAACGGCATGTTCGATTGATAGATCGCCTGGTCGGTAATCAGGACCGAAAGCGTCCAGTGCTGTGGCCGGCCGAGGATTTGCGGCAGGAGGTATGAGCCGAGAGCGAAGATGAAGACCATGATCAGCGTGGCGAGTATGGTGTTCCTGAGTGCAGGCACGACGACCGTGAAGAAGGCGCGTACCGGCGAGGAGCCAAGTGTGCGCGCCGCCTCGGTCAGTGTCGGGTCCAACCGCACGAGCGCAGGATAGAGGACCAGCACCGTATAGGGCAAGGCCTGGTAGACCATCGCAGTGAGGACAGCGCCAAAGCTTGGGTTGAGCGCGACTGCCTCGTTCATCAGGCCGATTGCTACAAGCAGGTTCGTAATGCCCGCGGTGCGGGAGAACAGCGTCGACCAGGCAAAGCCGATGATGACCTCGGAGAGTGACAACACCGAAAGCAGGGCGACGAGCCAGAGAACCTGGGTCCTGCGCTTCGAGCGCGACAAGAGATAGGTAAAGGGCAGCGCAATCACGACGCAGCAGACCGCGACCGCAACGGCAAGGAAGAGCGAAAAGCCAAGGACCTTGCCGAAGAAAAGGCTGAGGAACCGGGCGTAGTTGTCGAAGACGAACGCGGTCGAATAGAAACCTGCCGGATCACGCTGGAAGAACGAGACGGCAATCATCGTCGCGAAGGGGACGACGAAGAAAATGATCAACATCCCGGCCGGGAAGAGCAGCGGGCCATAGTCGGCGATCGTTTGCGGTTTTTCGCGCCTCATGATTTGAGCACCACGCAAACGTCGGGTGAAAGCTGGATGCCGACAGTCTGGCCGACGGAAACTTCCGGACGGGCGCGCGGCGTCGAGACCGCAATCATCTGCTTGCCGGCCACGTCGAGGAACGTCTCGATCGTGCCCCCGAGATCGCGCACGAAGGTGACGGTGCCGTCCAACGGGCCGTTGCCCGGTGCCGTCAGATGCAGGTCTTCCGGGCGCACGGAAATGATCCCCTTCGCCAGGCCGGCAGGGATTGAAAGTCCCTCCACCGGCCGGCCAAGAACCGTGGCGCGTCCCGCGGCATCGGCCGTGAAGTCGACGAGGTTGGTCGAGCCAATGAAGTCTGCAACGAACGTATCGGCGGGCCTGCGGTAGATTTCCACCGGCGGTGCGGCCTGACGGATCTCCCCGCCATTCATCACGACGACCGTGTCGGCCATGGTCATTGCCTCACGCTGGTCGTGGGTGACGACGATCGTGGTGATACCGAGCTGTTGCTGCAATTGCCGGAGTTCCACCTGCATGGCTTCGCGCAGCTTGGCGTCGAGCGCGGAAAGCGGCTCGTCGAGCAGGAACAGCTTCGGCGAGATGGCAAGTGCGCGGGCAATTGCTACGCGCTGGCGCTGGCCCCCGGAGAGTTTAGCGACCGGGCGGTCTGCATAGCCCGGGAGGTGGATCATCGAAAGAAGCTCATCGACGCGCTTTCGCTGCTCCTCCTTGCCAACGCCGCGAATGCGCAGCGCATAGGCGATGTTCTCGCCGACGGTCAGATGCGGAAAGAGCGCCAGCGACTGGAAGACCATTCCGAGATTGCGCTTGTGCGTTGGAACACGGGTGATGTCTTCGCCGTCGAGCTTGATTGCGCCGCCGGTCGGCAGGTCGAGGCCGGCAACCATCCGCATCAGTGTGGTCTTGCCGCATCCGGACGGGCCGAGCATGCACACGAAGGTACCGTGCGGCACGGTCAGGTTCACGTTTCTGACGGCGGTGAAGGTGCCGAATTCCTTGGTGACGTTTTGAAGGGTCAATCCGGACATGGTGTTCCTGTGTGTGTTCGTGTCACGCGGGGCAGGTATGCGTCATCAATAGAATGGTCGCTGGACGCCTGCCCTGCCGCGAGTTGTGTCTTGAGCGTCCGATGCCTCACCACGAGGGTGGGGCCGCGCGACACGCGCGCGAGGGGTGAGTTCGGTTCGACCGATCCCCCTCGCGACGCGCAGATCATCCTCCGTTGGAGGAGGAGAGTGCCTTAGCCGACGATGAGTTCGGTCCACTTCTGGTTCAGCCAGTCCGACTTGGTCTGGTAGAGGTCGTAGCGCGGAATGATCGGCTCGATATCTGAGGACACCGCGGCGAATTCCTTGTCCGACAGGTCGAGAAGCTCGCGCTTGACCGTCGGCGAGGTTCCGACCTTGCGGGCCAGCGTCGCCTGAATGGCCGGCTGGCACATGTAGTCGATGAAGACGTGCGCTTCCTCGGACTTCTGGGACGCCTTCGACACTGCCCAGCAACCGGAATCCTGAATGCCGCCTTCCTTGGGAAAGGTGGACCGTACGGGGTGCCCGTCAGCGGCCGCAAGACCGGTAACGTCGTGATAGTACTGGCCCATCGGGATTTCGCCCGACTTCAGTGCCTGCTCGAACTGTGCTTCGTCGCGGTACCACAACCGAACGTTCGGCTTTACCTCAGCGAGCTTTTCGAAGGCCTTCAGGATGCCTTCTTCGGTGTCCAGCGCGTTGGTGCCGCCCATGAAGGTCTTGGCGGTTACCTCGAGCAGGAAGGAGTTGGAGACCAGCGCAAGCAGGCCAAGCTTGTCGGCATTGGCCGGATCCCAAAGAGCGGTCCAGGAGGTCGGCGCTTCCTTGTAGACGTTGGTGTTGGTGACGAGCGTGATGTACCACGCAACCGCGCCGATGCCCGCCACGCGTCCATCTGGATACTTGTTGACGAAGTGGTCGATCAGATTGCCGGCATTCTTCATCTTGGTGGTATCGATCGGCGCCCAGAGCTCGGTTGCCTGCCCCTTGAGCATGGCAACCTGGGACATCATGGAAACGTCGGCCGGAGCCTGCTTGGCGCGGGCTGCCTGCTCGAGCTGAACGAGCCAGGCTTCGCCCGTCGGCTCCGCAATGGATTCAACCGCGATGCCGGTTGCCTTGGTGAACTCAGGGAAAATGTTCTTGTCGAACGAATCCTTGAAGTAACCGCCGTAGACGCCGATCTTCAGCGATTTGTCCTGTGCGCGAAGGATCGACGGCATCGCAAGCAGCGATGCTCCGGCCGCGCTTGCGGCAAGAAGGCCGCGGCGGCTGATGTTGGAGTTGAAGTTGTTACCCATTTTTTTCTCCTTTTATGTGCCGGAGCCCAGAGCGTGCGCCGGCATGTTCCCACATTGCTTTGGTGTATTCTACGTCAGGCCTTGCCCTTTACCGAGGGGCTGAAGACCATGAGGCTCAGAATTTCGAACAGTACCTGCGCGCCCGCATGTGCGGTGTTGGTGGTTGCATCGTACTGCGGCGCGACTTCCACGACGTCGCCGCCCACAAGGTTGAGCCCCTTGAGCCCGCGGAGCAGTTCGAGGACTTCGCGCGTCGTCAGTCCGCCGATTTCAGGCGTGCCGGTGCCGGGAGCGAAGCTTGGGTCGAGGCTGTCGATGTCGAAGGAGAGGTAAGTCGGGCCGTCCCCGACGATCTGCCTCGCCTTCTCGATGATGGCGGGGATGCCCATGCCCGTCACCTCTTCCGCGTGGATCACGGTCATGCCAGACTCATAGGAAAACTCCCATAGATACTCGGAAGAGCCGCGAATGCCGATCTGGATCGTGCGGGTCGGATCGAGAACGCCATCAAGGACGGCGTTGCGGAACGGGCCGCCGTGGTGGAATTTCGTCTGGTCGAAAGAGCCGCCGGTGTCGCAGTGAGCGTCAATGTGGATCATGCCGACGGGCGTCTTCTTGCCCACGGCCTTCATGATCGGGTGGGTGATCGAGTGGTCACCGCCGACCGCAAGCGGGATGACCCCGGCGTCGACGATCTGGTTGAAACGCTTCTCGATGTCCTCATGGCTGAGTTCGAGCCTGTAGCGGCTCTGGAACGGCACGTCACCGATGTCGGCCACGCGCAATTCCTGCACGGGTGCGCAATCCAGTACATGGTTGTAAGGGCCGATGCGTTCGATGGAGCGCATGGCGCGGGGTCCGAAGCGCGAGCCCGTACGGTTGGTTACGCCAAGATCCATCGGAACGCCCGTGATGGCGACCTGGAGATCACCGAAATCGGGGTTATTGGCATCGACAGGAAGATAGGGAGCAGACAGAAATGTCGGAACTCCGGCGTAGGGTGCGACGCGCGTGCCACCCGAGAAGATCTTGTCGGCAACCTTGCGGTAGGCCGGATCGTAAAAATCGGTGCCGTTGCTGTATCTCTGTCTCAGTTCCTGCAACTTGCTCGCGTCGAACGCCATGCCTGCCTCGCTATACGGTTTGATCAGCCGGAGAGCGGGCGGTCAGAAGATGGCAGCCCAATTTTTAGGTTCCCCGGCTTATTGCACTTGTTTTGGCCATTATCGTCGTAAATCGAATAGAAAATCAATTGACAATGTTATAGTCATTCGTGTGAGAAAAATTCACCAACTACACTTGCCCGGATCGTGATGATGTCGCGTCTTCCACCGCTCAATCCCCTGAGAGCCTTCGAGGCGACGGCCCGTCGAGGGTCCGTGTCCGCCGCGGCGCGGGAGCTGAATGTCACGCACGGTGCGATCAGTCACCAGATCCGCGCACTGGAGGAGTCGCTCAACACTCCTCTGTTCGAGCGCGGGGGAAAGCGGCTCAAGCTGACTTCGGAGGGGGCCCTCTTGCTGCCGGCGGTTACGCAGGCCTTTGGCGGCATCGCCGCGGCCACCGCGCAGATGAAGCGCCCGACTACGAGCGGTGAACTCAAGATCACCTGCGTCCCGGCGCTTCTGTCCTTCTGGATCATTCCCCGCCTCAACCGCTTTACGGAGCAATATCCCGGTATCCGGCTGAACCTCGTTGCAGCGAACGACCCGGCTGATGTCCATGCGCCCGACGTCGACGTCTGTATCCTTTACGGCGACGGAAACTGGCCGGACTGCTGGACACGGCTGTGGAGCCACCTGCGTCTGTTCCCGATCGCCAGCCCTACCCTGCTCAACAGCCGCCCGTTGCGCTCGGTGCGCGACCTTTCCGACCATGTTATCCTGCATGGTGATGACGGACGGGAGTGGCACACCTGGCTTTCGGCCGCGGATGCCGTCGATCTTGCGCGCGGGCAACAGCATTCGATGAGCGATGCACGGCTCTCCACCGAGGCGGCACTCCATGGCCAGGGTGTGGCGCTCGGCGATACCATTACCGCCAGCAGTCTGATCGCCAAGGGCGAATTGGTCGTTCCCTTCGATCTCAGTGTGCCGGCCAACGATGCTTTCTATGTCGCTTGTCGGCATGAGGTGCGTGCCGCCCCCATTGCCAAGGTGTTCATAGATTGGCTTTTCGCCTCGCTCGAGGGCGATGCCCTGCCAGAACCGCAGACCTCCGCAAGAACGCTGATCCGGACTCGGGGCCGTAGTGCGGAAGATTACAAACCGGTCTCGGCGCCGGCTCAACGGCGCACCAATTCCGTCCAGAAACGCAAGTCCCGGCTGTGAGCCGGACAGAGTTAAAGAGAAACTTCAATGGCCCACTTCAATCCGCTCGTCGAAACGCTCGCCCCCCGCCCGTGCCCTCCGTCCTGGCATGGGCGAAGTCCTATGATGGCCGGCACGGTCCGCTGATCGACCTGTCTCAGGCCGTCCCGGGCTACCCGGCTCATCCGGAAATGCTGGCGCTGCTCGGGCAATACGCCGCGTCGACCGCCTTGACGGGATATGGCGCGATTGAAGGAGAGGCGGTCCTCAGGAGCGCCTACGCCCTTCATGTCTCGCAGGTCTACGAGGCAAGCATGGAACAGGGCAACATCCACATCACCTCCGGCTGCAATCAGGCCTTTATCTGTGCGGCGATGGCCGTGGCAGGCCCGGGCGACACCGTCTTGATGACCAATCCCTACTATTTCAACCAGGAAACGACGCTCGCGATGATGGGTGTGAAGACCCGTTTCGTGGCGTGCGATCCGGCTCTTGGCTTCCTGCCCGATCCGGCAGCTATCGCCGAAGCGATTGTTCCTGGCGTGCGGGCACTGGCGCTGGTGTCTCCCAACAATCCGACGGGCTCGGTCTATCCTTCCTCCCTGCTCAACGAGATATTCGATCTCTGCAAGGCACGAGGCATATGGCTCATCCTGGACGAGACGTATCGCGACTTCCTGCCGGAGGCTGGCGTTCGCCCACACGAACTTTTTTCCCGCGAGGGCTGGCAGGACACGGTCATCGGTCTCTACAGCTTCTCGAAATCCTTCTGCATCCCCGGGCATCGGCTCGGAGCGATCACGGCCGGTGCCGCGGTGGTCGAACAGGTAGCTAAGATCATGGACAACCTGCAGATCTGTGCGCCTCGGGCGGCCCAGGTCGCCGTTGCCGAGGCGCTGCCGAAGCTTGCTGCCTGGCGCGAAGGTAATCGGCAGGAAATCGTCAGGCGTGCGCAGGCATTGAGGGAAACCATGCAACTGCTGCCTGATTGGAAGGTCGATGCGCTGGGAGCCTACTTTGCGTTCGTAAGACATCCCGCGGCGGGGCGTGGCTCGGCAGACGTCGCCGAACGGCTTGCGAAGTCCGTGGGCATTGTATGCCTGCCCGGTGACTATTTTGGTGAAGGCCAGGACAGATACCTGCGGTTCGCCTTCGCCAATGCGGACGTGCCGACCATCTCCCTGCTGGGCGACCGGTTGCGGTTGTTCGGGTTCTGACAGCGGCGGTCAGGGCAATGTGCCCGCGCGGCATTGATTGATATTGTCTTTTTGGCTGGTGGCGCGTCCTGGATGCGCCACCTTTCCGTTAGAGCGCCGTTAACCAAATATATCTTGACGGGAATCGGGAATCGTCTCAGGGTCCTGTAACGGAAATTTTGTATTTTCTGCCGTCTTCCGTAACTGGCAGGTTTGCCTGTTAGAAAATCGTTTTCGCGTAGATTGTTTGCCGGAGCGTGACTGCCATGGCGCCGGCCGAGCCCATGGTCGACGGTTTGAGAGTCCAAGGCAAGCACAGAATGCCCTGAAGGATACAACGGATGGCCCTGGCCCCCGACATGACAGACCGAGAGATCGTACCGGCCGACGAAGCAATCGCGGCGGATGCGCAATTGCTGTCGCTTCAGCTCAAGGGCATGCGGGAGCGTTTCTTCATGCCTGCCACCCGCAAGACGCTCCGTTCGTTTTCATCCGGAGAGGCGGCACGACTGATCGGTGTTTCGGATGGCTACCTCAGGCAGCTCTCGCTCGCCGGCGAGGGCCCGCAGCCGGAAACCGGAGCGGGCGGGCGCCGCTACTATTCATTGGCCGATATCAATGCCTTGCGCGCCTATCTCGCTGACCAGGCGCTTGCCAAAAGCAACACGGCAAAGGCTTCGACTTATCGGAAATGGCGCGATCCGGGCCGTGGCGAGCACCTTCAGGTAATCGGTGTGACCAACTTCAAGGGGGGCTCGGGCAAGACGACGTCGGCAGCCCACCTCGCTCAATACCTTGCTCTCGCGGGGTATCGCGTGCTGGCCGTGGATCTCGATCCGCAGGCCTCGCTTTCCGCCCTTTTCGGCTACCAGCCCGAGCTTGATCTCGAAGGCAACGACACGATTTTCGGTGCGATCCGCTACGACGACGAGGCGCGGCCCCTCAGCAAGATCATTCGCAAGACCTACTTTGATGGCCTGGATCTGGTACCGGGGAATCTGGAGCTGCAGGAATTCGAGCATGTGACGCCGCGCGCGCTCGCCAATCGGCAGGGTAGTGCGGCCGGTCAGCCGCTGTTCTTCGCCCGGGTGCACGCCGCCTTGCGCTCGGTGGAGGCGGACTATGACGTGGTGGTTCTCGATTGCCCGCCGCAGCTCGGCTACCTGACGCTTTCGGCTCTTTGCGCGTCGACGTCGGTGATCGTGACCGTTCATCCGCAGATGCTGGACATCGCGTCCATGAACCAGTTCCTGTTCATGACATCGGACCTGCTTTCCGTTGTGCGGGAGGCCGGCGGGCGGCTGAACTTCGACTTTCTGCGCTATCTCGTGACCCGCTTTGAACCGAACGATGGCCCGCAGGCCCAGATCGTCGGTTTCATGCGGTCGCTTTTCGGCGAGCGAGTCCTGACAGCGCCCATGGTCAAGTCCACGGCTGTTTCGGATGCGGGACTGACGAAGGAGACGCTCTATGAAGTCGGAAGAGAGAACTTCACCCGCTCGACCTATGACCGGGCGATGGAAAGCATGAATGCCGTCAACGCGGAGATTGAAGCTCTGATGCTCTCCGCCTGGGGGCGGACTGCGCCCTGAATGAGAATTCGGCCGCTCGATTGCGGCTGGCTACCGTGACTGAACAGGAAAGGATTGAAGCAAGAAAAAAGGCCTCCAAAACGTCGCCATTCCGGAAGCCCTCTTCAATGTAGCAATTAGAGAGAATCACTTCCGACAGCCAAAGTCAAGCGTTTGCCTCGGTTTTCCCGTGGCGAAACGATGCTTGCTGTCCTTTTGAGACGTCAAGGTCGGCCTCTTGCCTCCATGAGGGGATGACCAATGATTGAGAGAGTTGCGACGACGCCATTTGGCGGCGGCAGGATGACTGTGCGCCATTTCGCGCTGCAGGAACGGGTTGCTAAAGCGCAAGAGCGCCTTCGCGATGCCGACGGCGGTAACGAGACAGGCACTGCCGACAAGTGGCAGTTGATCCGTGCACTGACGGAAGCAAGGGTGTCGTTCGGTCTTTCTGACCGGACGATAACGGTGCTGGAGGCACTCTTGAGCTTCCACCCGTCAAAGGTTCTCGATGGGAAGGAGCCGATCATCGTCTTCCCGTCCAACGCGGAGCTCGCTGTCCGGTCGCGAGGGATGGCGCCGGCGACGCTCAGGCGCCATATCGCTGCCCTGCAGGACGCGGGTTTCCTGATGCGTCGCGACAGTCCCAACGGGAAACGATACTGCCGACGCAATGAGGAGGGGCAGATGGAGGAAGCCTTCGGGTTCGATCTGGCACCGCTCGCGCTGATGGCGGGGACGATCCACGAGAGCGCCGAGCGGGCGCGTATCCTGGCCCGCAAGCAACAGGCCTTGCGCGGAGAGATCACAATCTATCTGCGCGATATCTCGAAGATCATCGAGGCAGCGCTTGAGGAAGCGCGTTCGGGTGACTGGCTGGAACTTGCCCAGCGGCTTACCGACCTTTCGGGGAGAGTCGGGCGCACGACTTCGATCGAAGACCTTCAGAAACGTAAGGAAGGACTGGCAGATCTTCGTCGCTTGGTGGAAAGGGAATACCTGAACTCGATCCCTGAACAAGAAATGAGCGCCAATGACGCGCATTTCGATCACCATATTCAGAATTCAAAAACAGACCTACCAATTGAATTAAACGGCCAAGAAAGAGTCAATCCGGGCGATCCCGAGACCAAGCCACGTCCGCTGGAGCGAAAGGCAGCCCCTATCGATCTCAAACGGGTGCTGGCCGCCTGCCCTGAGGTTGGCGATTACGCGAAAGACGGCATCTCCACCTGGGCCGACATGATCAAGGTCGCCGGTCTCGTTCGATCGATGCTCGGTATTTCTTCGGATGCCTATGATAAGGCCCGCGCCGCGATGGGCGAAAGTGCCGCCGCGGTTGTTATCGCGGCCATGCTCCAGCGTGCAGAACATATCCGTTCGCCTGGGGGTTATCTGAGGGAACTCACCCGACGTGCCGAGGAAGGGAAGTTCTCTGTTCTCCCGATGATCAAGGCGCTGGAATGAACCATGGCGGTCGGCGATGGATTGCCGGTGTCGGCGTGGGATAGGTCTAGGAACTGGACTTTGCTGAGTCATGTCCGATAATGCATTCGAATGAGCTCATGCATAGGCATTCATCCAATTGGCTAGTGGCTGTAAGCGCCTGGCCGTCACAAAAACGTGATCACGTGTCATGTCGTGGTATGTGATCATGTATTCGAACTTCGAAATGCATCTTGCCGTTGATCCAGCTCTGCGCTGCCTGCGTATGGTATCGCTGACGGGCAAACCCCAGGTGTTAGGTGAGAGGTGGTTCGGGAATGTCTGGTGAAGTCGAAACCTATGCTCAATGTCTGCGCCGGCACCCGAAACAGGAGCGCAGCCGCGAACGCGTCGAAGAAATCCTGAAGGTCGCCAAGCAGCTGATAGGCGAGAAGGGCATCGATGGTTTGACGATGCGCGAAGTCGCCGCACTGACCGGCGGTCCCATCGCATCGGTCTACCAGTATTTCCCGAACAAGTCGGCGATCATCTCGATGCTGTTTCAGCAGTATTCGGCCGAGACCCGGGCTGTGATCATGGAAACGCTTGCGAACGTGCTGGTTCTTTCGGATATCCGAAACGCCGCCGATGCCATTCTGGACGGCTACTATTTCCGGGTAGCCGGCGACCCGGCGATCCAGGATCTTCTGAATGCCATACAGGCGGACAAGGCGCTGCAGGATCTGGACATCGCGGAGTCCAGGCAACAGGCTGAAATGTTCTCTGATCTCGCCATTCACATAATCGGCAGCGATGAGCAGGAACGTTTCAGGCGTCTCGTCTTTCTCCTCTTTCATCTTGCTGGCAGCATGGTGCGGCTGGCGATCACCTTGCCCCCGGCGGAAGCCGAGATGATGCTTCTGGATTTCAAGGACATCATTCACGGTGAACTGCAGCGCTTCGCGTAAGGTGCGGCCTTTTCCGAGACCTCGAAGCGAAAAGGGGCTTGACCTTCCAACGTGGGAAGGGTTCAGGGTCATCGCCAGTTAGACAAGAGACCTGCCCATGACCCTCAGCCCTGACACTGTTCCGTCGATCGAATTCACCGTATCGGATATGACCTGTGGTCATTGTGTACGTGCGATAACCACTGCGATCGAGACGGCGCTTCCGAATACAAGGGTAGATGCGGAAACGCAGACACATCGCGTCACCGTTTCTGGCGCCGACAACGCGGACAAGATTGCGGAGATCATCGCGGCCGAGGGCTATACTCCCGTGCTGGTCCGCTGAAACGGACCGCCCTCCGGCGGAGACGCTGTGACACTTTCAATTCAGTTTCGAGAACGACGGTGTTCGCGTTCGCAGGCGCCGCAACGGGCCAGCGCCTCGATGACGCTGCATTGCGAAATTGTCCCATGGCTGCAGCTCTCAAGCGTTTTCTCGAGTTCCGCCTCCAGCAACTTCAATCGGGCAATGCGCTTGCGGACGTCTTCCAACTGACGCTCGGCAATAGCGTCGGCATCCTGGCAGGGCGCTTCTGGGTGTCGTGAGAGTTCGATCAGCTGCCGGATCGACTCGATGGACAATCCGAGGTCGCGGGCGTGCAAGATGAAGACCAGCCTGTCATAGTGGCCCGCGGTGTAGCGACGCTGATTGCCGGCATTTCTCTCTGGCTCTGCAAGCAGCCCGATCGACTCGTAGTAGCGGATCGTTTCGATCTTGCAGCCGCTGTCGGCCGCGAGTTTGCCGATCGAAAATGTGGTTTCCATTGGAATTTTCTCTTGAACCTCTAGTTACTAGAGGAATTACGGTGAGGCAAATCAAGGAGATTTGCAATGCACGAACGGGATGAAGCCGGTATCGCGGGAGTGGACCGACACGCCGGCTCTGGTCATCAGCACGATCATTGCTGTGACCATGACCATGACCACGGGCATCACCATGATCATGGTCCTGAGGAACCGACTGCGGTGGAGAGCGAAGCGGCGGTTGACCTGAAGGGGTATCGCCAATTCCGGGTAATCGGGATGGATTGCGCGAGTTGCGCGGCGACAATCAGGACTGCGGTCGGCGGTATGCCGGGAGTCTCCGACGTCCGTGTTTCGCTTCCGCGCGAAATGATGTTCCTCGAAGTCGACGAGGCGCGCACACCGCTGTCGAAGGTAGGCGATGCCGTTAGCAGGCTTGGTTATCAGGTGGAACTGTTGGAAGACGGGTCGACGGAGACCAAGCATGCGGCACGCGCGCCATGGTGGCGGACCGCGAAAGGCATCCACGCCATCATCGGTGGGCTCGCGACCGCATTGGCCTTTGCGGTTTCCCACGTTTCGCCAGAATTCGGTCATTGGTTTTTCATTGCAGCGGCCTTGCTGCTGAGCGTTCCGATTGCCCGCCGCGCGGTGAATGCCGCGATGCTCGGAGCGCCTTTCACCATCGAGATGCTGATGACGATCGCGGTGGTCGGCGCTGTGATCATCGGCGAACCCGCCGAGGCAAGCGTGGTCGTTTTCCTCTTCGCAACCGGCGAAGTCCTGGAAGGCTATGCCGCCGGTCGCGCGCGCGCCGGCATCGAGGCACTCGCATCGCTTGTTCCGGACAGGGCATTCATAGAGGTGGACGGCGAGATCCGCGAGGTGCGCGCCGCAGATATCAAGCCAGGTCAGATCGTACTGTCGCGACCCGGCGATCGCGTCGCGGTCGACGGAGAGGTTGTGGACGGTCGGTCTTATCTGGACGAGGCGGCCCTAACGGGAGAAAGCATGCCTGTGTCGCGCGGGCCGGGCGAGCAGGTCTTCGCAGGCTCCGTGAACATGGATGCCGCTCTCAGAATTCGGGCCGATCGGACCGCATCGGACAATACGATTGCCCGCATCGTCGCTCTCGTGGAGGAAGCGCAGGACGCGAAGGCTCCAGCAGAACGGTTTATCGATTCATTCTCGCGAATCTATACCCCGCTGATCGTGGCGATCGCCGCCCTCGTTGCACTCGTTCCTCCGCTGATGATGGGAGGTGAGTGGCAGAGCTGGATCTATCGGGCGCTTGCACTTCTGCTGATCGGTTGCCCCTGTGCGCTGGTGATTTCGGTTCCGGCGGCGATCGCGTCCGCACTTTCTTCCGCTGCCCGTGCCGGCATTCTGGTCAAGGGGGGTGTCGTTCTCGAGACCCTGGCGAAGGCGAACGTTGTTGCCTTCGACAAGACGGGTACGCTTACCAAGGGCGCACCTGCGGTAACGGATGTCTTCGCCTTGGACGGAGACGAGCGCCAGCTGCTTTCGATCGCCGCCGCAATCGAAGTGGGCTCCAGCCATCCGCTTGCGGAGGCCGTTCTTGCGGAAGCCGAGGCGCGGTCGATCTCACCGGCAGCTGCCACGGATGTGAAGGCGATCGCCGGGCGGGGTGTGTCCGGCCGGACCGGAGGAAGGGATGTCTTCATCGGCGCGCCGCGCTTTGCCGCAGAGATGGGGACGATCGGCGATTCCCTCGCCCGCCGGATCGAGACGTTCGAACAGGCGGGAGCGACGGTTGCAGTCGTTGTCGAGGACGGCCGCGGTATCGGGGCGATCGCATTGCGCGACGAGCCCCGGGCCGACGCGGTATCGGGCGTCGCGGCGCTTCGGGCGTTGGGCATCGAGACGATGATGCTGAGCGGCGACAATCCGGTGACGGCGGCGGCCATCGGACGCGCGATCGGGATTGACGATGTCCGCGGCGGGATGCTGCCTGCGGAAAAGGTGGAGGCACTTCGTTCGGTCTCGAAGGGGCGCAACACCGTCATGGTCGGAGACGGCATCAATGATGCGGCGGCGCTCGCGGCTTCGGGCACGGGTGTGGCAATGGGGTCCGGCACGGGGCTGGCGCGCGAGACGGCCGGCGTTGCACTGATGGGCAATCGCGTCGGCGATGTCGCAAGGGTGATCGCGCTCGGCCGGGCGACGATGGCAAACATCCGCCAGAACATCGCAATCGCACTCGGCCTCAAGGCGGTGTTCCTGGTCACGACGATACTCGGCATGACCGGTCTCTGGATCGCGGTGTTTGCCGACACGGGCGCGACCGTGCTGGTGACGATGAATGCAATGCGATTGCTGCTTTCTCGGGGCGGAAGGGAATAGTTCGGGCCGACTATCCGTCATACATGCAGGCGCCCTTGCGGGCGCCTTTTGCTGTGGCCACCGCCAATCCTCGCGCGAGATCTTCAGGACAGGACTTCTGCTAACATGTACAGTAAAAGTCATTTGAAACTCCTGCGATCGGAGGGGTATTTGGAGCGACGGCTTGCTGCCATTCTTGCCGCCGACGTCGTCGGCTTCAGCCGGCTCATGGGCATCGATGAAACTGGAACGCTTGCCGCTCTGAGCCGCCATCGCTCGGAGTTGTTTGACGTGAAGGTTGCAGAGTATGGCGGCCGCATCGTGAACGCCGCCGGCGACGGAATGCTCGTCGAGTTTGCCAGTGTCGTTAAGGCAGTGGCTTGTGCCTCCGATATTCAGCGCAGCATGATTGCACGTAACGAGGACGTTCCGCCGGAGCATCGGTTGGAATTTCGCATGGGCGTCAATCTCGGGGACGTCCTCGTCGAGGATGGCAACATCTTCGGCGACGGCGTGAATGTCGCCGCGCGGCTCGAAGCCATATCCGATCCGGGCGGAGTAGCAATATCGGCGTCGGTGCGTGACCATGTCGGCTCGCGGCTGAACCTTACCTTCGAGGAGAGAGGCGAGCACTCGCTCAAGAATATCAGGCAGACGGTGAAGGTGTACGCGGTGGTTCTCGATCCTCCGGGAACGACCCGGAGCGCACATGCGCCGGGCCGATCTGCGGAAACGCGGAAACGCTTCATCGCCGCCTTGCCGTTCACGAACATGAGCAGCGATGCGAACGATGAATATTTCTCCGACGGCATCACCGAGGACATCATTACCGACCTGTCGAAAGTGTCCGGCCTTCAGGTTGTCCCCCGCAATACGGTCTTCCTCTACAAGGGAAGTTCGGTCAACGTGAAGGAGGTCGCCGAGGAACTCGGTGTTCGCTACGTTCTGCAGGGAAGCGTGCGGATGGCAGGAATGCGGGTTCGCATTTCCGCTCAACTCATAGATGCGATGAACGGCGACCATATGTGGGTCGACCGGTTCGACCGCGACCTCACGGATATCTTCGCCATTCAGGACGAAATTACGCACTCCATCGTCACGCAGCTGAAGGTGAAGCTGCTGCCCGAGGAGGAAAAGGCGCTTCAGCATGCCCAGACGGGCAATGCCGAGGCCTACACCTACTATCTGCGCGGCCGGCAGCTTTCACATGCGTGGACGAAGTCCTACCTGTTGCTGGCACGTCGGATGTTCGTCAAGGCGGTGGAACTTGATCCGGGTTATGCTAGGGCCTATGCGGGCATTGCCGATTGCGATGCCGCGATCAGGGATTGGGATGCTGCGGAAATCCCCCTCGGGCGGATTCTCGAGATGAGTCTCAAGGCGCTCTCGCTCGATCCGGATCTCGCGGAGGCGCATACGTCTCGCGGTATCGCCCTCCACCAGAGCGGGCATGACGAAGAGGCCAGGGCCGCCTTCGAACGGGCTCTGGAACTTGACCGGAATCTCTACGAGGCCAATTTCCACTACGGACGGTTCTTCTTCACGCGCGGCGAGTTCAATGCGGCCATCACGTTCTTCGAACGCGCCGCCCAAATTCGCTCGGACGACTATGTCTCGCCGATCCATCTGATGAGCGCCTATCGGTCTCTTGGCGACGAGTCCTCGATCGAGCGGTGGGCGCGGCTCGGGATTGCCCGCGCGGAGCAGGCGCTGAACCTCAATCCTGAAAATTCCGGGCCGGCGCACCGTGGGGCCTTGGCCCTTGCGCATCTCGGCGATGGGGACCGTGCGCGCGACTGGGCGGAGCGAGCGCTCGCGATAGACCCCGAGGACGTCGTCGCCCAGTACAATATTGCCTGCGTTTACGCCGTACTCGGTGATCTCGAGGACGCACTAAGCCTTCTCGAAGACCTCGTGCCGCGCAGTTCCGCCTATCATCGGGCGTGGTTCAAGAACGACCCGGATCTGTCTGCCATTCACGATACACCGCGCTTCCGCAGGCTGGTCGATACGGTCGACGACAGGTAGCCGCATTAGAAGCATCGACATGTCGCAGTCGAAAAAAATCCCTTGACCTTGACACGATGGGAAGGTGCACGATCTAAGCCTTATTAAGGAAAGAGCGTGCAATGCTTACCGTCAGCGAGCCGGAACGCCGGCAAACCATATCACTCCCGATATCCGACATGACCTGCGCCTCGTGCGTGCGGCGTGTGGAGACAGCCATTGGAAAGGTGTCGGGTGTCTCCGGTGCGTCGGTCAATCTCGCCACCGAACGGGCGGATGTAACCTTTGCCGGAGTTCCCGACGTCGGCGCCGTTGCCCAGGCCGTGCGCAAGGCGGGCTACGGGATTGCCGAGGCCACGCTTGAATTCCCGGTCGAGGGAATGAGCTGCGCCTCGTGTATCGCGCGCGTCGAAAAGGCGCTGAAGGCGGTTCCGGGCGTGCTCGACGCGACGGCAAACCTTGCTCAGGAACGCGCGCGCGTGCGGTTCATTGCCGGAACCGCCGGTTTCAGCGACTTTGCCGCTGCACTTGCAGGCATCGGATACACGGCGATCCGCGAGACTGAGAAGGCCCAGGCCCCTACCGAGGAGGCCCGGAAGGCTTCCGAGCTCTCGTCGTTGAAGACGTCGATGATCATCGCGGCTCTTCTGACCGCTCCGCTTTTCGTGATGGAGATGGGCGCGCACGCGTTCCCGCCCTTCGGGCATTTCATTCACGGGACGATCGGCGTTGAGGCGAGCCGGTTCGTCCAGTTCGTGCTCGCCACACTGGTGCTTGCCGGGCCGGGTCAGCGATTCTTCCGCAAGGGTGTGCCGAGCCTGCTGCGCGGTGCGCCTGACATGAATGCGCTCGTGGTCATCGGAACGTCGGCCGCCTGGAGTTTCTCGACCGTCGCAACCTTTTTGCCGTCGCTCCTGCCGGGAGGGACAGCAAACGTTTACTTCGAGGCCGCCGCGGTGATCGTGACGCTTGTTCTTGTGGGGCGCTACCTCGAGGCGCGCGCCAAAGGAAGGACCGGCGCGGCGATCCGCCATCTCGCGGGGCTTCGGGCAAAGACTGCCCGCGTGCTGCGTAATGACGGCCCGGTTGATGTAGCCCTGGAAACGGTCGTTCCCGGAGATATCGTGCTCGTTCGCCCGGGCGAGAAGGTTCCCGTCGATGGCGAAGTGACGGAGGGCAGTTCGTTCGTCGACGAATCCATGATCACCGGTGAGCCGATGCCGGTGGAGCGGGTTGCCGGCGACACCGTCACCGGTGGAACGCTGAACACTACCGGTTCCTTCTCGTTTCGAACCACCCGCGTTGGGGCCGATACGGTCTTGTCCCAGATCATTCGCATGGTGGAGGATGCGCAGGCGACGAAGCTGCCGATTCAGGCGCTTGTCGACCGGGTCACGCAGTGGTTCGTTCCGGCCATCATTGGTGTCGCTTTGGCGACCTTTGCAATCTGGCTGGCCTTCGGACCCAGTCCGGTGCTGGCGCACGCCCTCGTCAATGCGGTCGCCGTTCTCATCATCGCCTGCCCCTGCGCGATGGGCCTTGCTACGCCCGCGGCGATCATAACCGGGACCGGCCGGGCTGCCGAGCTGGGCGTGTTGTTCCGTCAGGGAACAGCGCTCCAGACTCTTGGCGCGACCGGGATCGTCGCAGTGGACAAGACCGGGACGCTGACGGCTGGACGTCCCACACTCACTGAAACCGTCTGCGCGGACGGTTTTGAGAGAGATGAGGTTCTGGCCTTGGTCGCAGCGGCAGAAGTCAGATCCGAGCATCCTATAGCGACTGCTATTTGCGAGGCGACGAGGGAGTTTGGGATCGACATTCCCATCGCAGAGAAATTCGAGGCTGTTTCGGGCCAGGGAATTTCCGCGCGGGTCTCCGCCCGCGTGGTCGAGGTGGGTTCGTCCGGCTTCATGGCGGGGCATGGTCTCGACGTGTCGATTTTTGCGGCAGACGCCGAACGGCTCGCCAGTGAGGGGGCATCGCCGCTTTATGCGGCCATCGACGGTAAGCTCGCCGCGCTTTTTGCTGTTACCGACCCTGTAAAGCCGACGTCAAAAGAGGCGGTCTCCGAATTGAAGGCACTCGGCGTAGAGGTCGTCATGATTACGGGCGACAATCGGCGAACGGCGGAAGCTGTCGGCAGATCGCTCGGGATCGACAAGGTGATTGCCGAAGTGCTTCCGGCAGGCAAGGTGGAGGCCGTTACGTCACTGTCACGCGATGGCCGCAAGGTTGCGTTCGTAGGCGACGGGATCAATGACGCCCCTGCCCTGGCGGCCGCGGATACCGGCATCGCAATCGGGACTGGAACCGACGTTGCGATCGAGAGCGCGGACGTGGTACTGATGTCGGGCGACATGCGCGGTGTTGCGACGGGCATTGCATTGTCGCGGGCGACGATGCGCAACATCCATCAGAATCTCTTCTGGGCTTTTGGCTACAATGTGCTCCTGATCCCGGTGGCGGCGGGAGTGCTCTATCCGGCATGGGGAATTCTTCTCTCGCCCGCCCTTGCGGCAGGGGCAATGGCGCTTTCCAGCGTATTCGTCGTGACGAACGCGCTTCGGCTGAGGCGATTTCACTCAGCCGGAAGCGGCGCGTTGGCAAGCGGTAGCCCCGAGAGCGGAACATCCGCTCGTCCCGCGGCTGGGACGGTCGGAAAGAAGGCCTCTGCCATGGAAGGGAGTGCGTGAGATGAATATCGGTGAAGCGGCTGCGGCGTCGGGCGTGACGGCCAAGATGATCCGCCACTATGAAGCGATCGGACTGATCAGGTCGGCGGGCCGCACCGGCTCCGGCTACCGGACCTATGGGCCGAACGACGTGAACACGCTGACGTTCATTCGCCGCTCGCGGGATCTCGGCTTCTCCATTGCCCAGATCCGTGACCTTCTGGCTCTTTGGCAGGACCGCAGTCGCGTTTCAGCCGACGTCAAGCGGATTGCGCAAGAGCATATCGGCGAGCTTCAGGCCAAGATGCTGCAGCTTGAAGATATGGTGATGACGCTCAACCACCTCGCGGCCAACTGCCACGGCGACGACCGGCCGGACTGTCCTATTCTCGAGGGACTGGCGTCCGGCGGCAAGGAAGGCCGATGCTGCTAGCGTTTTCTTACTGTTTCATGGGTGGCGGACGTCATTGTGAGTCTTAGTTTGGCCGAATCCCAGACGATTGGTCCGTGCGGAGTTTTGCGCCCTTCCAGAAAGTCCGTCTGGGGAGGCATTTCTTCCAGAGATGCTGCGAGATTGTGACACCTGTAAGTTGCATAAAATGCATAAGCAATCAATGATTGACAAAGTCAGCCGTTACGCCGATAAATAGCGAATGGGGCGTTTTGCCCTGACGCTTTCTCTACCTGTTTGCAAGTTCACCAACGGAGTTGTTGCCGGAGGTAGGTCGGTCGCGGCCTTCTCATGGCTTCAGTGTGGGTTGTCTCGAGACGGAATGCTTGCCGGCGCCCCCGGCAAGCCAGGTCACGATGTGGGAGGAGGTTGGCATGCTGCTGAAGCGGGGAATGATCGGTGCGGCGGTCGGCGGTCTGGTCAACGACCTCATCGCGGTGGGATTTTCACCGGATAGTGGACCTGGCAACAATTTCAATGCGGGGGTGGAGCGGGCCGTCAAGGCGTTCCAATCCGCGAACATTGGGCCGAACCTGCTGCCCCTCGTGATCGACGGGCAGGTGGGGCCACTGACGCGGTATGCGCTCGACGTCGCGCTCGGGCATATTGCAGCCCCCGTTGTCCCGAATGTGCCGCTGTCGTCGAACGGAATGCCGGCATCATCGTCCCAGACGGGCTGGAATGCACTGCAGGTGGCGAGGAGGGAGCTGGCGAGCAATTCCGGCGAGACGTCGGGCGACAATCTGGGACCCGATATTGACCGATATCGAGCCGTCACGGGAGCCGCAGCCGGAGCGAGCTGGTGCGCCTCGTTTGTCTCGTATTGTTTTGACGATGGGAACCCCGGACACATGCCATTCGCTCCCGACGCCGGGGCACGGGCGGTGCTCAAGAAGTTCAAGCAGAAGGGGTGGGACTACGAGGGAAGCCTGGTAAGCCCGCCGGCCCCCGGAGACATCATTGTCTGGTGGCGTGTCGCGCTAAACCACTGGATGGGGCATATCGGGATTGTCGATTCATATGAGCATGGGATCGTCACGACGATCGAGGGGAACCGAGGAGCGTTTCCCTCCACAGTGCGCTCCTACTCCTATGTGCTGGGGAAGATCGACAAGCTGCTTGGCTTCGGAAGAGCGGCGCCCTGAGGCGTGCCAATCCAAAGCACTTCGTTTACAAGGCGTGACACCATTGTTTTCACACGTGTTTCCTTGGAGCCGCTCCAAGGCGCGGGAGAGACTGGGCGTGCCGGCTCATCGCCTCTGCCGCGAAACATGGTTCGGGCGGGCGAACATACGACGTCGTGACGTCCGCCCCGGCATGTCTCACGGTTCAGCCGGCCGGCGACAAATGCTCGTGAACGGCCATCCAGAGGCCTTTCTCGTCACGGGAGAACACGATGGTCTCGCGCTCACGGTTGGTGAGCATCTCGCCTCCAAGGGAAAGCTCGGTTTCAACGGCGTGCGTGAAAATCGCGGCGTCGCCGGCAAGTTGAACCCTGCGTTCGCTTGAGCGGCAGCCGAGCACGCGGAAGCCGTCTCGTTCCTCCCAGACGCGCCACTCGGCTTCGTACTCGGCGCGACTTGCGAGCGTGCGGTCGAGGTTGTGGAACACAAACGTCGCATCGGTCGCAAAAGCGGAGAAGTAGGCGTCACGGTCGTGACGGGCAAAGGCCGATACGAGAGTGTCGGCCGCCGCGAGCACGGCATTCAGTGTGTCGGTCATGATTGTACCGTAGGTTGGATGTTTCAAACGGCCTTGACGCTACTGATCAGCGCGGCAATCGGCCTGTGCTGAGCCGCGACGCGGGTCTTCAGGACCTCGAGCGGCATTGCCTCGACCTTGGCGAATTCGATGAACATCATGTTGAGATTGTTGAAGATAACTTCGCCGATCGCTTGAGCCTCGATCGAGGCGATGACTGCGCCGCGCTTTTGCAGCGTGGCGACGAGGCGAACGATCTGCGCGGAGAGTTCACTGTCGAGTTCCGTATAGCGCCTGCTCAGCGGCGTCTCCGGCTGCTGGATCGAAATCGCCATTGCCGTCCGCCACATCTCCTTGCTGAGATAGAACAGCGAATGGTCGTAGTACTGCTCGATCAGGGTACGCAGAGCTTCCTCGACGTTGAGGGGAGGATTGGCGATGACGCGTTCGCCGGCCTCGAGCACCTCGGTTACTTCCATCGAGACGGTGGCGACAAGGATGTCGCCCTTGTTCTGGTAGTAATTATAAAGCGTGCCGACCGAGACTTCGGCCATCTCGGCGATGTCCTCGATGCGGGCGTTGTCGTAGCCGGATTCACGGAACAGGGTCGTGGCGGCTTCCAGAATCCGGCGGTTCTTGTCCGCCTTCTGCTTTTCCCTCAATCCGGCCATTCGACGCTCCTTGAATTCCCTCAAGTTTGATATTGACTTAAAAAATGAATTCGTTCAATCTTTTTCTCAAGACGCCGAAACGAGCGTCGCAATTTGCACGCAAGCCTTGCATGCAGGGCTTCGAACCAGAGGGATAGTACAATGACGAAAACCATTTCACGTCTCGCCCGCCGCTCGCTTCTGGCCACCGCGGCCGTTGTCTCCGGCCTTGCGGCGACGACGCTTTCGGCCAGTGCCCAGGAGGAACTGAACGCGCTGGTGTGGTGCGACCATACCGATCCCGCGCTGATCGAGCCCTTCGAGAAGGCGAACAACGTCAAGGTTAACCTCAAGGAATACGAGGGGACGGGCGCCGGTCTTTCGATCGTCGAGCAGTCCCGCCCCGGCGACTGGGATGTCTTCGTAATCGACGGAGTTGACGTGCCGCGCGCCGTCGACATGGGCCTGATGGCAGAGATTCCGGCGGACAAACTGCCGACCGCGGACATCTTCCCGGAGGTCCGCATGGAGCAGAACAACACGAAGGACGGCAAGATCTACGCGGTCACGGAGAAGTTCGGCTACAACACGATTTCCTACGACAAGACCAAGGTCGATCCAGCCGACATGGAAGACTTCTCCGTCCTCTGGTCGGACAAGTACAAGGGCCGCATCGCACTTTATGACTACTATCTTCCGATGATCGGCCTGACGGGCCTTGGCATCGGCAAGAAGACGGCGGACCTGACCCCGGACGATCTGCCGGCGATCAAGGAAAAGCTCTTCGAGATGAAGACGATGTCGCGCCAGGTGAGCGACGTGGTCGCCTCGCAGACGGCACTCGTCACCGGAGAGGTAGACATCCTGGTCGGCGGCGGAGAGTGGGTGACGGCAGGCCTTTCGGCCGAAAAGCCGAACCTCGACTGGACCGTTCCCAAGCAGGGCGCGCTTCGCTGGGCGCAGTCGATCGGCGTCTTCAAGGATTCCACCAAGCAGGACCTGGCGCTGAAGTTTGTGCAGTATATCCTGAGCCCCGAAGGCCAGGCGAAACTTGCCACCTCGTCCTGCTACTGGGGCATGCCCGCAAACAGCAAGGCGGGTGAGCAGCTTACGGATCAGCAGAAGACGGCGCTGCGCTGGGACAAGCAGCCGGAGTATCTGAAGAACACCCAGCTCTACCCTGTTGCGGATGCCGATTTCGATGCCGCGATGCAGGACGTCTGGACCGAAGTGCTGCAACAGTAGGAACATTTCCTTTCTGCGGAAGCACGCAAGTTAGCCTGAGAGTGAACGTGGCGCCGCGCCACACGGGGTTCCGTTTCGGTCCGGCACAAGCTCTGCCCCTCCCCTCCAGCGGTCGGGCGCAGTTTGCGGGGTTGCTCCCTATTGCCGGACCTTCGGACACTGCTCTCACATGCGGGGCCATTGGAGACGCCTGTTCATGACCGCCATAGCCACACAATCGCTGGAAAGCGTCGATCGTCGCAAGGCATGGGCCTTCGTGGCACCCGCGCTGCTGTGGACGGGGGCGTTCTTTCTCGTTCCCTTCCTCTACATGATCGCGATCAGCTTCTGGACCCGCAAGGGACGGGAGATCGTCGCGACGTGGACCCTCGACAACTATCTCGCCTTCTTCGGCAAGCCGCACCTGCTGAAGGCTCTCTTCGTCTCGCTGGAGATTACGGCGACGGTCACGATCATCTCGATCCTGCTCGCCTACCCGCTTGCCTGGATCATCGCGGAGCGGGTGCCGAAGCGCTGGCAGCGCTTCGCACTCGTGATGGCGATCCTGCCGTTCTGGACGTCCTATGTCGTGCGCTCCTATTCCTGGCTTCTGGTGCTTTCCAAGGGGGGCGTCGTCAATCAGGCGCTTCTGTCCGTCGGGATCATCTCCGAGCCGCTTGAACTGGCGGCCAACCGGACAGGGACGGTCATCGGCTTCGTGCATTTCTTCGTCATGCTGCTGACGCTGACGATCTACGCCAACCTCATCCAGCTTTCGCCGAACTACCGGCGTGCGGCGGCGGATCTCGGCGCAAACGCGTTCCAGACGTTCCGGCACGTGATCCTGCCACTGACATTGCCCGGCATCATGGTCGGGGCGTTTCTCACCTTCGTCCTCTGCATCGGCGACTACATCACCCCGCAGATCCTCGGCGGCAACAACGAGCTGGTCTTGCCGCAGGTCATCATGCTGCAACTCGGCCGGCGCGCGGACTTCCCGATGGCGGCAGCCCTCTCGCTGGTGCTGATGGTCGTCGTCACCATCGCTTATCTCGCCTGCGCACGCTGGCTGAAGATGGAGAGGACCTGATCATGCGCTCCCTGCAAACCGTTCTGGCCTGCCTCTACGCAGGCGCGATCTATGTCTTCATCTTCCTGCCCGTTGCGGTGCTCGTTCTCTTCTCCTTCCAGGATGGAACACTGCCGGTCCCGCCATTGAACGGGCTGACGCTGCGCTGGTACGGTGAGATCTTCTCCGACAGCCGCCTGATGTCGGCCCTCGGCCATTCGCTTGTCGTCGCGATCCTCTCGTCCCTCGTTGCCTGTTTTCTGGGCTTTCTGGCGGCTTATGCCTTCGCACGCTACCGGCTTCCCGCATCGGGGCTTCAAAGGGCGCTGATCGTAGCCCCCATGACTGTCAGTACGTTGATCATCGGGCTTGGACTTCTCGCGCTTTTCAACCGACTGAACCTGCCGCTGTCGTTGCTGACGGTCGGCATCGGTCACGTGGTGATCAACCTGCCCCTGTGTTTCGCCATCATCTACGCCTCGATGGGGGGCCACCAGGTCAACATCGAGCGGGCGGCACGCGATCTCGGCGCCAGCGACGCAAAGGTGATGCTGCTTGTCACAGCACCGATGCTGATGCCTTCGATCCTTGCGGCCTTTTTCCTGTCCGTGACCTTCAGCTGGGACGAGTTCATCGTGGCCTTCCTGCTGTCGCGGTTCGATGTAACGCTGCCAGTGGAGATCTGGAGCATGCTGCGTTCCGGTCTCGATCCGAAGACAAATGCGATTGGCAGCGTCGTGTTCCTCATCTCGGTCGCGCTCCTTCTTGTGCTCGAGCTCGCCGTCTTCAGAAAATCCGGGAAAGCATCATGACCGCAGACGTCTCCATCAAGAACGCCACAAAGATCTTCGGCAAGTTCCGTGCGCTCGACAACGTTTCGCTGGAGATTGCCGCGGGCGAGTTCATCGTGCTGCTCGGCCCCTCCGGCTGCGGCAAGACCACGCTATTGTCCATCCTCGGAGGATTTCTCGACCCGACCTCCGGAACGATCTCGATAGGCGGGCGCGACATGACGCATGTTGCGCCCGCCAAGCGCCCGACCACGACCATGTTCCAGGACTATGCGCTGTTTCCGCACATGCGCCTTTGCGACAATGTCGGTTTCGGCCTGAGAATGCGCGGGCTGGCGAAGGGAGAGCGTGACGAGAAGGCCCTCTCCTACCTCGATCTGGTCGGCCTCAAGGCATCGGCGGCGAAGAAGCCGCACGAACTTTCCGGGGGCCAGCGTCAGCGAGTGGCCCTTGCCCGCGCGCTTGCCGTCGATCCGGACGTGCTGCTGCTCGACGAGCCGCTGGGTGCGCTCGACCTCAAGCTTCGCCGCCAGATGCAGGATGAACTGAAGGCCATCCAGAAGCGGGTCGGTACCACTTTCGTCCACGTGACCCACGACCAGGAAGAAGCAATGGCGATCGCTGATCGCATCGTCGTCATGAACCAGGGTCGGATCGAGGATGTCGGGGCGCCGTCGGCGATCTATATGCGTCCACGCTCGCGATTTTCGGCGGGCTTCATGGGAGAGGTGAATTTTCTTCCGGCGACTGTCTCCGGAGCGTCGGGCGAAGAAGCCATGGTGGAAACGGCACTCGGGCGCATCGTGCTGCCGGCTTCGGCCTTCGTTGCGGGCGCCCCTTCGTCAGGGGCTGCCGTGACGCTCTGCATCCGGCCGGAGCATTTTCGCGCGACCGCCGAGAACGCGACAACCATATCGCTCGGCAAGGCCCGGATCACGGGCAGCGCGTTCTTCGGCACCCACCATCGCTGCCACCTCGCGGCAGATTCCGGAGCCGCGACGCAATTGACCGCGCATCTGCCGCAAACGGCCAAGATCGAGCACGGGCAGATGATCGATCTTAGCGTGAACGCGAAGGACCTGATTGCACTTTCAGCGTGAAGGGGTCAGGGTGGGATAATGGTATCTCGATCGTCTGAACTGATTTTCTGCCCTCCCTGTCTGCGTCGTCCGCCGATGCGGCGAGAAGCGATCGTCTGCGCCGGCGGGCAACCGAACGCCGGACCGCGAACCGTGCCCGGCTCCTGACCCATGCAGCGCATTCGACCGGAGAACTGGTACAGCGTCCGCCGCCTGCAAGACGATGTGACCTATATTTGCGAGCCCTACATCCAGGAGTTCTACCGCTGCAACATCTGGCACGTGCGCGGGCGCGATCGCGACATGCTGGTCGACAGCGGCATGGGTGTCGTCTCCCTGCGCGAGTGGGTTCCGCTGGTGAGCGAACGCGATCTGATCGCTGTGGCAAGCCACACGCACTTCGACCACATCGGGTGCCATCACGAGTTCGAGTGCCGCGCGGTTCATTCCGCGGAAGCCGATATTCTTGCCCATCCGACGCGCTCGAACACGCTTGCCGATCCCTATGTCACCGACGAGATCTTCGATGCGCTGCCGCCCGAACCCTACTGCTCCAAATGCTATGGGGTAAGGAAGGCCCCGGCGACACGGATTCTCTCCGACGGCGATCTGATCGATCTCGGTGACCGGTCATTCGAAGTGATCCACACGCCGGGACACTCCCCTGGTGGTATTGCGCTCTACGAGAAGGTGACCCAAATTCTCTTCTCGGGCGACATACTCTACGACGGACACCTCATCGAAGACACCTACCATTCCAACGCCGCCGATTACACTGCCTCGATGGAACGCCTGCTCACCTTGCCCGTCCGTGTGGTGCATGGGGGCCACTTCCCGAGCTTCGACGGTGACCGTTACCGCCAACTCATTCTGAAATGGCTGGACGACAAACATAAGAACATATGACAGGAGAACAGTGCATGCTCGACAAGCGCAAATTCTATATCAACGGTGAATGGGTAGCGCCGCTGAAGGCAAACGATCTCGAGGTGATCAATCCCGCGACGGAAAAGCCGATCGCAGTCATCTCCATGGGCACGGCGGCCGACATCGATCGGGCCGTTGCCGCGGCAAAGAAGGCGTTTGCAACCTACAGCCAGACGAGCACGGAAGAGCGCATCGCCCTGCTCGAGAAGCTCCTCGCGATCTACAAGCGCCGCTACGACGAGATGGCGCGCACGATCACGCTCGAACTCGGCGCACCGATCACCATGAGCACCGAACAGCAGGCTGATGTCGGCGTCGGCCATTTGCAGGGCTTCATAGATGGATTGAAGCGCCTGAAGAGCCGTGAAGTGCTCTCGAACGGCGATGTCGTGCGTCGCGAGCCGATCGGCGTCTGCGGCCTTATCACGCCGTGGAACTGGCCGATCAACCAGATCGCGCTCAAGGTCGTGCCGGCCCTCGCAACGGGCTGCACCTGCGTGCTGAAGCCGTCAGAGTTTACCCCGCTCAACGCGCTGCTCTATGCCGAGATGGTGGAGGAGGCAGGTTTCCCCGCCGGCGTCTTCAACCTGGTCAATGGCGACGGAGTGGAATGCGGCGCGGCGCTTTCGAAGCACAAGGACGTCGACATGATGTCGTTCACGGGCTCCACCCGTGCCGGCATTGCCGTCAGCAAGGATGCAGCCGACACGGTCAAGCGCGTCACGCTGGAACTCGGCGGGAAATCGCCGAACATCGTCTTCGAGGATGCCGACCTGGACGACCGCGTTGCCGGTAGCGTCATCGAGTGCTTCAACAATTCCGGCCAGTCCTGCGATGCGCCGACCCGCATGCTCGTGCAGCGTTCGGTCTACGACAAGGTCGTCGCGATTGCCGAGAAGACCGGCAAAGAGGCAAAGGTCGGCAATCCGGAAGTGGAGGGCAGCCACATCGGCCCGCTCGTCTCGCATATCCAGTTCGGCCGGGTCCAGGCGCTGATCGAGGCCGGTGTGGCCGAAGGCGCGCGCGTGCTCGTCGGAGGTCCCGGAAAGCCGGAGGGATTCGAGACCGGCTATTTCGTCAGGCCGACCATCTTTGCGGATGTAAACAACGAGATGCGCATTGCGCGTGAGGAAGTGTTCGGGCCGGTGCTGTCGATCATTCCCTTCGACACCGAGGAGGAGGCGATCGCGATCGCCAACGACACGAATTACGGCCTTGCCGCGTATCTCCAGACCGGCAATCCGGATCGTGCGGAGCGCGTTGCCTCCAGGCTTCGTGCGGGAATGGTGCACATCAACGGCGGTCCGCACCGCTACGGCAGCCCCTTCGGCGGCTACAAGCAATCCGGAAACGGACGCGAGGGTGGAGTTTTCGGTCTCGAGGATTTCCTTGAAGTGAAGACCGTGCATCGCCCCGACGCCGCCTGATCTCAACGGGAGGAGCCGGACGCCGGCTTCTCCCACATTTCCCGTCTCAGCGTCGAAACTATGCCGCCATCCCCTGTTTCGGATGACGCCGATCTGCTAAGTCGCGGTGTACTGCCTTCGCTCCCTGCGACGTGGACAAACCGCGAGACAAACCTTCCGTGACACAATCCCCCGCAATTGCCCAGTCTCAGCCGGAGAACCGGCTTGCGCTTGCCGCCATCCTGCTGGGTGGCGTTGCGATCAGCGGGTCCCCCATCTTCGTCCGACTGTCGGAGGTCGGACCGATCGCGACCGCTTTCTGGCGAGTCTCTCTGGCACTGTTGCCGCTGCTGTTGTTTGCGGGATTCAGGCGCGGGAAATCGGGGAACCCCATCCAACCGCAGAGCCTGGCCGACTGTGCCATATTGGCAGTGCCGGGCATCATGCTCGCACTCAACCTCGCGACATGGCATCTGTCGCTGCATATCACTTCGGTTGCCAACTCCACTTTGCTCGCCAATCTGGCCCCTGTCTTCGTGACGATCTTCGGGCGCATGCTTTTCAACTTCCCGATCACGCGCACGTTCCTTGCGGGACTGGCCATTGCCGCGGTCGGCATCGTCGTGCTGAAGGGCGGTCCTGCGGCAATCGGTGGCGGCAACCTGTTCGGAGATGCGGTGGCCATCTTTGCTGCGATGCTCTACGCCGGCTACATTCTGTCGGTCGGGCGCTTGCGCAACCGCTACAATACGCTGCAGATCATGATCTGGGGATCGATCGCGGCCGCCCTTTGCCTGCTGCCGATGGCGCTTATCTTCGAGCCAGTCCTGTTGCCGTCCAGCGCCTATGGTTGGAGTGTGGTCTTCGGGCTTGCCTTCGCGAGCCATGCGAGCGGACAGGTGCTGATTACCTATGCGCTCGCCTACCTCCCCGCTGCCTTCTCGTCGCTCACCCTGCTGCTCCAGCCGGTCATAGCCTCCCTGCTTGCCTGGGTCGTGCTCAACGAACCGATCGGCATCATGCAAGGCATCGGCGGGATCATCGTCCTTGCCGGCATTTTGACCGCGCGTCGGGGTTGAGCGCCCGGCGCGGCGCGCCGCGGGACGGCGCCCGTTACAGCAAAAAAGATCGAGGTCCCCGGGGCAGCGAACTCGCTATTGCCTCTGGGCCGCCGAGGTGAGCAGGCCGGCGGTTTCCGCAATGAGCATCGTATCGGCAAACTCAAGGAAATCGACGATCTTGTCCCCTTCGAAGGTGAACTTGTCCATCATGTCCGTATTGATCCAAGTGTCCGAAGGGATGAAGCGCACCCTTCCCGCACGATGCACGTATACCGTGTTTTCGTCTACATGCAGGCTGACGATGCGGGCGTCCGCGAGATCCCAGTCGTTCAGCAATTCCTGAAGGGTCGCTCGCACAGCCTCCACCCCTCGCACAGGCTTGGTTATCGGCCCCATGCCCTCGTTTCCTACGATGCGGAAAGTGCCATCGGGACCCCAATTCGCCACGATGGTTTCGACATCGTTCTCGTCACGGGCCCTGTAGACGGTGCGCACGACGCTCTCGAGCTTGGTTCTGTCGGTCATGACTTCCTCCCTCATGATCTCCGTCAGTGTGCGCCCAACTGGTCGGTCCCGCAACTGAAAGCGGAAAGGTCGGCAACCTGCCCGTCACCTTACGCGGCCCAATTCGTGGGTTTTAAATTATCCGTTTATTTAGTGTTCACCACTACAACTCATGAAGGATGCGATGCAGCACCTTGTTGCGCAGGAAGCGCTTGAACCATTTACGGTTGCAAAGGTGCGCTCCCACTGACATCAGGATCCGCCGAACGACAACCATTGTCCGAGAGGCGAGATGAAAAACCTGAAAATATCGATGCAGCTCATCCTGCTGGTCAGTGCGCTGATGGTGGCGTTCGCGCTCGCCACCTTCTATCAGATCCGCTCCGCATCGACGGCGATCTACAATGAACGCTCCGAGATGCTGAGAACCGAGGTCGAATCGGCAATTTCCGTTCTTGAGGGCTTCAATGGAAAGGTCCAGGCCGGCGAGATGCCATTGGAGCAGGCCAAGACGCAGGCCTACGACATCCTCACGAAGATGAAGTTCCAGCCGGACGGCTACTTCTTCGGCTATGACTATGACGTGACCCTGGTGTTCCATCCGGACCCGGAGCGGGTCGGCAAGAATTCCAAGGGCAAACCCGACAGCCATGGCTTCAACTATCGCGATGAGCTGGTGAACGTCGGTCGTGCCGGTGGCGGGATCGTGGACTTCTACGGTCCAAAGCCAGGCGAACAGGGCGAGGATTTCCGCAAGCGTTCCTATGCCAAGGTCTTCGAACCCTGGGGCGTGGTCGTTGCGACCGGTCTATACATCGACGATCTCGAGGCACAGATCCGCGGCGACGTCATCGGCGCGATTTCAGTCGGCTTGCTTGTCCTGGTACTGGGACTTGTTGCCGCCGCCTATGTGATCCGTGGCATCTCGCAGCCGCTCAATGCCATCCACAATGCGCTCGAAGCCGTGGCCGATGAGGACGTCAACGTCGTCATTCCCCATACCGACTTGGGCAACGAGGTCGGCATGATGGCGAAGGCGACGCACTCGCTTCAGGACAAGATCCGCGACCGTCACGCAATGGCCAAGCGCCAGGCGGAACAGGAAGCGGCGCTCAATTCCGAACGCCAGCAGAACATGGAGGTTCAGCGTTCCGATGCCGCGCAGCAGGCGCATGCCGTTGCCACGATCGGCACTTCCCTGCAGCAACTGGCACATGGCGACCTGACAGTGCGCTGCGCCGATCTCGGCCCGAAATATGCAGAGCTGCGGCAGAACTTTAACGATGCCCTGTCGCGCCTCGAACAGGCCATGGGACGCGTCAGCGCGAAGGGCAATGATATCGGCGTCAGCAAGGAAGAAATCCGCCGGGCATCGAACGAACTTGCCCAGCGTACCGAGCGTCAGGCCGCAAATCTCGAGGAAACGTCAGCCGCCCTCGACGAGCTGACGGTTGCTGTCCGCCAGACGGCTGATGGTGCCCGCGAAGCCGCTGGTCGCGTGAAGTCCGTGAGCGGCGAGGCGCGCGAGAGCGACGCCATCGTAGAGCGGGCGATCGCTGCGATGAGCAGTATCGAGTCCTCCTCGGCCGAGATCACGAAGATCATCGGGGTGATCGACGACATCGCCTTCCAGACCAACCTGCTGGCGCTGAACGCAGGCGTGGAAGCGGCTCGCGCCGGTGAAAGCGGCAAGGGCTTTGCTGTCGTCGCGCAGGAAGTTCGCGAATTGGCGCAGCGCTCGGCTGCCGCAGCCAAGGAGATCAAGACGCAGATCGACCGCTCGTCGGCCCAGGTGAGCGAAGGAGTTCAGCTGGTCGCCCAGACCGGCGAGGCCCTGAAGCGAATTTCCGGCCAGATCGAAAGCGCCAACGACGTGGTGTCGAAAATCGCCTTCAGCGCGCAGGAACAGGATACGACCCTGCGGAGCATCTCGGGCGCGATGAACCAGCTGGACACGGCCACTCAGCAGAATGCCGCGATGGCAGAGGAAACGACGGCTTCGGCCGAGGTCCTCGCCAACGACACCGGCGATCTGCTGGATCTGATCCGTGGCTTCAAGGTCTCCACGACGAGCGGCCTTCACGGCATTGCTCACCAGATGCGCAAGGCGAGCTGAGCCAAAGCCTTGCTCTCTTCGAACGAAAAGGCCTGCCGGGATCACTTCCGGCAGGCCTTTTGTTTTGTTGGGAATTGGTCCGTCACCCGCGTCCTGCATGGTGGCGCTTCGCTCTCCCTAGTGATTGTGCCTTGGCGGGGTCTCCGCGATGCCTCGGAACTCCGGCGCGCCTTCGATTACGGCGCCGTCTGAAAGCTGGGTAACGGTCTGGCGGTAGATCCGTTGCCAAGGCGTCGCGTCCGGTGGCACGGCAGGAATGCCTTCCGTTTTCCGTCTTTCGATCTCGACGTCCTCCACCAGCATGTCGCACCTCCCTGCATTCAGGTCGATGCGGATCGTGTCGCCGGTCCTGATCCAGGCGAGCCCGCCACCCGCCGCACTTTCCGGCGAGGCGTTTAGGATTGACGGGCTGTCGGCGGTGCCGGATTGCCGGCCGTCACCGATCGTCGGTAGGCTCTGGATGCCTCGCTTCAGCAAGTGGTCCGGCGGCTGCATGTTGACGACCTCAGCCGATCCCGGCCAGCCAAGCGGGCCAGCGCCACGAATGACGAGGATGCTGCTCTCATTGATGTCGAGTGCCGGATCGTTGATGCGCCGATGATAGTCCTCGGAGCCGTCGAAGACTGCGGCCCTCCCCTCGAACACGCCCTCACGGCCGGGTTGGGTAAGATAGCGTTCGCGGAACTCCGTCGAGATCACCGAGGTCTTCATGATCGCGAAGTCGAAGAGGTTGCCCTTGAGTACGAGGAAGCCGGCTCGTTCCCTCAGCGGATCGGAGAAGGGACGGATGACCTCGCGGTCGGTCGCCATGCGGCCTTCGAGGTTCTCGGCTACCGTCCTGCCGGTGACGGTTGGACAGCTACCGTTGAGCTTACCCGCGTCGAGCAGTTCCCGCATGATCGCTGGAACGCCGCCCGCGCGATGGAAGCGTTCGCCCAGAAAGCGGCCCGCAGGCTGAACATCGGCAAGCAGCGGTATGTCGTAGCCGTGTATCTGCCAGTCCTCGGGTCGAAGTTCGACGCCGGCATGCTTTGCCATGGCGGCCAGATGAGGTTGTGCATTGGTGGAACCGCCGATCGCCGAGTTGACCCGTATCGCGTTGAGGAAGGCTTCGCGCGTGAGAATGTCCGAAGGCTTGATGTTTCCTAGGACAAGTTCCACCGAGCGTCGGCCGGTGCGGTAGGCCATCTGGCCGCGCTCCCGGTACGCGGCCGGGATTGCCGCACAACCTGTCAGCGACATGCCGAGCGCCTCGGCGATGGCATTCATCGTTGAGGCGGTGCCCATCGTGTTGCAGTGGCCGATCGAGGGTGCGGATTCCATGACCGCATCGACGAATTCCGTCGCATCGATTTCACCGGCCGCAAATTTCTTGCGTGAACGCCACAGAACTGTTCCGGAACCCACTAGGTCGCCTTCATACCAGCCGTCGAGCATTGGACCGCCGGAGAGCACGATTGCCGGAATATCGACTGTCGAAGCCGCCATCAGGGCGGATGGCGTGGTCTTGTCGCAGCCGGTCGTCAGCACCACCCCGTCCAGCGGATAGCCGTAGAGCACCTCTACGAGCCCGAGATAGGCAAGATTGCGGTCGAGAGCGGCGGTCGGACGCTTGCAGTTCTCGAAGATCGGATGGGTCGGAAACTCGATCGGGATCCCGCCCGCGTCACGGATCCCGTCACGCACCCGCTTGGCAAGGTCGATATGGTGCCGGTTGCAGGGGGTGAGGTCGCTGCCGCTCTGGGCGATCCCGATCACCGGTTTGCCCGAACGCAGTTCTTCCGGGGTAATCCCGTAGTTCATGAACCGTTCGAGGTAGAGCGCTGTCATGTCGATATGGTCCGGATTGTCGAACCAGTCCTGCGAGCGCAGCCGGCGGATGCCGTTCTTTCGATCATCTGTCATGCTGTCGTCCTGCCCATTGCGACCAAGCCTCGGGCTGCGGCCGCCTCCTCGTTTGCGGCAACCATTTCATCACCTTTGGGGTGGTTCAATTGCGTCGACGCGTCTCTTTTGATTTTTTTGCCTTGCCGGCCGATCGCTTTGCCTGATGAGACATCAATTTTGTTGACTGGAACGCCGTGGCGGAATGTGTCAGAGCCGGATGACGCAGATCCTGCGGCTCTCTTGCATGACGTCAACCCAACCGGCCCGCCACGTGCGCCCCGAAATGGACGCCTATGACCACTATTTCCCTGACCACGGCCCCTACGAGCAATGCTGTCCGCAGCGGCGTCCTGCTGATGCTGCTCGGAATGGTGATGTTCTCGCTGAATGACGTGCTCGGCAAATGGCTGGTCGCAAGCTACTCGGTCAGCCAGCTCATGCTGATCCGCAGTCTCGCTGCGCTGGTCGTGCTTTCGCCCTATCTCTGGAAGACGGGCGTGAAACGGCTCTATCAGGTGGACCGGCCCGGGCTCCACTTCGTGCGCTGCATGCTCTTCGCTTTCGAGGCGCTGGCGTTCTACTTTATCGTCTTCTACATGCCGCTGGCGGACGCGATGACCTATTGGCTCGCCGCGCCGATCTATGTGGCCGCGCTCTCCCCGCTCCTGCTTGGAGAAAAGGTCGGATGGCGCCGCTGGTGCGCAATCGTCCTCGGCTTCGTCGGCGTTGTCATCGCATTGGAGCCCTCGTCGCAAAGCTTCACTCTGCCTGCGCTGGTCGCGATTGCCGGAAGTTTCGCCTTTGCACTGGCCATGGTTCTCGGACGGACGCTGCGTGCCGCGCCGGACAGCACACTCGTATTCTGGCAGATTGCCGGTGCCGCCGTGGTCTCGGTCGTGGGTGTCGTCGTCGAGCCGAACGGCTGGCGTCCGATGAGCGGGATCGATTTCGGTCTGCTCTGCCTTCTCGGCGTGGTGGCGATGAGCGCTCATATGCTGGTCAACCGCTCGCTGAAGCTCGTGGACGCCGCAACGGTCGTGCCTCTGCAGTACACGCTTCTCCTCTGGGCAATTGTCTTCGGCTGGCTGTTCTTCGGGGATGTCCCGCGGCCTGCCATGCTGGTCGGCTCCGCCGTCATCGTCGCATCGGGCCTCTTCATCTTCTTCCGCGAACAGCAGCTGAAGCGACGGGGACGGCAATAGCAACCCTCACGGCATTTGGGCGCCGGTTGCCGTCACGTAGATCGAGTAAAGCGAATTCGTCGCCGCGATGAAAAGTCGGTTCCTCCGGGGGCCGCCGAAGGTAAGATTTGCAACCGTCTGCGGTACGAGGATCTTGCCGATAAGAGTTCCGTCCGGAGCAAAGCAATGGACGCCATCGCCCGCGCTGGACCAGAGATTGCCCTCGAGGTCCAACCGGAAGCCATCGGGGATGCCGCTGTTGATGAGCGCGAAGACGCGCGGGTTTTCCAAGATCCTGCCATTCTTCACGTCGAAGGCGCGGATATGGCGCGGCGCGCCGTCGTCGTGGCTTGCCCCGGAATCGGCGACATAGAGGACGGTTTCGTCCGGTGAAAAGGCGAGCCCGTTGGGCTGAAGGAAATCAGTGACGACCGCCGTGAGATTGCCTGTGGTGGGATCGAGACGGTAGACGTTTCGGGTGGGCTGTTCCGGTTCGGCCCTGTATCCCTCATAGTCCGAGAGAATTCCGTAGGTCGGATCGGTAAACCACACGGTCCCGTCTGAGCGAACGATGACGTCATTCGGCGAATTAAGCCGGCGGCCTTCGAAGCTGTCCGCAAGAACAGTGATGGAACCGTCGATCTCGGTTCGGGTCACGCGCCGCAGGCCGTGCTCGCAGGAGACGAGGCGCCCCTGCCTGTCACGTGTATGCCCGTTGGAAAAATTGGAATGGGCGCGGAAGACGGAGACGCCGCCGTCCGGCGTCCAGCGCAGGATGCGCTGGTTGGGGATGTCGCTCCACAATAGCTGGTTGGCATCGTCGAACCAGACCGGGCCCTCGGCCCAGCGGCAGCCCGAATAGAGTTCCTCGAGGCGGGCGCTCGAGACGATCAGCGACTTGAAGCGAGGATCGTGGATCTCATAGAGGGGATCGTGGGACATGAGAGTGTTCCTGTGCTATCGCGCGCCGGGCTGCCGTCCGCCGGCAAGCATGATGACGCATATGATGATGAGACCGGTCATGATCAGCCGGATGCCAGCGCCAAGACCGTAGGTATTGAGCATCGACACGACGAGAAACATGAAGAGCGACGCTCCCCAGATGCCGGGAACGTTGGAATCTCCGCCCGCCACTGCGGTGCCGCCGATCACGACCACGGCGATCGACATCAGCAGATATTCCGCCCCCATGTTGAGCGCGGCGCCGCCGGAGAAGCATGCGACGAGATAGCCGCACAGTGCCGCCAGCACGGCGCAAAGGACGTAGGTCGCGAAGCGAACGCCATCGACCGGAATGCCTGCCATGCGGGCGGCCGGAGTGCTCTGCCCGATCGCGGAAATCCAGCGTCCATAGATCGTCCTGTGCAGGATGAACCACGCTGCGAGAGAAATCAGCAGCGCCACGAGCGCCACGTTCGGGATGCCAAGCGTTGAAGAGGTGGTGAAGTCGGCCAACACCTGGGGCGGCTTGATGCGCAGCCCGCGGTTGGTCCAGATCGCCGCCGATTGCACGATGAAGCTCATCGAGAGCGTGGCGATGATGGGAGGAATCTTCAGGAGCTTGATCAGCGCGTAGTTGCCGATGCCGACCGCGACGCCGATCAGGATCGCCACGAAGAGGCCGGGCACGACCATGCCGTTGTCGACGTCCATGAGCTTTAGCGCGACCGTTCCGGCGAGCGTCATCGTCGATGGTACCGAAAGGTCGATGTTGCCCGGCCCGAGCGTGATCACGAACATTTGGCCTATGCCGACGATGACGGAAAAGGCGGCAAAGGTGAGCGCGGCCTGACTGAGACCGAGCGTGCTGGCACCCCGGTAACCATGATCGTGGCGAACCACACGAGGGCGGCGGCAAGGTACGACCAGATCCAGGGCTTGCGGAGAGGACCGGCGAGTGCGCTCATCGGCGTTTCTCCCTATTCTCCAGGCGGTTGAGCAGAAGACGGAGTCCGAGAACGATGATCAGGATCGCACCCTGGGCGCCGATCTGCCAGTCGGGCGATATGCGCAGGAACGAGAGGAACGACCCGGCAAGCGTAAGTGTCAGCGCACCGATTACTGCTCCGACGGGGGAAACCCGTCCGCCGATGAATTCGCCGCCGCCGAGAATGACGCCTGCAATCGAAAGCAGGGTATAGCGCAATGCAATGTTCGCATCGGCCGAAGTCGTCAGTCCGACCAGCGCGATGCCGGCGAGGACCGCGAAGGTTCCGGCGAGTGCATAGGCCGTCGCACGCGCCGCTACGACCGACCATCCGGCACGCTCCACGGAGCGTTCATTACCGCCTACGCCGCGGATCAGCACGCCGACCGACGAGCGCATAACGACGAAGTGGGCGAGTGCGGCGATGATCACGCTCGCGATGATCGCCATCGGAACCAGGGGCGGCTTTGCAACCATCAAGGCGCGCGCCCACTCCGGCGCCTGCCCGCCGGGAGCCGGCAGGATTAGTACCGCCAGACCGGACCAGACGAAGCTCATGCCGAGCGTCACGACTATCGAGGGCAGATTGCGGATATAGATCACGACGCCGAGAGCCGCATATGCGGCAATGGACGCAGCGAGGATCAGAACACCGAGGGCAGGATTGGCCTGGAGAAAGGTTGCGGCAACGCAGGCGACGAAGCTGACAAAGGTGCCCATCGACAGGTCGAGGTCGTTGACCGACATGATCAGCATCTGCGCGATCGTCGCAAGGGCGATCGGGACTGCGAGGTTGAACAGCAGGTTGAGCCCCACATAGCTCATCGCGCGAGGTTGAAGCCAGAACACGGCGGCGAGCAGCAGCACGAGCGAAAGCGCCGGGATGACGAGCCGCATCGTCTCCGAAGATAGCCGGAATTTCATGCAGCCTCTCCATGGAAGGAGGCCGCGAGAATGTTTGCCTCGTTGATCTCGTCCCCGGTTAGTTCAGCGGCGATGGCGCCGTCACGGAAGACATAGACTCGGTCGCAGAGGCAGATTTCTTCCATTTCCGTAGAGTACCAGACGAAGGTGCGGCCCTGCTCTGCCTCCTCCCGGAGAATGGCGTAGACCTCCTGCTTCGTGCCGATGTCGACGCCACGCATGGGGTCGTCCATCAGGACGACGGGTGCATGGGTGGAAAGGGCACGGGCGAAGAGCACTTTCTGCTGGTTGCCGCCGGAGAGTGACAGGATGCGGTTGTCCATGTTCTGCGTGCGGATCTCGATCCGGCTCTTCCAATTCGCGGAGGTTTCCCGTTCGGATTTTTCTGCGACGACACCGCGCCGGGAATGGTCGCCGAGCGAGGCGATCGTCAGGTTCTTTAGGATGCTCCAGAGTTCGAACACGCCGTTCAGGCGTCGGTCTCCCGCAACGAAGGTCACCGTCGGGTCACGGGTAGGCAGCCAGTTGCTGCTCTTCATCGCGTGAAGCTTCAGCAACATCTCCGTCTGACCGTGACCGCCGAGACCCGCGAGCCCGATGATCTCGCCCTTGCGCGCGGCAAAGGAAAGGGCGCCGGGTTCGGCGGCGGGCAGCTCCAGCACAGCAGGCACGGTGCGAAAATCACGTTCGGTGCGGCCCCCTCTTTCCTCCTTCACCACACTGCCCATGGCCTCCACGAGACTGCGCGTGGTGAAATCGGCGGCCGCCTTGTCGCTGACGATGCGGCCGTCCTTCATCACGACGATGCGATCGGCAGTCGAGAGAATCTCGCCGAGAATGTGCGAGATGAAAACAACGGAACCGCCTCGGGCGATGAAACCGCGCACATGGGCGAGAAGCTGGTTGGCGAGGCTTGCGTCGAGTGAGGAGGTCGGCTCGTCAAGGATGACCAGGCGAGGTGCGACGCCCGCATCGGAGAACGCCATGGCGATCTCGACCATCTGACGCTCCGATATGGAGAGGTCGCCGATCGTCAGCCCGCAATCGATGCCGTGGCCGGGGAAGATCGCGTCGAGGCTTGCCTGGATGATCTTCGCCGCCCGGCCCCGCCAGCCGAAACCGCCGAGGTTGCGGTGGGTGATGCGCGCATTCTCGATGATGGTGAGGTTCGGACAGAGCGACAGTTCCTGGAAGACGCAGCGCACGCCGCGCGCGCGTGCCATCTTGATGCCGAAGTGGGGTAGAGGTTCGCCATCGCTTGAAACGCTGCCGTCGTGCGGCGTCAATCCGCCGTTGATGACGCTGACGATGGTCGATTTTCCGGCGCCGTTGTGCCCGACGAGCCCGACGCATTCGCCGGGCATGATGCGCAACGTTACACCGTCGAGCGCCTTGACCGCGCCGAAGCTCACCTTCACGCCTTCGACTTCGATCACCGCCTTGCGGGAGCCACCAGTCATTTCTGCCGTCTTTGCCTGGAGAAGACGCCGCGCGGAAACCGGCCGGAGCCGATAACCGCGCGGGTCAGGGAGATTACTTGGCTGCTTCGATGACCTTGAGGGCGTCGGCCTGGGAATATTCCACGTTGGCTACGCCGCCTGCCTGGGTATTGGCAAGATTGGCTTCAAGGTTGTCCTGATCGATGCGGAGGAACGGCACGACCAGATCCTTCTTGACCTCCTTGCCGTCGAGGATCTGCTGGGCGACCCAGAATGCGAGCGTGGAAACACCCGGTGCGATGGAGACGGACATGGTCTCGTAGGCGTTCTTGTCCTTCTGTTCCTTCCACCACTTCAGCTCGTCCTCGCGGTTGCCCATGACGATCACCGGCATATCGCGCTTTGCCGCCGCGATGGCCTGTGCTGCGCCATAGCCGTCTCCGCCCTGCGTCACCACACCGACGATTTCCGGCAGGCTCGGCAGGATGCCTGCGACTGCCTTCTGGGCGACGTCCTGGGCCCAGTCGCCGTGCACCGATCCGGCGATCTTGAACTGCGGGAACTGCTCGACCCCGGCATGGATCCCGGCAGAGATTTCGTCATCGACGAAGACGCCAGCAAGCCCTCGGATCTCGAGCAGATTACCGCCCTGGGGAAGTTTCTTGGACAGATACTCGACCTGGCTGCGACCCATTTCCTTGAAGTCGACCGCAATGCGCCATGCGCAGGGTTCGGTCACGATGCCGTCGAAGGAGACGACCACGATACCTGCGTCGCAGGCTTCCTTGACCGCACCGTTGATTGCGGTCGGGGAGGCTGCATTGACAACGATCGCGTCGTAGCCCTGCAGGATCATGTTCTGGATCTGGGCTGCCTGTTCGGTCGCCTGGTTCTCGGCGGTCGTGAAAGGATCGGCTGCGGCGACGACGCCGGACTTGACCGCCTCTCCGGTTACCTTCTCCCAGCTCGTGAGCATGGCCTGGCGCCAGGAGTTTCCGGCATAGTTGTTGGAAAGGGCAATTTTCTTGCCCGCAGTATCGGCCTGGGCGGAAATCGGCATTGCGGCGCACACGATCGCGGCCGATGCCAGAAGCATCTTGCTGATATTCATGTCTCTCTCCCTCAAGATCCGCTCCAGGCGGATCGCTTCATCTGCGCCGGAGGCGGGATGAAAATTGTTCTTGCACTGAGCATCCTCCTCTCAGTAAGGGCAGCATGGAACAGTTGGTTGTGCCTGTACAGGAGCTTTGCGGCAAGCCGTTTGCCAATTCTACCGGCGATGGTGCGGGTTTATGCAAGACGCCGGGAGCGGGAGGGCGCTTACTGACTGTCGCGCGCGGACTCATTGAGGAGGAGTCCATGCGTCACACGCGGGGAGGAACTGCGGACATGCTTCAGATCGCTTCGCCGGCGCTGCTCGACCACTATCTCGGCATTTCGAGACTGCTTGCCGGCCAGCCGGATTTCCGCTCGGCGATCCGGGCAGTTGCGGCGGAGGTCGCCCACATCGTACCGCACGACCATCTCGACGTCTGCGTCGTGATGGTGGATGGGAAATATCACACTGCCTACGAGACCGGCATGGAGACGGCATGGGGTGGTCTTTCGGCCGCGCCGGTCAGCAACAGTCCGATCCGGACGCTTCTGTGGGGCGACGTCGACTTTCTATTGACCGACGACGCGACCACCGACGAACGCTTTCACTTCGAAGGCGCATTCAAGCGGCCGATTGTCGAACAGTCGCTGAAAAGCCGGCTGCACGTCCCCATGAAGGTTCAGGGTGACATCATTGCGGCTCTCAGTTGTTCGTCGCAGACGCCGGGTCTCTACACAATGGAGGACGTCGCGAAGGCGCGGGCGATCGCCGATCTGCTTTCCCCCTATTTCTTCGCCCTGAGAGCCGCCGAGCAGGCGCAGCGCTCCGCGATCGTGGAAGCAGAGGCACGGGCTCGCGAGGAAGGGCTCCGGCAGGGGGCGTTGAAGCTCACCGAGGCGCTCGAACAGGAGCGCCAGCGCATCGGCATGGATCTGCACGACCAGACGCTTGCCGACCTGACCCGCATGGCGCGTCGCGTCGAGCGTCTCTCCAAGACGGGCGACATCACGGCCGAAGCCCTGGAATCGCTATCCCGCGGCCTGCAGCACTGTATGCAGGACCTGCGCCAGATCATCGAGGAAGCCAAACCCTCCATCCTTCAGCTCTTCGGTCTCGCCCAGGCACTGGAAAATCATCTCGACCGGTCGATCCGTGAGAGTGGCCTGCCGATCCAGTGGACCTTGACCGACGATAGCGAGGGCGCGCTCGAGACGCTCGAACAGACCGTCAGCATTGCACTGTTCCGGATTGCCCAGGAGGCGATCAACAATGCCGTGCGGCATGCGCAGGCCACGTCGATCATCGTTCACTTGCGGGTCGAGGATAGCCGGATCGCCATCGACATCTGCGATGACGGCGAAGGTTTGAAGGGGCCGGAGGGCCGGATCGGCGGGGGGATCGACAACATGCGCACCCGGGCACGCTTGATCTCTGCGCGGTTTGCAGTCGGTCCGGGGCAATGCAACGTAGGCACGAGGGTGAGCGTATCGCTGACCCTGCCGCGCAGGTCAGGCCCGACCGAGGGAGAACGAGGCGCTATGGAGGCACGTCAATGAAGGTCTTGATCGTCGAGGACGATCCGCTCCATCGTTCGTACCTGCACGAGGCGGTGTGTGCGGCGCTTCCCGAATGCGACACCGTGATCGAGGCCGACAACGGCACGACGGGGGAGAGGCTCGCGCGCGACCACAAATCCGCGCACATCGTAATGGACCTGCAGATGAACGTACGCAACGGCATCGAGGCCGCGCGCACCATCTGGAAGGAACGGCCGGAGACCCGGATCCTCTTCTGGTCGAACTATTCCGACGAGGCCTATGTGCGGGGCGTCTCGCGCATCGTACCTGATGGTGCGGCCTATGGGTATGTGCTGAAGTCGGCATCGGACGAGCGGTTGAAGCTGGCCTTGCGCAGCATCTTCGTCGAGAGCCAGTGCGTTATTGACCGCGAAGTGCGCGGCTTGCAGCAAAAGAGCCTCGGGCAGGCCAACGGCTTTACCGACAGCGAATACGAGATCCTCGTGGACATCGCGCTCGGGCTCACGGACCGAGCCATCGCGAAGCGCCGGAGCCTCTCGCTGCGCAGCGTGCAGAACCGGCTCCAGCAACTCTACGACAAGCTGGACGTCTACCAGAGCGCAGGCGAGGAGGACGACGGCCGCTTCAATTTGCGTGCCCGTGCCGTAACCGTGGCGTTCCTTCGCAAGCTGTTGAACTACAGCGCGTTGGAGCGGGCCGAAGCCGAGTTGCAGGAATGGCGAAAGGGTGTCGGTTCTGACTGGTAGACTGGACCGATGGCGGCGAGCCATGGTCCGGTCCGGATAATCGTCCGTCACCAAAAAGGCTGGCCGGCGGGGCCGGCCAGAGGTAGCGCAAGCGCGTCTTGGGGGCCGTCGCTCGCGCACGTCTCCGGCTGCGCCGAAGCGCAGCCGGGGCGGATTTCGCGCTAGATCGAGCCCGCCGACATCTCGGAGGCGATGTGGTCAGCCTGCCGGATGGCCAGCGTCACGATCGTCAGGGTCGGGTTTTCGGCCCCTCCCGTCGTGAACTGACTTCCGTCCGATATGAACAGATTCTTGATATCGTGGGTCTGACCCCACTTGTTGACGACGCCATCCTGCGGCTTTTCACTCATCCGGTTGGTTCCGAGATTGTGGGTCGACGGATAGGGCGGGGTCGGGAAAGTGCGCGTCGCGCCGACCGCGGCATAGAGCGCCTGGCCCTGGGCGTAGGCGTGGTTGCGCATCGCCACGTCATTCGGATGGTCCGTGAACCACACGTCAGGAATGGGCATCCCGTACTGGTCCTTCAGTTCGCCGTGAAGCTTCACGGCGTTCTGCTCCTGGGGCATGTCCTCGCCGACGATCCACATCCCCGCCGTGTTGGCGTAGCCGTCCATGGCGGAGGTGAACGAGCGTCCCCAGCCGCCGGGGTCGAGGAACGCGGCCATGAAAGGAATGCCGAGCGCCAGCGTTTCCATTTCGTACCCGCCCACGAAGCCGCGTGACGGATCGTGCTTGGCCTCATCCCTAATAATGCCGGCCATCGTGGTTCCGCGATAGAAGTGCACGGGCTTTTCGAAGACGGCATAGACCGAGCCGGTGGTGTGGCGCATGTAGTTCTTCCCGACCTGGCCGGAGGAATTGGCAAGTCCGTCGGGGAACATGGAGGAGGCGGAGTTCAGGAGAAGCCGCGGGCTCTCGATCGAGTTTCCGGCGACGCAGACGATGCGGGCCTTCTGCTCCTGCAGCTTGCCATCCTTGTCGGCATAGACGACGCCCGTTACCTTGCCGTCCTTGTTGTGTTCTATCTTCACCACGTGCGAATTGGGGCGCACCTCGAGCCGGCCCGTCGCTTCGCCCTTCGGGATTTCGGTGTAGAGCGTCGACCATTTTGCGCCCCACTTGCAGCCCTGGAAGCAGAAGCCGGTCTGCTGGCATGACATGCGATCGTCGCGGTCGGCCGAGTTGATGGCCATGTGGCCGGTGTTACATTCCTTGTAACCGAGCTTGTCCGCACCCGCCTTGAAAATCTTGAAGTTGTTGTTACCCGGCAATCCCTCGATGCCGTTGGTGCGGGTCACGCCCATCTTGTCCTCGGCCTTGGCATAGTAGGGTTCGAGGTCCGCGAGCGTGATGGGCCAGTCGAGGAGGTTGGCGCCCTCGACCTTGCCGTAGTGCGTCAGGGTGTTGAATTCGTGCTCCTGGAACCGCAGCGAGGCGCCGGCCCAGTGGGTCGTCGTTCCGCCGACCGCCTTGACGATCCACGCAGGCAGGTTGGGGAAGTCCTTGTGTACCCGCCATCCGCCGCCGGTGGTGCGATGGTCGAGCCATGCGAGCTGGGCGAAACTGTCCCACTCGTCGTTGATGAAATCCTCGTGCTCGATGCGCTTGCCGGCCTCCAGGATGACGACGTCGATGCCTTTCTGCGCGAGCTCATTGCCGAGCGTGCCGCCGCCCGCTCCGGAGCCGATGATGACGACCACTTTGTCGTCGTTGAGATTGTAAGGGGCTGCCATGTCTATCCTCCCAGTCTGCCAGGCGAACCATAGGCCGCAGTCGCACCTCCTCCGGTGCGAGCGGTATCGCCGTCAAAGCCACTCGATGTCGTTGAAGCCGCGGTTGATGTAGCCCCCCTTTGAGTAGGACTCGCCCTCGTAGCCGAAGATCGGCCAGAGCTCCTTCTGATTGTAGAGGCTTACGACAAGGTCGCCGCGAACGGCCTGGAAGAAGGGTGTCGTCTCGATATCGCGCAGGATCGCCACACGGTCGTCCTCCCAGCCAAGGGCGCGATAGCCGCCCGGTCCCGCCCGCTTATCGAGATCGGCGATGCCCTCCTCGATCAGCGTCTTGTGGGCAGCATCCGTGCCGGCCTTGGTGTCCTGCCCCTTTACGGCGATGGCATAGAAGCGATCGGCAAGATTGTCGTGCGGATAGATGTCCCGGGCGAGCACGATCAGCGTTGCCATGGTCTCGGGTTTGAGCGCCGTGGTTTCTAACCCCCAGGCGTAGGTGGGACAGAGCACAGCATTGCCGCTGACGAGCAGCACCGCCCCCGCGGTTCCGCGCTTCAGGAGCTCGCGGCGCGATAGTCCCGGCCGTTTCTCGTAGATCGTGGTCATAAATGTTCCTCCCTTGCTGGCCTTGAAGCACCTCTCCTCAGGGGTGCACATGCAAGGCGGCGGACCGAGGCCCGCCGCCTGCAAATTCACTTGAAGCGGCCATGCCTCTGCAGCACTTCGATCTTGTAGCCGTCGGGATCGGCCATGAAGAAGAAGCGCGCAAGCAGAGCGCCGTCGCGATTGAATTCAACGATCTTGTTGGGGTTGAGCCCGGCATCCGTGACGCGGACGTGGGCTGCGTCGAGGTCGTCCACGGAGACGGCGAGATGGCCATAGCCGTCGCCCAGCGCATAGGGCTCGGTCCGTCCCTTGTTGATGGTGAGTTCCAGTTCGAACTCGCTCTCGGGATTGCTCAGATAAACGAGCGTGAAGGTCTCGAAATCGAGGCGTTCCGCGATGTCGAGCCCGAAGGCCTTCTTATAGAAATCCACCGACCGCGCTTCATCGAGAACACGGATCATCGAGTGTATTGCCTTTGCCAACTGGGCCTCCTGCACTGCCTGCACTTTCTGTCTGTTCGTGAAAATGCACCAATGGGCAGCGCGGTGGGTAGCAGCCCATTACCGCAAGCAGAATTTTTGCTTTCTGGAGCGCAAGAGGCAGTTTTTTCTTCGATGAGGGACCGCACAAAGAGAAATTGACCGCTGCAGAGACGCTGTTCATACTCAGCGCATAAGAACAAGAGCGGAGGTAATGCCATGTGTGAGGTCTTCGCGGGCCAGGACCCGCAGCGATACCGTGCGGTCAATCGATCGGTAAGGATTGGAGGCCACTCCACCAGCATCCAGATCGAGGCGGCCTTCTGGGATCTGATAGACGAAATCGCAGAGAACCAGAACATGTCGACGTCGCGGTTCCTCTCGACCCTCTATGACGAAGCGCTCGAGATTAACGGCTCTGTCTCGAATTTCGCCTCGCTCCTGCGTACAAGCTGTCTGATCTACCTGATGGGTGGCAATGCCAAGGGCGACAGCATGCGCCCATTCCACATCGTCGCAGCCGTGTAGGCACGCCGCCGGGCTTCGGGCTTGCTCCTGCACCGGAAATCCCGAGGCCCGTCCTTATTCCCATTGCGCAGTCCCCGACGATCTGCATCATCGATGCGCGGTCACCTGAAGGCGGGCCGTCGTTCAACGAGGGGACAGGTCATGGCAGGCAGGCTCAGTGGGAAGATTGCGATCATATCAGGCGGCGCGACGGGAATGGGCGGAGCGTCCTCGCGGCTCTTTGCCGCCGAGGGCGCCAAGGTGGCGATCATCGACCGCAACGGCGAGGCTGCCGCCCAGACGGTAGGCGAGATTCGCGCGGCGGGCGGCGAAGCCGAATACTGGGTCGCCGATGTTTCTGACGAAAGAGCGGTAAACGAAGCGGTCAGCGGCGTGGAAGCACGCTTCGGGCCGGTCACCGTCCTGTTCAATCATGCGGGAACAATCGTCATCAAGCCGTTTCTCGAGACCACGCTCGAGGAATGGGAATGGCTGCATGCCGTCAATGTCCGATCCATGTTTCTCATGACACGGGCGGTGCTGCCGGGGATGATCGCTGCCGGCGGCGGCTCGATCGTCTGCACCTCTTCGATATCAGCGGTTGCAGCTACGCCCATGGAGGTCCTCTACGATACGACCAAGGGTGCCGTGCATATGTTCGCCCGCGCGATCGGTGTCGAGTTCCGCGACCGTAACATCCGCTGCAACGCCGTCTGCCCAGGGTTCATCCGGACGCCGCACGGGCTTCGCGAGGTAGCGGAACTCACGGCGCACGGCGTGGATGTTTCGGAGGCGGCGATCGCCGCGCAGCAGGGCCGCATCGGCGAACCCGAGGACGTCGCGCGTGCCGCGCTGTATCTTGCAAGCGACGAGTCGAACTTTGTAAACGGAGCGCATCTCTTCGTAGACAACGGCTTCACGGCGATCTGAGGCTTCGCCTGCGTGTCCATGAGTTGCTGCATCGGGACGGCCGGTATCAGAACGTCGGCGGGGTATTGATCCAAAGGAGCACGGTCTCGCCGTCGTGCCGGTTGCGCCAAGAATGCTGCCTGCGGCTGTCGAAGTAGAGCGAGTCGCCCGGTCCGAGATCGTGGAACTCCTGGCCGTCCAGTATCATCTCGATACTGCCCGACAGCACATGGACGAACTCTTCTCCCTCGTGCCTGTAGGCTCCATCGCTGGAGGCACCGGGTGCGAGGACGAAGCGATGGCAGTCCATCATGTTTCGCCCGTCGGCCAGAACCTGCACCGTGACGCCCGGTGATGTTTCCGGCCAGAGCTTCCACTCTCCGGAGCGCACCAGGCTGCGGGTGTCGCCCTCTTCCTCTCCCGAGAGCTTCGAGACCGTCGTGCCGTAATAGTCCGCGAGGTCGTGCAGCATGCGGAAGGTCACGCCCTGGGAGGTTCTCTCGAATGTCGAGAGGACGGAGATGGCGAGGCCAACGTCTCCCGCGACCTGCTCCAGCGTCTTGCCGGCCGCATGCCGGAGGCTGCGGAGCTTTCTCCCGATGCCTTGCGGCGGCTCGCCCTCATGGGAAACGTGCTGTGCCCCTCCCCGGCAGTGTCTTCCGCTTCCAGTGCTTCGCGAATGGCGGCCGGATTGAGCCCACGCTCGGCACGATACCAGGCGATGCGCTTCAGCCTTGCAACATCTTCTCCGCTGTATTGACGGTGGCCGGTTTCCGAACGGCCGGGAACGACAAGACCCTGGCTTTCCCACAGGCGTAGCGTCGATGCCGACACCCCCGCCAGTCTTGCCGCTTCCGCCACCTTGTAGTTGACGGGCGCCGGATTGCCCATGAGCCAATTTCCCTGATTCTTGTGCTAGATTAGTATCGCAGACGGCTTTCGTTCGCGACCCCCTGCTATCGCGCAGGCCATGTTCGTTTCTTCGAAAATTCCATTTGCATTCTTACAGAAAAAATGTAGGTATTCCACTCATATCTTGCAGAAAAAATGCAAGTTATGCCTTCAGCTCCAAGCGCAGGATGCCCCATCATGACCTCGACCACCCTTACCGACCGCAAGAACGCCGCCATTTCCCGTGGTGTTGGCATGACGACCCAGATCTACGCAGATCGCGCTGAGAATGCCGAGATCTGGGACAAGGAAGGCAACCGCTACATCGATTTTGCCGCCGGCATTGCCGTCGTCAACACCGGGCATCGTCACCCGAGAGTGATCGAGGCAGTCAAGAAGCAGCTCGACCGTTTCACCCACACCTGCCACCAGGTAGTGCCGTACGAAAACTACGTCGAGCTTGCCGAGCGCCTCAACGCACTGACCCCCGGCGACTTTGCCAAGAAGACCATCTTCGTCACGACCGGTGCGGAAGCCGTCGAGAACGCCGTCAAGATCGCTCGCGCCGCAACCGGCCGCCAGGCGGTCGTCGCCTTCGGCGGCGGGTTCCACGGGCGTACCTTCATGGGCATGGCTCTGACGGGTAAGGTCGTCCCCTACAAGGTCGGCTTCGGCGCCATGCCGGGCGACGTCTTCCATGTGCCCTTCCCGATCGAACTGCAGGGCGTTTCTGCGGAGCAGTCGATGGCTGCAATCAAGCGGCTCTTCGCTGCCGACGTCGATCCGAACCGCGTGGCTGCGATCATTCTCGAGCCGGTGCAGGGCGAAGGCGGTTTCTATCCGGTGCCGACGGCCTTCCTCAAGCAAATCCGCGAGCTTTGCGACCAGCACGGCATTCTCCTGATCGCCGACGAAGTCCAAACCGGCTTTGCGCGCACGGGCAAGCTTTTTGCGATGGAGCATCACGGCATTGCAGCCGACCTGGTCACGATGGCCAAGGGGCTGGGTGGCGGCTTCCCGATTGCGGCGGTAACCGGCCGCGCCGAAATCATGGATGCTCCCGGCCCGGGCGGACTTGGCGGCACCTATGCCGGTAACCCGCTCGGCGTTGCAGCGGCGCACGCCGTCCTCGACGTGATCAAGGACGAGGATCTCTGCAATCGTGCGACCAGCCTTGGCAACCGGCTGAAGCAGCGCCTTGAATCGCTGCGCGAAAAGGCTCCGGAAATCGTGGACATCCGCGGTCCGGGCTTCATGAACGCAGTGGAGTTCAACGACGCGACCACCAAGCTGCCGAGCGCCGAATTCGCCAACAAGGTGCGGCTGAAGGCACTCGACAAGGGTCTCATCCTTCTGACCTGCGGCGTGCACGGAAACGTCATCCGCTTCCTCGCGCCGCTGACCATCCAGGACGAGGTGTTCGCGGAAGCGCTCGACATTCTCGAAGCCTCCATCCTGGAAGCACGCACCGCCTGATAGGGCGGAGCGCAATTCTCTCTCACGATCGAAGCAGCGCCCGGGGCATGTTCCCGGGCGGAGCCTGCTTCATGCCTGAAGGAATGACGAAATGGCCTTCTATGACGCACTGACCAGACATCTCAAGTCGACGGAATTCCTGCGCGACTGTGGCTATGTGAACGGCAACTGGATCGGAGGGAACGGGACCGAGACATTCGACGTCCTCAATCCCGCAACCGGCGAGAGGCTCGCGACGCTTCCCGAAATGGGTGCTGCCGAGACCGCTGCGGCGATCGACGCCGCATATGTGGCCCAGGTCGGCTGGGCGGCCAGGCCTGCCAAGGACCGCAGCGCGGTGCTGCGCAAGTGGCATGACCTCATGATCGCGAACGCCGACGAACTGGCCGCAATCCTGACGGCCGAAATGGGCAAGCCGCTCCCCGAAGCGAAGGGCGAAATCCTCTACGCCGCCTCCTATGTGGAATGGTACGCGGAGGAAGCAAAGCGGATCAACGGCGAGACCATCCCTGCCCCGAGTGCAGATCGCCGGATGTTCGTCATCAAGCAGCCGGTGGGCGTCGTCGGCACGATCACACCCTGGAACTTCCCCGCGGCAATGATCGCACGCAAGGTCGCGCCGGCGCTCGCGGTCGGCTGCACGGTCGTCTCCAAGCCTGCGGAACAGACCCCGCTCTCGGCAATCGCGCTTGCGGTGCTGGCTGAGAAGGCCGGACTTCCCGCGGGCGTCTTCAATGTGATCCTCGGCACGGATGGCCCCGCCATCGGCAAGGAGATCTGCTTCAATCCGAAGGTGCGCAAGATCAGCTTCACCGGCTCGACCGAGGTCGGCCGCATCCTGATGCGCCAGTGCTCCGACCAGATCAAGAAGGTGAGCCTGGAACTCGGTGGCAACGCGCCCTTCATCGTTTTCGACGACGCGGATATCGATGCGGCGGTCGAAGGTGCCCTGATGTCGAAGTACCGCAATGCGGGCCAGACCTGCGTTTGCGCCAACCGGATCTATGTGCAGTCGAACGTTTATGACGCTTTCGCCGAAAAGCTGGCCCGCAAGGTTCGCGAATTTTCGGTCGGAAACGGCTTCGAGAAAGGCATCTCGATCGGTCCGCTGATAGAGGAGGCTGCCATCGCCAAGGTCGAGGCGCACATTGCCGATGCCGTTGCCAAGGGTGCAAAGGTGATTGCCGGCGGAGAGCGTATCGCCGGGGAAGGAACGTTCTTCGAGCCGACGATCTTGACCGGGGTTGATCGCACCATGGCCGTGGCGCGCGAGGAGACTTTCGGCCCCGTCGCTCCTCTCTTCCGTTTCGACACGGTCGAGGACGTGATCGCCCAGGCCAACGACACAGAGTTCGGTCTTGCCGCCTACTTCTATGCCGGTGATCTTCGCAAGGTCTGGAAGGTCGCAGAGGCTCTGGAATACGGCATGGTCGGCATCAACACCGGGCTGATCTCCTCCGAGGCTGCACCGTTCGGCGGTATCAAGCAATCGGGTCTCGGCCGCGAAGGCTCAAGCCATGGTGCCGACGACTATCTGGAGATGAAATATCTCTGCATGGGCAACGTAGCCTAAGCCCGATCAGAAATGGAACCCTCCCGCCGTCGGCGGGAGGGTTCATTGAGGCTCATGCGGCACTGCTCTTGCGGACCGCGGAGAGCCGATCCGCCACTTGTCGGATTCCGGATACCTGGCATATAGCGCCATGCACCTCCTCAGAGGATATGCTGATGCATGGTCCGACGCGCCGCAGCCCGCTGGCGGCGGTAAAGGTCACTCTCGCTCATATGGCTTCAGGGTCTGCTCTATGGCGCCGAAGATCGAGTGGCCGGTCTTGTCCTTCATCTCGATGCGCACGGTGTCGCCGAACTTCATGAATGGCGTTTTCGGCGCTCCCGTCTCGATCGTTTCTATGGTCCGGACCTCGGCTATGCAGGAGTAGCCGACGCCGCCGGCGGAAATCGGCTTGCCGGGGCCGCCATCAAGCTTGTTGGAGACGGTGCCGGAACCGATGATCGAGCCTGCGACGAGCGGACGGGTCTTGGCCGCATGGGCGATGAGCTGCCCGAAATCGAAGGTCATGTCTATTCCGGTGTCGGCCTTTCCGAAGGGCTTTGCATTGAGGCTGACAAGCAGCGGGAGGTGCAGCTTGCCGCCATCCCAGGCGTCACCGAGTTCGTCCGGGGAGACCGCCACGGGTGAGAAAGCGGAAGAGGGTTTTGACTGGAAGAAACCGAAACCCTTCGCAAGCTCTGCGGGTATGAGGCCGCGCAGCGAGACGTCGTTGACGAGCATGATGAGCCGGATCGCTGCGCGCGCCTCCTCTGCGCCGGTACCCATCGGCACGTCGTCGACGATGACGGCGACCTCCCCTTCCATGTCGATGCCATAGGCCTCGTCGGCCATGACGATTGGATCGCGCGGGCCAAGGAAACTGTCCGAGCCTCCCTGGTACATCAACGGATCTGTCCAGAAGCTCGCAGGCATCTCGGCATTGCGCGCACGGCGCACCAGCTCGACGTGGTTGACATAGGCCGAACCGTCCGCCCACTGGAATGCGCGCGGAAGGGGTGAAGACGTCTCGTGTTCATGGAAGCGCATTGTCGGTTGCGAGCCGGTCTCCATCCCCTCGGCCACGCGGGCGAGCCGCGGTCCGACGTGCGCCCAGTCGTCGAGCGCAGCCTGCAGCGTGCGGGCAATATGGCCGACCTCCGAGCAGCGCGTGAGGTCCTTCGATACAACGACCAACTTGCCATCGCGGGTACTGTCCTTGAGTGTTGCGAGTTTCATGCGCCCTCCCTTGAGCTTGTCTTCGCACGCGCCAGTATGTCATCTTCGCGCCGACCCGTCCCCTCCCCTTAAATGCGGTGGAGAAATCCGTCGCGTTTCATCCAGGAAAGCCCATCCGTTGAACCGTACCGTGCTCAGATCCGTAGGTGTGGCGGCGGCCGCCATCGGTGTTACAGCTGTAATCCTGCATCTGATGGGTCGCATCTGGATCTGCAAATGCGGTTATGTGAAGCTCTGGCACGGCGTGGTCGTCTCCTCGGAAAACTCCCAGCACCTTTCGGACTGGTACACGCCGAGCCATATCATCCATGGCATCCTGTTCTATGCGCTGTTCACGGCTCTGCTGCCCCGCGTGAGCATAACCCTCCGGCTGGCGCTGGCGCTGCTCGTCGAATGCGCCTGGGAGATCTTCGAGAACACCGATCTCATCATCAACCGCTATCGCGAGGCGACAATCTCGCTCGATTACTACGGCGACAGCATCATCAATTCGGCGGCCGACATAGCGGCAATGGTGATCGGGTTCTTCCTCGCCTCGCGGCTGCCGGTGTGGGCAAGCGTCGCCATCATCGTCTTCTTCGAGGCGCTGACGACATGGCTGATCCGCGATGGATTGGCCCTGAACATCCTCATGCTCGTCTGGCCCCTCGAAGCGGTGAAGCAATGGCAGGGCGGCTGATCGGCTTCTTGCGCTGAAGAACGGCTCCACCCTCACTTGATGCCCGGCGTGCCGTCGAACTTGCGCTCCAGGCCGTCCCAGCATTCGAGGTAATTCTCCTGGAGCGTCTCCAGCTCGGCGGCAAACCTCGTAAGCTGCTGCGGGTAGCGGGTCTCGAACATGAACGCCATGGTGTGATCGAGCTTCACCGGTTTCAACTCGCTGTTCGAGGCTTTCTCGAAGCCCATCGTGTCCGGCCCGTGGGGTAGCATCATGTTATGCAGGCTCATGGCGCCTGGGACGAAGCCCTCCTCCTTTGCATCGTACTGGCCGTGTATCAGTCCCATGAACTCACTCATGATGTTGCGGTGATACCAGGGGGGACGGAACGTGTGCTCTGCAACGAGCCAGCGCGGCGGGAAGATGACGAAATCGACGTTGGCCGTCCCAGCTTCCTCCGTGGGGGCTGTCAGAACCGTGAAGATCGACGGGTCCGGATGGTCGAACAGGATCGCCCCGACCGGCGAGAACGTGCGCAGGTCATACTTGAACGGCACGTAATTGCCGTGCCAGGCCACCACATCAAGCGGCGAATGGCCGATCTCGGTGATGTAGAACTTGCCGCACCATTTTACGTGCACGCGGCAGGGGGTCTCCTTGTCTTCGAAGGCTGCGACCGGCGTCTTGAAATCACGCGGATTGGCGAGGCAATTGGCTCCGATCGGGCCGCGATCGGGCATGGTGAACTTGGCGCCGTAGTTCTCGCAGACATAGCCCCGCCAGCTCTCCCCCTCCCCCTGACGGGAAACCTTGAACATCATGCCGCGCGGGATCAGGCAGATCTCCGATGGCTCGATATCCATGATGCCCATCTCCGTGAAGATGCGCAGGCTGCCCATCTGAGGCACGATCAACAGCTCTCCGTCGGCGTTGAAGAAGTAGTCGTCCACCATGTCGGCGTTGAAGATATAGGCGTGTGCTGCCATGCCGACCTGCGTCAGGACGTCCCCTGCGGCCGTCATCGTGCGAATGCCTTCGGGGAAGGTCAACTCCTCCGTCGGCTCAGGCAACGGTCCCCAGCGCAACTGGCCGAGGGGGAGCGAATGATCGTCGATGCAGGGCGCCGACTTCCAATAGGGACAGGATGCGTTGGAGAAACGACGGGTATGGCGAACGCTCGGACGGATCCTGTAGAGCCAGGAGCGTTCGTTCGTGCCGCGGGGGCCGTGAAGGGCGATCCCGAAAGCTGTTCTGCATAGAGGCCGTAGTTGCATTTCTGTGGACTGTTCTGGCCTTGCGGCAAGGCGCCCGGTAGCGACTCTGTCTCGAAGTCGTTACCGAAACCCGGCATGTATTTTACGCTGTTGGTGCTCGCCGCGCTTTCCGCTGTTGCGTCTTCGGTCCTGTCCAGCATGGCTTGCACCTCCTCTGCAATACTGCCATACACGTGAATTAGTTACACTCGTAACTGTCTATTTTGTAACTATCAAGGCGACGGCATGGACGGAGATTTTCACCTCGAGGCCTTCATGCCCTACAGGCTCAATCGCGCGGCGGAGCTCGTCAGCATACGCTTTGCCGCGCAATACAAGGCCCGCTACGACATGACCCGTCCGGAATGGCGCACGCTTGCGGCGCTCGGGTCATACGGACGGATGACGGCGACGGCAGTGGGGGCAAACTCCTCGATGCACAAGACCAAGGTCAGTCGCGCGGTTAAAGGGCTGGAAGATCGGCGGTGGTTGCGCAGGACGGAGGATCTCGACGACCGGCGCGTGGAGCACCTCGAGCTGACACCGGCGGGGCTACGCATCTTTCGCGAAATGGTGGAGATGGCGCAGAGCTACGAGCGCGAGCTTTCCGGCCTGTTGGGAGCGGCGGGTCTGAAGCAGCTGGAGGCGGGCATGGCAGCCATTGAAAGGGCGATGGTTACGGCCATCGATGTCCGTGAGACTTCGTCGAAAGGAGCGGATAGATAGCAGTCCCGGCCTTGGCCGAATTAAAAGCAGTGCGGTCTATCCAGTTGCGCTTGAACCATTGCTGCGAAAATTCCCGGAGAGAAGCGATTCAGATCTTACATTGGACGGTGCGTGGCCGAGTGGGCTGTCACCGGCCGCGACCGATTTCCCCTCCTCTCCCCAGCGTCGACTATACCTTTGCGATAAACCGTTTGACCCTTTGGGCAAATCAGTTGAAAACGGTCGCGACGGATTTTTCCCGATGAATCAATATTAACCGTCGGAATGACATGGAAAATACTTTGAGAACCCAATCGCTCGCCGAGGCCTCAGGCGCCAAGATCATGCGCCATTCCCAGCTGCTCTCGGCACAATTGCAGCACCTGCGCCAGCAGATGTATCCGCCGGAGGCAATGAAGTCGCTCAAGACCTTCTCGTCGCGCGATGCGGCGGCACTGCTTGGAGTGGCGGAGTCGACCCTGAGGCAGATGTCTCTCGATGGCGAGGCAGCTATCCCCGATCGCCAGGACAATGGTCGACGGTTCTACACGCTTTCCCAGCTGAACCAGATCCGGTCCTATCTTGCCAACCGCCGTCCGTCGGACGCCCTGCAGTTCATGCCCCGTCGGCGCCCCGAAGACAAGCTGCAGGTTCTCGCGATCGCCAACTTCAAGGGCGGCTCGGCCAAGACGACGACCACGGTGCATCTGGCGCACTATCTTGCCCTTCAGGGCCTGCGCGTGCTCGCCATCGACCTTGACCCCCAGGCATCCCTCTCCACCATGTTCGGCTATCAGCCGGAGTTCGATGTTGCCTCGAACCAGACGCTCTATGCTGCAATCCGCTACGACGACGCGGAGCGGCTGCCTCTGCGCTCGGTGATCCGGGAAACCTATTTCGACGGTGTCCATATCTTGCCCGGCAATCTCGAGCTCATGGAGTACGAGCACGAAACGCCTCAGGCGATTGCAAAGGGCCTGTCGAGGGGCGACGGCATGTTCTTCCGGCGACTGAAGACGGTACTCGCCGAAGTCGACGAAGACTACGATGTGGTCCTGATCGACGCGCCCCCTCAGCTCGGTTACCTGACGCTTGGGGCGCTATATGCGGCGACGGGCCTGCTCATCACCGTCCATCCGGCCATGCTGGATGTGGCTTCCATGAACCAGTTCCTGGCCATGACCAGTGACATTCTCGATGTGATCGAGGAGGCCGGCGGCGAACTCGAGCACGACTTCATCCGCTACGTGCTGACCCGGCACAATCCGCATGACGTGCCCCAGGTCAACGTGGTCGCGCTGCTGCGCTCGCTTTTCGGCGAGGACGTGCTGGCGGCTTCGGTCGTGGACACCACCGCAATCGCCAGTGCGGGGCTCGAAAAGAAAAGCCTCTACGAGATAACCCGAGGCAGCATCGGGCGTGATACTCTGAACCGTGCGCTCGAATCGGTGGATGCCGTGAACGCCGAGATCTTCCAACACATCAGAAAAGTCTGGGGACGCCCGTGAACAATGCCAGCGACCGCTCCAAGAAAATGAAAGCCATGTTCGGCGGCATCAACCCCGCCGAGCTTGCCCAGTCGGTAGCGCCCTCGCCTCTTTCGCAAACCGGGCGCCGGGTTTCGTCCGGTGCCGTTCGCTCGATGCAGGATTCGTTTTCGGCGATCGAAGACGAGAACGTGCGGCTGCGCGAGCAGCTCAGCAATGCCGAGGCGATCATCGACATACCTGCCGAACGGATCGACCCATCCTTCGTCAAGGATCGCATGGATGACGAGAGCGATCCCCGTTTCGAGGATCTCGTGTCGAGCATGCGTGAGCATGGGCAGCAAGTCCCTATCCTCGTGCGGCCGCACCCCACGGCTGCCGATCGCTACCAGATTGCCTATGGCCATCGCCGTTGGCGTGCGGCAGACCGCCTTGCCCGCCCGGTCAAGGCGATCGTCCGCACCCTCACCGACGATGCTCTCGTGGTCGCGCAGGGCAAGGAGAACACGGAGCGGAAGGACCTCTCGTTCATCGAGCAGGCGCTGTTCGCGCAGGAACTGAAGGAGCGCAGCTTCGACCGCCAGACGATCGCAGCGGCTCTCGGGCGCGGCGAGGACCGGGGGCTGGCCTACATCTCGATCCTGACGTCGCTCGCAAGCAGCCTGCCGCAAGACCTCGTTCGCAGGATCGGCCCCGCGCCAAAAACGGGACGACCCAAGTGGGAAAAGCTGGCGACGCATTTTACCGACCGCAAACTGCCGGCCGCGCGTAGCTCCGCAGCCAACGGACTGATGTCGTCCGAGAAGTGGCAGGCCGCGGATAGCGACAGCCGCTTCGCCATGTTGCTTGCTGTCCTTGAAAGCAAGGAGAAGGTTCCGGCCGCAAAGAGCGTGGTCAAGGCATCAAGCGGCCGCGACGCAGTCAGCATCGAGCGCAATGGAACGGTCACGCGATTCGCAATCGATGATCGTAATGTTAAGGGGCTCGCGGACTGGCTTGCCGCAAAGCTGCCCGAACTCGTCGCCCGCTTCGAGCAGGACGGGCACTGACCCGTCTTGCCTGGGAGGCGCCGCACCGGAGCGCCTCCCGATTGCCGCTTGACTCCCCGTTTCAGGGGCTGAGTCGAATCGGTTCTTCTATTTATCTGAAAATAAACGAAAAAATTGAAGGGCGTTTCAGCTGTAACGCAGCCCCTGCCCTTCGGGGTGCTTTTTAAGCCCTCACTTTCTGCTTTTTCACGGCTTTTGTTCCCCCTTGAAACAGCCATCAATGTTGCATCGGCGAAGCCTTCGGTGAATATTGGCGCCGACCTTTAAGCAACACGTACCCCCGGGAGGACTGAATGGCATTGATCACCATGAGGCAATTGCTCGATCATGCTGCGGAAAACGATTATGCGCTGCCCGCGTTCAACGTGAACAATCTGGAATACATACAGGCAGTGATGCGTGCGGCCGATGCGACCGACTCGCCGGTGATCCTGCAGGCCAGCCGCGGCGCCCGCGCGTATGCCGGCGATGCGTTTCTCCGCCACCTCATTCTCGGCGCTGCGGAAGAGTATCCGCACATCCCCGTCTGCATTCACCTCGATCACGGCGACCAGCCCTCGACGTGCATCTCGGCCATCACCAACGGCTTCACGTCGGTCATGATGGACGGCTCGTTGCTGCCCGACGGGAAGACGGTTGCCGACTATGAATACAACGTCGGGGTCACGGCCGAGGTCGTCAAGATCGCACATGCGGCCGGCGTTTCGGTAGAGGGCGAGCTTGGCTGTCTCGGAAACCTCGAGACGGGTGCCGGCGAGAAAGAGGACGGCCACGGCTTCGAAGGCAAGCTGTCGCGCGAGGAGCTTCTGACCGATCCGGACCAGGCGCTCGATTTCGTGACGAGGACCGGCGTGGATGCCCTCGCCGTTGCCATTGGAACCAGCCACGGGGCCTACAAGTTCACGCGTGAGCCGGATGGCGAAATCCTGTCGATAGAGACGATCGCCAAGATCAACAAAAAGCTGCCGAATACCCACCTCGTCATGCACGGGTCTTCGTCGGTCCCGCAGGATCTCCAGGAGCTTTTCAACGCCTATGGCGGGCAGATGAAGAAGACCTGGGGCGTGCCGGTGGCCGAGATTCAGAAGGCCATTCCGCTCGGAGTGCGCAAGGTCAATATCGACACGGATCTCCGTCTCGCAATGACCGGTGAGATCCGTCGCAACTTCACCGACAAGCCGGACAACTTCGACCCCCGCACGTACCTGAAGCCCGCGGTCGCACGCATGGCCGAGGTCTGCAAGGAGCGCTTCGAAGCGTTCCGTTCTGCCGGCAAGGCCTCGAAAATCCGTGTGAAGCGCTTGCCCGATATGGCGAAGTTCTACACGTCGGCGAAGTAGTCGAAAGAAATCCTCCGGGGCCGTCACCAATCGGCCCCGGACGCTCATTTGTCCTTCAGAGATCCCAGAGGCGCTTCGCGTTCGAGCGGTAGAGCTTCGCCCTTTCTTCCGCGGAACACTTCCCGAAGATTGCCTGGGTCGCAGCCACCCAGATCGCCAATCCGCCCCCAAGTGTGCAGACCGGCCAATCGCTGCCCCAGACCACACGGTCCCAACCAAAGGTCGAGACGACGTGCTCGGCGTAGGGACGGATCGTCTCCACAGTCCAGGACTCTGGCTCGGCGTAGGCGACAATGCCGGAAATCTTGGCGGTCACATTGGGCCTGCGGGAGATATCGGTGACCCGTCGCTTCCAGACCTCGAATTCGCCCGAAGTGATGTCCGGAACGCCGCAATGGTCGAGGACAAACCGGGCGCGGGGAGCAGCGTCAATGAGCGCTGCGGCGAGGGGGAGCTGACGGGCGAGCATGCATATGTCGAAGGTCAGGCGGCTATCCTGAAGGCGCTGCACATTCTCGCGGAAGAGGGTGCTCTCCGAGACCTCATCGGGCACCACGTGCAACACCCGGCGCAATCCCTTCACGAGGGGATCGGCTTCGACGGCCTCGAGATAGCTGGGAAATTCGCCGTCCTCCGGCCGACAGGCCGCGATTGCACCACGCACCATGCTGCCCGGCTGGTGGGAGAGCTCTCGCACCATGTCCGTTTCGGCCCTCATGTCCGATGGATCGACATCGACCTCCATATGCAACGCCGCCTCGATTCCGACCCTTTGGGCCTGTCTGCTGTACTCCTCGTAGGAAAAGTCCCGATTGAGGCTGCCGGCGCCGGCAAGCCAGGGATAGGCAAGCCTGCCGCGGTCGATCAGATGCAGATGGGTGTCGATCAGCAAGCAAGTATCCTCCCTTGTGCTTCCCCCGGGCGCACTGCGACGCCCTGTCTTGCTCGCGGCCGGATGCTCCCACATCGTTTGTTGACAGCGGCAAATTGCGTCCTTTATGTATAAAGTACAGTTTTAGAAACACAAGCGGCGAAGCCTGCCCGGTATCTCCCGGATGGTGCTGATCGCCGTGCCTACGGAGGAAACATGGCCCGCATAACCGGCATGCGCGTGCACGACTTGCGCTTCCCCACGTCCAAGAGCCTCGATGGCTCCGATGCCATGAACCCGGATCCCGACTACTCGGCAGCCTACGTCGTCCTGGAGACCGATGTCAGCGGCCTGGAGGGCCATGGACTGACTTTCACCATCGGGCGCGGCAATGACATCTGCTGCATGGCGATCCGCGCAATGGAGCACCTCGTGGTCGGTACGGATCTCGATACCGTCCGCGCCAATCCGGGCAAATATTGGCGCCACCTGACCAACGACAGCCAATTGAGGTGGATCGGCCCTGACAAGGGGGCCATCCATCTGGCAACCGGTGCCGTGGTCAATGCAGTATGGGACCTGCTGGCGAAGCAGGCTGGCAAACCGGTCTGGCGGCTCGTTTCCGAGTTGTCACCGGAAAAGATCGCAGACATCATCGATTTTCGCTACCTGACGGATGTCCTGACCCGCGACGAGGCGGTAGCAATTCTGCGCAAGGCGGAAGCCGGCAAGGCAGACCGCATCGCAACGCTCGAAGGCGAGGGCTACCCCTGCTACACCACGTCCGCAGGCTGGCTGGGCTACCCCGAAGAGAAGCTTCGCCGCCTCTGCAAGGAGGCCGTGGACGCGGGCTTCAACCATGTGAAAATGAAGGTCGGTCGGGACCTGGACGACGACATTCGCCGCCTGACGATCGCGCGCGAAGTCATTGGCCCGGATCGTTATCTGATGATCGATGCCAACCAGGTCTGGGAGGTCGATGAGGCGATCGACTGGGTGAAAAAGCTCTCCTTCGCGAACCCGTTCTTCATAGAAGAACCCACGAGCCCGGACGACATCGCGGGGCACCGCAAGATCCGGCAAGCCATCGGCCCCGTGAAGGTCGCGACAGGCGAGATGTGCCAGAACCGCATCATGTTCAAGCAGTTCATCGCGGAAGGCGCGATCGATGTCGTGCAGATCGACTCCTGTCGCATGGGAGGGCTGAACGAGGTTCTGGCGGTGCTTCTCGTGGCTGCGAAATACGGCCTGCCCGTCTGGCCGCACGCGGGTGGGGTAGGGCTCTGCGAATATGTCCAGCATCTCTCGATGATGGACTACATCGCCGTATCCGGGACGAAGGAGGGCAGGGTGATAGAGTACGTGGATCACCTGCACGAACACTTCCTCGACCCCTGCGAGATTCGCAATGCGGCCTACATGCCCCCGCGCAAGGCCGGATTTTCGATCGAAATGAAGCCGGAATCCATTGCGGCCTATACATTCCGGCCCTAAGACTACGCCGTCCATACGGGGCCGGAAGCCAATCCCGCCCGCACTGCCAGGAGCATGAAGTGAAAGACGAGCTGACGATCGCCGATCTCAAGGAGCGGGCGAGAAGACGTGTACCGAAGATGTTCTTCGACTATGCCGATTCCGGCGCCTGGACGGAGGGCACCTACCGTGCGAACGAGGAGGACTTCCACAAGATCAAGCTTCGCCAGCGGGTTCTGGTGGACATGACGAACCGCTCGCTCGCAAGCGAGATGATCGGCGAGAAGGTCTCCATGCCGGTTGCCCTTTCTCCGACCGGGCTAACCGGCATGCAGCATGCCGACGGCGAGATGCTGGCGGCGCAGGCGGCCGAGGAATTCGGCGTTCCGTTCACGCTTTCCACCATGAGCATCTGCTCGATCGAGGACGTCGCTTCGGTATTGAAGAAGCCGTTCTGGTTCCAGCTCTACGTCATGCAGGACCGCGATTTCGTGCTCAATCTCATCGATCGCGCAAAGGCGGCGAAATGCTCGGCACTCGTCCTGACGCTTGATCTGCAGATCCTCGGGCAACGCCACAAGGACATCCGCAACGGCCTGTCGGCGCCGCCAAAGTTTACGCCGAAGCACATCTGGCAAATGGCGACGCGTCCGCTCTGGTGCATGCAGATGATGGGTACCCAGCGGCGTACTTTTCGCAACATCGTCGGCCACGCGAAGAGTGTGACGGACCTGTCTTCGCTCTCCGTCTGGACTTCCGAGCAGTTCGATCCGCAGCTTTCCTGGAAAGACGTGGCCTGGATCAAGGAGCGTTGGGGCGGCAAGCTCATTTTGAAGGGCATTCTCGACGAGGAGGACGCCCGCATGGCTGTTTCGACGGGGGCGGACGCCATCATCGTTTCCAACCACGGCGGTCGCCAGCTTGATGGCGCACCGTCCTCGATCAGCATGTTGCCGCGCATCGTCGACGCCGTCGGAGGCCATATGGAGGTGCATCTCGATGGTGGCATCCGCTCCGGCCAGGACGTGCTGAAGGCGCTCTGCTACGGCGCCAAGGGCACCTATATCGGCCGTCCGTTCCTCTATGGCCTGGGGGCAGGGGGCAAGGCGGGCGTTACCAGGGCACTCGAAATCATCCGCAAGGAGCTCGACATCACGATGGCCCTGTGTGGCGAACGCGACGTGCGCAACCTGTCGCGCCGGAACCTGCACCAGGGAGCGTAGCGAGCGCTTTGGCGCTTGCAAATGCTCGCGTCCGGGGCAAATGACTGCCAAATTGTCGCACCTGCGGCAATGCAGCATGATTGGGATTGATTTCGCTGCATTGCAGCATTATCTTGAACTCATCGAAGCGGTTCACCTCCTCCCGGATCGCTTCGGTCGGACTGACGACACTCCTCCTCCCAGTTGTCAGTCACATATCAAAGCCCGGTGCACCTCCTCCCGCACCGGGCTTTTTGCTGTCTGGCGGTCACGCCCCTCAGGCTGTCTCCCGGAATCGTCGTGGGAACGAGAACCGGTAGCCGTAGCACGCTACAGAATGGTCTCTCGGAGCCCCAAACTATCTGTATGGCATTGATTTTTCTCAGTCTATGGGTTGGATCGGCGCCGACGTGATGTCGTTGTGCACCTGCGCAAGCTGGCTGAGCAGTCGCAGGAATTCCTTGCGATCCTCTGCTGCAAGAGGTTCGAGCAGCCGCTTCTGGGCCCGCTGCACGGCACTTTCGACACGCTCAACGAGGTTCTCTCCCTCGGGCGTCAATCGCAGAAGCTTCACGCGCCGGTCTTTGGGGCTTGATACGCGCTCGATCCAGCCCTTCGCCTCCATGCGCTCCAGGACGCCGCCAATTGTCGCCCTGTCGAACGCAATCAACCGCGAGAGCCGTGTCGCATCGAGCGACTCGTGCATGCCTATGGCGCAAAGAGCCGAGTATTGGATGGCCGTTACGTCGAACGCCATGCATTCTTCCGCGAAGATGGCCGTGCTGATCTGGTGCGCGCGGCGAATGAGGTGTCCCGGCATTTCGTAGATGGTCTTCATGATGCGATCCTGGATACTTCTCTTCGGGTTCGAAGCCTTGCGATCGTCGCCAGGCTTCTTCGTCTCTTCATTCCGCGTCGACCTGGCGCGACGGCACAGCCTCAATGAAGGCGGCGAGCCCGGCACATGCCGCCTCAGCGGCAAGCAAGCGTGGAAACTGCTCGACCGTCACGCCGAAACGGCGTGCATTGCCGAGCTGGGGGACGAGGCAGATATCCGCAACACCAGGACTGTCGCCGAAGCAGAAAGGACCTTCCGTGTCGCGCAGGAGCGCCTCGCAGGCGGCAAGGCCTGCGGCATTGACCTCTGCGGCCCACTTCTGGACTTGAGGTTCGGCGATCCCCATGGCGCGCAGGCGCGCGAGCACCGCAAGATTCTGGACAGGGTGGGTATCGGCCGCGAGAACCAGCGAGAATGCCTCTACCTTTGCCCGTTCGAGGACGTCTTTCGGCCGGAGAGGGGGATCGGGATAGGCGTCGTCAAGCCAATGAATGATTGCCAGAGACTGCGTGAGCACGGTTCCGTCGTCGAGTTCGAGTGTGGGCACCAGGCCCTGGGGATTAAGGCGGAGGTAGGCCGCCGACCGCTGCTCGCCCTTGCGAAGGTGGTGTGCGACGTGATGGACCGAAAGCCCTTTCAGGCGGAGCGCTATGCGCACGCGCCACGATGCGGAGCTGCGAAAGTAGCCGTGCAGAACGGCCGGGCGAGGCTGCGAGGGGAGGGGAAACTCGTCGGCCGTCATCTTCTTCCTCCTTCGTCAGTCCATCGCGCTACAGCAGCCCAGGACTATTTGAACGCATACTGATAGTCTGCATGCAGCCGATGTTCAATGTGAAGCGAAAAGCGCTCCGCTACTGCATGTGCAATCGGCGGACGAGGATATGTGAAATGTCGACCCGGGATGAAGGCTCTGCAAAGTAGTAGGGAAGAGGGGATGCCTCCATCCTCGGATGAAGGTGTTCTTCGTTCTGGGGAGGGGGGCCGCGGCGCGCGGCGTTCCTGCAGCTCGTCAGAGATGGAGTCTCCACTCCGGACCAAGCCCTGTGGGCATCGGGCGGGAAGTGCCGGACACAGCGGACCGATGAATACGACAGAGGCTATCCATTCGCGATTTTCTTGATCCACAGTCATTCGCACCTTGTTATCCTTGGCTTGAGGTAAGGGCTGGCGAAGCGCGATCCGGCATGCTTTACTTCGAATTGTCCGAATGTGAAGGCACTTCGCGGTCCTCTCAGGAGGCGCTCTTTCGCCTGTACGGAGTGCTTGCGGACGAAGTTCTGCACAATGTCTGATAAGCCGGGATTATCGGACATCTCAGGCGGACGACGGGCGCGGCGGTTTGTCCGTCAGATCCTGTCAAAAGCGCCGCTGGGATGCACGGCGAGAGGTGCGCAATCCGTCGCCTGAGCTCCGCCGAAGTCGCCACCGACTGTGTCGCCTTCATGAGGAGAATGCCAAGGTGAGGAAGCTACTGGCCGGGCAGATGCCGGACGTAGCTGCGCTCCGCGAGATTCCTACAAAAGAATGGTAGGGCCTCCACCAAGTGTGCAGCCGTCGGACATCTGAAGGTCATCATGGGCTTCTCGACGGCTGATCTGCGGGCCAGGCTGATCGATTTCGCCCACGGGCGACGGCGCTTTGGCTTCCGGCGGCTGTTCATCCTGCTCGAGCTGTCCGGCGTCAACCGCATCTACCGGCCGCACCGCGAGGAGGGGCTGTCGGTCTGCAAGCGGAAAGCTCGGCGGCGTGCTGTCGGCGGGCGTGCGCCAATCCTGGCCGAAGCGAAGGCCAATGCGCGCTGGTCATTGGATTTCGTCCACGACCAGTTCGGCGGCTGAATGAGGTTTCGGGTGCTCAGCATCGTCGATGACGTGACGCGCGAATGCCTTGCAGCAATCTCTGATGCTTCGATCTCAGGCCGCCGCGTCGGACGGAAACTGATGGCGCTCCTCGATCGGCGCGGCAAACCCGGCGTGATCGTCTCCGACCACGGCACGCAGTTCACATCGAACGCGATCCTTGTCTGGTCGAAGTATCACAAGGTCGAGGGGCATTACATCGCACAGGGAAAGCCGATGCAAAACGGCTATGTAGAGTCCTTCAATAGCTGCATGTGTGACGAACTGCTGAACGAGAGTCTCTTCTTCGGTCTTGGCTACGCCCGTAGCGCCATTTCCGAATGTGTCGGCGTCAACAATATAATCTGGTCGCACTCGTCGCTGGGATACCGGCGCCTCGCGGCCTATGCCGTGACCATCGTCGCAGGCGCGAATATCGGCCGCGGGACTACTGATCTGCGTGGAGCGTTGACTACGGAGACCAATCACCGATCCACATCGAGCGAGACTTGAAGCTTAAGGCCACCAACGGGTTACCCGCTCCACGGCGAAGAAGGTGTGTTGGGTGCCGATATCCCCCCAACACGTGTGATCATCGGAGCCAGCAAGTACAGCTTGGTCATCGCAACGTTTCTGCGTAGCGTTCCGAGTGCGCGCTGGGTCTCCATCCAGCACTGCTTCACAAAATTGTCGTCCTCCGCGAGGCATGCCGCCACAGCGTCCCGCATCTCGGTGTCGGTCCCGACGTCCGCCGATGCACGGACCGCAACATCGAGCGCCTGGCGGAGAAGATCCCGATAGTGGGGGCCCCACGCCTTCGCGCATGTTAGGAGGACCGTGGTTAGGTCGTCTCCGTCCAGTTTCCTCCGCGCGATGTGGAGAACCCGTTCGCGATCGGGTGAGGAAATCTCCTGTGCCAGTCCTTTTAAAGCATTCCGAACGCTGGAGTTCGACATCTCCTCGTCCTGTTCGAGCGCGACCAGGGCGTCAACGGTGTCGATGTGTGGAAGCAGCCAGCCGACTGCTGTGTCTTGATCACTACGCGAGCGTAGCTCCTCGACGGCTTCGAACGGGAAGTTTAGCCCCCCTCCCGTCCACGCGTACCCAAGGATACGGTACATCGGGTCCTTGATCCCGGCAACGAGATCCCGGATGCGCACCAGCTCTGACCGTGTCGCTTGGTCCGCCAGCCGACCGAGCACATGGGGGCGGTCGGCTTCCTCGAGAGAAAAAACACGAGACAAGATCTCATCAAACAACTCGGGGTGGGTCTCAGGGTCTACTCGGGGAAGCAAGGCCAGGCAGGCGCAGGCCACGGCCCAACCATCGTCATTGGCTTTGGAAGCCAGGCCGCGTGCGGCTTCGAGCATCGCCGGAGGGACGTCCCCTTCAATATCGGACAGCCACGCCTCAAAGATCCATCCGACACGTTCGCCGTCCGTCATCTGGGCCGTGATCGCAATCGCCTCTTCGAGCCACTGTTGCCGCTCCGTTGGTGGGGCTCGCCTATAGAAGCCGCGCAGCGCCGCTTCTGCCCGGCCGAAATCATTGTCAATCCGGCCGAGGACCTCCCGTGCCTTCCGCATTAAATCGTCCGAGAGGGCAGGAACGAGTGCCTCAAGTGCCATGCACCGCACGTAAGAGTTATCGAGCCTATCGATCCGCTGGAGAAGCCTGCCATGCGCATCGGGGTCGATCCCGCGAGCCATCCGAGACAGCGTCGCCATAGTCGCGTCCTCGTCGGCGACTCTGCGGGAGAGGTCAAGTAGCTTCGTCAATGTGGCCGGCCCCACGTGGGGCGCGAATAGGCCGACGGCCTCGCGTACATTCTCGACTCGCATCGACCCCAGAATCTGAAGAGTTGACTCCTCTCTCTTGGCAATTTCACTGGCTGAGGGAGCGAGTTCATAAGGCTCCGCCCCCCGGAAACCCCGAAGAGGGCAAGCAGACGATCGATCATGGGCTCCGGCGCAGGGGAGCACGCCGCCACCGCCTTGGACAGTATGGACGCTCGCGGAAACTCATCCAGCTCGTCAAGGCGCTCGAGGATCCGCTTCACCACGTTCCGCGGGCTGGTCCAGTCTCGGGGAGTTTCGAGAGGAGGTGAGCCGAGCCAAGGATGGCAAATTGGGCGTCGTCGTCCGCGAGTGCTTCCGCAACAAGTGGCTCGGCGACGGAGGAGTCGAGTTTCGGAGCAAGTTGCTCAACGAGTTCAGCCCGCCATGAACGGCTGGCGATCGAGGCCATTATGATGGAGCGGAAAGGCTTATCGTAGATTGAAAGAGCCGACTCGAAGTCTGATCGCCACGCCGTCTCCCCGTAGTCGCGCATTGCGGCCAAGGCAGCAGCAATGTGCGGTCCGGGATTTCGCGAATGCGCAGCTAGCGACGCGTGGGCCGACGCGCGGTTGGAGGCGTTCCCTATTGTCTTCGCGATCTCCTTGGCGATCTCAAGTTCACGGGAGGCCATGCCGTCCACCACCACAGCGCGCACGGCGTCCGCGAAGAGATCCACGTGCATTTCTTCGGCGGCTCTAGCGATATTCTGCAGCGCCTCGACGGAAAAGTGAGGAAGCATCGGCGAAATTGCTGCAGCGCGAAACACTTCTCCCGTGGAGGCGATCGTCTCAAGCGCTGTCTGCATAACCTCGGGGGTCATCGGCAACGCGGCGAGAGCGGCCGTCGTCGGATCACCCGGTTCAACGTGGTCGATAAGTCCTCTGGCCTCCGCCACCAACCCCCTCGCAACCAATCGTGGCACAAGGAGCGATGCGATTTCGTACTTTTCGGATTCGAGAGTGGTCACCACCGCAGCCGCCCGCCGCAGTAAACTGCAACCGAGAGTTTTATCGGCGTGCTCGGCCAGAATCGCGAAACACCGGGCCCTGTTGGCTGGGTCGGTGTTGATTTCGACCGATGCGAACCTCTCGATGGTGGCGTCTGCGAGGAGCGTGAAGCACACTGACGCCGTTGCCTTCATTGTCGTACCTGAGGCTGCGGACTCTCAGTGACCTGCTTCCTACCTTTCGGACCGAGCGTATCTTGAACGGCCTATTTAAGATGGCGGCTTGCGGTGACGCCTTGCCGCCCTGGACCGCGATCCAATAGGCTGACTGAACCGCAATGGCGAGGCGAACCTACTACGGTCTGTTTTGAAGGTTTCCGGGGTTCTCAATCTCTGTAGTAACGAACGACCAAAATGAGGTCAGATCACGTAAATCATGATGCGGATTTGAACGTCCGCATTATAAGATCCAAGACCAAGGCTGCCATTCCGCTTCCGGCGCCACATCGGTCATTCCCTCTCGGCTGAGGCAAGGTCAGCTACTGGAGCACTTGAGATAGAGGGCTGCTGTTAACAACGGGGTCGATGGTTCGAATCCCATCAAGGCAAAGGATAGGGGCGAGCGTCTTAATTGGGGCCGACTGCCGACCGTCCGCTGCTAGGAAATGCGATACCACCAGTGGACGCATGGCCGTCCGATGCCAAGGTCTTGAATTGGGCCTAAAGCGGACAATTGAAGGCTATCTAAGCGAAGCTTCCAGCAGTGCGTCGATGTGAATTTCCATCGTATCCAGCGTCTGCAGGGGCAGTGGGGTGCCATTTAACAGGAGCGGTAGTTCCGTGCAGCCTAATACCAGTGCATCAATTCCATGCTCGCCCCTCATCCGCTCGACAATGGCCAGGAACCTCGTCCGGGTTTCGTCCTTAACGATCCCCCGCTCCAGTTCGCTTGCGATCTTGTCCGCGATATAGTCGATCTCCGGTGCGGTAGGCGCAATCACGTCGATGCCGACGTCCCGAAGCGGTTCCTTGAAGAAATCGGCCTCCATGGTGAAGCGCGTACCGAGCAAGCCGATACGGTTGACAGTCCGCCGCAGCGCCTCCTGGCGGGTCGCCTCGACAATGCTGATCAGTGGGACGCACGATTGCGCCCGCAACTCGCCGAAGACGATGTGGGGCGTGTTGCCGGTCAAGGCGACGATTTCGGCCCCGGCAGCGATCAGGTTGTTGATGCCGGTCATGAGATAGGCGGTTAGTCCGTCGTATTCCTTCGCTTGACAGAAGCGGAATACCTCGAAGACGTTGAGACTTTCGATCGTCAGGTTGGGAAAGAAGTGCTCGCCGATCCGCTCATGTGCGGCATAGACCAGCTTTCGGTAGTAGAGCAGCGTGGACTCCGGCCCGATGCCACCGATAAGGCCTAGTTTCTTCATCTGAAGCTCCTTGTCAGGAGTTAGCTAGCTATTGTTCTGGGATTTGGCTTTCTGCCTGCGCACGGTCGTGGTTTCCCCGCCGACGCCCCAGTTGTCCATAGCAACCTCATCGATGATGACGACGGTCGTCGCTGCGTTCTTGTTGAGAACCCGCCCGAGGAGTTCGGTCACGCCACGGATCAGTTCCGCCTTCTGCTCCGCGGTCGGGGCCTCGGAACCGCCCGTCACCTTGATGTTCACGTAAGGCATCGTATTCCCTTCTCAAAAAAAATGGCTAGGCGTTGGCAAGAGCATCCTGGCCGCTCACCGTCAGCGCAACGAAGCGCCGCAGCAACTTGAGCGGCTCTGGGGCATCCTCGACGGCTGCAAGCAGCGTATCGGGATCACGACCTTCCCCGGCCAGCACGTCAGCGCGCAACCTGATGACCGCGGCGCAGATGTCCGGCGTGAATTCCGGATGAAACTGGGTCGAGATGGCGTTGCGTCCATAACGGACGATCTGATGCGGATCGTGATCGGAACCCGCGAGGGCCTGCGCTCCGGCCGGCAAGGCAATCACCGTCTGCATATGGGTCAGATGTGCCGGAAACGCAGCAGGCACCGTGTCCAGCAACGGATCGGCCTGTGCGCTCGCATGGAGGCGGACTGTCTGCGTCCCGATTTTGCGGCCGCCGGGATGGTAGTCGACCTGCCCACCGAGAGCATCAGCCATCAGTTGATGACCATAGCAGACACCGAAAATCGGCAATTCAATTGCCATGGCCTCGCGTATCCACTGGGCTGTCGCTTCGCTCCATGGCAGCCGGTCCGTCACCATGTCCCACGACCCGGTTATGACCGCTCCTGCAACGGCTTCGGGGGCAGGCAGCAGCTCTCCCTCGAAGACACGAACAACCAGGATCGCCTCCGCGTGGCGATGAAGGGCGGCGGCGAACCAGAGCGAGAGATCGCCATGGACATTTCGAATTTCATCGGGAGGCGTTCCTGCCTGGATAAGCAGCAAGGGTTTACTGGCCACGGTCGATTCTCACGCAACAGGGGTATCGTCTGCGATACCCGGATTTCGATTGATCTTCGTGGATTTAACTTGTACTGATCATCATGAAAAATGAATAATTAAGATGCATGGTTCTCAAATTGAGAAACATTGACTTGGATTCCCTTGAAATTTTCAAGGCTGTTGTCGACTGCGGTGGCATTACCAGGGCGGCTGCACGGCTCAACAGGGTCCAGTCCAACGTAACGACAAGGGTCAAGAACCTTGAGGAACGGCTGCAGGTGCCGCTGTTTCATCGCGAGAGCGGCAAGCTTGTCCTGACCGCCGAAGGACAAAAACTTCTCACCTATGCTGAACGGCTGTTGCGACTGTCGGCCGAGGCCGAAGCGGCCTTGATGTCGGGCTTGCCCAGCGGAATATTGAGAATAGGAACGCTGGAGAGCACGGCCGCCGCGCGTCTGCCGCCGCTGCTCTCGTCGTATCACGAACGCTATCCCGAGGTTCGGATCGAGCTGGTGTCTGGTGACACGACGTCGATGATCGAGCGGGTACGAAACTTCGACGTCCAGGCAGCCTTCGTTTCAGAGCCATTCCAGGCCGAAGACTTGGAGGCATGTCCGGCCTTTTCGGAGGAACTCGCGCTAATCGCGCCGAAGAATGCGGTATCGATCACTGAAGCGCGAAAATTGGCCCAGCGCACCGTAATTGCCTTCGCGACGGGCTGCTCTTACCGGCGCGTACTTGAAAACTGGTTGTCGGCGTCCAGAATCATGCCGGATCGGGTTCTCGAACTTGCATCCTATCATGCGATCACGGCCTGCGTTGCCGCTGGTTCGGGTATCGGGATCATGCCGCGTTCTGTACTGAAGGCCGTGAATGCCGAAGGTCAGGTGCAGGCACTCTCGCTGTCTTCCGAGTTTTCGCGGACCCGTACGCATCTTGTGTGGCGCGCGGGTTATTCATCCCTGGCACTGGAAGCGTTACAGGCAGAGTTAAGGCGCTTCGATAGCGACTGACTGGACACGACACGCCATATGCGTCGCTTGGGTCTATCAGTCGCCTAATGCGTCACCGACGCGGGCCATGTCCGCTTGTGGCAGCGCGCTGTCGCTGGCGACGTCTGCTTTCGGGGGAGCAACCAATTCGCTCTCTACGGCCGACTTGGAGGCGCGTTGCAGACAGAAAGGGGCCGAAAGCGGTCCGTCTCCTGCAAGGACACGCAACGGGAAAAGCGGAGATGTGGGGGCTCAGCACCAAGTTTAGGCTCGGCCCTATGCAGTCAGTCCACTATCGACCCTTGGACCGAGCAATCTCCGTTTCAGCCGTGAACGCTGTCGACAACCGGAAGCATGAACCGCTACAATCAATTTGGGTATCCTCATCGCAACGCGCCTGCGCCTGAATACCGGTTGGTTAGCACAAGCCCTATACCTGTCCTGCCATCGGAGTTTGATGAACAACTATGCGCGCGTGATAAGGAACGCGTTCATATAGGTCGACGATATCGTGGTTCACGAGGCGCACGCATCCCGACGAAACCGCCTTGCCGATGGATTGCCATTCCGGACTGCCGTGAAGGCGGTAAAGCGTATCCTCGCCGTTGCGGAAGATGTAGAGTGCTCGTGCCCCAAGCGGGTTCATGACGCCCGGGTCCATGCCTCCGTTCGCGACGGAGTACTGCTCCAGTTCCGGCTTTCGGGCAATCATTTCGGCTGGCGGCTTCCATCTGGGCCACGACTGACGCCAGTGGATGACCCCATCGCCCTCCCACGCGAAACCCTCGCGACCAATGCCAACGCCGTAACGCATGGCGGTGGCCCCGGGTTCGACGAGATAGAGAAAGCGGTTCGGGGTATCCACCACCACCGTCCCTGGCTCTTCGCCCGTGGGATCGGCAACCCGCTGACGCAGATACTGCGGGTCCATGTTCTTGTAAGGAATGGCCGGCACGAGATGTTCGTCATCCTCGAACGCGGCATAGCGCCCCTCAAATTCCGGATCAGCGGGCGATTCAGGCGGGCTGGAATCCACCTTGGCGGATACTGTTGCTGGACTATTGGTTTCTGACGTGGCGCAGCCCGTCAGAAGAGCCGGGGCCGCGAGGGTTCCCATCAGCAGTGCACGTCGTGAAATGATCATTTGCCTGGCTATGGATCGATGAATTCTTTTGGGTACCATTGCCAAGGCAACGGCGGTTCGTGGGCGACACAAACCGCGATACGACACGATAGTCCATTGCTCTCCGGATTATACCTTGGATAACCGACGGTTATGCTTCTACCCGACAGCCAGCGGGTCCTGTGAAATTCCGTCGATTGCCCGAAGACGGGGCATGACGAAGTCGGTGAATGCCCGTACGACCGGCCGCATGAATTTTGTCGACGGATAGGCCAGGAAGGCTTCCGTAGGCTTCACGGCGTAGTCAGGAAGAACCCGAACCAGATCACCCTTGGCCAACGGGTCGGTGACGAGGTTGCGCTGGACCTGTCCAATACCTCGGCCGCGCAGAAGTGCGTCGATAATCACATGGGCATTGTTGGTCTTGAGGACCGGTTTGATCGGCACTTCCTCGACAGTTTTATCGAAGCGCACGAGAGACAAGTTGTTCTTCGACGACAACATCGTGAAGGTCGAGACAAAATCGAGCTCAGACAACTGTTGTGGAGCGTTGATGAGCCCGACCCTTTCCAGGAATTTCGGGGAGGCCACCAGAATGCGTTGCACCCATCCGATACGCCGGGCAACGACCTCCTGCTGTTCGATCTTTCCGTAACGAATTGTAAGGTCGAAATTTTCGTAGACTAGGTCGACCGAACGGCCGTCCAGCACAAGGTCGACGCTGATACGGGGATGCTGATCCTGGAATTCCATCACAAGCCGATGGAGATGTTGCACTCCAATACATGATGGCGCGTGGATGCGCAGCCCCCCTTCGATCTCGCCCATGTTGAGCCGCACGCCCTCTAACGCGGCATCGATTGAAGCAATTGCCTGCCGGCTTGCCTCGTACAGTTCCATTCCGTGGACAGTGGGATGAACCCTCCTCGAAGACCGATCGAGCAAGCGCGCACTCACGTGTTTTTCGAGGTTCACGATGTGCTTCGTGACAGCTGGTTGTGAAATGCCGAGATCACGGGCCGCTCCGGTAATTGAACCCTTTTCCACCGTCCGGATAAAGGCCTTCAAGGCGGTATTGAGGTCCATGCATAATTCCTGGCTATTTATTGCTAGGGGCCATAACCGGGGCAATTGTGGCGCGACGATGACCTGCCGAAGTCGTTTCCATGCAACTCGACCATCGTCGTAGTCAGGTGGTCCGTCTCGGCCTGTCAGTCTCGGGGACCGTCAGCTTCCAGCTTCGAATCTACATGAGCGGACGTTCAGGTTGAGCGTAGGGATCGTCCTAACATGACCCAAGACGGACGTTCGCTCGCCCCAGGCAGAACTAACGCCCATGACTCCGATCCGGTCGTTCGACGTGCAGGCGCGAACGTCAAACAGGATTCGAAACTGGCAGCAGATCGTTGACGTTCGCTCGCGCGGGTGAACTCACTCTGGGTAAACCTCACCGCCCTCCGGCTCTGCTTTCTGGAAGAGGACAAAAACCAGGGGGTTGCCGGGCTCGGACATCGCATCGCTGCGCTGGCCCGCTATCTCTCCGGCCACGCCACTCGTATATTCCGCAACCACTTCGCCAAAGCTATTGCGCTGGATCGCCACCTTCTGTCCGGCTTGGACCTTGTCGTTGAGCTTGATCAGATGCTCGACGATCCCGCCCGCGGTGGCCAGGATCGGGAACAGACTGTCGCCGACAAAAACGGTCACGTCCTTGCCTGTGCGGCCCATCGGCCCGGCGACGATGCCGTTATGCTTTAGGACGTTCATCGTCCCTTCCACGAACAGAGCGATCATCTCGAGGTTCAGCACGCGCCCAGCGCCGACCTCTGGGCAAAAGGCCGGTATGCCCACGTCTGTGAAAGCGTTGTGCAGAACACCTGGATAGACGTGGTTGTCGAAGATCTGGCCGACGGGATAGAGCTCCACCATCGCCTTGACCTCGGGCACGTCCATCACGGCAAGAATGAATGCGGTGGCTTCGAGTCCGGTCGTCCCGGTGTGGAAGTCGATCGCGAAGTCGGCGTTCGGCCGCAGCAGCCGGTTAAACACGAGCCCGGCGTGCCGGCTGGGCGCGGTGGCGGCGTTCTCGTTGCCGGGCCACTCCCGGTTCATGTCGATCAGGTCGATGCCCCTGCCCTGGTTGGGCCATCTGCGCTGCATGCTTTCCAGGGCCGGGCGGGATATGTCCGTGACCGCCATCACCGTGCCCGACATCTCCGCCGGGTCGAGCTGGTTCATCACGGTCTGGACCGTATGGATGGAACTCATCTCGTCGCCATGCACGCCACTGGTAAGGACGCCGCGCTTGCCGGGCTTCGCCCCCTTGACGACCATCACGGACACATACCAATGCTGTCCGGTGGGCGCCTCAACACCCTGAAAGTACAGAAGATGTTTCCTGCCCGGTTCCAGGTCGTTGACGTCGAGCGCGCTGACGACCTTCTTCCCCTCGATCACGTCGCCGGTATAGACCGTGCCCGATGATGCCTGACCTGCGGCGGGAGCGGCCGTGTCTTGTGCCTTCGCAGAGCCGGCATTGGCGGCAACGGCGGCTGCGGTGCCGACGGTCGCGATGGATGCGATAATGAAATCGCGGCGATCGAGGCCTTCCCTAAGGTTATCCGACATGATGGAGGTCCTTTGTGATCTGAAAATATGTAGTAGATCAACGGCAGCTGTCTCGGTCGTATGGGTCCCGTGTGACTGCTTAGTGCGGATATGCTGTTGAACTGGCAAGCTCGCATGAATTTTGCGGGAGCCTTTGGCGAACCTTCGACATGGAGCCGCAACGCGCCTGTTGAAAATAGCACGTCAAGCGCTCGTAAAGCATCCGCCAGGCATGATGTCGCCCACGTGACACGTGCGCGCTGTTTTGTCGGGCGGCCTTGCCGGATTATGCCTCGACAGTGTGAGCCGAGATGATGGCAATGTCGCTCCTGACGCGCGAAGTTGGCGTTATAGTCCCTTCGTTCAATGGCGGCTGATGGCGCAACTGCGACCTCCAGCGTGGTCGACGGGAGTGTCAGTTTTCAGGCGGCGGCAGAACTCGCCGCCATGGCCGACATGACGGCGCGAAGCGGACGAAAACGGAGGAGTGCTCCCGGCCCCTAAGCGAATGAGTGCAGCCAATCGCTTTTGCGCACTAATTGCCCTGTGCTGGCAGAACCGGTGCTGCAAAGCTGGATGGGCTGTCGGATTGCAATGGGCCCGACAGCCTTTCGTTTTGGCAGGCTATCTGTAGCAGTGCTGATCAACTGATTTTGTTCAGTTTATTTCTCGACCTCTCTTTTCAAGATTGTTTGCCGCCCTACAACTATAGCATGTCGCGGTACCGACGCGACAGGACTGTAGACGCATCTCAATCGATGGTGGAGCGCACCATCCTTGTTCCTTCCAACCTTGCAGCGGAGAAACGAGAATGCGCATCAGAAAATACCTTAGCAGTCTATCGATTGTCGCCCTTGTCGCAGGCGCGGCCATCCCCGCATATGCGCAGAGCCAGGAGCCGAAAGACGCGACCGAAGCGACACGCGCCGCTAACAACGCGTTTCTTTCACAGTTGCCGTTCAATGACACGTCAGATTTCGAAGACGCCAAGCGTGGGCTCATCGCTCCACTGCCCCCGGAACTGATCAAGGGAGAAAGCGGAAACGCAATCTGGAATCCCCAGCAATACAGCTTCATCACGGAAGGGTCCGAAGCCCCGGCGACGGTCAATCCCAGCTTGTGGCGGCAGTCCCAGCTCATCAACATGAGCGGCCTGTTCGAGGTGACCGACGGGATCTATCAGGTGCGTAATCTGGACCTCTCCAACATGACCATCATCGAGGGAACGGAAGGCATCACCATTGTCGATCCGCTCGTTTCGGCTGAAACCGCAAAGGTCGGACTGGATCTCTATCGGAAGCACAGGGGGGAGAAGGCGGTCAAGGCGGTGATCTACACCCACAGCCATGTTGACCATTATGGTGGCGTGCGCGGCGTGGTCGACGAGGCAGACGTCACGTCCGGCAAGGTTAAGATCTATGCGCCCGAGGGCTTCCTTGAAGCGGCAGTTGCCGAGAACGTCATGGCGGGGAACGCCATGAGCCGTCGTGCGAGCTACATGTACGGCAACCTGCTGAAGCCCGATCCCAAGGGTCAGGTTGGGGCTGGCCTTGGCACGACGACGTCCGCTGGAACAGTGACGTTGATAGCGCCGACCGACATCATCACCAAGACAGGCCAGAAAGAAACGATCGACGGACTGACCTACGAGTTCCTCATGGCTCCGGGGTCCGAGGCACCCTCGGAGATGCTGTGGTTCATCGAGGAAAAGAAGGCCATCTCCGCCGCAGAGGATGCGACGCATACGCTCCACAACACCTATTCGCTGCGCGGTGCGAAGATACGCGAACCGCTGCCGTGGTCGAAGTACCTGAACCAGGCGTTGACGATGTGGGGCGACAAGGCCGAGGTCATCTTCGCCCAGCACCATTGGCCGAACTGGGGTAACGAAAAGGTCCGGGAACTGCTGACGAAGCAGCGCGATCTTTACCGCTACATCAACGACGAGACGCTTCGGATGGTCAATCAGGGCATGACCATGCGGGAAATCGCCGAGGCCTTCAAACTTCCCGACAGTCTTGCCCACTTTTGGGCGAACCGGGGTTACTACGGGTCGGTTTATCACGATGTGGCCGCGACCTACGTACTCTATCTCGGGTGGTTCGACGGAAACCCGTCAACGCTGCATGAACTGCCGCCCGTCGAAGCCAGCAAGAAGTATGTCGAGTTCATGGGTGGTGCCGACGCGGTCCTCGAAAAGGCGAAGAAGTCCTACGATCAGGGCGACTATCGATGGGTGGCCGAGGTGACCAACCATGTCGTCTTTGCCGATTCCAGCAACCAGGCGGCCAAGAACCTGACGGCGGACGCACTGGAACAGCTTGGCTATCAGGCCGAAAGCGGCCCATGGCGCAACTTCTACCTGACCGGTGCACAGGAACTTCGCAACGGGGTTGCCAAGCTGCCGACGCCGAATACGGCCAGCCCCGACACCGTCCGGGCGATGTCGCTTGATCTCTTCTTCGACTATCTCGGCGTGCGGCTGAATGCCGAGAAGGCGGGCGATGCGAAGATGACGCTGAACTTCGACTTCGGGGAACAGGGGAAATACCTCCTTGAGCTCGAAAACGGCGTTCTCAACAACACGTCCGGCAAGCAGGCCGACAAAGCCGATGCGACAGTCACACTGGATCGCGCCAGCCTCGACGGTATCATGCTGGGTGAAGCGACACTGGATAAGGCTGTTGTAGACGGCAAGGTCAAGGTGACGGGTGACAGCGCCAAGCTGGGCCAGCTTGTTTCCATGCTCGACACGTTCGAGTTCTGGTTCAACATCGTGACGCCTTCAACTCTTTGCCAAGCCTCCCGTCTCCAATGGGCGGCGGGAGGCAATTCAGTGGTGGCATGTCCGCTTCTGCGCGATCCAGTCGTTCGGCCTTGTCGCTGGCAACGTCTGCTTTCGGGAAGTAGCCAAGCTGGTCTCTACGGCCGAGACGGCATCCGAACTCGGTGGGCATTTCGCCACATAAGTTCGGACTCGTGCTGCCGAGGGAAAGAAGTTAAACTTTCTTGATAAGCGCTGAGACCAAATCATGCGCGTGTTGATGGTATCGGTACTGCTGGTTTTCACGGCGACGACGGCCGCTGCGGGGAGTCCTTTGTTCGATGCCCTTGCCGCCGGAGACGCTGCCGCCGTCGAGCAGGCGTTGGCTGCGGGTGCCGATGTCGACAGTCGGGCGCGAGACCAGGCGACGCCACTCATCAATGCCGCCCTCAGAGACCAGCCCTCTATTGCCGAATTGCTGCTGAGCAAAGGTGCCGACGTCATGGCGCGCAACTCGGGCGGCTTTACGCCGCTTCATGCCGCGGCCTTTTCCGGCAGTGTGCCGGTCGCCAGACTACTGCTCGACCACGGCGCGATACTCGACGACGCGTCCAACAAGGCGGGCGTGACACCGCTGATGGTGGCCGGCGAGGAAAACCACGTCGCGCTCGCCACATTTCTACTCGCTGAAGGGGCGGATGTGGGTCATGCCGAGGTTCATGGCTACACCCCGCTTACGCGAGCATTCTGGAAGGGCAATGCGGACGTCGTCCGGTTGTTCAAGCGGTATGGCGCGACTTGCCCTCCGGCCAGCTTCCTCGGTGACGAGGCGTACGCAAACTGCATGAGAATTCACGATTGATCAGGAGGCTCAGATGGACTCCGAGACCAGAGACGCTTGCGCGCGAGGCAAAGGCCGCCGTTTCCCCATAATCGTGCTGGCCGCGGCAGCCATTGTCGGCGTACCGCCGGCTTTCGCCGACGACTCGCTCAACACGGGCTACTTCGGCGGCGTGGCGATCATGGGATACGACCCGGTCGCCTATTTCACCGAAGGCAGGGCGGTCAGAGGCTCCGAGAAATTCTCGTACGAATGGTTGGGGACACCATGGCATTTCGCCAATTCGAGACATCGTGAGATGTTCATCAGCGAGCCGACCAAGTATGCGCCGCAGTATGGCGGCTACTGCGCGGGCGAAGTCGCTTTCGGATCGGTTACAGTCAACATCGATCCGGAAGCATTCAAGATCATCGACGGCAAGCTATACCTGATCTACGACAAAGGGTCGGCGGAGTGGTTCGCGGCACACGCCGCCGAGGCTGTGCCGAAGGCCGATGGCAACTGGCCCAAGATAGCGACCGATCTCGAACGGGATCGCCACCATTGAAGTCGCCGTCGATTGCCGCTTACTTGGCCGGCGAGAAGTAGAAGACCTTGCTCGAATTCACGTAAGCATATCTGGTTTCATCAGGCGAGTTTCTACGTCTGTAGACCGGACCGCAATCGGCTCGGCCAAAGGCACTTTCGCTCTGCTCGCAGAGCGTGTTGCTTCTGACGAAAACCGTCTCGGTGATCATTTGCGTCGCTGAGCGGAATGCTGCCCGGCCATCAACACCGACCTGCAGGAGTGCTGGACTTCCCGAGGGCTCGATTTTGCCCTGTAACAGTCTACCCATGACGATGCCTGCGATCTCGTCGCCGTTCAGTCGATCATGGTCGTCGCCCTTGAAACCGAATGGCCATTCCGGCAGGCCGGCTTCGCGCAGAGCGTTGAGAATGAACTCCAAATCCTGTTGGTTGCGGAAGTGAGCGAAGCCGATCCGCCAGCACGCCAGGCAGTCGCGTCCAGCGAGAAGCCGGAGTGCTTTGGCGATCGCCGCGCGCGCGTCGTCAAGACGGCCGACACGAACATAGCCCATGGCCACAGGCGTAACGAAGGAGCCGTTTCCAGGCGATCCGTCGCGAGCGTGCTCGAAATTGTCGATGGCCTTGGGATAGTCGCGCAGCAGGTAGAACACGAGGCCAGCAGTGAACCGGTCGATTGCGGAGAGGTTTGGATCGTGTCTCAGCGCGATCTCGATCGCCGCGGCGGCTTCGGCATGGTTTCCGGAAAACAGTTGGACATAGGCGAGGGCCATTTGCGCTTCGACATTGGCGGCCCCGAGTGACACCGCCCACCGCGCGGAGGCGAGAGCCTCGTCATAGCGGCGCTCGACGACCTGCATGACGGCGAGGACAGCGTATGGCGAGGAAAGATCGGGGTCGAGCGCCAGGGCGCGGCTTGCCTTGTCGTAGGCTCTTTTTCTTGCCAACGCGCTCTGGAGAACGTCGTCGTAGATACTTTGCCAGACATAGGCGCTGGCCTGCGCGTCGGCCGCGAAGGCCTCGGCGAAATCGGGGTCGAGCGTTTCCGCCCTGTCAAACAGCCCCAGCGCCTCCAGCATCCGGGAACGGCGGCCCGTGCGCATCGCCTGCTCGGCCCGCAGGTAGTAGTCGTATGCTTCGAGATTGTCCGTCGGCGGACGGCCGATCCGCTCGGTCTCGGCCGAGGTCAGCTCCAGTCCGAGCGCTTCGGCGATCTGCTGGCTGATCGCGTCCTGCACGGCGAACACATCCGCCGCGTCGCGGTCAAACCGGTTGGCCCACAGATGGTCGCCGCCGGCGACATCGATCAGTTGCGCATTGACACGGATTTGGTCGCCGGTCCGCCGCACGCTGCCCTCGACGAGAAATCGGACACCAAGGTCGCGTCCAATGTCGGCTAAAATAAGCGGTTTTCCTTTGTAGGCGGCCACTGAACCGTAGGCGATGACGTCAAGCTCCGAAAGCCTTGCAAGATCGGTGATCAGGTCGTCGGTAATACCATCGCTGAAATAGTCTTGGCTCGGGTCGCCGCTCAGATTGACGAAGGGCAGCACTGCGACGGATGGACGTTGCGGTTCCGTTGACCATCGCCATGCGAAGATTGCAACGGTCGCAATCAGCAACACTGCGATCGTTCCAAGGAACAGAACCCGCCGGCTTGGCAGACGGACCGCGGGGACGACTTTTCCCGCCTTGGAGGGCTCGAGCAGAACCCGATAGACGCGAACCGGATCGGCGATGTTCTTCAGGTGCTGCACGCCGAGGGCCGCGAAGCCGACATCGGTCTTGTGCACAGCGTGATCGAACGCTGTCCCGGATATGCAAATACCGCCGGGTTCAGCCAAGCTTTGCAGTCGGGCGGCAATGTTGACACCGTCGCCGTAGATGTCGTCGCCCTCGACGATGATGTCCCCGAGGTTGACGCCGATACGAAACCGGATTCGCTGGCTTTCGGGAACGTCCTGATCGTGGGTGGACATTTTTCGCTGGATCACGGTAGCGCACTGGACGGCGTCAACCACGCTTGCGAACTCGACCAGCGCACCATCACCCATGAGCTTGATGAGGCGGCCATGGAACTTGTCAATGGTGGGATCGACCAATTCCCGGCGGCAGGCTTTCAGCCGCTCAAGCGTGCCGACCTCATTCGCTCCCATGAGACGACTATAGCCGACCACATCGGCAGAAAGTATCGCACAGAGCTGCCTCTCCATATCTCTGCCCACCCTTCAATCGTCGATCGGGCGACAGCCGCGTATCCTAACATGTCGGAGGTAAGACGTGAGGTGGAAATGATTCTAGACGAGCTGGTCGGATATCTCTTCCCAGCTCATAGTCATCGTTGCGGGCGCAAACTCCAACGTCCGCCTTTGACGCAATCAAGTCGTCCAGCCCTGTCGCTGGCGACGTCTGCGTTCGGGCAGCGGCCAAGTCGGGGTCTACGGCCGACTTTGGGGCGCGAAGCGGTAATTAATTCCGCGCTCCGGCCCTAAGCGGGGGCCAGGGGAGTGCTGGATAGAGGCTTGAGGCGAAACATAAGAGAGATGGCGGTTCACTGTGTCGTCGCGGAAGACCTCCCGACAATCAGCATCTGCGATGATCAGGACGCAATGCAGTTGCCCTGAAACCTTACAGGAACAGGCTTCTATGTGACGATCCAGGAACTCACCCGCTGGCCGGAAGGATGCTACAGCTTGAAGTTCTTCCGGTCGTACGCGTGCTGGAAGCCCATTTTTCTGAGGTTGTCATAGGAGATATTGGGTTTGCCAATTGAGGGTACTTCTGTTTCGACGACGAACGTCAAAACGCCCTGTGCGATACCGCAGTCGGCACGAGCCTGAATGAGCGCTTTTTGAACGCCCCGGTTCCGAAACTCGGGGACTGTGGCACCGCCACCCAGCCACGCATATGACCCCGACACGTACATGGCGCCGGTGCCGATAGGCGTTTCATCATCAAGAGCGAAAAAACACGACCAGCCCTCTTTACCCACAATGGCTGACCAGAGGGCGGCCAAGCTTGGCGGGAAGTTGAAACCCTTGCACATCATCGATCCGAAGAGCAGGGATTCGTCGTCTTGAACTCTTCGGGTACGCACACTGACCGGCGCATCGAGGTTGCTAAAAGGCGCGCTGCGGGTAAGCTTTGCCCATCCGGGACCGTGCTCAGGCAGACCTTTGATCTGGATCCAGTTTCTCACCTCGTCCGAGACAGCGTCTACATTCAATTGCAGGAAGCGGTTCCCCGCCCTTGCTCGAATCCAATCATATGCTTTGTCCAGATCTTCGACAGAGCCCAACCCCAGAACACGATTTAGACCGATCGCCGGTGAGCTTGGCAACGAGATCGCGCATCCTCCTTTGATGGCAATGCATCCGAAATCCTCCTCAGCCCGGAGATATTCCGGTGAGAGCCTGTGCAGGCTGACGAAGGCATGGGCCTCAATGGCGTCTTCGCGCGTCGGGAAAATGCGTTCTGAAAACCGAGGATGCAAGACAGGCTCCTGAGCCGCTTCCGTTGGCGGAAAAATACAATGAGAGACTGGCTGTGATCGACTAAAAGCCGAGGGCGCTGAGACTAGGATGATCATCTGGCCTGCGGCCAAGCGGCCAGCGGAAGCTGCGGTCGTCGGCCGGAATAGGCCGGTCGTTAATGCAGGCATAGCGCCTTTGCATCAGGCCGCGATCATCGAACTCCCAGTTCTCGTTCCCGAACGATCGGAACCAGTTGCCACTGTCGTCATGCCACTCGTAGGCAAATCTGACGGCGATCCGATTGCCGCCAAAAGCCCAGAGCTCCTTGATCAACCGGTAATCCAGCTCTCGCCGCCATTTTGCCGAAAGAAACGCAAGAATTGCTTCCCGCCCGGTCACAAATTCAGCACGGTTTCGCCACTGGCTGTCTACGCTGTAAGCCAAAGCGACCCTGGCAGGGTCGCGGCTGTTCCAGCCGTCTTCGGCAAGCCTGACTTTCTCAGTTGCGCTCTCGAATGTGAAAGGGGGAAGAGGTGGTCGTTCAGCTTCGATCATGGTTCGGGGCTCTCCAGATGTGAGCGCAAGGTGGCGTTCTCGGTTTCCAGTCGCTGCAGCCGCTCACGAAGAGGAGCGACCGCCTGTTCGACCTGTTGCTCGGTGTAGCGCGGAATGATGTGCTGAGGGCAGTTCCAATCGAACGCCTCGAGCCGGAGCTTGAAGATCCGCTCCGCCCTTCCTTTGTACGTCGGGTCGGACACCAGTTCCGTGAGTTCCTGATCAGCATCAAGCGCTAGTCGCTCCACATAGGCATAGATTTTGAGCCGGGCCCGCCGCACATAATCCATCAGGAACAGACAGGCCCGATCGTTGGCCGCAAGATTGCCGGCGCTGATGTACTGACGGTTACCTCGGTAGTCGGCGAAGGCCATTGTTCGCTGATCTATGACCTTTAGGAAGCCGACGTTCCCTCCACGATGCTGAACGTATGGCCAACCCGCTTCCGAGACCGATGCCATGTAGAAGCTGTCACGTGAGGCAATGAAGGCGATCTCGTCTTCGGTGAGGGTGTCTGAAGGGCGGCTGTCGCGGCCCAGCCAAATCTGGTCCACGCCCATCTCCACCTGAGCAGCCCTGACGCTAGGCGTCACGGCAACCTCAAGGAAATGATATGGCATGCCTAGTCTCCTTGATAAGGCCAGCTTGCATGGGCATCGCGCCGTACCGGCCTGGATCTACCCTTTGGCCAGCCGAATTCTGGGCTTGGTAATCTTTACCTTCAAGGCCGCCAAGTGCCGACGTCAGTCCTGCAAGGCCCAGTCTGCCACCTCCCACCGCATCTGCCCGCGATCGGAGACGACACGGCCGAGCCCAGGGAACGGCATGTGCGTGGCGGCGATGAGCGCTCCCTCCGATGCGGCACGCGGAAAGAAGCGATCGCGCATGGCCTTCGCAGCGTTACGGTCCTGCTCGAACAAGAAGAACACATCGGTCGCGCCCGGGTGCACGACCGGAAAAATCATGTCCGAAACCATGATCAGGCTCTTGCCGCCATCTTCTATCCGCACGCCGATATGGCCGGGTGTATGACCGGTCAGGTCGACGATCGAAACGCCCGGCGCGATCTCCCGCTCTGCGTCGATCGCCTGGAGCCTGGGATATAGCCGCACGACCTCCTCTGCCATTCTGAAGCTGGTCTGCAGAAAGTCAGGTGCTCCGTTGCGTTTGGCCGGATCGGTCCAATGGGTGACGTCGCGACGGTCGATGTAAAGCTCGGCTTCCGGGTATTGGTTCTTGCCTCCCAGAACCAGCCCGCCCATATGGTCCTGGTGCATGTGCGTCACGATGACAGCGTCGATCTGAGCAGGCTTCAGACCGAGCGCAGCGAGTGCCTGAGGTAACTGTCCGGTCTGTCCGATCGAGCCGGCAGCACCAGCATCGATCAAGATGCGGCGCTCGCCATCCTCGACGAGATACTGATTGAAAAGGAACCGAACCCCACTCGGCCGGGCGGTAAACTGTGCGCTTGCCGCCTTTTCGACCTCGGGCGCCGAGCGTCCCGGAAAGTAGTCATAGGGCATGTCGGCGTACCCATCCGTCAGGGCCGTCACGGTGAACCGTCCGAGGCGGATCTGTGCGAGTGGGGTCACCGCAGCAGGTGCGCTTGCGGCCTCCTGCGTCGCCGCATGGGCTAAGGAGGAACTTGTCAGACCTCCGCCGAAGAAGCTCCCACCGATGAGGCCGATGGGCAGGGTGCCGAAGGCGCGACGTGAAAGTTGAGGCATGCGTGTTCCTCCGGAACGATCGACGATGTTGGCGGCGTTGGCCAATGTGCAGGTATGGCTGCTGCAGTCGGAAAGTGCTTTGACCATGGCTGGAATAGGCGACCCCATTGGGCTCAACCACTTGCTTTCCTTATGAATAGGCCGGTTCAAGCCGGCTCTCAATTGCGATCTAGGTCACATGAAACTAGACCAAGGCAGTGCGAAAATAGACCTTCGTCTATCAATCTCGCCTAACGCGGCGGCGCAAAACCGCGTAACCTGAGACAGGGCGGTTGCGCCGCACACACTGTTGGGGGACGACGTTGGACAAGCACGAGGAAGCCGATGCGATCATTGATTTGATCCCGGCAATGGCATGGTCGACTACGTCCGACGGCATGCTCGACTTCGCTAGTCAGCACTTTCTTGAATATGTCGGATTGCCGCTCGCAGAGATCGCCGGGGAGAATTTCTATCGGCTGTTCCATCCGGCAGACACCACCCGTCTGGCCTTCGAATGGCGCAGCATCATGGCTGCCAAGACAGGGAGGGAAGTCGAGGGTCGGCTCAGGCGCGCGGACGGCGAATACCGCTGGTGCTCCCTCCGGCAAAGACCTCGGCTGGATCCTGAGGGGAACGTCGCCAAATGGTACGGGGTCGTTCTAGATATAGAAGATCGCAAACGCGCCGAAGATGCGCTCAGGGAGACAAAATCTGCGCTTGCGGCAAGCGAAGAGAACCTCAGGCTCATCATCAATTCGCTTCCGGTGCTCGTCTGGTCAGCGCGCCCGGACGGGAGCGCCGATTTCGTCAACCAGAGTTGGCTGGACTATGCCGGGCGGCCTGCCGACCAGATCCTCGAATGGGGGTTTCTGGATCTCTATCATCCCGACGATATTCCCGAGATGGTGGAAATCTGGAAGCGCGACCTCGAATCTTCAGATCATACCCGGTTGAAAGGGCGCATTCGGGGTGACGATGGGCAGTACCGGTGGTTCTATTTCTCAGGCAGAAAACTGACGGATGCGAATGGCCTCGTGCGCTGGTACGGCGTCAATATCGACATCGAAAATCTGCAGCGGGCCGAGATCGCTCTGAGAGAGAGTGAGGCGGCGCTGAGGGAGAGCGAACACAAGCTTAAGCTCATCATCAACACGATCCCCGCCATGGCCTGGTCATGCACGCCCGACGGGCAGCTCGAATACTGGAACCAGCATCTCACCAACTTTGTCGGACTGCCTTTCGAGGCGATTGTCGGCTTTGGCTTCTATCGCATGTTTCATCCCGATGACGTTGACCGGATGCGTGAGAGTTGGGAACAGGTCGTTGCGACGAAGCAGCCTAATCCAGTCGACGCACGTATCAGACGATTCGACGGCGAATACAGGTGGTTCAACCTGCAACAGAGTCCGCTTCTCGATCCGGAAGGGAATGTCGTGCGGTGGTACGGCGTCGTTGTCGATATCGAGGATCGCAAACAGGCGGAAGAATCTCTTCGCCAGAGCCAGAGCCACCTTGCGCATGTTACACGGTTGACGACCATCGGCGAACTGGCGGTTTCCATAGCGCACGAGATCAATCAGCCGCTGATGGCGATCGTGACCAATGCCGGAACCTGCCTCCGCTGGCTTAGGGATGGACATAGGGATCTGGAGCAGGCTCGCCTGGCAGCTGAACGTGTCGTGCAGGATGGGCATCGTGCTGGCGAGATCGTCGCCAGCATACGCGCGATGGCCCAGAGATCGCCGGTGCGGATGGAAAGGACCGACTTCAAGCAGGCTTTACATGATGTGCTTTTTCTTCTGCGGGAAGAGCTGCGATCGCGAGGCTTGCAGGTCGTCACGGACCTTATGCCAGAACCCGTCGATATCCTGGGTGACCGCACGCAGCTACAGCAGGTTCTTCTCAATCTGATCATGAACAGCGCTGAGGCAACACCTCGTGGTGCAGAAGCCCTCGTGACGGTCAGGTGCAGGCAAGTTCCAAAAGGCGAAGTCGAGGTCAGTGTTTCCGACACTGGCCGGGGGATACCGCCCGAACAGCTCGAGCGGGTGTTTGAGCCATTCTATACCACGAAGTCCGACGGGATCGGGATGGGCCTTTCTATCTGCCGCTCCATCGTTGAAGCGCACGGGGGGCGCATCTGGGCAACAACCAACCACCCTCGCGGAAACTCATTCACCTTCACGCTCTCGCAATTCAAGGATGCAGCCGTTGATCGATGACAGGAAGAACAGGCAACCCACTGTCATCGTCATAGATGACGATCAAAGCGTGCGCGAAGCCCTGAAGGGCCTCTTCGAGTCCGTCGGGCTCGCCACTGAGGCACACGGCTCGGTTAAGGATTTCATAGCCGCGGACGATCCCGAAAAGGCCGGATGCATCGTCCTCGACATCCGCCTTCCCGGTCAAAGCGGACTGGAGTTTCAGGAGGCATTGGCAAAGAGCGATCTTCCTCGGTCCGTCGTCTTGATCAGTGCCCATGTCGATGTGCCCATGGCAGTGCGGGCGATGAAGGCGGGTGCCATAGACGTTCTTAGCAAGCCGGTTCGTGAGCAGGATCTGCTAGACGCCGTCAACCGCGCAATCGCCAATGACGCCGCCCGCCGAGATGAAAAAGCAGCGAAAGCTGCCACCCAGACACGGTATATGACGCTGACTGAACGCGAGCGACAGATTATGACATTGGTGATCGCCGGTAAACTGAACAAGCAGATTGCAGCAGAGCTGCAGCTTGCAGAGCCAACGGTGAAGCTACACAGAGGCCACATGATGCGAAAGATGAAGGCAACATCAGTCGCCCACCTTGTCAAAATCGCTGGTGGCCTGTTGTAGGTGAAATCGATGGCCGCTGGCTCGCGAGGTGCTGGCATTTTCGGGAGCGATTGCCACATATATGATTTCCTTTGGCGCGAAGGCGACAGGGCGCCTTTTCCAAGACGATGTCTGCTTCCAGGCAGGGGCAACGACTTGCCTTATGACTGTTAAGAGGGCGCAATGCTGCCGTTCACGGACTTAAGCGTGGGCGGCGCTTTAGGGGCAGACAGAATGTGCTCCCACGAGCCCTGCCCGGCGTGTTGCGAGGCTGTTCACGCTCTGGCCATCATGATCGCATAATGTTTCGACTGAAAAGTGCCCGCTTCAGTCTCTGAGGCGGCTCGTCCTCCTGCGTTGAGGAACGGCTCGGCCCACTTTAGACCGACTACGGCGAGCTCAAGCGGCTGATCAAGCCGACGCCCGGTTTCAAACCGATGAAGACGGCCTACTGGATAAACTCATGGAGTCGCTTTCCGGTACTGACGGCTACTTCCATCCAGAGACTGTTATAAAAAATAGTTATCGAGAGAGTTCGTCGCGGTCCCGCACCCTCTCGCCCATCTCAAGCCTCTCAATTGCAAGGGGCGGGTCGCGCCGGTCTGCCTCTAGTGCCACATGTCTTCGACTGCGGACCGAAGGATTCAATCCATCGCCTCCCATTGACGTGGGCATTTTTCACTACAATAGGATCAACCACCAAAATGTAGCGGGCGCCAGCCAAAAGGGAGAACACTCGTGAGTGAGCCGACCGTAGCAGATGCAACAAACCGGATATATGAATCGCTCCAGGCGGACAATGCTGACATCGACCTGCATATCGCGACCCTCAAGGCAGCTTTGGCGCGGGCGGGTTTGAAAGAGGCTGTGTTCGACCCCGCTAAGCTCGTGCAAAACAATCGTTCTGGCAGGAAGCTTATGCAGGCCTACTTTCGCCAGCGCGGTGTGACGGTGACGTTCCAGGCTTCATGAAGCCTCCATCGACGCCAGAAAGGCCGCAGCAGGGCGGCCGGATCACCCTGAATGGCCTGACACCCACGTTTTGATCTCAAACGCGAATTGAAGTGCCGCCGCGAACCGGGGCATTGGTTCTGATCCCGTCAAGACCATTGACTTCGTAACGATGGTCTCGCGCGCCTCGCAGGAAGCGCGCGAATAATAGTCGAGAGCTTGTGAGCGCGAGCCACTATGACATTATGAGGCCACCATCGACGTTGATGGTTTGCCCAGTGATGTAGGCTGCGTCGGCCGACGCAAGGAACGCGACAAGGGCACCAACCTCGGCCGGTGTGCCGGCCCGGCCCATCGGGATACCCTCGACCCATTCGGCCATAAGCTCCCCCGGCCCGTATTCCCCGAGCATTTTACCCCAAACGCGATCGTTGTAGTCCCACATCTCGGTGTGGATGATGCCCGGGCAAATTGCGTTTGCTGTAATGCTTTCACGCGCGAGTTCTTTTGCGAGGCTCTGTGTCAGGCCGACCACGCCGAATTTCGAGGCGGCGTAGTGCGGCGTGTAGATGAACCCTTGGCGAGCCTGTCCAGACGCCGTGTTGATGAGGCGGCCTTTGGTGCCGGTGGCGCGAAATCGGCGAATCGCCTCCTGGCAGCACAAGAAGACACCCTTGGTATTGACATCAAGGTTCAGGTCCCATTCGCGCTCGGTCAGGTCTTCCACTTTCGCGATGGTGATGACGCCGGCGTTTTGCACGGATACTGAAAGGGCGCCAAGCTTTGCTTCGGTCTCGCCATAAGTCTCCTTGATCGCCTTGATGTCGGTCACGTCAAGAGCGAAGCCGATGACCTCGGAGCCGGTTTCAGCCGCAAGTACTTCGGCGACGCTCGGCGTATCCTTTTCAATCGCGGCGATAGCGACTTTGGCGCCTTCCTCAGCAAAGCGCTTGGCAATGCCCCGGCCGATGCCCTTGTTGCCTCCGGTCACGAATACGGTCTGGCCTGCGAAACGTCTCATGGTCTTATCCTCCATAATATGCAGCAGGCCGAATATTGATCCCGGATGGATCAGGCGGTGAGCCGTGCTGCTGTGAACTTGTCGGTGACAAGCACATCGATGACGCCCAGTTTCAGGGCGCCGGCGATGGCTTGGGTTTTGGATTCTCCGCCGGCCAAGGCCATGACGCGGTCGGTCTTTCGTAGCTCTTCGAGGGAAAGACCGATGACCCGATCGTTGAGCGGGGTTTCGACCGGTTTTCCATCCCTGTCGTAAAAGCGATAGGAAATCTCGCCGACGGCTCCGGCCTCATGCAGCATCGCCATTTCCTGGCGAGAAAAAGTGTTGCCTGATCGGGCCAGCAATTCCGATGGTTCGACCGCGCCAATACCAACAATGGCGAGGCTGAGACGGCCAAACAGGTCCATCGTTTCACGCACCACGGGATCGGCGAGCATGACAAGCTTGGCTTCCCGTGATGAGGTGATGCCTTGCACGAGAAGGAGTCGCGGCTCACCGCCAGTGAGCTTTGCAAGTCGCGCGGTTAGCTGGGTTGCGTGGGTCTGTACGGAAGCGTCGCCCATGCCGCCGAGGATCTGCACGATGTACTTCGCCTTGGCGTTTTTGAGCGGGTGGATATTGTCCACCATGCGCAGGATCGTCTGGCTCCAGCTTGAAACGCCGACAATCTCGTCCTGCTGCAGGGTAACCTCAAGAAAGTGGGCGGCTGCCTCACCGATCCGCGCCATGATCGCACCGTCGCGATCCTCGGAACAGTCAATGACAATGGCTTCGGTCAGATTGTAGCGGTCGCGCAGAGCGGTCTCCAGATCGGCAAAGGTACCTGCTGGCGGAATGACGGTCGTTCGGACAATATCTTCCTGCTCTGCGCGCTTCAGCATGCGTGAAACGGTCGCTTGCGACATATGCATGATCTCGGCAATCTCTGCCTGCCGCTTGCCCTCGACGTGATACATCTGGGCAATTCGGGCGATCAGTCGCAATTCGTTCAGCCGTCCCATGGAGACCTCCAATAGTGAATTTTTATTCACTCATAGATGAAGGTCGTGAGACGGTCGAGCGGTAGATTGCGTCCTGCCACACCTGAAGGCGCTCCGGCGTATCTGACGCGCGTGGCGCGATCTTGTTGCCCATGCGGGGCAGGGCTGCGATTGCCGCCAGATCCTGCCAGATGCCGAGTGAAAGGCCGGCAAGATAGGCCGCGCCAAGGGCCGAGGCTTCTGGTGCGTCGCACTGAATGATGGTGTGGTTCAGCGTGTCTGCCACGCATTGCATGAGGAATTCATTCTTGCTGGGGCCGCCATCCGCATAAAGGCGACCGAGTGGTGTCGGTGATTGGGAGGCCATGGCTTTGAAGACGTCGTGAACCTGAAAGGCGATGGAATCCGTCACGGCGCGTGCCATCTGGGCGCGCGTGGTGTTGAAGGTGATGCCGGAGAATAGTGCCCGCGCATCGGAATGCCAGTGGGGAGCGCCAAGGCCGACAAAGGCGGGGACAAAACCGGGGCCACCGGATTGAGCGGTCGCCGCAAGTTCGGTCAGCGCCTGCACATCTGGGAGCCCGAGCATGTCGGCCATCCACGGCAGCGATGCGGCGGATACCAGTATGTTGCCCTCGAAGGCATAGGTCGGTTTTCCGCCGATCGACCAGGCGATCGTCGTGGTGATGCCCTTTTCCGGCGCAATGAACTGCGGGAGGGTTGTCATGATCGACGAGCCAGTGCCGAAAGTCACCTTGCCGTCGCCGGGATTGAAGGCTCCGTGACCGAAGAGAGCGGCATGGCTGTCACCGATCGCCGAAGCGATCGGGATACCGTCGGCGAGGCCCGGCACATTTTTAGTCACGCCAAACTGTGCCGCGCTGTCGCGGACCTCGGGCAGCGTGGATTTCGGAACGCCGAAGAGTGCGCAGAGTTCGTCGCTCCAAACCTGCCTGTTGAGATCATAAAGCTGACTGCGGGCAGCATTGGCGGCATCACAGGCATGAACCGCCCCATCTGTGAAGCAATGGATAAGCCAGGCATCAATCGTGCCAAGGCGGATGTCATGGCCTGCGGGAACGCGATCCAGCAACCACCTCATCTTGGGGCCTGGAAACATCGGATCGATTGGCAAGCCGGTAAGCGCCTGCACGCGTGGCGCATGGCCGGCAGCGACGAGTTCGGCACAGACAGGTGCACTGCGTCGGCATTGCCAACTGACGACGGGACCGAGCGGTTTGCCGGTGGCAGCATCCCATACGGTGACGGATTCGCGTTGGTTGGAAATTGCGACACCCAGAATATCGGCGGCGGGGCCAGCCTCAAGGCAAGCAGCAATCGCCTCTTTCACGGAGTCCCATAGGCGTATCGGGCTCTGCTCGACCCAACCCGGCTGGGGATGTTCAATACCGACCGGTGAGGCGCCGCGTGACAGGATTTCGCCTGATGTCGAGACCAGCACCGCTTTCGAGTTCGTCGTACCTTGGTCGATGGCGAGAATGGCGGTCGTCATGGCGGCTCCGGTAGGCAGGAATTGGGGGCGCGACCAGGGAGGTCTCGTCGCGCCCGACACGGAATCTAAACGCACATCAGGATGGGCGGGAAGATGTCCGTGCAATGAGGGCAACCGCCGCATCGGCGATGGATGCAGGGGACATTCCGAATTCATCGAGCAGGAACTCGGCCGATCCAGTCGGGGCAAAAATACCCGGAACCCCAAGGATTTTCATCGGCACGGGGGCTTCCGCGACCACAATCTCGGCAATGGCTGAACCTAGGCCGCCAAAGGTGGAATGCTCTTCCGCGGTCAGGATCGCTCCGGTCTCGCGGGCAGCGGCGACAACAGCGTCGACATCAATCGGACGAACCGTCGCCATGTTCAGGACACGCGCCTCGATGCCCTGTGTGGAGAGAATTTCGGCAGCCTTCATCATGCGATGGGTCAGCGTGCCGTTGGCGATCAGCGTGATGGCATCGCCGTCACGCAACAGATTGGCCTTGCCGACCTCGAACTTGTGATCTGGCGGAAGCAAATCCGGCACGCCGACACGCGAGAGACGAAGGAAAACAGGACCATCGTAGTTTGCGGCCCATTCAACGGCAGCAGCGGTCTCGATGGAATCGCACGGTGCGATCACCGGCAGGTTCGGAAGCACGCGGGTCCAGGCGAAGTCTTCGATGGAATGATGTGTCGGCCCAAGTTCACCATAGGCCATCCCAGAGGAAATGCCGATTAGCTTCACATTGGCGTTGGAGTAGGCGATGTCTGCCTTAATCTGCTCCAGCGAGCGACCGGTCAGGAAGCACGCAGCGCCGCAAACGAACGGCAGCAAGCCGCCATTGGCGAGGCCGGCGCCCACGCCGACCATGTTCTGTTCGGCAATCCCGACATTGACGAGCCGTTCCGGCCACTTGGACTTGAAGCCGCCAAGCTTGGAAGATCCGACGGAGTCGTTGCAGACGGCAACGATTTTTGAGTTATCCGCGCCGAGGCGCTCCAGCGTGGCAACGAAGGCGTCACGGCAGTCATGCAGCTTGGGAGAGATCATCACGTCTTTCATCACAGCGCCTCCGAAAGCTCAGCAACGGCAATTTTGTATTGATCGGCATTCGGTACCTTGTGGTGCCAATCAACAGTGTCCTGCATGAAGGAAATGCCGTGCCCCTTGTTGGTATGGGCGACAACGCAGTGCGGCCGGTCGCCTCGCTTTTCCAGCGCGGGAACGATCTCGTCCATGGCATTGCCGTTGATCTCGGTGACATCCCAGCCGAATGCTTCGAGTTTGGCTGGAAAGGGCGCGAGATTGTTGGTGTCCTTCAGCGAAGCACCCTGCTGAAAGCGGTTGTGGTCGATAATGAGGGTTAGATTGTTGAGGCCGAACTGCGCGGCCGATGCGATCGCCTCCCAGTTCGAGCCTTCCTGCATTTCACCATCGCCGGTCATCACGTAAGTATGGTATTTCGCGCCCGTCAGCTTGGCGGCCTTCGCCATGCCGACTGCAACAGGCAAACCATGGCCGAGTGGGCCGGTATTGGTCTCAACACCGGGGACCTTGTTGCAGTTCGGGTGCCCATTGAGCCGCGAATGCGGCTTGAGAAACGTGCTGACCTCCTCCTCAGGGATGAAGCCACGCCTGGCGAGCGTCACGTAGAGAGCCAGCGCAACGTGACCTTTCGATAGGACGAAGCGGTCGCGCTCCGGGTTCCTGGGCTGGTCAGGCCACACACGTAGAACACGGAAATAAAGCGCCGTCAGAATGTCGATCGCCGACATTTCCCCGCCGATATGGCCGGCGCCGGCTTCGAAAACCGCCTGCAGATCGCGAAGTCGGATCTGTCGAGCGATGCGGTCGAGATCGTTCGGCTGCATGAAACCCTCTCAGTGAATAAATATACAGGTGGCTTTATATTTGCACGTAATGCCCGCAAGTCAAGTCGAAATGAGCGGGAGTGGTCAAAAAATAAGCCGCCTGCGATGTATTGACAGGCAGATTAATGGCGGTTTAGAATTTACACACGTTACTGAATATTTATGCGTGACAATGAATTGTTACGGTGGTCGGGCTTGGAGGAGAGGCGCTGATGGTGGCGGCAGTAAAAGAAAGACAGGCGTTTGTCGGCGGAATTCTTCCGTCCCTACGTGGGGCGACTGGCCCGCTCATCGGGCTTATCGTGCTCTGCCTCTTCCTCACCTTTGCGACGGACAAGTTCTTGTCGGTGCGGAATTTCCTCAATGTTCTGGATCAGATCACGGTGCTTGGCGTCATGGCTGTCGGCATGACGCTGGTGATTCTTATCGGCGGCATTGATCTCGCCGTTGGCTCGGTGATGGCGCTGGCGATGATGGTGCTGGGTTATCTCAACGTCGTGGCCGGGGTGCCGATGGAACTGGCAATCCCGCTTGCGCTGGCTGCCGCTTCTGTGAACGGTTTACTCGCCGGATTGTTAATCACGCGTTTTAACGTGCCGCCTTTCATAGCGACGCTTGCCATGATGTCGATCGCGCGTGGCCTTGCCAACATGATCACCGACGGCCAGCAGATCATCGGCTTTCCGGCGTGGTTCAACATGATGGCCATCGTGCGCTTCGGCGGCTTCCTGACGTTGACGGTTGCCGTGATGGTCGTAGTTTTCATCATCGGTCTTCTCTATCAGCGCTATCGCCATGGCGGACGCGTGCTTTATGCCATCGGCGGCAATCCGGAGGTGGCGCGTCTCGCGGGCATCAATGTTCAGCGCGCAACCGTTCTCGTCTATGTGGTGTGCAGCTTTCTCGCCGGCCTTTCCGGCATGGTGCTTGCAGCACGCCTCGACTCCGTCCAGCCGTCCTCGGGTGTTTCGTATGAGCTCGACGCCATCGCGGCGGTCGTCATCGGCGGCACCTCGCTGTCGGGCGGTACGGGTGGCATCGGCGGTACCATTATCGGTGTCCTGATCATCGGCGTGCTGCGCAACGGCCTCAACCTGCTCAGCGTTTCGCCCTTCATGCAGCAGGTCATTATCGGCGCCGTCATCGTTCTCGCCGTTACGGCGGAAACCTACCGCAAAAGAAAATAAGAAATTTCATCTGGCCGCTGGAACGCGGTGAGGTGGTGAAAACGGTCCGCAATGGTGCGGACCGGCAAAAGGGAAGGTGCCACCTGCGAGGGCAGGGGTCACCGGGTCAACTCGGAGGAGAAACTATGAAACTGTCCAAACTGTTGCTGGCGGCAACTGCCGTGTCGATGCTCACGCTTCCGGCGACCGCTGCCGAAGTCAAGAAGATTGGCCTTGCTGTACCGAACCTGCAGGCTGACTTCTTCAACCAAATCAAGCTCGGCGTCGAAAAGCATGCCAAGGAGAAGGGCATCGAGGTCGTTGTGGTCGATGCGAAGAACGACACCAACACCCAGGTCAGCCAGGTACAAGACCTGATGACGCAGGATATCAACGCTTTCATCTATATTCCGGCTGGTGCGGCTGCAGCCGCTGTACCGACCCGGCTTGCCCGAGATGCCGGCATTCCTGTTATCAATGTCGACCGCACGCCGGAAGGTGCGCCTGGTGATACGTTTATCGCTGGCGAGAGCGTCGAATCTGCTTACGAAGTGTGCAAGTACATCATCGGCAAGGCTGGCGGCTCGGGCAAGATGGCGATCATCCATGGCCAGAAGGGCACGACACCGGAAGTCGATCGCTTCACCGGTTGCAAGCGCGCTATTGACGAGAACAAGGGCGTCGAACTGGTCGATCAGCAGTGGAGCAACATGTGGTCGGCGGATGAGGGTTTCTCGATAGCCCAGAACATGCTGCAGGCAAATCCGGACATCACGATCATCTTTGGCCAGGCTGACGGTCTTGCCATGGGCGCTGCCAAGGCTGTCGATGTCGCCAACCTTTCCGACAAGGTGATCATCGGTGGCTATGACGGCGACGTGTCGGCCCTCGAATACCTCGCAAAGTGCAAGGGGCCGTTCATCGCGACCGCGACCCAGAGCACGCAGAAGATGGGTGTCTTGGCTGTCGAATCCGCAATCGCTGTCGCTGCCGGCCAGAAGGTTGAAGAGCGCCAGACACCGAACGCGGTTCTGACAACCTGCGAAAACGCCCCGGAATTCGTCAAGAGCCATCCGTAACACATCCTGATGCGAAAGGCAGTGCCATGACGACCCGTTCTCCCATCCTCTCGCTCCGTGGGGTCCAGAAATCCTACGGTCCGATCAAGGTTCTCCACGGTGTCGATCTCGACATCTATCCGGGAGAGGTTGTGGCGCTGCTCGGTGAAAACGGCGCCGGAAAATCGACATTGTCGAACATCATTTCCGGTACCGTTCAGCCGTCCGAAGGAGAAATGACGTGGTCGGGGGCAGCCTATGCCCCCGCCAATCCCCGCGCCGCTCTGGACGAGGGCGTGGGCATGATCCATCAGGAGCTCAAGCTTCTCCCCAAGCTTTCAATCGCTGAAAACGTCTTCGTCGGCCGCTATCCCATGAAGGGTGGCCGTATCGACCGCAAGGGGATGGAAGAGCGCGCCAGAAATGGCCTGAAGAGGCTCGGCCTCGATGTTTCGCCGGACCGACTTGTCGAAGGTCTCTCCACCGGAAAGCAGCAGCTCATCGAAATCGCCAAGGCGCTGACGCTCAACGCGCGCCTTCTCATCCTCGACGAACCGACGGCGGCACTCGGTGGCGAAGAAACCCAGCTCCTGTTTCAGCAGATCGCCCGGCTGAAGGCGGATGGCGTCGGTATTATCTATATTTCGCATCGTCTTGAGGAAATCCGCCAGATCGCCGACCGCATCGTTGTCATGCGCGACGGGGCGAAGGTGCAGGAATTCGACACTGGCGACGTTCCGATCCGCACCATCGTTGAGGCGATGGTCGGCCGCTCGCTGGAGCGCATGTTTCCCACCCTTCCTGTACCCTCGGAGCATATAGCGCTTGAGGTTCGCGGGCTTTCCGCGCCCTCCAATGAGTTTCGCGACATCAATTTCTCCGTCCGCAAGGGCGAGGTATTCGGAATTGCTGGCCTTATGGGTGCAGGACGCACCGAGCTTGTACGCGCCATCACCGGAGCCGATCCGATTTCCGCCGGTGAGGTCTTACTGCACGGCAAGCCGGTCACGCCGCGGTCGCCGATCGATGCTATCCGCAACGGCATCGTTCTTGTGCCGGAAGATCGCAAGCTGCAGGGCGTCGTGCTTGATCATTCAATCGCAGAAAACATTGCTTACGCAAATCTCGAGAAAATTTCCCCAAACGGCTGGATATCGAAGCGCCGCATCAGCGAGTTCGCCGACGAGTTTATCAAGCGCTTTGGCGTCAAGGGTCGTGGCGGACAGAATGCCGGCGAATTGTCGGGCGGCAATCAGCAGAAAGTGGTGCTTGCGAAATGGCTGGCGCGCAAGCCACAGGTGGTGGTGCTGGATGAGCCGACACGCGGCATCGACGTCGGCGCGCGCTCATCAATCTACGACCTTATCATGGATCTCGCCCGCGAAGGCGTCGCCGTGATCGTGGTTAGTTCCGATCTCGAAGAAGTGCTGGGTGTCTCCGGTCGTATCATGGTCATGGCTCAGGGAAAACAGGCCGGTATCCTGAATCGCGAGGACGCAAACGACGTCTCGGTTATGGAACTGGCAACGATCTGAAAAGGAAATACTTAATGTCTGACATCAAGCTCAATGCGCCAAAGCTGTTCGATCTTTCGGGGAACGTCGCGATCGTGACGGGTGCCGGCAGTGGTATAGGCCAACGCATTGCGATTGGACTTGCCCAGTGCGGGGCAGATGTCGCCTTGCTCGACCGCCGCACGGATGACGGTCTCGCCAACACGGCAGATTTCATCGCACGGGCAGGGCGTCGAAGCATCCAGATCGCCGCCGACGTTACTAGCGGTGCAGCGCTCAACGAAGCGGTTGCGCGAACCGAGGCGGAACTCGGTTCTCTGACGCTTGCCGTCAATGCGGCGGGCATTGCCAATGCCAATCCGGCGGAGGAGATGGAAGAAACCCAGTTCCAGACTATGATGGACATCAACCTGAAGGGCGTATTCCTGTCTTGCCAGGCGGAAGCGCGGGCGATGTTGAAGTCCGGACGCGGTTCTATCGTCAATATCGCCTCAATGTCCGGTGTTATCGTCAATCGTGGGCTCAACCAGTGTCACTACAACGCTTCCAAGGCAGGCGTCATCCACATGACCAAGTCGATGGCGATGGAATGGGTCGCTCGCGGCATTCGCGTAAACACGATCAGCCCGGGATACACAGCAACACCAATGAACACCCGGCCTGAAATGGTGCATCAGACGAAGCTGTTCGAAGAGCAGACGCCGATGCAGCGCATGGCGGACGTCGACGAAATGGTGGGCCCTGCCGTGTTCCTGTTATCGAACGCTTCGAGTTTCGTTACCGGAGTTGATTTGCTTGTCGATGGTGGCTTCTGCTGCTGGTGATGGAAATGCGTAAGAAACTGCTTGTAGGAAACTGGAAAATGAACGGTCTCTCCTCGTCACTGGGAGAGATCAAAGCGATGGCTGACGCTGCGGAACGGCTGACATGCGGTCTCGTCGTCGTTCCTCCATTCACGCTCATCGAGCGCGCCAGCGTCGTCTGCTGCAGCTCGAAGCTTTCGGTTGGAGGCCAGGATTGCCACCCTCAACGATCGGGCGCGTTTACGGGGGACACTTCGGCGGAAATGCTTCTGGACGCCGGTGCGAGGTATGTCATCCTTGGTCATTCGGAGCGTAGGTCGGACCACCGTGAGACTGATAACCTGGTGTCAACTAAAGCGGCTGCAGCAACACAGAGTGGCCTGGTGGCCATCATTTGCGTTGGCGAAACGCAGGAAGAGCGCGATGCCGGGCGAACAATTGAGATTGTCGAGCGACAGCTCGCGGCCTCCGTCCCCGCAGTTGCCACCGCCGCAAACACCGTCATTGCGTACGAACCTGTATGGGCGATCGGCACGGGGCGGGTGCCGACAGTTGCGCAAATAGGAGAAGTTCATCTGGCGATGTACGAAGCTCTTAAGCAGCGATTTGGAGGCTCAGGAGGCTCGATCTCCTTGCTATATGGTGGGTCGGTAAAGCCAGACAATGCTGCATCAATTTTCGCTGTCGATTATGTGGATGGTGCACTTGTTGGGGGAGCATCGCTGAAAGCGTCCGACTTCGTGGCGATAGCAGAGGTGCTATCAGCGCATTGACGTCACCTCGGTGCGTGTTGCGATGGTGAACAGATTGTTGATGCTTTTTTCTTGAATCTGTCCCGGTGTCGGAGCTATTTAAACAGTGTTCTCAGGGCGGGGTGAAACTCCCCACCGGCGGTATCCGGAGTGATCCGGGAGCCCGCGAGCGCTTCCGCGAAAGTGGAAGGTCAGCAGACCCGGTGAGAGGCCGGGGCCGACGGTTAAAGTCCGGATGGAAGAGAACATGTCTGTAGAGCCGCTCGTTCGAGCGGTATGCGGGCCTGTTCGCCCAAGGGATGAATAGCGGTCGAAAGCCGCGGTTTAACGCCGAAAACGGCACCCTTGAAAGGCAATGAAATGGCAATCTCGAAAATTGAAGACGCAATCGCGGCATTGGCGCGTGGCGAGATGATCGTCGTGGTGGATGACGAGGACCGCGAGAACGAAGGCGACATCATAGTCGCTTCGGAGGCGGTGACTCCGGAGACCATTGCTTTCATGATGAAATATGCGCGCGGACTGATCTGTGTGGCGATGGAAGGTCAGCGTCTCGACGCTTTGGATATCCCGTTAATGGTTCCGCAGAACACAGAACTGCACAAGACGGCTTTCACCGTGTCCGTCGATTACCTGCCCGGAACGACCACTGGTATCTCCGCATCCGATCGCGCCGCGACGGTCAAGGCTCTGATGGACCCCGAAGCCCGATCTTCGGAATTTGCCCGTCCCGGTCACATTTTCCCACTCCGCGCCCACCCTGGCGGTGTTTGTGCTCGCCCCGGTCACACGGAAGCGGCCGTGGATCTCGCGCGTATGGCTGGTATGGCAGGGTCCGGTGTGATCTGTGAAGTCGCAAATGATGATGGAACGATGGCTCGACTTCCTGATCTTTTGTTGTTCGCCGAAGTACACAAAATGCCGCTCATAACGATCCAAGACCTGATTCAGTTCATGGAACAGAACATGGTTTCCGCTGCGTAAGTCAGACCTCTGAAGCCTCCGGGGGGCCATGTCGGCATCCCGGGGGCTATAACACAAAAGGCAAGGGCTCCATTATGCGGGCCACATTTTCGTATCTCATCGGGAGTAAACTGACTGCAGGCTCCTAGAACTTCTCGATGTGTTACCCCGAACCGTTTTCTTGCCGCGTATTCCACCGATTGACATTTGCCGCCGGGAATTTCACCCAAAGCTGCAAGCGGGACATCCAGCAAGATGCCAAGAGGGCGCGCCAAATGAAGCGCGCCGTTTTGGAGGGCTGCTGCGACTATCTCTTCGACTCGAATTTCAGAGAGGCGATTGAACTGCCTCCGCGGCTGTCATCTCTGCTTTCGTCATCAGGTGGGACCGCGAGATCGGACGCGGGACCAGATTTTCGTGAACCGCAATGCGTCTGATCGTTCGGGATTATCTGCCAGGTTTCTTCTTAGGGGAGGGCAAGAGACCTTCACGCTGCATCTTTTTGCGCGCAAGCTTGCGCTGGCGGCTGATTGCCTCTGCCTTTTCACGTGCTTTCTTCACGGATGGCTTTTCGAAAGCCTCGCGCGTGCGCATTTCGCGAAAAATGCCTTCCCGCTGAAGCTTCTTCTTTAATACGCGGAGCGCCTGATCGACATTGTTGTCGCGAACCAAAACCTGCATGGAACTTCCTTTGAACTATCGAAAATTGTCGCACGCAAATTACAAACTCTGGTTCTTAAACCAAGGAAAATTTTGCTGGCGGCTCCTTAAGAAGTGGAGAAGTTCTCTTTATTAGCGCAAGCCAAAGATCATCTGAAGCAGGGTTTGCGACCGCATGGGATGTCCCCCATGGCAAGCCGGGTCGTTATCCCGCGTGAAACGGAGTGTTGGTTCTGTTCTTTTCGAGTGTGTAAGTCAGACAAGCCTGTTCTCTATATAGCCACCATCGATGGGGGCCTAAACGGTCCAAGAACCAGCTTATGCTCTCCACAGACCGATCTGAGGAACGAATTTTTTGAAAATAGTACATATAAAATATAGAGAAACTGTATTAACATCTCGTCGCCAACTAGGCTTCCTCATCGCAAATAAGGGGCCGAACGATGACCAGGGCAATCCGCTTCAACGCCTTCGACATGAACTGCGTGGGCCATCAGTCGCCCGGTCTATGGGCGCATCCGCGTGACAAATCGTGGAAATACAAGGATCTGGATTACTGGCAGGATCTCGCCCGCACGCTGGAGCGCGGTATTTTCGATGGTATCTTCATCGCAGACGTTATTGGCTATTATGACGTCTACAAGGGCTCGAACTACCACGCGATCCATCAGGCAGCGCAGATCCCGGTCAACGACCCGCTGCAGCTCGCAGCCCCAATCGCGCTCGCGACCGAACATCTCGGCATAGGCATCACCGCTTCGACATCCTTTGAGCATCCCTACACGTTTGCCCGTCGGATCGCGACTGCGGACCATCATTCGAAGGGTCGCGTCGGTTGGAACATTGTCACGTCCTATCTCGAAAGCGGCGCCAAGAACATCGGAGAAGGAGGACTGCGCCGCCATGACAATCGCTATGATGTGGCGGGCGAATATGTCGAGGTCCTCTACAAACTGCTGGAGGGTTCATGGGAAGAGGGCGCGGTGGTGCGCGATGGCGACAAGCGCATCTTTACCCATCCGGAAAAGGTTCATGAGATTGGGCACAAGGGCAAATATTTCGATGTTCCCGGCTACAGCCTGACCGAGCCTTCGCCGCAGCGCACACCGGTTCTCTACCAGGCGGGCGCATCCGGTCCCGGCAAGTCCTTCGCGGCTCAGCATGCCGAATGTGTCTTCGTTGCCGCGCCAACCAAGTCGGTGCTCAAGGCCTATGTGGCGGAGATCCGCCAGCGTGCGGCGGCGGCAGGGCGCGATCCGAGCAAGGTCTATATCTACACCCTGCTGACGATCATCACCGACGAGACCGAGGAAAAGGCGCAGAAGAAATTCGAGGAGTACAAGAGCTACGTCTCCTATGACGGCTCGCTCGTCTTCATGTCCGGCTGGAGCGGTATCGACTTCGGTCAGTACGCGCCCACCGATCTCGTCAAGAAGGTCGAGACCAATGCGATCCAGTCGGTGGTCGAACACCTGGCGGGTGGTGACAAGTCCTGGACCATTGACGAGCTTGCGCAGTTCGGCGGCATCGGCGGTCTCGGACCGGTCATTGTCGGTTCACCCGAACGCATCGCCGACATCCTGCAGGAATGGGTCGAGGATACCGATGTCGATGGCTTCAATCTCGCCTATGCGGTGACGCCGGACAGCTTCGAGGATGTCGTCAATTTCATTGTGCCGGAACTGCAGAAGCGCGGAGCTTATCCAACGGCCTACAAGCCGGGCACGTTGCGCGAAAAGCTCTTTGGCGACGGTCCCTATCTTCCCGCCAGTCATCCGGGTGCGGGATATCGCGATATCGAAGCCGTGAAGCGACGCGAAGCAGGTGCCGTCGTGACCGCCCTGAAGAGCGCGAAGGGCTGAGGTTCATGACAAACCTGCTTGAGCTGAATGACGTCTCGCTTTCCTTCCGTGGTGTGAAGGCGCTGAATTCACTGAGTTTCACGGTTGCCCAGGGCGAAATTTGCGCACTAATCGGCCCGAATGGCGCCGGCAAGAGCTCATTGCTGAACGTTATCAATGGCGTTTATCGAGCCGATTCTGGAGATATCGTCTTCGATGGTAGCCATTTTGGCGCGATCCGGCCGGGCACCGCCGCACGTCTCGGCATCGGGCGCACCTTCCAGCACAATGCGCTGTTTCGCCGGTTGAGCGTACGGGAGAACGTCCTTTCTGGCCTTTCCCGCCGCGGTGAGGCGAGCTTCTTCGAAAACGTCTTCCGTTTCGGCCGTGACAGGAAAGAGCGCGGTGATTTCAGCGCGCGGGCCGAACGGGTGATCGCCTTCCTCGGATTGGAAACCTACGTCGGGCGGATCGTCTCGACGCTGCCCTATGGCATCCAGAAGCGGGTCGATCTCGCGCGCGCCCTGGTTTCCGAGCCCAAGCTCCTGCTGCTCGACGAGCCGATGGCCGGCATGAACCAGGATGAAAAGCAGGACATGAGCCGCATCATCAGCGAGGTTAATCGCGCCTTCGGCACGACCATTGTGTTGATCGAGCATGATGTTGGCATCGTGCTCGGGCTCGCCAGCCATATCGTCGTCCTCGACTACGGACGAAAGGTTGCCGATGGCGCACCGGATGAGGTGCGCAACAATCCCGATGTCATCGCCGCCTATCTCGGCACAGTTCACTAAGGGGACGGGCGTGGCCTATTTTCTCGAAACTCTGATCGCCGGTCTTTTTGCCGGTCTGATGTATGGCCTCGTCGCCATTGGCTTCGTGCTGATCTACAAGGCTTCAGGCGTCTTCAACTTCGCCCAGGGCGCCATGGTCTTTCTGGCGGCGCTGGTGTTCGTGACGCTCGTCGAGCGCGGGATAAATTTCTGGGTCGCCTTCGCGGCAACCTCCGCACTGATGATCGTGACGGCTGTCGTCATCGAGGCGCTGGTTCTGCGTCCGCTTCGCAACCGCGATCCGCTGACCCTGTTCATGGCCACGCTTGGACTCTCCTTCGTCATCGACGGCGCGGCGCAGTTTTTTCTCGGAACCGACGTGCATATGCTCGACATCGGCATCGAGGATATCGCCGAGGATTACGGCGGATTGTTTATCAGTTGGTTCGATATCGTCGCCTCGCTCATCGTCATTGCTCTCGTCGTTGTGCTTGCGATCGTCTTCAGCAAGACACGCATGGGCGTGTCGCTTCGCGCCGTGGCCGACGATACGCTGGCCGCCCAATCGATCGGCATCCGTCTTCCCGTCATCTGGCGCATTGTCTGGAGCGTTGCCGGTATAGTCGCTCTGATCGCCGGCTTGCTCTGGGGCGCGCGGCAAGGCGTCCAGTATTCGCTGTCGCTCATCACGCTGAAGGCGCTGCCTGTTCTGATCATTGGTGGCTTCTCCTCGATCCCCGGCGCCATCGTCGGCGGGCTCATCGTCGGCGCCAGCGAGGCGCTGGCCGATATCTATCTCGGCCCGCTGGTCAACGGCAGCGTTTCGACCTGGTTCGCCTACATCCTCGCCGTCGCATTTCTCCTCGTTCGTCCCGCCGGTCTTTTCGGCGATCGCGACATCGAAAGGGTCTGACCCATGACCACCGTTCAGGACAACATCTTGGATGTCGGCGCTGCCTCCTCTGTTCCATCCGGCTCGACGCTTCTGCGGACTGCCCTCGTCATTGCAGGCCTCGCCATCGCCTTCGGCGTCGTGCCTGCGATCGCGACGGACTATTGGCTGAGCTCGATCATCATCCCCACAATCGTCATGGGGCTGGCTGGCATCTCGCTCAACCTTCTGCAGGGCTATGCCGGGCTTGTCTCGCTGGGTTCCGCCGCCTTCATGTCGGTCGGCGTGTTTTCTGCCTATAACCTGATCCTGCGTGTGCCGGGGCTCCCGCTTCCGCTCGTTCTGCTGCTGGCTGGCGTGATCGCGGCCGCGGTCGGGATCTTCTTCGGCCTGCCGGCGCTCAGGATCAAAGGGTTCTACCTTGGTGCCTCCACGCTCGGCGCGCAGTTCTTCTTCCAGTGGCTGTTCACCAACTATCCGTGGTTTTCGAACAACAGCCAGTCGCTCACCATTTCGGCCCCGCGTCTGGAGATTTTCGGATACGGCCTGCAGTCGCCCGTCGGGCGTTATCTGCTGGTTGCGACAGTCACGGTCCTGCTGATCGGTCTTGCCTTTCTGGTGGTCAAAAGTCGGCTCGGGCGTGAATGGATGGCGATCCGTGACATGGAAACGGCGGCGTCAGTGCTCGGCATCCGGGTCGCTCGCCGCAAGCTGCAGGCCTACGCAGTCAGCTCCTTCTTCCTCGGAATAACCGGCGTGCTCTGGGGCTTCGCCTATCTCGGCACGGCCGATGCCTATACCTACAATCTCGACAAGTCGTTTCAGGTCCTGTTCATCGTGCTCATCGGCGGGACGGCGACGATCTTCGGCAATTTCCTCGGTGCGGCCTTTATCGTGCTGACGCCGATCCTGCTCGATCATCTCGTGCTTGCCTCCAACGTTGCCTATCTCAGCGATCAGGGTGCGATCACCAATCTCCAGCGCGTGATCTTCGGTGCGATCATCATCTTCATCCTGATCAAGGAGCCGGACGGGCTTTCCGCCTGGATACGGCGCGGCGTGGAGGCACTTCAGGCGCGGTTCAGACGCTAGCCACCCAGTTCCGCGTGCGGATCGGGCTTGGCGCCGGATCTTCCGCCCGTTCCTATAACCATCGGCGCCATTCTCGAAGCGACACACAAGGGGTAACCATGTCGATACTCTCGAAATCCATCGCCCTTGCGGCCGGAGCCTTGATGGCTGCCGCAAGCCTAAGCGCGCCGGTGCAGGCAGAGGACGGTGCCGGTCAGCAGCTCTATCCGCTCTTCACCTATCGCACTGGTCCATACGCACCGTCCTTCATCCCGTTCGGCGCGGGCAACATCGACTATCTGCGCTACGTGAACGAGGTCGAGGGCGGCGTGAACGGCGTCAAGATCCTGATCCAGGAATGCGAAACCGCCTATACGATCGAGCGCGGCATCGAGTGCTACGAGCGCTATAAAGGCGGCTATAACGGCGCGCTGACGGCCGCGATCTATCCACATTCGAGCGGTCTGGACGTGGCGCTCACAGACAAGGCGCGCATCGACAAAATCCCGATCGTCAGCCCCGGTGGCGGCCAGAACATCGCGACCGACGGCCGTGTGTTTCCCTATCAATACCCGCTGATTTTCGACTACTGGAGCGAAGCCCAGATCATCGTCGACTACATTGCCCAGCAGGCCGGCGGCTACGAAAAGTTGAAGGGCGTCAAGATCGCGACGCTCTATCATGACTCGGGCTACGGCCGCGATACGATCGAACCACTCGGCATTCTCGCGAAGAAATACGGCTTCGAGGATATTCAAATCCCTGTTCCGCATCCCGGCGAACAGCAGCAGGCACAGTGGCAGCAGATCCGCCGCGCCGGTGCCGACTGGGTATTCCTCCGCGGCTGGGGTGTCATGACGCCGGTCGCTATCAAGACCGCCGCCCGCGTCGGCTTCCCGGCCGATCGCATCATCGGCGATATCTGGAGTGGTTCGGAAGATGATGCCCGCCCGGCGGGCGCTGCCGCCAAGGGGTATCTTGCCGTCTCGGTTTTCCCCCCGGGCACCGACTACGGCATCCTGAAGACACTCAAGGAAAACATCCTCGACAAGGGCAAGTCGGACCTCAAGGACAACAGCAAGTTCGGTACGGTCTACTACAACTACGGCGTGATCGAGGCCATCACATTCGTCGAGGCATTGCGCACTGGACAGAAGAAGTTCGGCAACAAGCCGCTCAACAACGAAGAAGGCCAGTGGGCGCTTGAAAACCTCAATATCGACCAGAACCGCATTGCTGAACTCGGCGCCGAGGGTCTGATCAGCCCGCTGAAGACCACCATCGACAACCACAAGGGCGAGACCATCGCGGCCAAGATCATCCAGTGGAACGGCGAATCCTGGGATACCAAGACCGACTGGATCAAGGCGGATTCCACACTCTTTGCCGACGTGATCAAGGCGAAGGCTGCCGCCTACGCTGCGGAAAAGGGCATCACGCCGCGCGAAGCGGCCAGCAACTGAGCCAACAGGCAAGGGTAGCCGACCATGACTGACCAGACGACAGCCGGATTCCTCGAGGTCCGCAATGTGGAAGCCCTCTATGGACAGGCGATCCTGGCCGTCAGGGATGTGTCGCTCAAGATCGAGGAGGGCAGCATTGTTGCCCTCCTCGGCGCCAATGGCGCGGGCAAGACGACCACGCTGAAGGCGATTTCCAATTTGCTCGGTCCGGCGCGCGGCCGCGTTAGCAAGGGCGATATCCGGTGGCGCGAGGAATCGATCAGCAATCTTTCCGCTTCCAAACTTGTTGCCCGCGGCATCGTGCAGGTGTTGGAGGGACGTCACGTCTTTCCGCAACTGACCGTGGAGGAGAACATCCTCTCAGGTGGGTTCGTCGGCAGGCCTTCACGCAAGGCCCTGAACGACAGCCTTGAACAGATCTACACCTGGTTTCCGCGCCTGCAGCAGAAGCGCAAGACCAAGGCCGGCCTCACCTCCGGCGGTGAACAGCAGATGGTGGCGATCGGGCGCGCATTGATGACGAAGCCCAAGCTCGTCCTGCTCGATGAACCCTCGATGGGGCTTGCTCCGATCATCGTGCAGGAGATCTTCGAGATAGTGCGAACTCTGAACAAGGAATCGGGCGTGAGTTTTCTGCTCGCAGAGCAGAACGCAAACCTGGCGCTGAAATATGCCGACTATGGCTACATCCTCGAAACGGGACGAGTCGCTCTGTCCGGTACGGCCGAGGAACTGCGTGCCCGCGATGATGTGCATGATTTCTACCTGGGCGGCGCGAAGTCCGCCGTTCCCCACTGATTTTTAATGAACAGGGAGCCGTCATCACCATGACCTTCGCCTATAGGGAAAACATCCAGGCTCTTCGGCCGGACCTTCTGGAAAAATATGGTCCGGTCTTTCGCCGGATCGCCGATGGCACGCTGGAACGTGAGCGTCAGCGTATCCTGCCGCGCGAACAGATAGCGTGGCTGAAGGAGGCAGGATTTCCCGCAGTCCGAGTTCCGCGGGAAGAGGGCGGGGACGGCGGCTCGATCGTCGATCTGGCGGCGCTGCTGATCGCGCTTGCCGAAGCCGACCCCAACATTCCCCAGGCCCTGCGCGGCCATGTCGTCTTTTCCGAAGACCGGTTGTTTGCCGATCCCGGTCCGGAACGCGACGTCTGGCTGAAGCGGTTTGCCGATGGTGAGATCGCTGGCAATGCCTGGACGGAGATCGGCACGATCGGTCTTTGGCAGACGGCGACAAGCGTTAAAAAGGACGGCGATGCGCTACGCCTCGACGGTCGCAAATTCTATACGACAGGCAGCATATTCGCAGACTGGATCGATGTGCTGGCGCGCCGGGAAGATGGCGCAGACGTCCTTGCGTTGGTGCGAAAAAACTCCGAGGGCGTGAAGGTCAGCGACGATTGGGATGGTTTCGGCCAGCGCACGACGGGCAGTGGCGAAGCGGTATTCCAATCGGTTCTTGTCGAGCCACAGAACGTCCTTCTCTACGAGGAGCGCGTTCCCTATCAACATGCGCTTTACCAGCTCGTTCTCCTGGCAAGCCTTGCAGGCATCGGCCGCGCCATCGTGCGCGACACGGCCGAACAGATACGCAACCGCACGCGTGTCTATAGTACCGGTGCCGGCCCTTCCGACCGGCAGGACCCCCAGATCCAACAGGTCGTGGGTCAGCTGGCGGGCCTCGCCTATGCGACGGAATCGAGCACTTTGCGTGCTGCCGCCGCTATCCAGCGGGTCTTCGAGGCGAAGGCTGCCGGCCCGGATGCCGTGAAGGCCGCAAACGATACCGCCCATGTCGAGGTCTATTCCGCACAGATCATCGTTACGGAATTCACCCAGCGCGCCGGCAGCTTGCTGTTCAACGCGCTCAGCGCTTCGGCTGCCCGCGAAAGCCATGCACTTGATCGTCACTGGCGCAATGCCCGGACCATTTCGTCGCATAATCCGGTGATCAACAAGGAACGGATTGTCGGTGACTGGCACATCAACGGCACGGCGCCTCCGATCAACTGGTCGATCGGTGTGCCGTTGGCGACGCAGGGCACCGGGGAGACTGCCGCGGCAGCGCAGTAGGTTTGCCGAGGCCGGCCCCGCTGTCGAACTGTGCGGTCGGTCGTGATCACAGCAGATACAGCAAAGGGTTTGCCATGCAGCAGGAGACATTTGCGAACAAACAGGCGCCCAATGAAGGTGAGGTGGCCGACATGCAAAACGTGCATGAATTTGCCCGCCGATTTCGCCTTAGTCCGCAGGAAGAGCATCGGCTCGTTGCCCGTCACGGCGTGACGGCGCCGCGCATCGATCTGCTGGTAGACGCTCGGCGAGAACTTGCGAGCTAGTCACAGCACTCAAAGCCACCAGAACGTCATCCCGGTTGAAAAACGGGCAAAAGCCCAGCCCCAGCCCGATCAAACAGTCGATAAAAGGAGGAGAAGTGCCATGAGCGATACCAAGACGTCGAAAGTCCACAGTGAAGTTCTCTCTGCAAACGAAACCTATGTGGCCTCGTTCGGAGACAAGAAGGATCTCGCACTTCCGCCGGCGCGCGGCTTCGCTATCCTGACCTGCATGGATGCCCGCCTCGACCCCGCGAAGTATGCAGGGCTCTCGGAAGGCGATGCTCATGTGATCCGCAATGCTGGCGGCAGGGCGAGTGATGATGCAATCCGGTCCCTTGTCATTTCGCACAAGCTTTTGGGCACGAAAGAATGGTTCGTGATCCATCATACGGATTGCGGGATGGAACTGTTTTCGGACGAGGTGATCGGTGATCTCCTGGCTGACAGCCTCGAGACGGCAAGCTTCGATGGAGAGGCATGGTCAAACCCCAAGCATGGCGGCGGCTGTGTGCATGGTAGGTTTCTGAAGTGGCATACGTTCAAGAACAACGAGGCAAGCGTTGTCGATGACGTACGCTGCATCCGCGAGCATCCCCTCGTGGCAGCTCACATTCCTATTTATGGCTATATCTATGATGTGCGAACCGGCCGGCTGAACGAAGTCTCTGATGCGACGGAAGCTGGGCGGCCCAAAAGCCGATAGTCAGATGTGACATCCTGCATCAACGAGGCTGTCAACAACAACTTGATTGCGCATCTCATCCTGACTTGGCATCGGGAAGACTGCCCACTCAAGAAGGTTTCGCGCGCTCGAGAAATTGGCTGAGTTCTGCCGGCAGCCGTGGTGTTCATGCGTGGCCGGCATGATCGGCAATCCTGAGGCGTACTTTCAGCCTCTCAGGCCACCACCCACCGTCCTCCTCAGCTCGAGGCAATCGTACCGAGTTGCTGAGCTGTGAGGCGTTGACATGGTTGTCCCTCTCACAGTCGCGATGACAGCGAGGGCGCCGGATCAATTTGAGCGACGCCCTCACGCCCCTTAGTTCCAGGGATGTCGGGGAGGATTGATGTCGTTCAAGTAGAAGTTTCCGACATGGAAAAACTTCCAGCACACAGGATCATGTAGCGTGTGTGCACGAGCATTGCGCCAATGCCTGTCGAGATTGTGCTTGGCGAGTGTCGAGCGTGTACCGGCGAGTTCGAACAGCTTGTTCGTAGCCAGTATGGCGATCTCCGTTGTCAGCACCTTTGCCTCGGCAGTCTTGATCGTAGCGTCGGCAATAACTTCTTCCGTCGGATTTTCTACGCCGCGGTCGATCGCCTCGCCTGCGATATCCAGCAACGCTTCAGCCGCATGCAGCTTGATCTTCAGGTCGCCGATCGCGGCGATAGTGAAGGGATCTTCGCCGGCCGTCTCCTTGCCGCTGTCAATCCACGGCCTGCTCTGCGTCTTGATGAAGGCGATCGTGTCCTCGATCGCGCCGCGCGCGATCCCAGCATCGACGGCCGCCTGAATAATCTGCGAAACGGGGCCTGCTACCGTCGGTCGATCGAAAGCGGCGACGGGAAGAAGACGGCTCTTTGGAACCCGCACGTTTTCGATCTTCACCGAACCGGAAGCCGTCGTGCGCTGGCCGAAGCTGGATCAGTTGTTGGTCACCGTGATGCCCGGTGCGTCACGATCGGTGAAGACGAGAAAGCCCTTGTCGCCTTCATCCACGGCGACGATTGGAATGACATGCGAGAGCAGGGCGCCTGTGGTGTAGAACTTTTCGCCGTTCACGACGGCGAAATCTCCATCATAAGTAACGCGGGTCTCAAAAGCGGCCACTGTCTTGCTGTTGAGTTCTGAGAAGGCATTGCCGAAGCGCAGGCCGGAAAGGACCCAGCCAAAAAACTCCTTTCTCTGCTCCTCGGTGCCGTCAAGATCGATGTGCCCATTGATGGCCAGGTGGTTCTGGGTGATCTGGGCGATCGACGGATCTGCGGCCGCAAGGATCGCGATCACCCGAGCCAGCGTTTTATAGGACACCCCCGGGCCGCCATAGGCCTTGGGAATATTGATACCCCAGAGCCCGCTCTGGGAATAAGCGTCGATCTCCTCCAGCGGTAACAGTCCTTCACGATCACGCAGGGCCGCACCAGCGGCGAACTTGCCAGCGAGTTTCTTGGCAACGGTGATTGCCTCCTCGTCGCTGGCGATGATGTGGGCTGGCGTCTCAGGGCGCGGGCGTGGCGGAACCGGGTCGCTGGAGTTAACCCGTGGATGTAGCGTGTAGTCTATGGCCTGCTGTTCGATCACTCCCATGGGGACGCTCCTTGTTGTTGACATCACAGCTTGGCAGAAGTGTTGTATAGTCTATAGAAAATATATATTATTAAATGTGCCAGACGTGAAAATCCATGTCCGCCAGCAGACACGCAACGCAATGTTGCCGTAACGGCGTATCGTCACTCGGCCTGCGAGCGGTTCCGGCTAGGGCGCTGTGCCCGCCGACCGTGATGAGTTCGGTCACCGAGAAGATGCCGAGCCTGCCCCGGCACTCCGGCTCCTTGGTCTGATTCAGCTCAAGGTGGGCAAAAAATCGCTCCCAGGGATCTAGACAGGCGGCGAATGCATGCCGACGCGATTTCAAAACGTGGAAAACATCTGAAGTGACCTTGCCATCGCTTGTAACTAGAACAGTTGTTCAGCCACTGCGCTGAAAATCCCGTAAAATGCAGTCGTCACCAGCGCGCTAGAAGCATGCCGCAACTTGCGAATGCCACGGCGTCCGGAGAGGCTGTCAACGTTCTGGCTATGCCCATGGCGTGAGATGTCGTCCCTAGAGAGAATGCCCGATCCTCCGCATCGCTGCTCCGGGCGAACAGCCAGACGGCTTGCGAGACGACCACGCCACCTATTCCATTGAACATGACAGCGAGCATGGTGGGGCTTTCCCAGCCGCCCGTGGACCGGGAGAGAGGAAGTGCAACGACAGGAAGCCATGGCGGCTGTCGGCGGTCAGCGGCAGCGTGTTGCAATGGGCCGCGCCTTGGTCCGCAATCCAAAGCTTTTCCTTTTCGACGAGCCGCTTTCAAACCTTGACGCCCAGCTGCGCACAGAAATGCGCATCGAGATCAAGCGACTGCATCAGAAGCTCGGAGCGACGATCGTCTACGTTACGCATGACCAGGTCGAAGCGATTACAATGTCGACAAAGATCGTCGTCATGAACGGCGGCAAAATCGTCCAGATCGGTACGCCCGATGACATCTCCAATTCCCCGGCGGACCTGTTCGTCGCAAGGTTTGTCGGCTCGCCAGCAATGAATCTCCTGGAGGGAACGATTGAGAACATCAGGGGTGGCCAGATGCTTCGCGTTTCACCGCAACTCGCAATTTCGCTTCCGGCGGGGTTTGCGGCCAAACGGTCAGTCCGTGACGCTTGGTGTTCGACCTGAAAACATCTGCATCGGCGATACACTGGACGAACCTTGCCTGGTTATCGACGCTCGCGTCGACCTGGTAGATCCGACGGGTGCCAATACGCTCGTGATCTTCGACGTGGCGGGTAAGGAAGTGACGACCAGGACCGCGCCGACGGTCAAGATCAGCGCAGGTAAAACGCTGAAGTTTGGGTTTTCGCAAAGCAGCTTCCACTTGTTCGACACGAAATCGGGGGCACGTCTCCACCAGCGTGGCACCATCTCGGCAGCTTCGCCGTCGTTCGCAGCAATGAGTTCAGCTCAGCCCATCTGACAGGCCACAGCTAAAATAGAGTTGGGTCGCCCGATTGAGGCGGCCCAATTCCTTTCGTTCTTGCCGAGGTATCATGCTCAAGAACATTCATCCTTCAGTGAATTCGCAACTTCTCAGTGCCCTTAGCGAAATGGGCCATGGCGACGAGATCGTTATCGTGGATGGGAACTTCCCGCTCTATTCTCACGCCTGACGGGCAATCAGAGTGCCGGCGATAACGTCTAAGGAGATGCTCCAGGCAATCCTCACGCTACTTCCTCTCGACGATTTCGTGGACACCCCGACCGCGATGATGACCCCGGTTATTCCTCGTGATGCGTCCAGAATATTTGGCGAGTTCCAGCGGGAGTGCGACAGCGCTGAGGGCAGGGAAGTGCAAATCGAGCAGATTGAGCGCTTCGCGTTCTACGACGGCGCTCGCACTGGCTTCGCGATCGTCCAGACGGACGAGCGTCGCTTGTACGACAACATCATCCTGAAAAAAGGGGGTCATCCGGCCGAAGTAAGCTTCCCTCGGCACTATACACGTGGGTTGTTGCAGTCATGTTCACCATTTGGGCCAAGATGATCGCATAATGTATCGACCGGAACTCTGCGCTCTGGCGGCTCAACCCTCAGACCAGCATGAGCAACGGCTATCGCTTTGATTCAGCATTTAGTTCCCCGAATTGGCGGAGGTATACAGTAAAGCCCCCGCCTTTTCAGCCGCTGCCCACAGACGCTTGTCTCTGGTCCACAAGGCCGCTCGCTGATCAAGGAGTATTGAGGCCAGCAAGTGGGCATCCGTGTAGCCGATGCCCATACTGAAAATGGCGTGGCGATCAATCATCATCATGACTTCGTCGTGCGTTGCGACGAACGCTTCGCGTTGAGCCGCCAGAAAAGCTATCACGCTACCCCGGTCCCGAAGGCTGCCAAGTGCCAATTCACCAATCACGGCCGGATGGCAGAGGAGACGATCGTCCTCAATAATCCTACGCAACTCTGCATCGCCACGTCGGAAATGATCAATCCAGATGGAGGTGTCAGCAAGTATCACTCGGCCGCTGCGCTCCGGCGGCGTGGGGCTGCCTCCGCATCCGGCATAGTTCCCCCGAGCGCGATGAGGCGTTTTCCCGACTCAACACGAACAAGCGTCTCTAGCGCTTGGCGGACCAGAGCGGCTGTTTCTTTTATGCCGGTTAAGGACCTAGCCTTTTCCATGAGCGTATCGTCGAGGTTGATAGTCGATCGCATCGTTTGGTTTCCCGATTTTGGTGCTTAAAAATAGCACCATTTGGTGATGAAATCTACGCCTGGTCCCACTCTGATACGTCCGTCGTAGGATGTGCAAAACCGGCAACACGGGGCATGTTTGACCGTCGTGGGAGCCCCTAAGCGCAAAGCGAATGCGCGGCGTATCACTCAAAAACTGCAGGAGTCGCGGGTTCGTTTCCGGTCAAGAGCTCAGGGATTTGGTACCCGGGCACTAACATTTCAACCGGATCACCCAATCGGGACAGGCCAATTTCAGTTGCGACCATGTCTGCGCCCGCCGCAGCACGCACCAAACCGCTTGCCTGAACCGCACGAGCAAGGATCGCTGCTACGGCGTTGCAATCGGCCTACGAGCGAGAGCAAAATCGAAGACGGCAACACGGACGCTGTCAGCGCCACCAACTTGGCCGAAGCCCCTGGAATAACGAGCCTGCGGCCGGCCTTGAAGCCGCTCCAAGCACATTCGGCGACATATTCGGGCGTCTGCCTCGGCAGGATCCTGAACAGCGCCGCACGTGCAGCACCTGAGCGCTCAAGAAATTCCGTCGCCACTGGCCCAGGAGCGACACATGTGACGGTGATTCCGTTGGGGCGAAGTTCCTCATGCAATGCTTCAGAGAAGGAGCGCACAAAGCTCTTGCTCGCGTAATACATGGCCATACCAGGGCCGGGCGTGAAACTGGCAATCGAGGCAAGATTGATCACACCGCCACGTTTGCGCGCCAGCATGCCTGGTACGAAGCGAAGCGTGAAGTCGCTGAGGGCGCGGATGTTGACATCAACCATTCCAAGCTGATCGCCCATTGGAAGCGTGGTTGCTGCCCCCGAAGACCGTATCCCGCGCTATTGACGAGGACATTGCAAACAAGGCGGTTCTCAAAGAGGAATGTCTCCAACCGAGCCGAGGCATCACCCGAAAAAAGATCGAGATCCAACACATAAGGAGCACCGCCGGCTGTTCGGACCTCGGTCGCTGCTGCCGCCAAGTTCTCACGCGACCGCGCGACGAGTACGACCGGACCGCCTTCCGCAGCTGCGACCTTCGCGATCGCACGGCCGATCCCCCGTGACGCGCCAACGACGACCGTTGCGAGCCGTGATTCTTCATCGCCCCTCATACCTTTGTCCTCGCCGTCGAGTGGGCGCCGATCGTTTCTTGGCTGGCGAGACTGTTTGCTTCGGAAGCAACTTTGCCGTTCAGAATTTCCTCGAAGCGAACAAGGGCGCGAGCGACGGTGGCTCCATCCATTACCCGGTGATCATAGAGGATTCGGACATTGACCACTCCGTCCTCACTGATCGGCCCCCAGTTCAGAAGCGTTGTCAGTGGTGTCAGGGGATTCAACGATTCCGCCCCTAGCCCGGAGTAGACCGAGAGTTGGAACGTACCGAAATGGCGCGCCCGCCGCCCAGCGATATTAAGGCCGAGCCACATCAGCATCCATCTCATCGGTGCCGGCAGGCGGGCAAATTTCAGCGCGCGTCGGAACTCTTTGATGCCGAGCACCGGCTGCGTACGCGCCGTCTCCATCATAGCTTGCAGGTCTACGATCTCTCGGCGCTCGGGTCCCCTGATCGTGCCGAGAAGAACGACACGCTCGCCGTCGAACTCACGCTCATGGGCGACGGAGGCGACACTCATCGGGTATTCGTAGATCCGCGGCCAGGGAAACTTCAAATAGGCGCGGCGCAGTTCGGGTACCTCCTGTGCGAGGAGACCATATCCCTTGAGAAAGAGAACCGTCCAGGACAGCCGGATCGGTTGCTCCATCCGTGCTTCTAGAAGAGGGGCGAGGTTCATTTGCCGCTGCACTGTGATCCGCGGAATGCCCACCGAAAACCGCATCAGATCACATACGAGCCGTCGTGGCGCCGAAATCTTCAGGGTCCGACCTCGCATCGTGACACCTCAGTAGAGACAGGGGATGATACGCTTAGTCATTTTCATGTAGTCGCCGTAGCTGGAGCCGAAGGTTTCCAGCATCATTTGCTCCTCCTTGCCCACCCTAAGGAAGAACAAAACCAAAAAGCCGGCAAGACCCGAGAGCCCTGCGACCCAGTTCGACAACAGGAAGGCCTGGCCAAGCGCCAACAGCAGGAAGGAGCTGTACATGGGGTGCCGGACGAGCGCATAAGGGCCGGTCACAACAAGCTGGTGCTTGTCGCGAATTTGCAGCGTTATCGACCAATTCTTGCCGAGTTCCTTGTGGGTTCTTCGAAAGACCCATAGACCGCAAAAGAACAGGATCGCGCCGAGGGCAATCGCCCAAACATGCACAGGGTGATCTGCGACCTTGGGCTTGCCAGTCAGCACGTAGAATCCCGGAACGAAGGCCTGCCCCAATAGTGCTGCCGCGAGGCCGATCATGTCGACTGGAGAGCGACGACTGTCCACTACCCGAACGCGTTTTGCGCGCCGCTCGAAAGGATAGCGGATCACATACCAGGTCACGATACCGAATACCCATAGAATTTCGCCGGCGGACCCCACGGACGCACTCATCTAGGTCACCGGATGCGCGTTAAGCTTCCTCGGTGTGATCGCCATTGCGCCCCCCCATTCGCTCAACCGCCGTTCATCTCCCGAAGCCTGGTGATGAATTGTTGTGGCCGTAGCCATATCGAAGGGGTTTTATAGCCCATCGAGCGCGCGATGTCCGCTACGAACGCGTTGCAATTGCTAACTGACGCCATCCAAAATTTGGACTTGGCCTTTAATTCACGGATGTGGGCTACGACCTTTCTGTATTCAGCCTCCGTCAACATAACGCGCCAGCTTGCAGAACGGTATTTCTCTTCCAAGTCTCCATCACTTGCGCCGGTTTCTGCGGGTACTGGAAGGAAATGACCAACAACGTATGGACCTGAGTCATTTGTGGCAGGCGCAAGTCCTGCAACCTCCGGATTGACCATTTTGCCGTTGTTGCCTAGGCGCCCAAACACCACATAGGAATGCCCATAACTCAGCGCATAGCGTGAGCGGAATTCAATGAAGTACCGGCCCTCGGTGCGCTGGAGGGGTTTGACAAGCGTTCCGGAATAAGGGCGGTAATCCGATACGTATTGTGGCAGAGCCGGTTTGTCTTCTCCTTGGCAAGATGCCACTATGAAGGGCAGAAAGAAAACAAACAGGACAAGGCCATTTCTCGGCGTCATCAGCAAGCCTCATATCCAACGTTACGAGGAATTTGGTGTGAGCCCACTTTTGGCACCTTCCCGAACGCCAGCGGCATTAAAGCGAGGTTTGGCGGGGGAAGCATCTCTGGACGCTTCCCCGGACCAATTCTGCGGCTTACTTATAGACCGCCGGCTGCTCTACGGGCGGAGGTGCTTTACCCATCGACCCGCAGGCACTCAAGCCAGCCACCGAAAGAACCGCCACTGCTACAATCAGAAGTCTGCTCATGAAGATCTCCTCTCCTGGTTGCGGAATAGGTTATTCAAGGCAACGACTATAGTAATAGCCGCAAAAGGCTATTGGGCATAGCTCATAAATGCCACACAGTTAATTGCTCCAGCGAACACCCCTTCTTGAACCGCGCCGAGAATTTCGCCATGTTTTCTTCCTCCCGCGGACCATCAGCACGGCGATTAGCATTCACTGAAAGCCTTTACTTCGCCGCCGGTTGTCAGATGGACGTTAAGTCTGGGCAGCGAGGTGGTCCTCGCTCAGGCGAGCGCCCAGATCTGCTCTGGCATTTCCTGAGGTGCCGTCAAATGACCAATACTTTCGTCCCGATAGGCGTTCGGTTGTAGAGGTGAACGATGTCTTTGTTCGTCAACCGAATGCATCCGTTCGACACCGCATGACCAATAGACCAGGGCTCGTTCGTCCCGTGAAGACGAAACATGGTGTCGTGGTCGCCACGATAGAGGTAAAGAGCCGCCGCCCCGAGCGGGTTGTGCAGACCTCCCTCAACGCCGCCCGCATATTGTTGTAAACGAGGCTTGCGCTCAATCATGTTGGCGGTTGGCGTCCACGAAGGCCATTCCGCCTTGCGGCCCACGGTCGCCTCCCCCTTGAGCGACAAACCGGCTTCTCCAACTGCAACCCCGTAGCGCGTTGCCCGGCCGCCTCCCTCAACATGGTAGAGGTATCGTTCTGCTGTGTTGACCACGATCGTGCCGGGCTCTTCGCCTCCGGCATAGGGAACGCGGCGCCTTCGATATTGTGTCGCCACTCGGTAATTCGAAATGTACGGTATCGACCAATATGTAGAACTACAACCGGATACCGACAGCATCAAACTAACGAGCGAGAACGCCCGACGTGTCATGAAGCTCTTGTCCATTTCTACCTATAAGTAGTTGGATGAGTTCCTGGCTCATTGCTGCGTCATGGCTGACAACAGCAGTATCGACGTTGTAAGGCATTGAAAATTCGATGCAGGTCCTCCCGCACAACATGGTAGCCATAGCACCTCGCCGCACTATGGCCAATAGTCACCTCGGCTGGCCCGACGGTGCGGACCGCCTGACGGCCTGCAATGCCATCTACGTCTTACAATGAGAAGATCGCCGTTTCGCATCAAAGTTGCGCTTGTCGGACGGCGTTCGAAACACGAAATTGAAGTGATAACGGTGTGGCGACTGCGCAGCTCCCCGCTTGTTGTTTGAAGACGAAATCGCTTGCACCCGTTGCGGGCCTCTGTTCCACTGGCACTCAACGCGTGCTCGGGGGATAACGCGATGACGCTCGATCTGGAGGGAAAGGTAGCCATTGTAACCGGTGGCGGTTCGGGCATTGGTGCGGCCATTTGCCGGCGTCTGGCTCTGCATGGTGCCGAAGTTATCGTGGCCGATCTAGACAGCGAAGCAGCGCGAAAGGTATCCTCAGAAATCTGCGCGAATGGGCAAACTGCTCATGATATGGCGGTCGACGTCACGGACGCGGAAGCGGCTAAAGCAATGGTCGAATTCGCGACCAAGAGATGCGGCGGCCTGCACCTTGCCGTCAACAACGCGGGCATGCCTGGGCTTCGGGCGGCAACAGCGAGCTATCCACTCGACGAGTGGCGAAAAGTGCTCAATGTCAACTTGGACGCCGTTTTCTACTGCATGAAGCATGAGATTACCGCCATGCTGGAATCGGGTGGAGGAGCGATCGTGAACATGTCGTCGGTACTGGGATTTGTCGGGCTACCGACGACGGCGGCCTACGCTGCGGCCAAGCACGGTGTTGTGGGACTAACCAAAGTCGCCGCTCTTGAGTACGCGCGGCAAGGCATTCGGATCAACGCCGTAGGCCCGGGTTGGATTGAGACACCCCTTCTGGCGGCGAATACGAAGATCGCGAACAACCCACGAATGGAGGCGCTGCAGCCGATGGGCAGACAGGGAAGGCCGGAGGAAGTCGCCGCGCTCGTGTGCTTTCTTTTGTCTGAAGACGCTAGTTTCGTTACCGGAAGCTATCATCTGGTCGATGGTGCCTATAGCGCGCACTAGGCGGATTTAGTAGTTCGCCGAAGGAAGCCACTTGCCGGGGCGCATCGCTATGACGAATGGAAGGGACAAGTGCCCCGGTTGATCGAATTTTGATCGATCAAATGCCGCCAAGGCGGAAAGTGCAATCGGGCATGGTCGACGATTTCACTCCAAGGACGCCTTCCACCGAGTTCCTGTCTGGTCGGCAGAGTATTTCGTCGGAAATGGCGGCGGATAGTTCCGATGCCGAGATAGGTCAGACCGTTGATGACGATTATCCAGGCAAAGAAGAAGGGCCAACGCCTGCCGGTCGAGAGGTCACAATACCCGGGCATCGTCATCCAGGCGGAAAACGCACGCGCCTGGGGATGCCATTCATTTGAGGCACGCCGAGGACACCGGATGTGTTCAGCGTCAGTGCTCCGACATGGCTAAGGCCCCTTAGTTGCGTTCCGTCTTCTACTGCCTCGATCGAAATGAAGGCGGGATCGTAGTCGGCTCCGTACTTACCCCAGTAGAGGGCCGGATGAGAGTTGAGAATCTGCAGCCCACTCAGCAGCAGAAACGACATGCAAATGACACTCAGCCAATGCGAAAGCCTCACCGGTAGGATGTGGCGATAGATCTTGCGGACAACCGCATCGATGTCATTTTCCCCATTTGCTGCGGATGCTTTCCACAGGCGACAATGCCGATCGTTAAGACTTTAGTGGTCCAATTAACAATCATGGAGAAGCATACCTTTAGGTTCCCATCCGCAGGGGTGGATTGTTCGAAAGGAATAAAATGCTCGCCAAAATTCGGTCATCGCTGACACTCAAATTGTTCTTCGCGTCGTTCGTGAGCACCCACCTCCCACTTGCAGTTGCACTGATCTATTTCGCCTATAACCAACATCTTGAGCCGACAACGACAATCGTTCTTCTTCTCGTTGCTACCGTCGCGGGGACCGCCCTTTGCCTCGGATCCCTTTGGTCGCTGCTTCATCCTCTCAGGCAGTTGCGAGTCGCCATACTGCGGTTTCGAAAATCGAAGGTCGCCTGCGACATGCGCTCGGAACGCAGGGATGAGATTGGGCTTGTCACAAATGCTTTTTCGAGCTTGACGAGTGATCTGTCGCGAACGATCGAGAAGTTGGAACGTCAGGCAACCTTTGATGTCGTTACCGGTCTTCGCAACAGGCGTTGGCTTGTCGACAATGCTGCCGCAGCTCTCGCACGCGCCCGACGCGAGGGAACTGGCATTGCGGCGATCGTCATGGATATCGATCACTTCAAATCCATCAACGATCGTTTTGGACACGATATGGGTGACAAGGCTCTGAGCGCTGTCGGCGCGGTGGTGCTGTCAAGCGTTCGGCCGTACGATCTCGCGGCACGAATCGGCGGCGAGGAGTTTGCCATTCTTCTTCCCGGCTGCGACGAGGTGTCCGCCGCCGAGATTGCAAATCGAATGAGAGCACAGCTGACCCGACTGTCGGTTCTACCAAATGGGGTACCACTAACCGCGAGCTTTGGCGTCTGCGAAGCTGCATCAGATGCCGACGACCTCGCCACGATGCTGAAACATGCAGACAAAAATCTGTACCTGGCCAAAAGTGGGGGCCGCAACCGGGTCGTTTGCTCGGCAAAAAACGAGCTCGAAGGCTCGTTCAGTGCCAGTCGTGAACCGGCCCGCTGAAGCGCGTCGAAGAAGTGGTCGCAATGTGATGGGCAAACTGCGGAGAAGGCAAGGCGGCACGGCTATCCTCATGGTCGACGCCAAGTAGGTCGCCGAGGAGCGTTTCGAGTAGACAATTCTAGCCCGCTGTCCTTGGAGTTCGACGCAGCAAACTTCTTCTTCCACTCAAAGGTCGAATGCTGGCCCACACAGAGCCGCTGCGAAACCTCTGCAACCGGATAGCCTCGTCCGGTGATCTGACGCAAAGCATCACGTTTGAAATCAACGCTGAAATTGGCTTTGCCCATATAGACCTACAACCTAGAATTTAGGAAAGAAGGCGTCTATAAGTCTAGGGGCTATTCACATCTCTTCCTCGGACTTCAGCGGGGTCACGGTATTTCCTTTTAGATTTGAACGTTGACTATCGGGTCCGCAGCCGACCATCATCCGTGCTACCACGTTCAAACGCGATACCCACGGCTCGATTGACGGCTGGTCCGAGCACGGACATGTGGTCCTGACCCGCAAAGAGTTCAAATTGCGTTCGAATCCCGGTCGCAGGATCATTTAGCCGATCCGCCATTTCCTGCGCCAATGCCACGGTGCGTTCGATTTTTCTTTTCTCGACACGGGATGCGGCATCCTCGTTGCGATACTGGAAGGGAGCAAGCTCATCTCCCTCGTACTCGCCGGCTGACAGGTGAAGGAAGACCGCAGGGCCCGAAATCGGTTGCCGGCCCGCCTCGTTATTCAAGATTTCGCTTGCCTCCCAGTAGATTGTCGGACTGGCGGCAATCCAGTTGACGAAAAGCGCTGGGCGTTCGAAGAGAGCATAAAGCGTAAAAAGTCCGCCGAAAGAGTGCCCGAAAAGCGATCTGCGCGTCAGATCGATCAGTGTCATCGCATCAAGCCGCGGTAAAAGCCGATGTTCGATAAAGTCGAGGAGTTGCCCGCTCCCGCCGATGCGAACAGGAGGCCCCCCCTCGAAATAGGGCGGATAGGATTTGATGGGTGGAGGGCCAAGGTCCCAGGCCCTCCGGAATGCATCGTAAGGTTCGTCGGAAGGATAGCCGATGGCGGCAATGACTCCCCAATCGACGTTTGTCACGGTTGGGTAAGGTGCTTGCGTCACGATGCTGGCAAACGCAAAAGGGAAGGTCGCGTTGCCGTCGGTTGTGACCAAAAGAGGCCAGCCGCCGGCAGGCGGCTCGCCTTTGGGTATAAACAGGAAGATCCGGTAGGGATCGCCACCGTCCGTCGGTTCCAGATCAAAATAAACTGTTCCGGGCAGGGCGTAGGCTTTCTCAGTCATATGCGTTCCCTTATCGCATTGGTCTATCGGCAAGTGGCAACCAAGAATCGTTACCACTTGAACTTCAGCGAACCCTTAACCGTGCGACCCTGGCCGGTATAGCAATAGCCTGGCATCTCGGGACTATTTTAGGGGAAGAGACGCCGGTGGGGGTGCGGCTTGAAGCCCTGCAGGCGGAAACCGGCGACACTATTATTTGCCACACGCGCAGTCTCAAGACCGAATGACGAAGCCTGGAGCCCTATGCCTCTCGAGAGTTCGAATATCTTCTTGAGGGGGTGGGCGACTGGCAATGGAAGAGTATTCGGGTCTTCGTTAAAAATGAACACCATGCCGTCTGCATCGACGGTTGTCTCGTTACTCCAGTCCGGGTTTGATCGCGGTGCTCGATGCGCAAAACTTGCCCCCGCTGACGACGCTGGCGGATGTGACCGATGGGCTCGACGTGGTGATCGTTGCTGTTCCAGTTCTCGATGAGGTATGGAGGAGCGCCGCTGGCCGCAAAGCTCTTGGGTCTCGAGGGTTCGGCATCGCTAGCGATCGGGCAATGGGAGCCCGAAGGCGCAAGGGTATCAGCTGGGAGGATGATAGTGTTTCAAAAGGCGGGAGGGCAACTTAAAGATCCGTCCTGGACCACTGAGCGCCCTGTTGTGATTTGACCCTGCATATCCGGGCCGGTAGACGAGCGTTATCCAGACGGTAGCGGCGCAGATGAAGCTCTCGGAATGGAAACCCTTTCGACGAGGCTCGCATGACCGATCTTTTCGATGCCGCACCCCGCACCGGCTCTATGCCTTTAGCCGCAGAATTGCGCCCGACGACGCTTGACGAAGTCATCGGCCAGGAGAAGGTTCTCGGGGAAGGAACGATGCTGCGCCGGCGCATTGCCGCCGGACGGCTCGGTAGCATCATTCTCTACGGCCCGCCCGGTCTAGGGAAGACCTCCATTGCTCGTGCCATCGGCAACATGCTGGGCAAGAATTTCAGGCCGCTGAATGCTGCGCACAACAATGTGGCCGATATCCGGAAGATCTCGGACGAGGCACGCATGCGCCCGACGCTGTTGTTTGCCGACGAAGTGCATCGCTTCAGCGCGACGCAGCAGGATCATCTTCTGGCGCTCTGTGAGGAAGGTGTCGCCGATTTCATCGGGGCGACTACGGGCAATCCCTATCACACGCTGACACCTGCTCTGATCTCCCGTTCGACCATCCTGAAGCTGGAGCCGTTGGCCATCGAAGAGATGGAGGAGGTCCTGCGCCGCGGTCTCGATCATCTCGCCGCCCGGGGCACCACGGTGCAACTCGCCCCGACACTCCTGCGGCGCATCGCCGGGCGCTCCGGCGGCGATGCGCGCCGCGCCCTCACCGTGCTGGAAAGTCTCTCCATCGGCCATCCGGCGGGCAAAATGGTCCTTGTCACGGAAGCGATGGTCGACGAAGCCTATGCGGCCGCGCCGGTCAATCACGATCGATCTGGTGATGCGCACTATGATGTGGTGTCAGCCTTCGTGAAGTCCATGCGCGGCTCGGATCCGGACGCGACGCTATACTGGCTAGCTCGCTTGATCCACGGCGGCGAGGATCCGCGTTACATCGCTCGCCGCATCATGATCCATGCGTCAGAAGATGTCGGGCTGGCGGACAATTCCGCGCTTCAGACAGCTGTCGCGGCACTGCATGCAGTAGAGAAAATCGGTTATCCGGAAGCGCAGATTGTGCTGGCCCATGCTGCACTTCACGTGGCTCGCGCGCCGAAGTCTAATTCGGCCTGCCGCGGCATTTCGCTGGCGCTTGCCCATGTGACAAACGAGGCGCCGTCAGCGGTGCCGATGCATCTGCGCGACGCGCACTACAAGGGTGCCGCGGCGCTTGGCCATGTCGGCTATGCATTTCCTCACGACGATGGCCGCGGCTGGAGCGACCAGGTCTATGCGCCAGACGTTCCGCGCGGCGCGTTCTACCAGAGCGATGCGCGTGATGCGGCAACCTTCGAGCGGCGGGCGGACGAACACTGGCAGCATGTCACCGGCCGCGCCACGGCGCGCCGTTTCGACGACAAAAAATGATTCCCCGGCATTGAGCAGTTCCGATCGAGAAGACCGGCCCGCATCCGGTTGACGACGATCCAGACCACCAGGACATACGATTAGCTGGGATAGGCCAGGTCCAGACTGGCAGCAATTGCTGGTTCAGTTCTTTCCATGCCTTTCGTACTTAAGCTAAGGCTCACGTCAAGGCTTGACCGGAATCTTGTGACCGATGGTCAACCGTTAACATCCCGGCAGCCGCACAGATGAATCCCGATCCGTTCGGTTACGATACCCGTCACTTCGCAAACGCCATCTCCTCTTTTGCCTCTTTCCACTTCTCGCCGAACCTCCCTGCGGGCAAACCGGTACTGCTCGATCGCCCGACCCACCATTGCCACATCCTTGACCCCGGAAACGACAAGTTCCGCTTTAAGGACAGCACAGCCCGTGAACCCAAATCAACGAAGGAGAAGAACAGGAACTTGATCGCGACCCAAGACCCGCAACCTATCTATTCAGCGGGTCAATTCTGGGCTCAAATACCGAGGCAGTCCCCAGCGCAAATCAACACCCACGCTTTTCCGGCTCCCCGGCAACTTGCTCGTTCGCATCGCTTCGGCGACGATCAACATGCCGTTGACCAGGCAGTTTGCGACAAGCCCTTTCTGCTATTGCAAGCTTAGCGGGGCAGATAGCGTGTAAGGCGGGCTTCGAGCAGCCGGACGAAGGTGATCAGCACCAGATTGATCAGGAGGTAGAGCACGCCGGCGATGGCGAATATTTCGAGGATCGCATAGGTCTGGCTCATTAGACGCTTTGCATGGCCGGTGATTTCCAGAACGGTGATCGTTGAAGCAAGGCTCGTTCCCTTGACGAGCAGGACGAGTTCGTTGCCATAGCTGTCGAGGAAGCACTGACCCTCGAACAGGGGGGGCGACGCCGTTCTTCTCGAGAACGCAGGCGACATTCCCTTTCTAAAACCGAACGAGATCGACTTTGAAACCGTTGGCGGCATGTCGGTGATCGGCGACCGAATCCGTCGTGCTTCGAAACTACCGCTTGGCTTCAACATCGTCGCCAACGCGGCCAAGGCGTCGCTCGCCTGCGCGAGGGCATCCGGTGCACAATTCGTCCGTGTCAACCAGTGGGCCAATGCCTATGTCGCCAATGAAGGTATTGTCGAAGGTGCGGCCGCGCGGGCCCTGCGCTATCGCAAGATGCTGAGTGCCGAGGACATCGCGATCCTGGCCGACGTCCATGTCAAACACGGCAGTCACGCTATCGTTGGCGACCGCGACATTGAGGATCAGGCACGCGACGTTGAATTCTTCGGCGCCGATATCCTGATCGCCACCGGCACACGGACCGGCCATGCCACCGCATCTTCGGAGGTGGAGAACATCCGCGCTGGCGCCAACAATCCGATCCTCGTGGGCTCAGGCTTCAGCGCGGAGAACGCAGCGGAACTTCTTGCTGTCGCCGATGGCGCCATCGTCGGTAGCTCCGTGAAGGGCAACGGCAAGATGCATGGGGACAAGGTCGTTCTGGAAAAGGTCCAGATCCTGATGGACGCAGTCCTGAAAAACAGATGAGCCGGCAACGGCGGTTGTTGGCCTAGGGGAAAGCAGACTATGGCATCCATTGAATTGCGCGGCGTAACAAAGTCATTCGGCTCCGCCGACATTATCAAGGGTATCGATCTGGATATCGCGGACGGCGAGTTCGTGGCGCTTGTTGGCCCATCCGGCTGCGGCAAATCCACATTGTTGAGGATTATTTCCGGGCTTGAGTCTGCAAGCGGAGGCGATATTGCGCTCGACGGTCGCATCGTCAACGAGGCAAATCCTCGCGAGCGCAACGTTGCCATGGTCTTCCAATCCTATGCGCTCTATCCGCACATGACGGTTGCCGAGAATATGGCGTTCAACCTCAAGCTTTCCGGCAAAAGCAAGCAGGAGATACGCGAGCGGGTTGACGAGGCTGCGCGGATGCTCGATCTGACCGGGCTTCTTGAGCGCAAGCCCGGCCAGCTTTCCGGCGGCCAGCGTCAGCGCGTCGCGATGGGACGCGCGATCGTTCGCAACCCCTCTGTGTTCTTGTTCGACGAACCGCTATCCAATCTGGACGCGAAGCTTCGCGTCCAGATGCGGGGGGAGATCAAACTGCTGCACCAGCGCGTCAAGACGACAGCTGTCTATGTCACCCACGACCAGATCGAGGCGATGACGCTTGCCGACCGCATCGTTGTCCTCAACGGAGGCAATATCGAGCAAATAGGAACGCCGCTTGAACTCTATAACCGGCCGGCCAACATGTTTGTCGCGGGGTTCATTGGCTCTCCGGCGATGAACTTCCTCAATGCTCAATTGAAACGGACGGAACGAGGCATTTCGGCGCTGCTCGGCGGCGGTTTCGAAATTCCGCTGCCGCGCCGCGAGTACGATCCCGCAATGAAGGACATCGTTATCGGAGTTAGACCCGAAGATGTTCGCATACATCCGAAGGAAGCCCCGGTGCAGGGCATATTGAAGATCTCCGAGCCGACCGGTCCACAGACGCATCTGGTCATAGATGTCGGAGGAACCGATCTTCTCGCGATAACCGATGCGAGTTTCTCGACAGCTCTCGGCTCATCCATCCGGCTCGCTTTCGATACGGAGCGGCTGCATGTATTCGACAAACAGACAGGGCGAGCCCTGCTTTTTGCCGCCCGGATGGATGGCTACAATGGTTCAGCTGGTGTTGCCCTCTAAGGAGCTGCGCGTTCATCCAGTCGCTGAATGCTCTTGCGGCCGGCCCGTGTTCGGCCGCTTCAGGATGGAACAGCACGATCAGTGCCGACTTCGACACGAAATTTGAGGAGGCACAGCAGCCGGCCTTTCTGCGACCTGCGCGGTGATGTCTGGTTAACCGGCAATGAAGTTGTCGGCTGGTAGTTGGCTGTCATGATCGAGGCCACTGCCAGTTAAAGGCATCATCGTTTCCCACCCGCAGTGATCGCCCATGCTGTCTGGCGCTACCTCCGATTTCCGCTGAGCCTGTGTCTGGCGGATGAGATCCTGCTGCGTCGGATCTTCGACTTCGACGGCCTGAAGAACGTCCTCGGGCCTTCCATGCTTGTAGTAGACTGCAGCACGCATTGCTGGGTCTCCGAGAAGGGGAGCGGCCGTTGACCGCTCCTGTCGCGAGATCAGACTTGGGCTTGGCCGCCGTCGACGAAGAGCTCTGCGCCGTTGACGAAGCTTGCGTCGTCGGAGGCGAGGAACAAGGTCGCTTTGGCGATTTCGTTGGGTTCTCCGACGCGGCCGAGCGGGATGCGCGAGGCGAGGTAGTCAAGCAGGCCCTGCTGCTGTTCCTTGTCGTCGCCAGCAAGCTCGACCAAGCCGGGCGTGCGAGTGGCGCCGGGGGAGACGACGTTGATGCGGATGCCGGTGCCCTTGAGGTCAAGAGCCCAGGAACGGGCGAGGTTGCGGACGGCCGCCTTGGAGGCCGAGTATACGGAGAAGGCAGCAGTCCCTTCTTGTCCGGCGGTCGAACCGGTCAGCACGACCGACGAACCCCTGCTCAGCAGCGGCAGCGCCTTCTGGACGGTGAAGATGACGCTCTTTACGTTGCGGCCGAAGGTGTCGTCGATCTGTTCCTCGGTGATCTGACCGAGCGGGAGCATGGTGCCGCCGCCGGCGTTGACGACGAGGACGTCCAAGCGTCCTTGTTCCAATTTCACTTGCGCGAAAAGCTTGTCCAGATCGTCGTTGTTCGAAGAGTCGGCCTGCACACCGACCGCACCGTTGCCGATCTCTGCCACTGCTTTGCCCAGGGCATCCTTACGGCGGCCCGAGATGTACACGCGTGCGCCCTCGGCGGCAAAGAGTTTGGCGGTCGAAAGCCCGATGCCGCTGGTGGCGCCGGTAACGACAGCGATCTTGTTTGCAAGTCTATTGGTCATTTCGCTCTCCTATTGCTGGTCGTGCGGAAGGGTTCAGCCCGAGTGCGCGCGGCCTGTTAAAGCTCTAAAACTGGTCGGGAGGTTGCGCGGGCCTCTAGCCTGTCGTCGCCGTCCGATGTGAGGAAACTAGATTGTCACTCTGGCAGCGAGAAGCCGTTCAGAATGGACACATTATCCATTCACGTGGATGGTGTCGGACACCGGTTCGCCGCGCCTGGCGTCGACGCGCTCGAATACCTTCGTCGCCCAGTCAGCGAATGCCCGCAGCCGAGGGTTCGGAAATCTGTCCGCAGGGTAGACGAGGTGTAGCTCATGATTTTCCGGCTTCCAGGCGGGAAGGAGTTCGACCAGCGAGCCGTCCTCGATAAAAGGTCTTGCCAGGAAGCCGAAGCTTTGTCCGATCCCCAGCCCGGCCAGCAGCGAGTTGAGATGCGCCGTGCTTTCATTGACCGAGATGCCATTTGAAGTCGGCAAATACTCGGTTCGTTCTTCACCGCGCTGGAAGCGCAACGGGAAGCGTTTACCGGACGAAGCTGAAAAATAGCTCACGACCCGGTGCGCCTGGATATCGTCTGGATGTGTGGGAGGGTGTCGGCCATCGAGGTAGGAGGGTGCCGCGCATAGGACGTAATCCAACTCGCACAGCTTCCGCGCCTTCATCGAGGAATCGACGAGGTAACCGCCCCGGACGACGCAATCTATTCCTTCGCCTATAATATCGGCGGAGCGATCGCTGACACCCAGAAGGAGATCGATGTCCGGATACTGGCGCTGGAAGTCCGAGAGAGAAGGAATGAGGATCAGGTTCGCCAGAACGGAGCCGATGTCCACGCGGAGCCTCCCTTTCGGAGCGGTACGAGAACCGGCGACGGTGCTGTCCATGTCGTCGAGATCAGCAAGGAGGCGCAAGGCACGCTCATGATAGGTGATGCCTTCCGTGGTCATCGTCACCGACCGCGTGGTGCGTTCCACGAGTTTGGTCCCGAGATGCGCCTCGAGATCCTGTACGAGCTTGCTCACGGAGGACCGGGGCAGGTTCATAGAGTCCGCGGCCTTGGCGAAAGAGCCGGCCTCGGCGACGCGGACAAAGGTTCGTATGGCGAGTATCTGATCCAATTGAGAGCCTATTTGATCGGAGCGTTGAGACGAATGTACCCAGGCCATTTCGGGAGGCCACTTATGTTTTGCGCTGAAATGTAAGTCCCTTCCTTGCGAAGCGGTCGTCTGAGTGGATGCACTCCGACAACCGAGTTGGCGATCACGTGCAGCAGTCCGGCAATAAGCATCTTACGGTCGAACTATATTCGAATGGGAGGATCTGCGTAGTAGGAGGCCGCGACCATCCTGTGCCGAGTTTGTTTCCGGTTTTTGCGTCCGGGATCGCATAATGTATCGACGGGAACCATTTAGCCGCTTGCTCCGTCGCTGAGGATTTCCATGTACGCGCGATAGACGAAAACCCGCCCACGCCGTCGCCCCGTTGTCTGTTCAACGATCCCGAGTTTCTGGAGTTGGTCGAGAGCCGCGTTGACGGTCGGCATGGTCAGCCCACTTCGCTTTCCCGAAGCGACCCAGCCGACCGTTGATGTTAGGGTCGTTTCTATCCATCGCCGATCAGTGCCGCACGTTGTTGAAGGAAAAGGCGGTATTGTCAGTTAGTGCACTCGCCTACTTAGTCATAGGGCGACAGCGGGTTGATTCGAATGCCGGCGGCGGTCCGAATCTCATTCAAGACCCACCGATTAGCAACTAACGGCTTCAAACCCCCGTGTACTTTCTGCACGGGGTAGTTTCACCGCAGCAAGAGGATGGAGGCTCTGCTAGTCTCAACGTTTTAATCGAGATAGGGAGAGGCCCTTTCACGGTCGCCAGCCTGGAGCATACCCAGAGCCCTTGGCAATCACAGCAAGAGCCAGACGCTCTTCCAAAACTGTCTCGCTCGGCAGCAAAGTTCGTAGTGCCTCCAACGCATTGCCCTTGTGAAGCTAGCACTTGAACAACCTCGTTTTATTGTTGTTTTTATGTTTTCCCTGACGATCATCGCGCTGCGGTGGCGACCTATGACGAAGTAGGTAGACAGGGCGAGCGTTTCCAGGCGTTTGGTTCGACGCGCAAGAATACGCTCACGCAGAGCCCTCGAAGCCATCACTGTGGTGAGGGCATTCGCAACAACAATCGCCGTATACCCGATCCAATTCGGGCACCCCGCATGGAGTGATGTTCAGGCAGGCCGGACGTTTTCGGCTTTGGACTTACCCGTCTTGCGGTCCTGCCCAAGCTCATAGGTGACCTTCTGGCCATCGCGCAGCGAACCACCGCCCTGCAGCGCCGACACATGGACGAATACATCGGGGCCGCCACCGTCCGGCGTGATAAAACCGAAACCCTTATCCTGATTGAAGAATTTTACTGTTCCAGTAGCCATAAGAACCCTCGCAAGCAGGCGGCGCGCTTGCCGCAGACAGAGCCTATTCGGCCTCGAGGCATCTCGCAACCAACCCATACCCTAGATTTTAAGCAACTCTTGAGCCGGAGAGCGCGTCACTGCACTCCGCGACCCTGAACAACACGGTCGAGCACGATCGCACATAGCAGGATGGCGACGCCCGCCAGCCTCCACGGTCACCCGTTTCTGATCGCTTTCTTTCGCGGGCTGCACTGCCCGTTCTGCCGACGTCAGGTCGGACAGCTCGGAGGCCTACAACCTACCCTGCGCGCGGCGGGAGTGGAGACCGTGATCGTGATCAACACTCCTGTAGAGCGCGCCCGCATGTATTTTGGGCACCGGCCGACTCCGGCCGTGCTCCTGTGTGATCAGGATTGCTCCACGCACCGGGCCTTCGGCGTACCGCACGCCGAGTTCCTGCCCGAAAACAGCCGCGAGCGGCCTTCATGGCCCTACCGGGTAAGCATGGCGCAATTCGAGGCGGTTCGCATCAACCCGACTGGCGAATTGCCGGAAGCGCTACATCCAATGGCGGCCAATCCAGTACTCAATGCCCAGGACGCCTTCGAGCTCGATGATGCCGATCATGCGATGTTCACCAGTCACCCCACACAACTTGTCGGGCATTTCCTCGTCGACGCCGACGGCATCGTTCGCTGGGTGCAAATTGAAGCGCACGACGGGCCGGACAGCCTTTCCATCTTTCCTAACGCGGCGGAGATGCTCGCCGCTGCCGATAGCCTCCGACACTGAACGCGTCAATCTCCGACATGCGTCACGCGGGTATCACGTTTGGCGGGTGGGCATGGCTTGACCGCTGATGATGAAGATTAAAGCGCAGATGACCGCAACGGGCTGCCAGTTTAAGTTCCATCGGGTTCAGATGCACTTCCGCTTTGAGCCGGGATGTTACCTCGACCATGACCGGGTTGTGGCATAGCCGGACGCCGCGATCTTCAAATGCATTTGATGCCGTCAACCACGCTGGCAAACTCCAACAACGTGCCGTCGCGATGAGCTTCGCCACTCGGCCGTTATGCTCGGTAACGGCGGGGTTGAACAATGCCTCGCGGGGGCCTTTGAGGACGGCAAGCGTACCCGCCTCGTCCGAGCCCATCATCCGCGAACAGCCAACCACATTCGCAGCGATGATTGCCGCCAGCCGTCAGCTGGACGTTCCGCAGTGAGCGAAGTTTGAACGAGTACCCTATCTCGGCGGAGAGATTACCCCTTCGATTCGACGAGGATCACCAGAGACTCAGGCACGACCCCGTCGAAGGCCATCGCATCGGCGGCGGCCTTGCTCTGCATCGCCGCCTGCAAGGCATCAAGATCCGCAACGTCCATCATCACCGCAACGCGAGTCGGTTCTTGAGGATCAACAAACGTTCGAATGTTGGTCGCCCCGAGCGGACCGAAAAACTCCTTGCGCTTCGGTGAGGTGAGCCAATGTTTCGCGCCCTTTGTGATGTTGTGATAGCCAATAATCGTTGGCATAGCATCCTCCCTGCGACGACGCCGACGGCCGGATCAGGGGCCGCGCTCCATTTACAGTGCCCTGTTTCTGCTGACCTGTAAATTGTGGCAGTTAGGGCTCGAGGATGGTTGAGCAAGGGGCGCACCCACAGATGATGAAGTTCACAAGGGTCGACACTCAGCTACTGCCGTGTGGGGAAACGCCGGCCGACTGCCGGAAAGGCCCGAGCAGGTTGGGCGCAGCCGCACAGGACCGGGTGTAACCGAAACGGTATGGCTGCTCGGAAGGAAGGGCAGAGGCGGGTCGGATCGTCCGCTGAGCGCCGCAAGCGGGCCATTGGAATCAGCCACCAGATGGCGATGGAAGACTAGCCGGGCGGCTATGCCGACCGTTCCCAGACTATTCGAAGCTGAAAGGGCCGGGGGCAATCGGGCTCTTCAGATTCCGAGCATTTTCTTCGCCTCGCCAAGCGCTGCCTCGGAGCCTGCGTGATCGCCGGACTGGTGCAACTGTTCGCCTTGCTGGCGCAGCTGTTTGACCTTGGCCATGTCGGCTTCTGACAGGGAGGCGTTCGGGAGTGCCGCGTCAATTGCCGCCATCATGGAGGGGCACTGATTGGCGGAGGCATGCACAGGCGCGAGCGCCAAAAAAAGGGCAATTGAAATCCTGGCAATCATGGGGGTCGCTCCTCCAAAGCCGGAGCGCGGATGCCTCTCCGGCAACTAACGGATGATAGCCCAGCATCGGCCCAGCGCCAATGGTGGGCGACCAAGATGAGGCTGGGCAAAACGCGGTAGGCTTTGAGCTGACCATGGACTCTCAATACTGGACCCCAAGTTGCGGGCCTCATCGATCGCGCTGAATCCCCTTTATGATCGCAATTGCGCCACAAGCGGATATCGGCCCCCCGTGATGGATTCCGACTTTGGCGGAAAGGAGCCACTCGCCAGGTCATTAGCGACCGTCACAGCGGCTCTGAGCTTCGCAGTTGAACAACCGCGAAATTTTCCCCGGCCACGGCTGCGAGAGAAACTGGTCCATGGTGCTTGCCGTGCCTGACAGCCAGCTTTCTCGGTCATAGTTCAGCCGGATTGCATAGTCGCCAGTGGCGGAGTTGATGTCCGTCTGGCAAAGCCGCGGCAGTCGTAAAGTCTCTTCGGCTGATTTCACAACCGGCGGCGAAGCGTAGCAAAACTTACTTGCTCGACCTTCGCGCCGGCCCTAGTACTGGGCCGGTTATCCTTCACAAGGCACAAATCATGGAAATTTTCACGTCTGCCGGCCTGTTGGCGCTCCTGCAGGTCATTATGATTGACTTGGTGCTTGCGGGCGACAACGCCGTCGTTATCGGCCTCGCTGCTGCTGGCTTGCCGTCCGAGCAGCGCAAGAAGGCTATCCTTGTCGGCATCCTTGCCGCGACGGTCCTTCGCGTCGCGCTTGCGAGCGTCACCGTTCAACTGCTCGACATCATCGGACTGCTACTGGCGGGCGGCATTCTCCTGCTTTGGGTGTGCTGGAAGATGTGGCGAGAACTTCGCGCCGCGGTCGGTGCCGGCGATGCGTCTGATGCGGGCGGGACGACCACTCACAAGAAGACATTTTTTCAGGCTGCAACACAGATCGTCATTGCCGATATTTCCATGTCCCTGGACAACGTTCTGGCGGTTGCCGGTGCAGCACGCGAGCATCCGACCGTTCTTGTTATCGGCCTGGTCCTGTCGATTGCCATGATGGGTGTCGCGGCAAACTTCATTGCGCGTCTCCTGAATCGATATCACTGGATCGCGTATGTCGGTCTCGCACTCATCCTCTACGTATCGCTGCACATGATCTATCGAGGCTCTATTGAAGTGTGGCCGCACTTGGTCGCGCTCGCGGCGCTGTAAATCTGGCTTAGCGCCGCCTGACTGCTCAGGGTCCATGACGGCTTGTGGCGCAAAGCCGCTCAGTGACTGTTAAACTTCATATATCGGCTTGGGGCCACAAACGGACATCCTCGTTTGTCCGCCAAGCGCCGGCTGCAAGGAAGGGCTCCCTAGGGGTAAAAAGCTCGAAAGGGATGGAGGCTAGCCGCTGCCATACGTCAAGGTCGAGATCGCGAAAGGCATTGCCAGCGTTGATCGGAAGCGGCCGTCAGTCGAAGGATGACGGAAGTTATATTAGAGGAGTTGGGGCGCAATCCCGAGTATGTCTTCGTCGTGATCGACGAGGTGACACCGACAACTGGGGGAGAAAAGGAATCTCGCTGACCGATCTGTGGCAACAGGATAAGCCGGAATAACCCTAGAAATCGCCGACCCTTCGACATCCAGGGAGGGGAGGAAATGGGTCCGACGTATCGTGGCTGCTTTGGGGTCATAAAGGGCCATAGATTCCCGCTCTAGCGGAGTTGTCGATTCTGGTCCCCGATCAGTTCGCCCATTGCCTTAATGTCGTAGTGCAGGTTGCAGCGATCGGCGGAAATGTTGTCCACCTTCGGGCAGCCCTCAGCACGGGCGAGCCTGCCGATCAGCTCATGCATGCAGACGTCGCCAATCTTTGCCAGCAGGGTGTTGGCATCGTACCGCTTGCGCAAAGGGCACTTGCCGCATTTCACCCATATCTTTCTGCCTGCGTAGTCGGAGAGGTAGGGTAACGTGTACTGACGATGGAACGTGGGATTTCTGTGTGCGGTCTGCTTCTTTTTCGCTGCCGGGTCATTCGTCATCCGCTGGGCGGTGACCGCCGCAGAACCGGTCGGTGAGCCCTGCTGGCGGTTCTCGTGCCCAAACGAGTCCCAGCGCTTGCTCGCACCAGTGCTTAAAGAGAACGGGTGTGCGGCGTTCTGCCGGTGATTCAGCGTCGCTCATGCTCAACGTCTGTCGCATTAGCACTAGGCACTACTCCATGTCCGGGATCTCGCCGTGCTGATAGAGCACGATCGGAGGGCCATATTCTCCAGCGTTCGGGTCTGCATCACGTCTCCAGGCGACGACACCTGCATGGTATGTTGCAATGACCTTCGCATCACGGACAGCTCGTTCCTCTGTCTCGATCTGGCGGGGATCGAACGCTGGGATGATGCAGCCCTCATCGTTCCTATCGAACGCTGCCAACACGATCAGTTTGCTGGATTTGCTCATGATGCTCTCCCAACTCATGAAGGCCACCAATACGGGTGCCATTTGTTCTCTAAATGTTCTCATTTGGGAGAAGAGTCAAGTATGCACTTTGGGAGAACATCTGCAGGGCACGACAACAAAAACGTTACGCTGTGGTTTTGGGGCTAGGCTGGAAGCTTACCAAGCTCCAAGTGGCTTCCAACGCGGATGACGAGACCCGTCATTGTTGCCAGATGATGCCGCCCAGCGCGAGGATCAGAGATGTCCGGATCGTGCGCTGCGTTTGGGTCATCTCAGCTCGCATTTGTCGCCCTAGCTCTGCGGGGTTGCGACAATCAGCATTGGTGTCCGCCGTGCGAAGCACGCAACCTACAGAGACCACGGAAATACATTTCGGCTGCTGCATGTCTGGTGCGCAAGGTTTCCCTTTGAAAACAGTGCGATCGTCGGAATCTCAGCCTTCAAGTTTGTCCGTGCTTGCTTAAGCGGGCTATGGTTTCTGTGTTGCTGATAACGGCGTCTCTACCCGAGACCGCAGCGGGCGCCATCCGCTGCAGTCTCGAAGAGTTGGATCCAGTGGTGTATGCGATGCTCGGCGCTTCCCTTGCGGGTGGCCGCGGCCTTGTTGGCCGACGCCGATCGGTCAGCGGCAGCATGCCCTTGGCGAATTATCAGTTCGCATCGCTGCCACCGGGTACAGTGACCCATAAGCCGACAGCGCTGCATTGGCAGTATCGCGTTCCTCGGATTTGGGGCAATGTTATCTGCTAGGCCAACCCGCCAAATCTTTGTTCGGATAACCGGAGGAGGGGTTCGGGGTGAAACGGTGCCTTCTCGTCGCAGCATTATTTCTGCTAGCGCTCCGCGTAGCTCTGGAAGCGCATTCGAGAACAGATGGCCGAAATGCGTTTTTGCTACAGGTGTTGTCAACTTGCCAGCTCACGAATGAGTTTGAAAATGTGAGCGTTGGCGCAGCGGATCGGCTCCTATGCCCAAACCACTATCCTGTGGCTCACTTTCCGCCTCATCTCAAATCGGCGCTCATGGCCTCGGAGGACAAGCGCTTTCTATACCATAACGGCGTCGATTACTGGGGGCTGGCAAGGTCAGGGGGCTTGGCCATCACGTCAGGACGACTGACGGGGGCAAGTACCTTGTCAATGCAGCTAGCGCGTAGGTTGTTGCTGACCGATTTGGCCGATACCGGTTTCGTCCAAAAGGCAAAGAGGAAGGCATGGGAGATCGTCACGGCCTCGGAAATTGAGAACCTGGTTAGTAAGCACGATGTATTGCGCGCCTACCTCAATGTGGGACCTCTGGGTCGTGGCAGCTTTGGCTTTGAGGCCGCAGCTCAACGCTATCTGGGTAAAAGCGCGCGTGACCTCACCGTGATGGAAGCTGCTATGCTCGTGGGTATGTTGCCGGCGCCAGCGGCACGCGATCCTTGGCGGCATCCCGATAGGGCGCTGGCTGCTACTCTTCGGGTCCTCAAACGCATGGACACTCAAGGTTATTTATCGAGATCTACTGCAGATAATGCTGTCAACGAGGCCCGCCAGAGGCTCGGACATTCGATCGAATTGGTCGATCCCGCATCGCATCAGGTCTCAGGCCCCGAATTCAGGCGGGTCCGCGATTACGCGCGGGAGGAGCTGACTTCCAAGGGTGTCAGGCTCCCGGAACGGTACAGGATTTTCGTAACACTATCTCCGAGCTTGCAACAACACCTTGATGCCATTCAACAGAGCGAACCACGTGGCTATGGTTTGGCTGGCGTAGTCCTCGGCAGAGATGGCGCGATACTCGCCGTCGCCGGGTCATCATTTCCACAATCGCAATGGAACGCGGCGTGGAAAGCGAACAGATCGGTGGGTTCAATTGGAAAGATCCCAATCCTGCTTGCGGCAGCAAAAACGCCGGGGATGCTCGACCAGATTGTGTCTGCTGAGGCCCTTCGGGGATCCTACTCCCCAGCGGAACCCGATCATCGATGTCAGGGCCGTTTGTCTGTCCAGGACAGTTTGAGGTTCTCTTGCAATCGTCCTTTTGTTCGCCTTGCCTATGAGGTTGGCAACGAGGCAGCTCTTCTGTCGAAGGAACTCGGGTTTACCGTTCCCAACAATCATCTTTTGATCCCCACAGGGGGTCTCAATGGGAATCCTATGAAGATCGCCACTATGATGAACATGATTGCCTCCAACGGCAGGTTCTTTCGCCCTTATGCGACAGTGGCAATTGCGAAGGGCATGGGCGAAATCGTCTACCGCAAAAGCGAACCTTCTTCGCGCCGGGTAACATCGGTTGACGTCGCTCGGAAAGTGGGAAGTCTCCTTCGTCACCCGGTTAGGTCAGGCGGTACTGGCCATCTTGCCGCTGGCACGAGACGGGCCGCCGCCGTTTACGGCAAGACGGGGACCAGCGACGGCAACAAGGACGCAATCTTTGCTGGATACACGAATGACTGGACCGCGGTGATAACCTATCAAAGGTCCGGACCATCGCGCATTGCTCTGGCCGGCGGGGGAAAACCCGCAAGGGATTTTGGGGCTTTGGTCGACTGGTACTGGCCCGCCAAGAACCTGTCGGAAACTTCCAATGGGAACCAAACAATTGGAGAAACCGTGCATCGGCTTTGGCGGTTCGGGATCAATGCAGTTGAATGGGTTTTGTTGTGGGGAGCGTTGGCACTGGTACTTCGTGGAATCTCCGTGACCCTCGCAAGCCTGATGGGACTTCGCTACCGGTCAATCGTGATAAGGCGCCAATCACGGCAGATTGCGTAGACTGCGCAGCAGCGAGCACCAGACAAGATCTCGCCGACCTTGACGGGAAAAAATGAAGCGAAGCGTTTATCCGGCACATAGCGACAGGCAGTTTTGTTCCCGCGCCGCCGGCCCGGAGAATGGGCGAAAGGCCTTGCCATTCGAACTCGGCCATCGCGACGAACGCCACATAGGCGTTGCATGACTGGGTCTCAGGATGGGCGTTCATTGAATGAGCCTTTATAGTGCTCTGCCTGTAAACTGATGAAACTGATTACGGACGATAGGAAGAAGCCGGGAAACGATGACCTGAACGAGCCACGGCGAGGCGCTGACGATCACGATTCCCGTGATAACCGCGCAAGCGCCTGTGACGAACTCTTGGGCGAGATGCTCGCCGAGCAAGACCACGCCGAGCAGAACGCCGAAGATCGGCGTCATGAATGAGAAAACGCCAAGCTGCGAGGCTCGATATTTCGTGAGCATCCAGAACCAGGCGATGAAGCTGGCAAGCGACACAATGGCCGTCTGGAAGACCAGATTCGCGATCAGTGGCATCGAGATGGAAAATTGTGTTTGCCCGGTGGACCACGCCATTCCCGTTAGAACGACGAATGCCCCCGCGAGTTGATAGAAAAGAACGTTGGTGGCCGGGATCGCGCTCAGTCTCGTGGTCCGTATCACGATCGTCGTCAGACCCCAGACCGCGCCCGCGAGCGTCGCGAGGCCGTCACCCCACAGAAGAGACTTCCATCTCACAGCCTCGTCTGGCGTCCCCGAGGGGGCCAGAAACGCGTACACTATTCCCGCACCCGCTAGGGCTATGCCTCCCCACTGGAGAGTGGACAACCGCTCCGAAGGAGAATGCCAGTGCAGTCCGAGTGCCGCGAAAATCGGGGCGGTATAGAGAAACACGACTACGTGCGCGGCGGAGGTATGTCGCAGAGCCTCTCCGACGAGAAGGAACTCGAGGCTGAAGAGACCTCCGGCGACAACACCAAGAAGGGCGACCCTTCCGGTAAGCGGGATCGTCCCGCCCTTGAGCGCGACGACGGCAAACAGGCATGCGGCCGCGATCCCCGACCTGATGCCAATTTGATATATGGGGGCTGCCAGGTCTTCGGTGGCCTTGAGGCCTATCTGCTGCATCGCCCAGACCAGACATATCACTGTCATCAGGCCGATGGCCGTCACATCGATCGACTTGCGACTTTCCAAGCTGCTAACTCCACGTTGAGGCAAGGAGAGTAGCATTTGTCATCAACGGCATATATAAAGATTAAATGACAGTCGGTATCGAAACCCTGACACAGCCTCGCTCGGCTCCTGTTGGACCGATCCCCCAGGAAACTCCGTTCCGGGACGCGTTGCCCTACCCACTATATTTCCGGTTCGCCCGCATGCCGGAGAACGCAACCTACCCTCGCCACAGCCATCCATGGGGCGAGCTCGTCTACTCTTACAGCGGCATGATGGAAATCAGTCTCAACGACGGTCACTACCTCGCGCCGCCGCAATACGCGGTCTGGCTGCCTCCGGACGTGCAGCATCGAGGCCTCAACAGACAGGCTGCTGTCCATTGCTCGCTCTATGTCGATCCTTCCCTCTGCGAGACCCTTCCGAAAGACACGACCGCCCTGGAAGTTACTCCGCTGTTGCGGTCGATGCTGGAGCACCTTCGCTCCGAGGAGAGCCCGGATCACGGATCGGAGGAACGTCTCAGGTTTCTCCGCGTCGTCGTGGACCTGGCGACAGGAGCCCGCCGCGTTGGGACCTATCTTCCTTGGTCAACCGATCCGCAACTCGAGACGGTTCTGTCGGCACTCAATGAGAACCCGGCGGACAACAGATCGCTTTCCGAGCACGCGAGACTTGTGGGAACCGCCGAGCGGACACTGATCCGACGTTCTCTTCGGGATCTCGGTATGCCGTTCGCCGAATGGAAGCAACGGTTGCGGGTAACGAAGGCCATGCCGATGCTGGAAGAGGGCGCGACTGTCGAGACCATAGCTGCGGTTCTCGGCTACAGCAACGCGTCGTCGTTCATCGCCATGTTCAAAAGGATGACGGCATCGACACCTGACGAATACAGGAGTTCGGTGCGCGGACGGTAGTCAGAGTCATCAAGGTCGGTTCGACCGCCATCATTGCTGTTATGGTGTATCGTGCCTTCCGACGGCATTAAGGGTGCAGGGCATTTGCTATTGCGCTGAGCGTCGGGAGGCAGCCCCGAGATTTTCCGAGGATCGCTCGTTCGATCGGTCGAAGCTTTATGGCCGAAAATGACGGATATTCGACATTTGAGACATGCAGCTCTCCTTCTACTATCGAGGCTGGAAATTCCGACGTGATGGAGATTGCAATGTTTGAGAACGCGAAGGGTACCGCACTGATTACCGGCGCTTCGTCCGGTATAGGCGCGATTTACGCTGATCGCCTGGCACGGCGGGGGCATGACCTGATCCTCGTGGCGCGCAACAGGGCGCGCCTCAATGAACTGGCTCAGCGCCTCGCTGACGAAACGGGCCGCGCGGTGGAGGTGATCGTGGCCGACCTTGGCAACAGGGACGATCTCGCCGCGGTCGAGAAGGTGCTGCGCACGGATGCCGGCGTAACCATGCTGGTCAACAATGCAGGCGTCGGCGCGACTGCGCCGCTGTTGGAATCCGACATCGACAAGATGGACGAGATGATCACGCTGAACGTCAACGCGCTGACGCGGCTGACCCATGCTGCGGTGCCCGGCTTCGTGAAGCGCGGTACCGGCGCGATCATCAACGTCGCCTCGATCGTCGGTATCGCGCCGGAACGGCTGAACGGCGTGTACGGCGGAAGCAAGGCTTTCGTACTGGCCTTCACCCAGTCGCTTCAGAGCGAGCTTGCCGATAAAGGCATCCGCATCCAGGCCGTTCTGCCGGGGGCGACGGCGACCGATTTCTGGGGCATAGCCGGCACGCCGCTGGAGCATGTGCCGAGCGAGATCGTTATGTCTGCTGAGGACATGGTGGATGCCGCGCTTGCCGGCTTCGACCTCGGCGAGCGGATCACGATTCCGTCGCTTCCCGACATAAGCGATTGGGAAGCCTACGAAGCTGCGAGGCAGAAGCTCATGCCGAATCTTTCTCGCAATGCGCCTGCTGCCCGGTATCGCGTTGGGAGCATCACCGGTTGGCCCAGTCACTGAACGGGTGGTCGGAAGGGCGACGCACCGTCAATTCCCGAAACAAGGAGATAGCCATGAACACTGCAAGAAAGACCGCCTCGGCAGATCTGAAACTTGAGGTCGTTGTCATTCCTGTCTCGGATGTCGACCGCGCGAAGCGTTTTTATGACGGATTGGGGTGGAGGCTCGACGGCGACTTCCCAGTCGGTGACACGTTCCGCGTCGTGCAGTTCACCCCGCCGGGATCGCCGAGTTCGATCCATTTCGGCACCGGGCTTACATCGGCCGCGCCTGGCTCGGCGAACGGGTATCTCGTCGTATCGGATATCGAAGCCGCACGCGCCGAATTGATCGGTCGTGGTGCCGACGTGAGCGAGATCATACACCGCGCCGGTCCCGGACAGCCGGCGATCAGTGGTCACGATCCGGAGCGGCGCAGCTACCGCTCCTACGCCGCATTCAACGATCCCGACGGTAACGGATGGCTACTCCAGGAAGTCACCGAGCGCTTGCCTGGCCGCGTGGACACGGACATCACTGCCTTTACCTCGTCGACCGTGCTCGCGGCCGCGCTCCGGCGTGCGGCGGCCGCGCACGGCGAGCATGAGAAACGATCGGGTGGCAAGCACGATGAGAACTGGCCCGACTGGTACGCCGACTACATCGTGGCAGAGCAGGCGGGACAGCCGCTGCCGACGTGAGCCTTGGCTACTACGCCTGCGGGGCACGCAATCCAGGGCACCGGACTCCTTGTAAGGGCACAAATCTGATATCCGGCCTTTTCGCACACAGGTGGTTCGCCATGCAAAAAATCGGCTACGTTGTCTTTCCAGGATTCCAGCTCCTGGGGTTTGCGGCGGTAACTGCCTTCGAGATGGTCAATCTTCAGCTCGGCGAAGCCGCCTATGCGATAGAGCTACTTTCCGAAGCCGGAGGCGAGATCAAGTCGTCCGCCGGCTTCGGGGTCAATACGAAGGTTTTCGACTACCATACGGCCTATGACACCGTGATGTTTGGAGCGGGGACGACGATCGAGCCGGTAACGCCCGGGTTGACCGAATTCGCACGGTACTCCCTGCAAAGCGCGCGACGGCTGGCCGCTCCCTGTACAGGCGCCTTCATCCTCGCTGAGGCCGGATTGCTGGATGGGCGGCGCGCGACGACGCATTGGTACTTCGCACGCCAGCTCCGGGAGCGCTTCCCGGCCGTCAGGGTCGAGGAAGATCGCATTTTCATCGTCGACGGCTCGGTTTGGACGTCGGCGGGGATGACAGCGGGCATCGACCTTGCACTCGCCATGGTCGAGAAGGATCATGGGCAGGAGGTCGCTCGCTCCGTTGCGCGCAAACTCGTGGTCTATCATCGCAGAGCGGGTGGCCAGTCACAGTTTTCGGCGTTGCTCGAACTGGATCCGAAATCGGACCGGATCCAGAAATCGGTAGACTATGCGAAGGCTAACCTGCGCAGCGTCCTGTCGGTCGAGGAACTTGCCGACGCTGCGGGCTTGAGCCCGCGCCAGTTCAGCCGGGCCTTCCGGTCGGAGACGGGGCAATCGCCTGCGAAGGCCGTGGAAACCCTACGCGTCGAGGCGGCACGGCTGATGATGGAGCAGGGCCGGCACTCCATGGACGTGATCGCGGACGAGACCGGCTTTGCCGATACCGACCGGATGCGCCGAGCATTTTTGCGAACGCTCGGACAGCCGCCACAGACGATCCGGCGCAACGCGCGCGAAAGCATGTCGAGCCTTGGGATCGCTTGAAAAGCGGGGCACGGTTCGCCCCCCGGCTCGGCTGTATCGATAAACGAGATGTCGTTCGACAGCCAGCTGGGTCATGGATGGTCTGGTCGGAGCCATCTGATCAATGGGGCCGACGCATGCACCAAGATGATCGTGAAACCGCCGATCAGAATGGCCAGCACAGCCTGGACCGCGGATGTCGTAGTCCAGTGCAGGACCCTTGCGAGATAGGTCGACACGGCGCTGACGCCTACTGCAATCTCGTCGATGAAATGCTCCGGGCCATGGAAGCCCAGTTCGGTCATTCCGTGGACGAGTATGCTACCGCCGACCCAAAGCATAGCCGCAGTGCCAATCATTGCGAGGATACTGAGGAACACCGGGACGCCAACAACGAGACCACGCCCGAACGCTCTCACCAGACCGACTGAGGAAGTGGCGAGCGCGAGGCCAACGTCGTCCGCCTTTACGATGAGAGAAACGACGCCATAGACAGCCAAAGTGATCAGGATGCCGACTGACGCCAGGACCGCTGCCTGCGTGTAAATATTGGAAGCGGCGACGTTGGCGAGGGTCAACGCCATGATTTCGGCCGACAGTATGAAATCGGTTCTTATCGCGCCGGCAACTTTCTGGTTTTCCAAGGCGACCGGGTCGGATGTTCCCAGCACCGCAGCCTCATGTTTATGGGCGTCATGTGGCGCGAACACCTCGTATAGCTTTTCGGCACCCTCATAGCAGAGGTAGACCCCGCCGACCATGAGGAGAGGCGTTATCGCCCATGGCGCGAAATAGCCGAGAAAAATACAGGCCGGCAGAAGAAACAGAAGCTTGTTCTTCAAGGAACCGAGTGCGATCTTCGCGATGATCGGCAGTTCCCGCGCGGGCGACAGGCCGACCACGTATCTCGGTGTCACGGCCGCATCGTCGATAACGACGCCCGCCGCCTTCGTACCGGCCTTCGCCGTCTGGGCCGCGACATCATCCAGAGACGCGGCCGCAAGTTTCGCAATTGCCGCGACGTCATCGAGGAGCGCGAGAAGTCCGGTTGCCATATGAATTTATCCGTTTCGTCCAGATGCAGGGGAATTATCTAGAAGCATGTTCCGTTTGGATAGCGTGCCGCAGTGACTTTCTCGCAATCGCGCTGTTCGGCGAGGGTTCCGCGCATCTCCCAGACGGCCAACGACGGGTAACTTTTTAGCTTTTCGCGCGTTTCCGGTCGAACAATCAACGGAGGCTGTTACGACGAAGCGAGAACTCATCAATACCGGAGCCGACAAGCGTTACGTGCGGCGTGACGAGGAAGGAAATTCAAGAGGTCCGTAGACGTCGGGCGCTCGCTTCCCGCGAACAAGCGCCAGAAGGCGAAGCACGCCGCCAAGCCGGGGGAGGGCGACAAAGATGATCACAAGAGCTAGCCCGTGAAAATCGCCACCTACAATGTCAACGGCGTCAAAGCCCGCCTGGATGTCCTGCTGCGCTGGCTGGCGGATGCGTCGCCCGATATCGTCTGCCTCCAGGAACTCAAGGCACCGGACACCCGTTTTCCGGTAAAGGCGATCGAGGCGGCCGGTTATGGGGCCATTTGGCATGGTCAGAAGAGTTGGAACGGCGTGGCGATCCTTGCAAGAAGCCACAAGCCACTGCTCACCCGAAAGGGCTTACCCGGCGATCCCGACGACAGCCATAGCCGATACATCGAGGCCGCTATCGACGGAATGGTAATCGGCTGCCTCTACCTTCCCAACGGCAATCCGTATCCCGGTCCGAAATTCGATTACAAGCTCGCCTGGTTTGAAAGGCTGACCGCCTATGCGGGAGAACTGCTGGAACTCAAGGTTCCGATCATCCTCGCTGGTGACTATAATGTCATGCCGACCGAGCTCGACGTCTACAAACCGGAGCGTTGGATCAACGACGCATTGTTTCGGATAGAGGTGCGCGAGGCTTACCGCCGTCTCGTCGCGCAGGGCTGGACGGATGCCCTGCGGAAGCTCCATCAAGACAAGCGCATCTATACCTTCTGGGACTACTTCAGAAATGCCTACGAGAGGGACGCGGGGCTGAGGATCGATCACCTCCTGCTCAGTCCGGACGTCGCCGCCAGGCTCTCGAAAGCCGGGGTCGACAAGGAGGTTCGAGGGTGGGAACACACCAGCGATCATGCTCCGACGTGGATCGAATTGTCAGACACCTCTAAGAAGCGAAGGAGAACAGAATGACCAGCAACTGGCAGAGAGAACTGCGGATGGAACTGGCGGCCCTGGTCGACAAAGCCGTCGTTGCAGGCGCAGAGCAGACCGATGTCTATGCGGCAGTAATGAAGGAGATCGAGCGTCTGCGCATCGCGAACGACCGAGATCCCGATCCTGCGGATGATGTTTCGGAGCAGGACATCCAGGAGCCTGCCAATGACTGGCCCGCAGCCGAACGCTGACAAGTCTGTTCGCCTAAAGCATGCGATAGCACTCAATCTTCTACACCCTGCCGGCGTTTCTGAAGCGGGCATACGGGATCGCACAGAGTGCCACGATGACACTTAGGAGGACAAAGTAGCCGTAACGGGAATTCAACTCAGGCATGTTCTGGAAATTCATGCCGTAGATGCCTGCTATGGCAGTAGGCACCGCGAGCATAGAAGCCCACGCAGCTAGCTGCCTGGTTATCGTCCCCCGGCGTTGTTACTCAAGGAGATTGGAGGCCTCGAAAACCGAGGTCACAATCGAGGCCAACTTCCACCTGCGGTTACGCTTCCGCCTGCGTCTCATCATCATTCCTGCTGGTACAAACCAAGTGGCGCGCACCGACAAGGACTGCCGTACGGTGGGTGCGTACGAATTTCGGGAACCTTTTTTCGGAAACGGCATCGAACGGCTGTATCAGATGTGGACGGCATCTGGCGTTTTCAGAAGAGAGGAGACCAGGATGTTCACGAGATTTCTAACGGCAACCGCTATGGCGGCGTCGCTTGCAACTGCCGCATTCGCGGCCGATAAGCCAACCGATCCGCAGATTGCCCACATCGCCTATACCGCCGGCGAGATCGATATCGCGGCAGCCAAGCAGGCCCTTGAAAAAAGCAAGAATGCGGAGGTTCGCCAGTTCGCGGAGACAATGGAGCGTGACCACAAGGCCGTAAACGAGCAGGCGCTCGCGCTTCTCAAGAAGCTGAAGGTCAAACCCGAGGATAATGACACCAGCAAGTCGCTCTCGTCTGCCGCTGAGGCGGAACTGGCGAAACTTTCGAAGCTTCATGACGCAGCCTTCGACAAGGCGTATGTCGACAATGAAGTGGTCTATCACAGGCAAGTCAACGGCGCGCTCGAAACGCTGCTGATTCCGTCTGCTCAAAATGACGAACTGAAGTCCCTGCTGCAGACGGGTCTCAAGCTCTTCGAGGAGCACCAGATGCATGCTGAGCATCTCGCATCAATGGGCAAGTAGACTTGCCGTGCGCTGGTTCACTCGCAATCCAGTGACACTGGCCGTCTGCTGGCTTGCGATTGGAAATTCCGTCAGCGCGATGGCCGCCGAGCATGTAATCATCATCGCCAGGATGCAGTTCGGTACTGTGCCGGCATTGCGGGTGGGCGATGTGATCACGTGGCGCAATGATGATATATTCCGCCATACCGCGACTGCGCGCGACAAGAGTTTTGATATCGATCTGCCGCCTAAATCGGAGCGGAGCATGACGGTCAAGCAGGCGGGAGAAGCGGAGTTCTATTGCAGCTTTCACCCTATGATGGTGGGAAGGCTCGACGTTCACCCGTAGCAAGGCTGATGAAAGTACAGAGCTAGGCTGGAGCAATCATGGCTGGCATTTCTCTCTTGGTGTCGCAAGTTATCCCGGACATGGCGACGCTCTCCGACGCCGATCTCGTAGATCACGCCAGGATGGGTGACGAGAGAGCGATACGCACTCTGGTGCAGCGGTACAATCGTCGTCTCTTCCGGTCGGCACGAGCCATCTTGCGTAACGATGCTGAAGCGGAGGACGTTGTCCAGGCGACCTATGTTCACGCCTTTACTCATCTCGAGACATTTCGGGGCGAGGCCCAGCTTTCGACCTGGCTCACCCGTATCGCCCTCAACGAAGCGCTAGGACGCGTGCGCCGCTGCCGCCCCAGTGTTGGTCTGGAGGAAATCGATATGACGGCCAGACCAGGGTGTGGCGAGGTGTTGCAATTTCCGAACTCGCTTACCGTTGCCGATCCGGAGACCGAGTTCTCGCGCAGTGAGACACGTCAATTGCTCGAAAAGGCTGTTGATCGGCTGCCCGCTCAATTTCGCCTGATCTTCATTCTACGCGACGTCGAAGGCATGAGTACGGAAGAGGCTGCGTCTCATCTCGGCATCAAACCAGAAACCGCGAAGACCCGGCTGCACCGCGCCCGCAAAATGCTGCGGCTGGCGATCGAGAAGCAATTGGCCGGTTCATTCGTGTCGTTATTCCCCTTCGATGGAGAAAGATGTGTTGCCATGGCCGATCGTGTCGTTGCACAGCTGCGTGTAATTTGAGATCCGGCTGGCGAGTTCTTCAGGCAGCGCCCCAGCTTCCCTGGGACGCTGCTGGTCGTAGTCAGAGTCCGTTGTCCTTCATAATCTGCGCTGCGTTTTCCTTGGTAACCATCAGTGTGTCGAGAGTGATGGTTTTTTCCACTTTTTCGCCATTCAGGAATTTGATCGCCTGGCGGAGACCCTCTGCCCCTGGCGTTGCATAGAGGAATGTGGCTGTTAGTTCGCCGTTATTGACCCAGGTCACACCTTCAGCGGGTAGAGCGTCAATGCCGATGAATTTGATTTCTTTCTCACGACCGGCATCCTTGGCTGCAAGATAGGCACCGTACGCCATCGGATCATTGTGACCATAAACGAGGTCGATCTTTTCGTTGTTACGGAGAGCTGTTGCCATGATGTTGTAGGCTTGATCCTGCTTCCAGTCCCCGGATTGCTGGTCGAGCAGATTTTTGATGCCTGGCTCCTTGTCCGTGAATTCGTGGAAACCGTCATGGCGGTCGTGCGCGGGCTGCGTGCCCATGCCGCCCCATATCTCGACCACGTTCCCTTGGGCCTTGCCTTTTCCGCCAAGGACTTCGACTGCGTATTCACCCGCCGCGCGGCCGATCAGCTTGTTATCACCACCGACAAACTGCGTGTACTGGTCGGTCTCTACGTTTCGGTCGAGAACGAAAACCGGAATCTTGGCATCGATTGCCTGCTGTACTACTCCGGTCAGGCCGGCGGATTCCTTCGGCGAGATCAGGAGCGCATTAACTTCCTGCCGGATGAGGTTCTCGACGTCAGCTACCTGCTTTTCCGTTTTGTCTTCACCGTCGGTGATGATCAGCTCGACATCGGGGTGCTTGGCCGCCTCGGCTATAATGTCCTTGTTGAACTGGGCGCGCCAAGGCTCGATCGTCGTTGCTTGGCTGAACCCAATTCTCCATTTCTTGTCTTGGGCCGCGGCGTCTTTTGCAGGCATCAAGACGGTGGTTGCGGTGAGGACGGCTGCGAAGGCCGCCAACATAAGCTCACGACGTTTCATTCCTTCTTTCCTCCCATTGTTAGAGACACTGTCTCTGGCGACGACCGCTCCTCCGCGGCCGATCTCTGCGCTTCCGGCTGATGGCGCGAATGCCACAGACGGCTGAAAAGATCTCCGGTGCTGCGCTCCTGCACGAGCACGGTCCCGATGATGATGAGCCCCTTGAGGACCAACTGCAGATTGGAGTTGATATTGTGGAGTTGGAGAATGTTGGACAGCAGACCGAAGATGAGAACACCACAGAAGGTGCCCGCGAGACCGCCCCTGCCACCCATCAGGCTAGTACCGCCGATGACTACCGCAGCGATGGCGTCAAGCTCCAGCCCCGCGCCCGCATCGGGCTTTCCCTGGCGATACTGGGCCACGTAGAGAACGGCGGCGAGCCCAGCAAGCAGGCCGGATACTGCATAGGTAACGATCTTCACACGGCCGGCGTTGATACCGGAGAGCCTCGCAGCCTCTTCATTTCCACCGATTGCATAAACGTAACGCCCAAACGGCGTGAATCGGAGCACTGCACCGTAGAGGATAATCGCGACGATGAAGAATATGCCGGGCATCGGAACAATGCCAAAGACAAGCTGGCGCAGGATATCGAAATCCGCCGTCGCATTGGAGCCGGTATAGACGGGTAGCACGGCGTTGTTTTGTCCCGCCGTCAGCCGCGCAATGCCGAGCGCCGTGACCATCATCGCCAGCGTGACGATAAAGGGCTGCAATCGTCCGAACACGATTATCATGCCGTTGATTGCGCCAAAGACGAGGCCGACTGCGGGGGCGACCAAAAGGACACCCAGGACGCCGAATTTCGTCTGGACCTGGGGCAGCAAGAAGCTCAGCACCAATGCGCAAAGCAGGAGCCCGGCGACCGCAGGGAGCACGAGACCACGCATCCTGTCGAGGTGAATGTCACGGGTACTATCCTTGCCGGCTCGTACTTTCTCGATGTTCAGAAAAGCAAAGCGGACGATCACCGCTCCGGCGAGCAGGGACGCAGCGCTGACCGAGGGAAGCCCAAGAAAAACGGCTGGCGTCTCGCCTGGCACCGTCAGGAGCATCGCACAGACGACGCTACAGATCGCCATGAGGGAGCCGACAGAGAGATCGATCCCGGCAGTCAGGATTACGGCGGTCATGCCCGTTGCGATCAACCCGGTCGTGGACACCTGCCGGAGTACGTCCAGGAGATTGCCGGACGAGAGAAAGATGTTCTTTCCGGAGGAGGTCATCGGCGATGAGAGTACGCCGATCAGGAAGATGGCAATTAGCCCCCAGTACAATTTCGTCCGGGAGAGCAATCTGACCAGATTCATGCCACTGCCCTTCCGGCGCCGCGAGGCGCAGCGAGTTGCATGATGCGTTCCTCGCTTGCTTCAGCACGGGAAAGGATGCCGGTCTGCCGCCCCTCGGCCATCACAAGCACGCGGTCGGAAAGATGAAGCAGTTCGGGCAATTCTGAGCTCACCACGACAATGGCCAGTCCCTCCTCTGCCAGCTTGAAAATCAGCTCGTAGATCTCCCGCTTGGCCCCGACATCGATGCCGCGTGTCGGCTCGTCCAAAAGCAGGACGCGGGGGCGGGTGGCTAACCACTTGCCAATTACGACTTTCTGCTGGTTTCCGCCTGACAGAGTGTTCGCCGTCTGGTCCACCCCCTCGCAGTGCACGGTGAGGACATCGACCATATGTTCAGCAATTGCTGCTTCGCGCTTGGCGGACCGCAGCGCGAAACGCGCAAGCCGTCCCACGAGCGGCAATGCGATGTTGTCCGCAATCGTGTCATTCAGGTGCAATCCCTGCGTCTTGCGGTCTTCGGTGACCAATGCAATGCCTAGACGACGTGCATCGAGTGGCGAACGAACATGGACGGGAACGCCGTCCAGGCGGATTTCACCACCAGCACGCCCCCTGCTTGACCCGAAGATGGTTGTCAGAATCTCGCTACGCCCCGCGCCGAGCAGTCCGCCGATTCCGAGAATTTCGCCTGCATGGAGATCGAAGCTGACACCGCGCAACACCTCGTGCCTACCCCGCCGCCCGGCAACCGAAAGTGAAAGGTTGCGAATTGACAACACGCTTGGGCCGGATGACGTCACCGGTGATCGCTCGCCATCGAGGAGACTGCGGCCGACCATAGCCGCGATCACCATATCTTCATTCAAGTCAACGCGCGCACGTGTCCAGACATGCCGGCCGTCGCGGAAGACGGTGACGCGATCGCTCAGTTGCATGACCTCGTCGATCCTGTGCGAGATGTAGACAATCCCGACCCCACTCTTCGAAAGCTGGTGCATGATCTTGAAGAGACGCCGGCACTCACCGGGCGAAAGCGCCGAGGTCGGCTCGTCCATGATGAGGATGCGTGCGTTCAACGATAGCGCCTTGGCAATCTCCACCAACTGCTGTTCGCCCACACGCAAGGTTCCGACGCGCGCCTCCGGATCAAGGTGAATCCCAAGCCGTTCCAGCAGCGCGCGGGAAGAATTGAGACTTGCCTTGCGATCCACGAACAGGCCGGCAATCAAGCGTTCGCGGCCGAGAAAGATGTTGTCTGCAACACTGAGTTCGGGGACGAGGTTCAGTTCCTGGTGGATTATGGCGATGCCGGCGGCTTCCGCGTCACGGACGCTGCCAAAACGGACGGGAGATCCATCGACGCAGATCGTACCTTGGTAGCTGGTATACACGCCGGACAGGATCTTCATCAGCGTAGACTTGCCTGCACCATTCTCACCCATCAGCGAGTGAATCTCGCCGGCCATGAGGTCGAAGTGGACCGCACACAACGCCGCGACACCGCCAAACGACTTCGAGACGCCGTCAGCCGTCAGAAGCAGATCTTCCGATCGAGCAATGTTTGCAGGGGGCATCGGAACATCATTGCGCATGATATGGCGGCCTCCCTACAGCCAACATCCAACGCTTGAATTCTCCAATTCCTGTGAGGTTATTCGAAACGTTTAAATGGTGTCAAGCAAGCAGATTCAGGCTTCTCCGCCGGTGTTGCGAAAGGTTCGCCGCTAAAATATGGTTCTGACAGGCTTTAGATCGAAACGTTTTGATTGGCCATGCAACGTAGGATCCGCAAATCAACCGCACCCACGATGCTTGATGTGGCGAAATCCGCCGAGGTATCGGTGGCGACGGTTTCTGCGGTCCTCAATGGTTCCGCGCCGGTAAGCCCGGAACTGCGCTCAAGGATCCAGGAGGCCATTCACCGCATCGGCTACAAGCGCAATGCCATCGCGCGCAGCCTGAAATTGGGAACAACGCGCACGGTCGGGCTCATGGTCGCCGACATCACAAACCCTTTCTTCACCGACGTGGTTTCTGTCATCCAGGACGTTCTGCATCACGCAGGCTATGCAGTCATGCTCTGCTGCAACGACGAGGATGTCGGCATGCAGGATGAGCAGATCGAACTCCTGATCGACCGCATGGTCGACGGTTTGATCATTGCTCCCGCAGGTGACGACGCACATCTGAAACGGATTCTCGCCGCAGCCAAGCTTCCAATTGTCCTTATCGATCGCCTGTGTGAGGGTATCGACACCGATGCTGTGGTTCTCGACAACCATCGAGCCGTGCAGGACGCGGCCTCGTACATTTTGGGCCTCGGCCATCGGCGCATCGGCTACATTTCTGGGTCTCTGGAAACGTCGACGGGCCGCGACCGTCTGGCAGGCTATCGTGCGGCATTGGCTGCTGCCGGGCTGCCCTTCGATGACAACCTGGTGCGGCTTGGCAATTTTCGCGAGATGAATGCGTACACAGCCGCGATGCAGTTGCTCTCGAGCGCGGACCGCCCAACGGCGATATTCTCGGCAAACAATCTGATGGTGATAGGAGTCATGAAGGCCATTCGGGATCTCGGCCTTACTTGTCCTGATGACGTCTCTGTTGCCAGTTTCGACGATTTCCCCTGGGCGGACGTGTTCGAGCCGCACCTGACGACCATCGCGCAGCCGGTCCAGGCGATTGGGGAGCAGGCGGCACACCTGCTTCTCGAAAGACTGGCGGGGAAAAGCCCGGAAACGCCGCGGAGGCTGGTCTTGCAGGGGCGTCTAATGATCCGCGGTTCGTGTCGGACCAACATTCCTGTCGCGTTTGACGGTGGAGGCAATATCTAGCAAGCCGACATGAGGCATTGATGAAGTTGGCATCAAACCGCACGAGCCCGCGACAGCATTCGTCGTGGGGGTTGGTAAGCTAGCTTGCCTGTAATTTGTGTTGCACCGCTTCCACGAGAATGCGGGCCATTCAAAATCGCTCTTCCATTCGGCTGCTTATCGATCACGTGTGAATTTCTTTCCGTCGATAAAAATTCCTATTGACGTCGGATCTAAGGTTCCCCTATAAGCCCC